>JAJRQI010000014.1 GCA_024280335.1 Deltaproteobacteria bacterium
GACTTTGTTCAGTAGAGTCTTGATCAGCATTGCTTCTCTTTCGTGGAATGGATTGGTTATCGCAAATCCATCCTAACCCCACTGGGGGAAGCAATGCTCTATTTTTTACCGCCGCCTACCCACAGATTCTGCGGAGGAGGCGTTTGCCAGTTGAACCGCCCCATCCCTGTCTATCGGTATGGGGCGGTTACGTGTGTGCCACAGGCGCGATCCTGTCTGAAAAGAAGAATAGTCCGAAACCGGCCGATACCGTTGTTGTCACTTTCCGCCTCTCTCATGAAATTTTCTGCTTGACACCTTCATGTTGATTGTCCTGTAATCACCTTATGTTCAACGTTGCAGGTTAAGCTACTGCAGTGCACTCACATGATTTATCTCCGGGGGGGGACGCTGATGTCGAGATGTATCTATGCCGGTCGTGCCGGTTTCACCTTGATCGAGCTGCTGGTGGTCATCGCCATTATCGGCATCACAGCTTCGATCGCCATTCCGCAATTCTCTGTTTTTACCCGTAACGCCAACCTTCACGCCGCTGCCCGTGCACTTTATGGTCAGTTTCAGCGCGCCAAGATGGAAGCGATCAAGCGTAATGAGACGGTCGCTATCGTCTTCTCAACAGCAGATGGCTGCAAATACAAGCTGTTTACCGATCTGGACGGGAACCGCCTGATTAATGGCGAGGATGCTTTTCTCGGCGAAACAACCTTGTCACCGGGACTTCTGCTGGAGAATATTACCTTTCCCGATTCTTCCACCAGTTTTACCTCAAGAGGGCGACCGGGCGGAGATTTCGGCGGTGTCGATATCAAGGATGCCGGCAGTGGCCGAACCATCCGTTTAACGACAACCCTTGCCGGCTATGTTCATCTTGCTGATAAATAATTTCCTGATTGGAACGAATGTTCAGCACAACCCCTTCTCCATGAGGGAGAAGGTGGCCGAAGGCCGGATGAGGGGATCTATTCAAAGCCTGGCAGAAGATTGATACTAATCAGGAATAATTGATTTTTGGGAGGGGGAACTTGAATTATTCAGTCGCTGAAAGCAGTCGTGGTTTTACTCTGGTCGAAGTTTTGATCGCTCTGGCGTTAACCGGGATCATCGGTATCACAATTCTGAACCTGTATATCAGCAGCTCCAGGGCTTATCACAGACAACTGCAGTTGACGGAAATGCAGCAGAACCTGCGGGCCGGACTGGATGCATTGGTTGCCGATCTGCGGATGGCCGGTTACGCCAAGGGGAGTGATGCTGCGGTCGGGATGGTCGCTGCCGGCAGCAGGTCGGTGCATTTCACCATGGACCTGACCAGCGACGGGGATTTTGCCGATGCGAACGAAGATTTGACCTTCAGCTTGTATAAATCTTCCGGAATCCCTCGTTTGGGCAGAAAGACGGCTGGCGGCAACAACAGTCCGGTCGCCGAATATATTGAAGCCATGGGCTTTGCTTATGCTTTTGATGGTAACGCCGACGGGGCTCTGGATGCAGATTCTGATGGTCGAACCCACTGGGGGGTGATGGAAATCGGCGGTAACTGGATTGAATTGGACACTGACGCCGACAATCGGATCGCTGTTGCCGATGATACCGATGCTGACGGTATCATTGACGGCATCGATACCGGTGTTATCGCCCGGGAGAAGGATATCCGGGCAGTGAAAATCTGGTTGCTTGGCCGGGCACCGAAGCCCGACCCGCAGTTTAATGCCAGCCAGACATTTGTCGTCGGCGGCCGGGTTCTGACCTTCAATGACAATTATCGTCGCCAGCTGTTACAGACCAGCGTCAACTGTCGAAATCTGGGAATTTAAGATGAAACAGTTGCAGCAGCAAGCAGGATTCTCTCTGTTGGAAGTGGTCATCGCCATCTCGATTTTCGCTGTCGGCATGCTCGCTGTGGCCGGGCTGCAGACGACTTCTATCACTGGTAATGTTTTCGCTCGCGAAGCAACCGTGAGCACCGGCCTGGGGCAGGCTGAAATCGAACGCTTGCTGGCCTTGCCGTTCGATCATCCAGACCTTTCGACAACCGCCGCAAACCCACGCAGTTGGACGGAGGGTAACTACCTCTATCGGCTTGAGGTGACGCTGGATGACCTGTTTATCCATACCAAAACCATCCAGCTGGATGTGGAGTATTCGCTGCAAGGCAAAGCCAAACGGACCCGGATTGTCGCTGCCAAGGCGGATAGTATTTAACGGGATCTATGAGCAAAGCTGAAACGGTTTCGCCAGAGGAGCAGAAAATGAGACAACTGAACAATCAATCGGGTAGCGCACTGCTTTTTGCCATCTTGATGTTGGCGTTATTGACAATCATCGGCTTGAGTGCCTCATCGAATACAACCCTTGAATTGCTGATTGCCGGGAATGAAAAATCACATAAACGGGCTTTCTATTTTGCCGACGGCGCGAACGAAGTCGCCAAAGAATTGATTGAACAGGGGATCGAAGAGCGCGGCTGGAGCGATCGGCCGGGGGTTGAAATCACTCTCGGTAAAGTACATCTGATCGATAAAAACTTTTATCTCTCAGCCGATTTGAACGATGCCTTTGCCGATACCGCACATCGGGATGCAACTGTCGATTTCGGCAGCGGTGAAACGGCATTGGTCGTCGGCAGCAATACCCGACTCTCAACCGGAAGTGCCGTGCAAATGGTTTCCGGCTACGAGGGGAAGGGTAAATCGTCAGCTGCCGGAGGCGCCTGGGTAATCTATGATGTGCGTACGCAACATGAAAGCGCGAATAAATCCAAGGCGAAAATTGCTTCACAATGGCGGCATCTGCTCTAATTTCCGGATTGTTCCGTTAGCTTATAAATCCCCCCTAACCCCCCTTTTTCAAAGGGGGGAATTAAAAGAATTCTCCCCCTTTGGAAAAGGGGGATTGAGGGGGATTTGATCGTCATAAATCACCAACTGCTTTACATCTGTTCCGGGGGGGATCATGTCGACTGATCAACAGGCTGAAAAATGTTCTTGGTATCGTTTCTTTGCTGCGCTGCTGCTGGTTTTTCTCAGTGTTATCAGTAGTTTGGCTGGTGACATCAATACCCTTTCTGCCTACACCAGTTATCCGCCATCTCTCACGGCGAAAAGACCACCTAACGTGATTGTTGCCCTGGATGTTTCCGGGAGTATGAAACAGTCCGCCTATACTCAGGCAGATATTGCCTGGAAGAGCGGCTTGCAGACTGACTTTTCCCCGACCGTTAATTACTTCGGTTATTTCGATAGAAATTCCCGCTACAGTTACGCTACCGACAAGCAGTTTTTCTATGCAGAGCCGGGCGGAGAATGGGACGGTAACTTCCTGAACTGGGCAACCATGCGACGGATCGACATTGCCCGTAAAGTCGTGGTCGGCGGCAAGGTTTCAGTGCGGACACTGGATCAGGATGCTGGCTCTCCCACCGCGGGGCAACGGGTCGCTATCAACCGGAACAAAGCGAAAAAGTTCAGCAACTGGCAGGCTGACTGGGACCGATGGTATGTGCTCGAAGGGCAGAACGAACCGTTCGATTATCAGTTCTATAAGCAGGTCGCGACAAACGCAACCGATCGGCTCACTCCAGCTTCCATTGTTGATGGCACCAGCTTCCTGATCAGAGACCAGCGGATCATTCCACAGCACCCCTCCGGCGGCACTGCCATCCCCTTAAGTGAACAGGCCGAGGTCGGTCAATTGACGATCGATCTGCACCCGGGAGACGAATGGCACTGGGTGCCCTTTGTTAACCGTTACCATCAGCCTCGGGTTGTGGTTAAGGCCCAGACCTTTAATGGTGGCAACGCCCTCAGCGATCCGCGGATCCGGATGAGAAATGGCTGGGATGGACTTGACAATAATGGATTTTTTGTCCGCCTGCAGGAGTGGGATTATCTGGACGGCAAGCATACCGTTGAAACCTTTGCCTATCTGGTTGTCGAAGCCGGAACCGCCGGCGGTGCTGCACTGGGTTGTATCGATATTTCGGATGATCAGGGGGGAGTCTGGCAATTTTGTGCCGAGGCCGATTCCCCGCCGGTCGATTCGAACAACTGCGGGGTGCCGAATTCGACCACCGGGGGTGTACCGCAGCAGATCGACTGGGATGCTCCGCTGCCAAGAGCCAAACCGATCGTCTTCAGCGGGCTGACAACCTGGAATGAAGTCGGCGACAGCGATGCGCTGAATGTGCGCAATTATTTCCCCGCCGGCCCGTCGGCCCGCTCTTCGCTGCTGGTGACAATTCAGGAACAGGAGAGTTTCGGTGGCAACAGCCGTTGTCGCCACGATTCGGCCGAACAGGTGGCGGCGATTGCCGTTGTTCCTCCCCGGGGCACCCGTGGTATTTCGTCGGCAACCTGGACCTATGCAGAGCAAACAATCAGGATCAAGGCCGGGGTTTTACGTGACCTGACCCAGGACTGGCTGACGTTAAGCTACGATACCAAACAGCCCTTCCGTGAAACACCTCTGTTTATCGCTGATCTGCAAAGCTTTAACGAGGTCGACCCGGTGACGATCCGGGTTTCCGGCAGCAGCGCCGCCAATAACCGGCATCAGATCAAGCTGAAGCTGCAGGAAGAAACTTCTGCCGATCATGAAACTTCCCATGCCGGTGAAGATGTCGGTTGGTTGGCGGTTGAATTCAATCCCGGCTATGCGATCCGGGTCGGGGTTAAACAGGAGCCGATCGGGTTGGTGCAGAAGGCGGCCGGCTCCATGCGTTTAGGCTTGGCCGTTTACAATTACGACCACGATCTGCCGCCGGCAGAGATCTATACCCAGAATCGGGTCCACGGCGGAACCCTCTACCCCTGTTATCCTGATACCGGTTTGCCGGTCGATCAACGCACGACAACCGATATCTGCTTGCCGACCGGGGTACAGGATCCGCTCGGCAATATTATCCAGGTGGTCGAAGAGCACCCGTTGATCTGGGGGACCACGCCGATTGCTGAAACCTTGGTCGAAATCGGTAACTACCTGCAGCAAAACAGCAGCAACGGCAACGGTTTTTATGACGATAAAAGCCCGTTGCCGACCTATCCACATGGCGTGGTCGATGGGGTCGATCAAGACCCCTACCACTATCAGGATCTGGCATTGGGGCAAGACGGCAAACTTGATTGTGCCCAGACCTTTGTTCTGCACATCAACGACGGTGAACCTTACAACGATTGGGATGGCAGCGGTCATCCGTCGATTGTCGGCGACGGGATCGGTCGTACCGGTAATAATGAAATGCTGGATGATGTCGCCTTCTCACTGCGGCAGAACGATTTACGCACCGACCCGGAACTGCCCGGCCATCAGGAGGTCATTTCCTACTATGTTCTGGCCGCGTTGGGCGACACTGATGCCGCACAATACAGTCGCGCCACCAGGCGGCTGCGCGAGGCCGCGATCAACGGCGGGTTTGTTGCCGACAAAAATTCATTGAACGAAAACCATGCTCCTGACCCTCCGCATCCTGCGGATGTGAACCGCTACATCCTCGCCAACATCGATCCCGCCACCGGTCTGCCCGATTGCCGCGACAAGAGAAATGAATGGGACCGCGACGGCGACTGCAACCCGGATAACTTCTATTTTGCCAATGATGGCTTTGCGCTGGAAAAACAGCTGGCGGCGGCTTTTCTGTCGATCGGCAAACGGACGTCATCCGGCAGCGCGGCCTCGGTTGTCTCCAATACCCGTTCGGGAAGCGGGGCAATCTATCAGTCGCTCTACTTTCCGGAATATGATGATAACCAGGGGAATGTTGTCGAATGGGCCGGGCAACTTCATGCACTGCTGGTCGATGACTACGGGAACATACGGGAAGATACGCAGAGAAATGGCCGACTCGATGTCGCTGACGACCTGTTTATCCGTTTCTACACCGATGCGAACGAAGGTCTGATGGTGCGTAAATATCGCGACGGGATTCAGCTGGCCGACGGGACTTTGCTGCCGGCCGATGGCCGCCTGGATGCAAGCGAACTGGCGAAACCGGTGGCAACCGGCAAGCTGGAGGATGTCAGCTTTCTCTGGAACTCATCCGCTTGGCTGAACGCTGCGGGGCTGACCGCATCCCGGCAGCGCAGTTATCGAAGTTCGGACCAAGAACGTTATATCTTCACCTACATTGATGACGGCGATAAAGTTCCGGAGGCTGGTGAAGTAATAGACTTCGCGACCTCTAACCGGGCGAGGATTGCTCCCTATCTGCATGTTGCCGAGCCGTTCAGCTTTACCGAGGCGAATCCCCCTGCAGGAGTGCGGTCCGCCGACTTTGAACAGTTTTTTACCCGTCAAACCGAGCGTGTGATCAACTGGGTGCGGGGTGAGGATCAGGGGGTGAGCTCCTTCGGCAGGTCTTCCCTTGCGGCGATGCGCAGTCGTCACTATCGCTACAGAAATGACCAAGGGCTAGAGGACAGCACCTGGCGGCTGGGTGATATCGTCTCCTCAACACCGACGGTTGTCGGTCGACCGGCGGAAAACTTTGATCTGCTCTATCGAGACAGCAGCTATTCAGCCTTTTATACAAAATACAAGCATCGGCGCAACGTGGTTTATGTCGGTGCCAACGATGGCATGTTTCACGCGTTTAATGCCGGTTTCTACCACGCGGCAAACAAGGCCTGGTTGCAACAACCGATCCTGTCCAATGGTCGGGTCGACAGCAGCAAAACCAACTTTGAACTGGGCGCGGAGCTCTGGGCTTATGTCCCGCAGAATCTGCTGCCCCATCTCTATTGGTTGACCCGGCCTGATTATACTCACGTCTATTACAACGACCTGAAGCCGAAGGTGTTTGATGCGCGGATTTTTCCGAAAGATGCCGGACACCCCGGTGGTTGGGGCACGCTGTTGGTCGGCGGTATGCGTCTGGGAGGCGGGGCAATCAATGCTGACTTGAATCACAACGGGGTGCTGGATGAAACTGACCCGCTGCTGACCTCGGCTTTTTTCATCTTCGATATTACCGACCCGGAAGTGCCTCCCCGCCTGCTGGCAGAGATCAGCATGCCCGGTCTGGGGTTTACCACCAGCTATCCGACCGTGGTCAGCCTGTATGATTCTTCGGCAGATACCTCAAACAACTATCTGCTGTTCGGCTCAGGCCCGGCCGATCCAGCGGGATTACCCGATAGTCTGGCGCTGGCAGAGGTCGCCAGCCGACAAGCGGGGAAAATTTTTCTGTTAAACCTGAACAAACTGGTCGATGGCAGCGACCGGGTCTGTTTTATGGCTGCTGAGGGGACTTGCGTCGACGCGGAAGATGGTCCGCCTCCTCTGGTTACCCTGGATGAGAACAGTTTTATTTCGCAACCGATCAGTGTTGACTGGGATCTCGATTATAGCGCCGATGCGGTCTATTTCGGTACCGTCAGCGGCAACAAGCAGCGTGGCTGGGGTGGCAAGTTCAGGCGCATTGTCATCGACGATGACAATGCAATCAGCAGCTGGGATTCGGATAGTCTGTTTCTGGATCTTTCGGTCGGGAAAATAATCAAGGGGTCTGACGGTCGAACGGTCGCCAGCGGCCAACCGATCACCGCCGCTCCCTCGGCCGGTTTGCAGAAACGGGGTGATGTCATTGAGCGCTGGCTCTATTTCGGCACCGGCCGTTATCTGACTGGCGATGATATTGAAAATAGCGATCAGCAAAGTTATTACGGTTTAAAAGAGCCGAAAGATGCAGGATTTTCTTGGACATATCTAGCTGTTGAGCGTGGAGAAGGTCTGTTGGACGTTTCTCAAGTCCGGGTTTATGATGGTGGTGGTGATGTCAAAAACAGCTCCGGGGTCAGCTCCTTTGAGACACTGTCCGCTAAGATTGATTTGGAAAAGCAGGGCTGGTTGCTGAACTTTGCTGATTATAAAGAAAGAAACCTGGGGCAAGCTGCGCTGCTCGGCAATGTCCTGACGTTTACCAGCTACTTGCCGAATCAAACCCCTTGCGGAACCGCCGGGGAGAGTTGGCTTTACGCCCTTGATTATCGAACCGGGACCGCCGGCAGCAAGCCGATTCTCGGGACTCTGGTGCGTGATAAAACCGGTAGCAACGATAATGTTGCGGAGAAAGAGCGAAATAAAAAACGGGTAAAGGCCGGGTCCGGCGTTTCTTCCAGCCCGGGGCTGCATACCGGTCGACAACAAGGTTCCAAGGTTTTCCTGCAGTCGAGCAGCGGAGCGATAACCGCGATCGAACAAACAACCTCAGGGCCGACCAAAAGCGGTGTGCTGGCGTGGGAAGTTGAATAAAGCAGAAAAGTGGCGCGAAAAAAAACTGCTCTCTTGTGCTATAAAGGCCTGTCGTGACTACGGCAGGCCTTTATAGCTTTTTGATGACAGGTTCTGAACCATGTATCCGTTAGAGAATAAAATTTTAGCGCATTTCTCCAGCCGCTCACGGCGTCCATTAACGCGTCGTGAAATTGCCGAGCAGATTAATCTGCGTGGCGGTGAACGCAAGCTGCTGACCAAGAGTCTACAGCAGCTGGTGCGCAGCGGCTTGCTTGAGGAGCGCAAGGGGAAGTACCGCTTGGTGCCGCCGCAGCGCACCGTCGAGGGAATCTTTTCTGTGGCGGATAAGGGTTTCGGCTTTCTACAGCAGGATGATGGTCAGCGCGAAGATCTGTTCATTCCGGCCCGCTTTGTCGGCTCGGCGATGGATGGCGACCGGTTGCTTGTTGCTTGCCGGGTGTCGACCCGCGACCGGCGACCCTACGCAGAGGTAATCAAGGTTCTACAGCGGGCGCACCGCCGCTTGATCGGTTTTTATCGTCCGCGGGGTAATGGCGGCGAGGTTTGGCCGCTCGAGCAGAAACTGGGCGGACCGATTCGGGTTGGCAAACAGGCAAAGATCAATCCGGGTGATGTGGTTGAGGTTGAGATCGAGCATTTTGCCGCTGGTGATCGCGACGCCTGCGGACAGATTATCGAGGTGCTCGGTTCACCGGAAGACCCGCAGGTTGATATTGAAACGGTGATCCGCAATTATGCTCTGCCGCAGAACTTTTCGCCGGCGGCGCTGGAACAGGCCGCAACGGTTGCTGAGTCGATCGATGGCGACGAAATCGCTCGGCGGGTCGATCTGCGCCGGCTGCCGCTGGTCACCATCGATGGCGAAACCGCCAAGGATTTTGACGATGCGGTGGCGCTGCAAAAAAAGAGCGATGGCAGCTATCGGCTCTGGGTCTGTATTGCCGACGTATCTCACTATGTCGAACAAGCGACTGCGCTCGATCAGGATGCGTTGGAACGCGCCACCAGCGTCTATTTCCCCGGTTTTTGTCTGCCGATGTTGCCGGAGGCGCTGAGTAACGGCATCTGTTCGCTCAAGCCGGATGAGGAACGACTGGTGATGGCCGCCGAGCTGCAGTTTGATCAAACCGGCGTGCCGCTAGCGGCGAAATTTTATCCGGCGGTTATCTGCAGTCAGGCACGTTTGACCTATACGCAGGTGGCGGCTTGTCTGACCGATCCGCAACAATCTGCGCTGGAGAATTCTTTGGTCGAGCAGCTGGCGGCGATGGACGAACTGGCAAGACTTCTCGGCCGGCAGCGGCAACAGCGCGGCAGTCTGGACATGGATCTGCCGGAACTTGAGGTGCTGCTGGATGAGCGCGGCTGTCCGGTAGATCTGGTGAAAACCGAACGGACTCCGGCGCATCGCTTGATCGAAGAGTTTATGCTGGCGGCGAATGAGTCGGTCGCCGGTTTTCTGCATAAGCAGGGCTGGCCTTTCCTCTATCGCATCCATGAAAAGCCTGACCTGGAGAAGCTGCAGGAACTGCAGCAGTTGGCCGCTGAATGCGGAGTGGGTCTGGTATTGGGCAAGAATCCACAGCAGGGATTGCAGCAGCTGCTGATCGATATTGCCGAGAAACCGGAAGCCCGGCTGGTGAATCAGCAGTTATTGCGTAGTCTGAAGCAGGCCTGCTATTCGCCGAACAACAGTGGCCATTTCGGCTTGGCGGCCGACTGCTACTGTCATTTCACTTCACCGATCCGCAGATATCCCGATCTGATTGTCCACCGGATCCTCAAACTTGCGCTGACTGGAAGCCCCAAGTCGGCATCTGTTTCTGCTGCTGAACTGCTTGTGCTGGGTCGTGATTGCTCGGCCAAGGAGCGTCGAGCGATGCAGGCGGAACGCAATCTGATCGATCTGCGCCGTTGTCAGGTAATGCTCGGTCGGGTCGGGGAAGAGTTTTTCGGTACCATTTCATCGGTTGCCGAGTTCGGTTTTTTTGTCGAACTGGATGATCTGTATGTGGAGGGTCTGGTCCATCTGCGGACCTTGAAGAATGACTACTACCATTTTGATCCGACCTTGCTGGCGCTGCTCGGGGAACGTCATCGTCGGCAGTTCAAGATCGGCATGCGCGTCAGGGTGAAGTTGGCCAAGGTGGAACTCTGGCGCAGAAGGATCGATTTTACCCTTGTCGAAGAGGGATAAGAATCGTTAGTATTCAGTTGCTATTCACCGTAATGACCTGAACCTGACGAAGGGCACAGACCTTAGGATAATGGATATTCTTCGTTCACTGGATAAGCTTTCTGTTTCGCTCGGTCCCAGTGTCGTGACACTGGGAAACTTTGATGGTGTGCATCTCGGCCACCGTGAGCTGTTTCGCCATCTGGTCAAAGAGTGCCGCCGTTTAAACTGCCGGTCAATCGTTTATACCTTCGACCCTCATCCGCTTAAATTTCTTCTGCCCGACAAGGCACCGTTGCTGCTCAATACCCCCGAAGAGAAACAGCGACTGATTGCCGCATCCCATGTCGATCTGCTGATTGAAACGCCTTTTACCCGGCAGTTGGCCAACATGTCTCCGGAGCAGTTTGTCGATGAGGTGTTGATCGATCGTTTGCAGGTGCAGACACTGGTGATCGGTTATGATTATGCTTTCGGGCGCGGTCGGCGCGGGGATGCCGCTTTTTTGCAGGACTACGGTGCAAAAAAAGGCTTTTCGGTCGAAGTCCTGCAGCCGGTCGGTGCCGACGGTGAACCCTACAGCTCGACCCGTGTCCGGCAATTTCTGGCTGACGGGGAGGTCTCTGCGGTGATCGCTCTGCTTGGTCGTAACTACACGCTGGAAGGGCAGGTGGTGCCAGGCGAACAGCGTGGCCGGGAGTTGGGCTTTCCGACCGCGAACCTGGTGACGGATAAAGAACAGTTACCCGCCTCCGGTGTTTATGCGGTGAAAGTCAGGTATGATCAGCAGGAATATGCCGGGGTTGTAAACCTCGGCCGGCGGCCGACTTTCGGTGGCGGAGAGGCGACGATCGAGGTTCATCTGCTCGATTTCACGGGTCGTCTCTACGCTGAAACCCTGCGGATCTATTTCGTAAAACGGTTGCGTGGCGAAAAGAAGTTTTCCAGCGCAGAACAGCTCGCCGAAGCGATTGCCGCTGATGTTGTGCGGGCGCGGCAAATTTTGAATACTGCACAGATCGTTCAATATCGTGAATATCTCTCTTTGTAGCAGTCTGTCGGGCTATGCGAGCTGAAGCGAAAATTTGGCTGTTTGTGATCAGATTTTGGCTCATTTGAGAGTAATAGCCGTAGTTATTGGTCGATAAGGAGCTAAAATATGAGCCAAACAGACGAATTTGCAGCCAGCTCATGGATGGTCCGAGAGGCTGCCAGGACCAGCGTATGCCTTTAACAGGAAAAAGCCGGGTCTACGGAATCCTAGGTGATCCGGTCGCCCATTCTCTTTCGCCGTTGATGCAGAACCAGGCGTTTCGTGCCCTTGCGATTGACGCAATCTATGTGCCTTTTCACGTGACTTCCAAGCAGTTGCCGCAGGCGATCGAGGGCTTGCGTGCCTTGGCTATCGCCGGGGTGAATCTGACCATTCCGCACAAGGAGGCGGTTCTGCCGCTGCTTGACCAGATTGATGCCAAGGCGGCGCTGATCGGGGCGGTCAACACCGTTGTGAATCGGCAGGGGCGCTTGATCGGCTACAATACTGACGGCCTCGGATTTTTGCGTTCCGCAGAGCAGGAGCTGGACTATCATCCGCCACAGAGTCAGGTTCTCATGCTGGGTGCCGGCGGGGCTTGTCGCGCTGCCGCCATCGCTCTGGCCGATGCACAGGTTGCCGGCATCTGTATCGCCAATCGCAGCGTCGAACGGGCCGAGTGTTTGGTTGCTGAATTACAGCTGCAGTACCGAAACATTAACTTTTCAGCGCTGGCTTATGCCGCCGATGAATTTACCTCTACGGTGCAAGCTGCTGATTTCATTGTAAACACAACCTCGGTCGGTCTGAAGGGAGAACCTCTGGACTTTTTACCATTGGAAAATATTAAGCCTAGTGCATTAATCTATGATATGGTATATTCCAGGCTTGAAACTCCGCTATTGCGAGCCGCATATGCTCAGGGATTGCGCGCGGTTGATGGGCTCGGCATGCTGGCGTCCCAGGGCGAAGAGGCATTCTACCTCTGGACCGGGAAACGGCCTGCACCCGGTATGATGAGGAACTGTCTCATGGAATATCGGATAAATGACTAATTGGATGGAAGGAATTCTGGCCCGATGAGTATAAACCGCCTGGGGGAATTGCTGGTTCGCAATCAGATGATCTCTGATGACCAGCTGGCAAAAGCTGTAACCGAGCAGAAAAGAGAAGGTATCCGGCTGGGCGCAGCGCTGATAAAGCTCGGCTACGTTCAAGAACATGATCTCGCCTCATTCCTCTCCAAACATTACGGCGTCCCTTCTATCAACCTGTCCGAATTTGATGTCGATCCTGCCGTGATCGCGCTGATCCCCGCAGATGTTGCGCAAAAATATCAACTGGTCCCGATCAATCGGGCCGGAGCCACCCTGATCGTGGCGATGTCCGATCCCTCGAATATCTTCGCCATCGACGATATCAAGTTCATGACCGGCTTCAACGTTGAAGTTGTTGTTGCCTCCGAAGCGGCAATAAAAGAAGCGATAGACAACTATTACGATCAAAGCTCCTCGCTGGCAGATGTTATGAGCGGCCTGGAGGACTTCGATGATCTGGAGCTGGTTGACGATCAGTATCAGGAGGATGTCGGCGAACTCGAGAGAGCCAGTGAGGATGCACCGGTTGTCAAGCTGGTCAACCTGATCCTGACCGATGCGATCAAACGAAAGGCCTCGGATATCCATATCGAACCGTACGAGCATGTTTTTCGCGTTCGCTACCGGATTGACGGTGTGCTCTACGAAGTGATGAAGCCGCCGAAAAAATTGAAAAATGCCATCACCTCGCGCTTGAAAATCATGGCCACGCTGGATATTGCCGAGCGCCGCCTGCCGCAGGACGGTCGGATCAAGATCAAGTTATCGCGCAATCAGGAGATGGATTATCGGGTCAACTGCCTGCCGACACTGTTCGGTGAAAAGGTGGTTCTACGACTGCTTGACAAGAGCAACCTGCAACTCGACATGACCAAGCTCGGTTATGAGGAGAATGCCCTTAAATGGTTTAAAGAACAGATCCACAAGCCGTTCGGGATGGTGCTGGTGACCGGGCCGACCGGGAGTGGTAAGACTGTATCCCTCTATTCGGCGCTGTCTGAGTTGAACAAAACCACTGAGAATATCTCGACGGCTGAAGATCCGGTTGAGTTCAACTTTGCCGGCATCAATCAGGTGCAGATGCATGAGGAGATCGGCCTTAACTTTGCGGCCGCACTGCGGGCTTTTTTGCGCCAGGATCCGGATATCATCATGATCGGTGAGATTCGTGATTTTGAAACGGCCGAAATCGGCGTCAAGGCGGCCCTGACCGGGCACCTGGTCCTTTCTACCCTGCACACCAACGACGCGCCCAGTACCATCAACCGGATGCTGAATATGGGTATTGAACCGTTTCTGGTGGCTTCTGCGGTCAACCTGATTTCGGCGCAACGGCTCGGCCGCCGGGTTTGCTCCGAGTGTAAGGAGCCGGATGATCTTTCGAAAGACGCCCTGATTACGGCCGGTGTTCCTGAAAATGAGATCGGGAAATTTGAGATTTTTAAAGGGCAGGGCTGTTCCGCCTGCAACGACACCGGGTATAAAGGTCGGATCGGTATTTATCAGGTCATGCCGATGTTTGAAGAGATCAAGGAGATGGTCCTTTCCGGAGCAAATACTGCTGAAATCAAACAGGAGTCGATGCGCGTCGGGGTGAAGACCATGCGCCAGTCGGCGCTGACCAAGATGATCGAAGGGGTAACAACCCTCGAAGAGGTTTTGCGCTGCACGATTGCGGATGATCAATGATGGCGTCGCAAAAAGTCCGACCTACTGCGTTGCAGCGTTTTTTCAGGACCTCGACATACCCTATGTATGCCTTCGCCCCTGAAAAAACACTACGCCTTGTAGGACGAAATTTTTGCTTAGCCATCCGGTTCCTTTTTGCGAGACCATCATCAATAAAGTTTTAAGTGTCAGGTTTTAAGTTTTAAGTTTTGAACCTAACTCTTGAAGCTTGCCAATTAAAACTGAATTCAAGGAATTTGCAATATGGCCAATATGCACCAACTGTTAAAAGCTATGATTGAAAAGGGCGCATCCGATTTGCATATTTCTACCGGGACCGCGCCGCAAATTCGCATTGATGGACAGATGGTCGTCTTGAATACCGCCCCGATGTCACCGGCAGAAACCAAACAGCTTTGCTACAGCGTCTTGACTGATGCACAAAAACGCAAGTTCGAAGAGGAAAATGAGCTTGATCTGTCATTTGGCGTCAAAGGGCTATCGCGTTTCCGCGGCAATGTTTTTCTACAACGAGGCGCGGTTGCCGGAGCTTTCCGGGCGATTCCATTCGAAATCAAGACTTTTGATGATCTCGGTTTGCCGCCGGTGGTCAAGACACTGGCGAAGAAGCCGCGCGGCCTGATTCTGGTCACCGGGCCGACCGGTAGCGGAAAATCGACCACCTTGGCGGCGATTATAGATGCGATCAATAATGAGCGCAGTGAGCACATCATCACCATTGAAGACCCGATCGAGTATCTGCATCCACATAAAAAATGCCTGGTGAATCAGCGTGAGATCGGCGCTGATACCGACTCTTTCAAGAAAGCATTGAAATATATTTTGCGCCAGGATCCGGACGTGGTTCTGGTTGGTGAATTGCGTGATATTGAAACCATCGAGGCTGCGTTAACCATTGCTGAAACCGGGCACCTCTGTTTTGCCACCCTGCATACCAACTCTTGTGTTCAGACCATCAACCGGATTGTTGATGTTTTTCCCACCAATCAGCAGTCGCAGGTGCGTACTCAGCTCTCGTTTGTTCTTGAAGGTGTGCTCTCACAGAATTTGATGAAAAAAGCGAGTGGTAATGGGCGCTGTATGGCCCTGGAGGTGATGGTGCCGAATCCGGCCATCCGCAACCTGATCCGCGAAGATAAAATTCATCAGATCTATTCGCAGATGCAGATCGGGCAGGAAAAGTTCGGCATGCAAACCCTGAATCAATCGCTTTTCTTGCTGGCACATACGCGACAGATCTCTCAGGAGGATGCCTTTAGCCGTTCCTCTGATCTTGAAGAGTTGAAGCAGATGTTTGCCAATCCGAGTGCGATATTGCGGCGCCAGAAATCGATCAATCCCGGTCGTTGAATGTGATCTGACTACATAGAAAGGGGCAGCAGATGCCAAAATATTCATATTCCGGCCGCTCTAGAGATGGAAAAAGTACCAAAGGTTCCATCGAGGCTGCGAATGAGTCGTCGGCGATGGCGCAGTTGCGTCGCCAGGGGATTCAGGCCAATAAAATAAAAGAGGCGGGCAAGGGGTTGAATGCTGAGCTCAATATCAGTTTTCTGCAGCCTAAAATCACCACAAAAGATATCGTTGTTTTTACCCGCCAGTTTGCCACGATGATCGATGCCGGTCTGCCGTTGGTGCAGTGCCTGGATATCCTGTCATCCCAGCAGGAAAACACCACCTTCAAGAAGATACTGCTGACGGTCAAGGAGGATGTTGAGTCCGGGTCGACCTTTGCCGACGCACTGAAAAAACATCCCAAAGCGTTTAATAATCTGTATGTCAATCTGGTTGCAGCCGGTGAGGTCGGCGGTATTCTGGACACCATCCTCAACCGGCTTGCGGCTTACATTGAAAAAGCCCTCAAACTGAAAAAACAGGTCAAGAGTGCCATGACCTATCCGACAACGATTATCGGCATCGCCTTTGTGGTCATTGCCGTCATCCTGATTTTTGTTATTCCCGCTTTCGAAAAGATGTTTTCTGATTTCGGCGGCGCCCTGCCTCTTCCGACCCAGATTGTCATCAATATCAGTAATTTCCTGCAGGACTATATCCTGGTAATTATCGGTGCCATTGTGCTCTTTGTTTTTGCGGCGAAAAAGTTTTATGCCAGCGAAAAGGGCCATGATCTGATTGATGATTTAGCTTTGAAGCTGCCGGTTATGGGGATATTGATCCGCAAGGTAGCGGTTGCTAAATTTGCCCGGACCATGTCGACTATGATCTCCAGCGGTGTGCCGATTCTTGATGGTCTGGATATCGTCAGTAAAACGGCTGGAAATCGTACGGTGGAAAAGGCCATCAACAACGTTCGCGCCAGTATCAGTGAGGGGAAAACCATCGCGGAACCGCTGAAAGAATCGGGTGTTTTTCCGGCTATGGTCTGCCAGATGATCGAAGTCGGTGAACAGGCCGGTGCCCTCGATACCATGCTCAGTAAGATTGCCGATTTCTATGATGATGAAGTTGACGATGCGGTCGGCAACCTGACGGCGATGATGGAACCGTTACTGATGTTGTTTTTGGGGACAACCGTCGGCGGTCTGGTTATCGCCATGTACCTGCCGATCTTTAAACTGGCCGGTGCCGCTGGAGGTTGATGCTTTTTTTCAGTCAGAAGCAAAAACACTATCATGAAACCGATTACCGCAGCCTGACCTGGTACCTTGCCGGTCGTGCTGCGGTAATTACCTTTCTGCTCGGCGGCGCCGCAGTTTTTTATCTGCGCGGCAGTGTTGAACATGCTGCCGTAATCCCGCTGCTGATCTTGATCGGGATCTCCTACGCGCAGGCGCTCTGCTCGGCGTTGTTGCAGCGTATCGTCAAGAATCTCAACCTCTTTGCCCAGATTCAGATTGTCTGGGATCTGCTGTTTGTCACCGCCTTGATCATGCTGACCGGCAGTGTCGAAAGCGTATTCTCCTTTGCTTATCTGCTGGTAATTGTTTCTGCCAGCTTTTTGTTGCCGCGCCGGCAAACGGTTTTTTCTGCTGCCTGTGCCACTATCCTGTTCGGCGGTATCCTTGACCTGCAGTATTTCGGCTATCTGCAGCCGTTCGGTTTGTTCCGCACGGTTGCCGATGATGTCTTCCTCTCCGCTGTTTTTGTCCATGCCGTAGCTTTTTTTCTGACCGCAGTCTTAAGCGGCACTCTGGCTGATCGTTGGCGTTTCAGCGAAGCGGAGCTGGAACGTAAAAAAATTGATTTTGCCGAACTGGAAAAGATGAATCGGACAATTCTGGCGCATATCAGCAGTGGATTGATGCTGGTGAATCCAAACGGTCAAATCCGTTCATTCAACCGGGCCGCGAGCGAAATTACCGGACTTTCCCTGGAAGAGGTCTATGACCGGGCTGTGGATGATTTGTTTCCGCAGCTGCATCTGTTCGCTGCGGGGGGCTATAACCTGCTCAACAGGGCCGTGGGGAGTTTTTACAATGATATCGGTGAAAAATTGATTCTCGGTTACGCGACTACCACTGCCAAAGGGCACGATGGCGAGGATTTAGGTCTGCTGGTCACCTTTCAGGACCTGACGCAACTGAAACAGGCCGAAGAAGAATTGCAGCGTAATGACCGTTTGGCCGCTGTCGGACGGCTCGCATCGGGCATGGCCCATGAAATCCGCAACCCCTTGGCCTCGATCAGCGGCTCTGTGCAGTTGTTGATGGAAGCCGAACATGCCGGCAGCGAAGACCATCGCTTGATGGGGATCGTTGTCAAAGAAGCAGACCGCTTGAATGGGCTGTTAACCGATTTTCTTATCTTTGCCAGGCCAAAGCCGCCGGAGAAAGCGGCAGTGAATGTCGCGATAGTTCTCGATGAACTGACGAAAATGCTGGCGGTTGACAGACGTTTTGAGCAGATTGTGATCGACAAGAACTACCCCGAGCAGGTGATCCTTTCTCTGGATCGCGGGCAGGTCTGGCAGGTGCTTTGGGACCTGGCGATCAATGCGGCTGAGGCAATGCAGGGGAAAGGTCGACTGTTGATTTCTGCCGATGCAGCTCAAAAGTGTATCGGCATAGAAGATAGCGGGCCGGGAATCGCAGACGAAATTTTGAGTAAGATATTTGATCCATTCTTTTCCACCAAGGAAAAGGGGACCGGCCTGGGGCTGGCATCGGTCTATTCCGTGGTCGAGGCGCACGGGGGCAGGATCGAGGTCGGCTCCGGTAGCCGCGGCGGAGCCCGGTTCCGTTTGTATTTTGATTGAACGATGTGGGACAAGTCCCCGTACCTCAATCCCCCCTAACCCCCCTTTTTCAAAGGGGGGGACTAAACCTCTCCCATTTCGAAAGGCGGGGTGACTGAGCCTCCTCTCTTTCAAGGGTGGGGTAGGGACTGAGCCTCCCCCTTTGAAAAAGGGGGATTGAGGGGGATTTGTGTGTGTGGGAGAATTATGCTCGAATATAATCAAAAACTTAAAGAACCATCTCAAAAACTTCGTAAAAACATGACAGATTCCGAACAGCTGCTTTGGTCGCGATTGCGCCGCAAACAGCTGCTGGACATACAGTTTTACCGTCAGAAACCGATTGGCAATTACATTGTTGATTTCTATGCCCCTGCTGCACAGCTGGTGATTGAAGTCGATGGTTGTCAGCATCACGAGCCTGAGCAGCAGCGCAAAGATTTTTTACGCGATCGGTACCTTGCAGGCGAAGGGCTTGAGGTCCTCAGGGTTGATAATTTTCAGGTGCTGCGGGAAACGGATGCAGTCGTTGAGCTGATCATGCAGCGGATACAGGAGCGGGTCAAATCCCCCCTGTACCTTAATCCCCCCTAGCCCCCCTTTTTCAAAGGGGGGGACTAAACCTCTCCCATTTCGAAAGGCGGGGTGACTGAGCCTCCTCTCTTTCAAGGGTGGGGGTAGGGACTGAGCCTCCCCCTTTGAAAAAGGGGGATGGAGGGGGATTTGAAGTTCAATAAGGAGCGTCACCGATGATAGCGCATAAAGCACAGGCAAAAATCCTTGTAGTCGACGATGAAACCAGCATGCGTGAATTGCTGGTAATCATGTTGCAACGTGAGGGATATCAGGTTGATCAGGCGGAGAACGGCTCTGCCGCATTGGAGAAAGTCATTGCCGGTAGTTATGATCTGATCATCTCCGACATCCAGATGCCGAAAATGACCGGGATCGAACTGCTGCGGCAGATTCGTCAGCGCGAGATCGAGGTTACGGTCATGATGATTACCGCTTTTTCCTCCACCGAAGAAGCGGTTGAGGCAATGAAGTTAGGTGCATACGACTACATTACCAAACCGTTCAAGAATGACGAGATCCGTCTGGTGATTAAGAATGCGCTGGAGCGGAAACAGCTGCAAACGGAAAACCGCCAACTGAAACAACAGCTTGGGGAACGTTTTTCGTTTCAACGCCTGATCGGTAACAGCCCGGCGATGAGTAAAATGATCTCACTGCTCGAACGGGTTGCACCGAGTCAGGCCAATGTGTTGATCAGCGGTGAAAGCGGTACCGGCAAAGAATTGGTCGCCCGCGCGCTGCACATGAACAGCGAACGGAAAAACCATCCATTTGTACCGATTAATTGTGGTGCTATTCCGGAAAACCTGCTGGAAAGTGAACTGTTCGGTCATGAAAAAGGTGCTTTTACCGGTGCTGATAAGCGTAAAGACGGCCTGTTCGAATCGGCGAACCAAGGCACCCTGTTTCTGGATGAGATCGGCGAACTGCCGATGAGCATGCAGGTCAAACTGTTGCGGGTGCTGCAGGAGCGGGAGTTCCGTCGGGTCGGCGGGACTAAAAACGTTCCGCTCGATATCCGTCTGGTCACGGCGACCAATCGGGATTTAAGCGAGATGATTCGGGCTGGAAGTTTCCGTGAAGATCTCTTCTATCGGTTGAATGTAGTTTCCGTTGAGCTGCCGGCATTGCGTGAACGACGCGAGGATATTCCGCTGTTGTTGAATTGCTTCTACAACCGCCAAACGGGTGCTGACGAGTTGCCGATCAGCATGGATGCACTCTCCTTACTGATGAGTTATCCCTGGCCGGGTAATGTGCGCGAGCTGGAGAACCTGGTCGAAAGGTGTGTGGTCCTTGGCTGGGATGAACAACTGACCATCGATTGTCTGCCGGACCAGATTAGAAACCAGGGACAGGGTCTCTGTGCTGCTATTGAGGAGTTGCCGGATGAAGGGTTTGAGCTGGAACCTTGGTTGGAACAGCTGGAACGGTCGGTTCTGTTGAAAGCTTTGCAACAGTCCGGCGGCGTGCGTAAGAAGGCCGCTGAAATGTTGGGGATCAGTTTCCGTTCGATCCGTTACCGCTTGTCAAAGTTGGGGGTCGGCGAAAGCGGCAGTGACGATTAATTAGGGAAAATCCCTCCTGGCCCCCCTTTTTCAAAGGGGGGGACTAATCCTTCCCACTATGGAAGGAGGGGGGAGCTAAGCCTTCCCACTATGGAAGGATGGGGGAACTAAGCCTCCCCCTTTGAAAAAGGGGGATTGAGGGGGATTAGTCTTGTACTTCCCAAGTGACAATTATTGTCATCCGCTGTGACGCAAATTGGCAGCCGATCGGTTGCTGCAAAATTACCGAGATCTGTTCAAAAGTATAAGCCACCAGAATTACATCGAAATATTGTTTCTTTGGAGAAAGTTAATTCTTGGTATGGGGTTTGCTTTTGTAGTGAGACAGGTTCAACAAGACAATTTCTTAAGTACGCCGGTTTGCCGGCCATGTTCTCACTCGAAAGGAGAAAACAGTATGTTGAATAAATTCCGTAAAGGTAATGAGAAGGGTTTCACCCTGATCGAGCTGTTGATCGTTGTTGCGATCATCGGTATTCTGGCCGCTATTGCTATCCCGCAGTTTGCAAGTTACCGGTCGAGAGCGTTCAATTCATCCGCACAAAGTGATGTGCGTAACCTTTCTACTTCACAGGCGGCATTGTTCTCTGATTGGCAGGTTTTTGGTGTTTCGATTGCTACCGCCCAAGTTAACCCACTGGTCTTTGCCGGGTCCGCGGGTGGCGCGGGTGCTCTGATCCTCGGTCCGACCGGTAACCTTGCCGGTGGCGCCTTCGTTCCCTCGATTACTGCGACCGCTCAGGGTGGTGCACGGGGTATTCAGATTCCCTTGGGGAACAACATTCATATGATTTCCACCACTAACGTAGCCGGTGCTATCGGCTTGGCTAACGCTACCTTTACCGGGCTTGCCAAGCACGTCACCGGGACAACTTACTATGGCGTTGATGGCGATACCACGGCGATCTTCTTCGAAGAGGTTCCAGGCTCTGAAGGTACGATTCTGGCTGCTGGTGACGAGCCTGCTTCGACAACCGCTGATAACTTTTCTGGAATTAACGGGCCTGGCGGCACCACCTGGAATGTCCGCTAACGGTTGATCGCAGATAGGATTTATGCAGGGCGTCGATGATGATCGGCGCCCTGTTTTTGTTTGCCCAGCGGAGCTGGCAAACCCGGCCTGTTGCAAGATACAGGCGTCACCCTGATCAGGGGGAAGACAATCCGAATCGCAAGGGCGTTGCTGGTAACGGCAGGGTCTGAAGGAAGCGATAGGAAGTGAACGGC
>JAJRQI010000015.1 GCA_024280335.1 Deltaproteobacteria bacterium
CTTTGTTCAGTAGAGTCTTGATCAGCATTGCTTCTCTTTCGTGGAATGGATTGGTTCTCGCAAATCCATCCTAACCCCACTGGGGGAAGCAATGCTCTATTTTTTACCGCCGCCTACCCACAGATTCTGCGGAGGAGGCAACAAAAATGGCCGCACAATCAGGTAGATCTAATCGTAACGGCCATCTTTTAAATTCATGGTTCCCCCCCCAATAGCTAAATCAACTCTTCCTATAGAACCTAAACCCCATCAACGCAACCAATCCAGTTGACAACAATATCAATGTCGTCGGTTCTGGCACTGGAGCGGCTTCCAGCACAGTAACGGTCGTATTCCGGAAATCAACTCCAGCAAAACTTCCCGGAGGGCCAGGGAAAGGAAAGCCTTCCATAAAGCCCTCTAGAGTCTTACTCGCATTCAAATATGAAGCTCCAGCGCTGATGGCATCAAAAGTAAAAGTTGCCAATAGAATATTCAATCCCTTCAATCCTATAACCGGAAAAGAGAACGGTGCTAAGCCAGCAAGAGAATCACCATCCATAGCGAACAAAGGAGTCCATGCAGGGCCGATTACAGGCAAAGAAGCAAGATCCAGCAGGCCAGTATCGTAACTGAGATCTAAACCAAAACCAGCAACAGATTCATAGATATCAGCAACCAAGTTTACGGAGAACTGATCACCGACATATATTTCCGAATCCAAAATATCGAAAGAGACTGTTACGGTTAAGGGTAATGAATGAGCTAAGGCAGGAAACAATATTAAAATAAACGCGATATTCAGAAGAATTTTTCTCATCAACCCCTCCAGTGGCAATTTGGAAAAATACTAGTTTAAATACATTCGATCATGTCACTTGCAAATTCTGATCCACTACGGTAAGAAGCTATAATTATTGTGCTTACAAATTAGACAGTGCTTACCATGTTGTAGCTGTAAAGTTTTACGACATTGGCACCGCCGCTCTTGATCCGTCTTCAAATATCCTTTCAAAAAATGATTTTGTATGTCCTTAGGAGTTTTGAAGAGAAGGTGGCGGGTTTCACGCAATTATGGGTGGCCGATTTGAAATCATTATGGGTGGCCGGTTTCATCGCAATAAGCAATTGCGGTCAATCTTTGTTATTGTTATCTGCTGGCGAGTGATTCACTGCAAACAGCTCTGGAGAGATTGATGACGCTATTTTCCCTTTGTCGAACAGTGAGATCCTGGTTGCTCTCGGTCTTGATTGCTTTGCTTTTTGGTTATCTTTCCCCCGTGGTTGCCGTTGCGCAAGCATCTAAAACAGAATTCAGCGCCTGGCTGACAGCCCTGAAACAGGAGGCGCTGATTACCGGGATCAGTCAGTCAACGCTTGATACCGCTCTCGCCAAGGTGAAACCACTCCCCTGGATTATCAAAGCCGATCGCAACCAACCGGAATTCAAAAAGTCGCTCGATAATTATCTGGCCGGTGTGCTCAGTTCAAAGCGGGTGCAAAGGGGACAGCGGATGCTGGCCGAGCACCGCCAGTTGTTAATGCGGATTGCCCGCAAATACCAAGTTCAGCCGCGCTTCATCGTCGCTCTCTGGGGGATCGAAACCTATTACGGTCGGCATACCGGCAAGGTGCCGATTATTGCTGCGCTGGTTACTTTGGCGTACGACGGCCGCCGCAGCGACTACTTTCGTCGAGAGTTGTTCAACGCGCTGAAAATTGTAGATGCCGGGCATATCGGTCATGCACAGATGGTCGGTTCCTGGGCGGGAGCGATGGGGCAGGTGCAGTTTATGCCATCCTCCTTTTTAGGCTACGCCGTCGACGGCAACGCGGATGGTCGTATCGACCTGTGGCAAACGCGCGAAGATTATCTCTCCTCTGCCGCTAACTATCTGGCCAAAATGGGCTGGCAGGGCAACCGGACCTGGGGGCGCGAGGTCCGGGTTCCGCAGTCGTTCAACCCTGACCTGGTCGGGTTGGAACGGAGTGCTGCGCTGCGCAGTTGGCAACGCAAAGGGATCCGCTTGACCGATGGAGCCGATTTGCCAAATGCCAAACTCAGCGCATCGCTGCTGCAGCCGGAAGGTGCGGCGGGTCGCTCATTTCTGGTCTATAGGAATTATCGGACGCTGCTGAAATGGAATCGGGCGCATAGCTTTGCCATAGCGGTGGGACTGTTGGCGGATCGGCTTGGGGCAGGGCGTTAAAATATCTGGTTCTCAGCGTTGAATATTGAATAAGGCAGAGTGCCTTTTCATTGGAGGGAAAATGAAGAATGAAATAATTGTCTCCCGCCGTTTTTGTTTTCTGACTTTTCAAGGCCGCCCCTGACCACGCGGATTCTGTCCGCCGGTTTAGCCGCTTTTCAATTTCATCAACAACTGAGGCCCTTGTCAGATAACGCGTTGATGATGATTTCGAAAGTTTTTCCAGAAACCGGAATTGCTGGTTTTTAACGTCTTGAATTCTTCGGGAGTATAGACCAGGACATCGATCGGCAGGCCCAGTTCGTAAAGATCATCGAAAGCTCTGGATCGTTCGATGAATGGTGATGTTGTCGGCATGACAATAAGCAGGTCGATATCCGACCAGGCAGAAGCCAGACCCTGAACATACGAACCAAAAAGATATGCAGCATCGATTTCATGTCTGGAAAGTTTGCGTTGAAAAAATGCTTCAATGTCTGTTGTGCTGAAATCGAGAATACTGGTTAAAGGGCGACTGCGCTCAAGAATTTTCTTCATAGCCGACCAGTCTTTTCTGGATAATGGAGAAGATTTCTCTGGCCGAATCGAGTGCCCTGGCTGCCTGCTCTTCCGTTATGATTTCAAATGGGGCTCCACTCGGTAGCGCATCTGGATAGCGTGCCGAGATGTAATAGAGATCAAGTTCTCGGGCATGTTTCTCTAGCGAGCCATTTTCACCGAGATTCTTGATGATTTGAAACAATGAATGGGTGCGGACAATGTCATAACCTTTGGTGAAACAGTATGCCTTCAGGGTTTTTTCGCTTGCTTGTTGAGCAATAAAACAGGTTTGTGAATAAAAATTGCCGTTGAAACTGTGCTTGGCCCAAAGAAGATCATTTTCCGCCTGATTGAGCCAATCCTGATATCTTGACATGCCGGTCAGCCTCCACTTTCTAACGGTAACCCTTTCGTTTTCAGGTGTTAGCAGCTTATCACAGAAAATCTGCCGCCCCTTGCATATTTCCCGATGTTTTTCTTACTGCTCAGTCGAGCAGGTCGACAATCTTCGCGGCCATGCCGATGTAGCTGGCCGGGGTCATCTCCAGCAGGCGCTGTTTGTCGGCAGTCTCCAGTTCCAGCCCTTCGATGAAGTTGCGGATTGTCTCGCTGTCGATCTGCTGACCGCGGGTTAGCTCTTTCAGTTTCTCGTACGGTTTTTCGATCCCCGCCTTGCGCATCACTGTCTGGATCGGTTCGGCCATGATCTCCCAGGCGTTGTCGAGATCTTTTGCCAGGTTTTGCTCGTTCAGTTTCAGCTTGCCAAGCCCTTTGAGAGTAGAGCGGTAGGCGATCATGCTGTAGCCGAAACCGACGCCCATGTTGCGCAGGACGGTAGAGTCGGTCAGATCGCGTTGCAGGCGGGAGATCGGTAGTTTGCTCGACAGGTGCTGGAAGATGGCGTTGGCCAGCCCGCAGTTCCCCTCAGAGTTTTCAAAATCGATCGGATTGACCTTGTGCGGCATGGTTGAAGAGCCGATCTCGCCCTTGACGGTCTTCTGGCCGAAATAAGCCATCGAAACATAAGCCCAGATGTCGCGGTTGAGGTCGTTGAGGATGGTGTTCCAGCGTGCCATGGCATCGAACAGTTCGGCCATGTAATCGTGCGGCTCGATCTGGGTGGTGAACAGGTTCTGGGTCAGCTTCAGCTCCCCTTCAATGACACCTTTGGTCAGGGCGATCCAGTCGACCTGCGGATAGGCTGAAAGGTGGGCGTTGAAATGGCCGACGGCACCGTTCAGTTTGCCGAGCAGTTCGACCTCGGCAATCTTTTGGCTCTGCTTCTGCAGTCGCGCGGCGAATACGGCAAGTTCTTTGCCGATAGTGGTCGGCGAAGCGGTCTGGCCGTGGGTGCGCGCCAGCATCGGCACATCCCTGAACTCTTTGGCCAAACGGCTGACAAATTGAATAAGCTCCTGCTGCAGCGGAATCAGGGCGGTCAGGCCGTCCTTAAGCATCAGCGCATGGGAGAGGTTGTTGATATCTTCCGAGGTGCAGGCAAAGTGGATGAACTCGGAGAGCACTTCCAGACTGGTCCCTGCGATCTGCTCTTTCAGGTAGTACTCAACCGCTTTGACATCGTGATTGGTGACCGCCTCGATCTGCTTGATCTTCTCCGCCTCAGTCGGGGTGAAGTTGACAACGATCTGGCGCAGAATCTGTTCTTCAGCGGCCGTCAGCGTCCGGCATTCTGGAATGGCAGTCTCTGCACAGAGAGCGATCAGCCACATCACCTCGACCTTGACGCGGTTTTTCAGCAGTGCGTACTCAGAGAAGCACTCGGTCAGTTCGGCTACTTTTGAATTGTAACGCCCATCGATCGGGCTGATAGCGGTAATCATGGCAAATCTCCTTGGTAGAATTCGAGTCGGCACTATAGCCGCGCAGGCCGTTTGCTGCAACCCTACAGAGCGAAAAAAGGCCGGAAAGCAGATGCTTTTAAGTTGCCGGTCAAAGGCACTGGGACACAGATTTGCACGGATGGACACGGATTTAGATTCAAAGCGAGGAGCAATCTTGTCGGTTTCAGCTTGATCCATGGGAATCAGCTTTGATCAGATTATATCCGTGTTCAAGGGTTTTGAAGTCCGAGACAATGGCTGAAAGCGAATGATGGTAGTTTATCAAGGATACCTGCCTGCGTCGTGTCACAGAATGTGTTGAATCATGACTTTGGATGTTTATCAGGGGCTCCGTTGTCTAGATGATTGTTTGTCGCCTCGGAAGATGCAAGAATAGCGGTTGCCGATAGGAGTTGATGCAGCGAGATGATGAATCACAAAAGACACCTGATCAGGGTTGCAGGGATCGTGCAGGGGGTCGGTTTTCGCCCTTTTGTCTACCGACTTGCCAAACAACGAAAATTGTCCGGGTTAGTTTTCAATGACAGCCATGGCGTACAGATAGAAATTGAGGGGGCACAGCACAGCCTTAGCGACTTCAGTCGCGCATTACAGGCAGAGCTGCCGGTGCTGGCATCGATCAGCGCCGTTACCGTAACCGAACAGCAACCACTGGGAGAGCAGGGGTTCCGGATTACCGAAAGTGCTGCATCTGCCGGACGCAGCGCACAGATCGCCCCCGATTCCAATGTTTGCAGCGATTGCCTGCAGGAGCTTTTCGATCCGCAAGATCGCCGCTATCGTTATCCCTTTATCAATTGCACCAATTGCGGCCCACGCTACAGCATCGTCACCGATATTCCCTATGATCGACCGAAAACCACCATGGTCGATTTCCCCATGTGTCCGGTCTGCCAGGCAGAGTATGACGATCCCGTTTCGCGGCGGTTTCACGCCCAACCGAACGCTTGCGCAGAATGTGGTCCCCAGGTCTCCTTGTTGGCTGATGATCTGATGCTCACGGGCGATGCGGCAGTTGTCGAAACCATCTCGCGCTTAAAGCAGGGGCAGATCGTCGCCATCAAGGGGGTCGGCGGTTACCACTTGGCGGTTGATGCGAGCAATGATGATGCAGTACGTCGCTTGCGGCAGCGCAAGCATCGTGATGAAAAGCCGTTTGCGGTGATGAGCCTGGATCTGCAGCGGGTTCAGCAATATGTGCAGCTTTCCGAGTTGGATGAACGACTGTTGAGCGGGGTGGAAAGACCGATCGTATTGCTGCTCCGGCGAGCTGATGGTCCGCTTTCAGATCAGGTGGCTCCGATGAATAAATATGTCGGGACAATGCTACCTTACGCACCACTCCATTATCTTTTACTTGAAGAGTTTACTGCACTGGTGATGACCAGCGGTAATCAGAGTGACGAGCCGATCGCCTTTAAAAACAGTGAGGCGCAGGAACGTTTAGAATCGATCGCCGATTGTTATCTGCAACATGATCGTCGTATCCATATCCAGACCGATGATTCGATTGTCCGTCTGCTCGATGGTCAGCCGGTTCTCTATCGACGTTCACGCGGCTACGTGCCGCGTGGTGTCTGTTTGCCAGCCGATCAACCTTCAGTGCTGGCGGTCGGCGCCGAGCTGAAAAACTGCATCTGTCTGACCCGTAATGGGCAGGCTTTTCTCAGCCAGCATATCGGCGATCTGAAAAACCAGCGGGTGGTCGATTCGCTGCGTCAGGCGATTACCCACCAGCAGAGTTTACTTGAAGTGAAACCAGAAATGATCGCCCACGATCTGCACCCCGATTATCTGTCGACCCATGTCGCCCAGGACCTGGCCGGAGATTTGCCGCTGGTAGCCGTGCAGCATCATCACGCCCACTTGGCCAGTTGCTTAGTCGACAATGGTCAAACCGGACCCGCGATCGGGGTGATTTTTGACGGCATCGGTTACGGCAGTGACGGGCATATCTGGGGTGGTGAGTTCCTGGTCGGGGATCTGTACGACTTCGATCGTATTGCACACTTGAAATATTTGCCGATGCCGGGAGGTGACGCTGCAACCAGGGAGCCCTGGCGGATGGCACTCAGTTATTTACACTCTGCCTTCGCAGGTGACATTCCGGAAATTCAAGCGTTGCAGGAGGTCCCGGCAAAAGATCGCAAACTGCTCGGCCAGATGATCGAGAAACGTCTCAATGCGCCACTGACCAGCAGTGTCGGCCGGCTGTTCGATGCGGTTGCCGCGATGATCGGTCTGCGCAACCGGGTCAGTTACGAAGGGCAGGCGGCGTTGGAGTTGGAGATGCTGATCGAGGACAATGGGGCCGGGGAGGCTGGCTACTCGTTTACCTTGGTAGAATCTGCCGGGTCTTTGCAGATCGATACTGCGCCGCTGATCCGTTCTGTCGTCTCCGATCTGCAGGCGGAAGTCCCTGTTGCACAAATCAGTGCCCGGTTTCACAACGGCATGGCGCAGATGATCGTCGATCTCTGTCAGCGGATCGCCGTCGACCGAGGGCGATTGCCGGTCGCGCTTTCTGGCGGGGTTTTTCAGAATCGCTACCTGGCCGAAAGAGCTGCTAAATTACTGCGTCAAGCGGAATTCGAGGTGTTGCTGCACCGCCAGGTGCCGCCGAACGATGGTGGTTTGGCGCTCGGCCAGGCGGCGATTGCGGGCAGGAAAAATTTCTAGCAGTGTTTTAAGCGTTTGGAGCATCCGATGAGTAAAGCAATGAAAGCATCCCTGTTGTCAGTTTTGATATTTCCTGGCGTTGGGCACTTTTTCTTGAAAAAATACATTGCTGGCACCCTATTGGCTGGTGCTGCATTTGTGTCGCTCTATTTGGTGATCTCCAGGATGGTGGAGAGGGCGTTACAAATAGCTGATAAAATCGAACGTGGTGAAGTTCAGCTCGATGTCGCGGCAATTACCGAGTTAATTTCAAGGCAACCAACGGGCACTGACGCTCTACTGCTCAGGATTGCCTGGATTGTATTAATCGTTTCTTGGCTGATTGGTATTGTCGATTCTTACCGGGTCGGTCGCAGCCAAGGCAACGGTGGTGTGGCCGGCGGTTAACGGCTGAGTTACCCTGTACCGAAAACTTTACAATATTTTCGAATTGAACATTGAAAAGGGGGATGTCATGCAGCCAACAGCAACTCAGTTGTTACAGAGCACGTTCGGGTTTTCCAGTTTCCGCCCCGGTCAGCAGCAGGTGATCGATTGCCTGCTGGCCGGACGTTCGTCGTTGGCGGTGTTTCCCACCGGCGGGGGAAAAAGCCTCTGCTATCAGCTGCCGGCGTTGCTGCTGGATGGCCTGACGCTGGTAATTTCACCCTTGATTGCGCTGATGAAAGATCAGGTTGATGCCCTGCAGCAGCGTGGTGTGGCGGCGGCGCGACTCGATTCCAGTGTGGCTTATGACGAAGTGCAGGGTATCTACCGCAGCATGGCCGACGGCAGTTTGAAGATTCTCTACATCGCCCCGGAGCGACTGGCCAATGAGCGCTTTCTGCAGCGGCTGCGGCGGACGTCGATTGCCCTGCTGGCTGTGGACGAAGCCCATTGTATTTCTGAATGGGGGCATAACTTTCGTCCCGATTATCTGAAAATCGCCCGGCTGGCTGCTGAATTGCGGGTGGGGCGGGTGCTGGCTTTGACCGCGACCGCAACCCCGCAGGTGGCGGATGATATCCGGCGGGTTTTCAGCATTGCCGATGCCGATCAGGTGCTGACCGGATTTCACCGCCCCAATCTGCTGTTGAAGATCATCCCCTGTACGGCGCAGCAGCGCTCACCGCTGCTGTTGCAACGGCTGCAAAGTTTGCCGCCCGGACCGACCATCGTTTACGTTACCCTGCAGCGCACGGCAGAGCAGGTGAGTGAATTGCTGTGTCGCCAGGGGTTGCGCGCCCAGGCTTATCATGCCGGGCTGAAAGATGAGCAGCGCAGTGCCGTGCAGGACGCTTTTATGTGCGGTGACAGCGGGATTATCGTTGCCACTATCGCTTTCGGTATGGGGATCGACAAGGCTGATATCCGTACCATCATCCACTACAATCTGCCGAAAACGATCGAAAACTATATGCAGGAGATCGGCCGGGCCGGACGTGACGGCAACCGATCGCACTGTGAAATGCTTGCCTGTGCCGACGATCTTACGGTGCTGGCAAATTTCACTTACGGCGATACCCCCATCCCGGAAGCATTGCACGACTTGATCAGCCACCTGCTCAGTCAGAGACAACGGTTCGATGTATCGCGCTATGAGTTGTCGGCACAGTTTGATATCCGGCCGCTGGTGGTGGCCACTCTGTTGACCTACCTGGAACTGAACGGCACACTGGAGGCAACCGGGCCCTTCTACGAGGGGTACAAGTTTCAATGCAAACGGTCGCAGCAGGAAATTTGTGCGGATTACAACGGGGAGCGAGCGGAGTTTTTAGCGGCGCTGTTCGCCTGTGCCAAACCGGGGCGAATCTGGAGTCATCTGCTTCCGGCCGAAGCGGCGGTTGCCCTGCAACAGCCCCGTGAGCGGATCACCGCGGCGCTCACCTTTCTGGAGGAGCGAGGCGATCTGATCTTGCAGAGCACCGGGCTGCGCTACGGTTACCGCCTGGCACAGCGGCCCGCAGATTCTGCGGCGCTGATCACCTCTATGGTCGAGGCTTTCAGCCGTCAGGAGGAACAGGCCCTGCAACGGTTGGATGGGGTTCTGGCCCTTGTCCGGGAGGATCGTTGTGTCGTGCGCCACCTGCTGCGTTATTTCGGCGAAGAGCTGACTGAAGACTGCGGGCAATGCAGCAGCTGCCGGGAGCCGATCGCGCCCCCGCCGGCCACCGATACGTCCCGCGAATTGTCGACTGAGGAGGTGAACTTGATCCGGCAACTGCAGGCAGAGCAGCAGAGTGCGTTGCAGCATCCGCGCCAGCTGACTCGCTTTTTGTGCGGTATCACCAGCCCCGCTGCCAGCAAGGCCCGGTTGACACGCCATCCCCGCTTTGGTTGCCTGAGCAGCTTTCCGTTTGCCGAGGTGCTTGCTCAGGTTACACCATGATGTCTAACGCCTTGTGCTCCGATTACACCGATAACTGACTCGCCAGCAGCGGCAGCATCGGATCGATCGGACGACTGCCGGCGGCAACGACCTTCGCCAGATCGGTCAGAACGATTTCCGAGGCGCGCAGTCCGACCATCTTGCCATGGTTTCCTTTCAGCAGATTCTCCACTGCCGCTTGGCCGAAACGAGCACCGAGCAAACGGTCAAATACACTGGGTGACCCACCGCGTTGGTAGTGGCCGAGGACGACGATTCGGGTTTCAAAGCCGATCCGATCCTTGATCTGATCGGCAATATCCTGGGCTTTCCCAGCCCCTTCGGCAACCATGATGATCGAGTTGCTGCGTCCCTCCCGAAAGCGTCGCCGCAGGTCACTGCAGATCAGTTCCAGATCGTAGGGTTCTTCTGGGATCAGGCTGTATTCGGCGCCGGAGGCGATGGTTGCGACCACCGCCAGATAACCGCAACCGCGACCCATTGTCTCGACGACAAAAGCTCGGTCGTGAGAAGAAGCGGTGTCTTTGAGGTTGTCGACCGCCTTGATAATATTATTCAGCGCGGTATCGACGCCGAGCGCCATGTCGGTAAAGGGGATATCATTATCGATAGAGGCAGGGATACCGATTACCGGCAGCCCTTGCTGATGGATGGCATGGGCGCCTTTCAGCGAGCCGTCGCCGCCGATGACAATCAGTCCGGTTGCGCCGAGGCCTTTGAGGGTTTCGATGGCCAGCTGTAATCCCGCTTCACTTTGCATCTCTTTACAGCGAGCGCTCTGCAGAAAGGTTCCGCCGCGTTGCAGCACGTTACTGACCGATCGGGTGGTCATAATTTCATACTGCCGGTCTATCAACCCTTGAAAGCCTTTTTGAATACCGACAATTTCAATCCCTGAAGCCAGCCCGGCGCGAACAACGGCCCTGAGGGTTGCGTTCATCCCTGAGCAGTCTCCACCGCTGGTCAGTACTGCTAAACGTTTCATCGTGTCTGCGTCTCCATCTGGTTATTTTTGCCGAGACCATCAATCATGATATTATCGAGAAAGTGGAAAGCTGTTATTTTGACAGTCGGTTAGTGGAAAGTTAAGCAGTCGTTATCCGGTTTGTCAAAAGAGATTCAATAAACTTGACGCTTGCTGAATAAATGTTAGTTTTTTTGAATGTGACTGGTTAGAATGCCGGGGTCGATCCGTTTTCAGGTTTACAAACGCTAAGCATCAGGGGGATTCTTCATGCCGACAAGTACGCCGATACCGAATGTCCTGCCGATTTATCCGATCAAAGAGCAGATCATTTTTCCCTACATGGTCCTGCCGATTTTTTTCACTCGGGAATTTTCCCCGATTATTGAAGAAGCGATGCGTACCGATCAACTGCTTGGGACGATTTACTGTCCGGGGAGTGCCGAAATTTGTACCTACGACGAACATCCACGCATCGGTACTGTCTGCAAGATTAATCAACTGATTAAATTCCCTAATGGTGGCGGCAAGGTGATAATCGAGGGGTTGCATCGCTTTGTTATGAAAGCTCCGCTGGCGAACGAACCCTGCCTGAAAGTGGCAATCGAGTTGGTCAGGGAGGATGAGGTCAAGGGTCTGGTCGCGGAAGCGCTGGTGCAGAGTGTCAATGCGTTGCTCAAAATTGCAATGGCTTACGGACGGCCGCTACCGGAAGATGTGATGAAGCTGATCGACCGGATTGAGGACCCGGGTCGGCTGGCCGATATGATTACGGTGTATATGGGGGTTTCGATAGAAGTTCAGCAGCAGCTGCTGGCGACACTTGATCCGATTGAACGCCTGAAGTCGGTTTATTTGCATTTGACCACTTAGGTGCAAAAATTACAGATCAAAGGTGAAATTCAGTCCGAGGTCGGCAAGCGGCTGAGTAAAACCCAGAAAGAACACCTGCTGCGCGAACAGATGAAACAGATCCAGCAGGAACTGGGCGACCAGGACCCGCGACAATCGGAGATCAACGAACTGCGCGACAGCCTGCGGACATCAAAGATGCCGGACGAAGTGTTGCTGGTCGCGGAAAAGGAGCTGCGGCGCCTGGAGCAGATCAATCCGGCGTCTCCCGAGTACACAGTTTCCCGAACCTATCTCGACTATCTTTGTTCGAGTCCCTGGCAAAAGGGGACCGAGGACAACCTGGATATCCGCAAAGCCGAGCAGGTTCTCAACGAAGATCATTACAACCTGAAAGAGGTCAAGCAGCGGATTCTGGAATATCTGGCGGTGCGCTCTTTGCGTGCTACGACCAAGGGACCGATGCTCTGTTTTGTCGGCCCCCCCGGAGTTGGTAAGACCTCGCTGGGACGTTCGATTGCCCGGGCGATGGGGCGCAAGTTCATCCGCTTTTCCTTAGGGGGAATGAAGGATGAGGCGGAGATCCGCGGCCACCGTCGCACCTACATCGGCGCACTGCCGGGGCGGGTGATTCAGGAGATCTGTCGCGCGGAATCGAACAACCCGGTTTTTATGCTCGACGAAGTTGACAAGATCGGCCAGGATTTTCGCGGCGATCCCGCCTCGGCGCTGCTGGAGGTGCTGGATCCGGAACAGAATGACAGCTTCAAGGATCACTATCTGGATGTGCCTTTCGACCTGTCGAAGGTGATGTTTATTACCACTGCCAACATTATTGATTCGATCCCGCATGCGTTGAAAGACCGGATGGAGGTGATCCGTTTGACCGGTTACAGCGATGAAGATAAATTACAGATCGCCTATAAGTATCTGATTCCGAAAGAGATTGAAGAAAACGGCCTGAGCGATTACCCGCTGGCTTTCGCCGAAGATGCGGTGGCAAAAATTATTCATGATTACACCCGCGAGGCCGGAGTGAGAAACATGGAGCGAAAGATCGCTGCGGTTTGCCGCAAGGTGGCCAAGGAGATTACCCAAGGGGATAAACCGCGCAAAGAGATCAGTTCAACAGACATAGAATCCTTGCTCGGTCCTTGCACTTATTTTATTGATGTGGCCAGTGAAGAGGATCGGGTCGGCGTGGTGACCGGTCTGGCCTGGACTGAGGCGGGTGGTGATATCCTGTTTATCGAAGCGGCAAAAATGCCGGGCCGCAAGGAGCTGATTCTGACCGGCAGCTTAGGTGATGTAATGCAGGAATCAGCCCGCGCCGCGCTCAGTTATGTCCGTGGTCGGGCAGAAGATTTCGGTATCGATAAGAATTTTTTCGATAAAAACGATCTGCACATCCATGTCCCCTCGGGCGCAATTCCCAAAGATGGACCCTCCGCCGGGGTGACAATTGCCTTGGCGATGATCTCCCTGCTGACTGATCGTCCGGCACGTTGTGATGTGGCGATGACCGGTGAATTGACCCTCTCCGGCCGCATTCTGCCGATCGGCGGCGTCAAGGAAAAGGTGCTTGCCGCGCGTAGAGCCGGCGTCAGCAAGATCCTGCTGCCGGCGCGCAACCGTGAACATATTGCCGATCTGGAAGAAGAGTTTCTCAAGGATATAGAGGTCGAGTTGGTTGAATCGATCGACCAGATTGTCGAACTGACGTTATTGCCTGCCTGAAGCCTTGGTCCGCCCACCCGGCCACTTTTTCAGCTTGGTGATTCTGTCCTTCCCCCCCTCGCCCCCCCTTTGTAACGGGGGGAATACCGTAGCGAATGTCAGCTTCCCCCTTTAATCAAGGGGGATTGAGGGGGATTTATAGTTTTCATCGTACGGCTGCAAATTTCTAACTGGTCACTACTGCTTACCGCTAGTTATTCCAAGGCCTTTGCGCTACTATTGATGACAGTGTCCGACTCTGTCAATCAGCCTATATTTACGTTTTCAAGGTACCCATATGTTTCGATATATCATTTTTATTGCTCTGTCTCTGGGGGTTGCTCTGCCGGGTACTGTCGTGGCCCAGACTTTGGCTGACAAGGTTCAGGATTACCAGCTGGAAAATGGCCTGAAATTGCTGCTGGTAGAACGACTGAATTCACCGACTGTGGCCGCTTATATCAGCTTCCGGGTTGGTGGTGTCGATGAGGACAGTCGCCATCAGGGGGTAGCGCATCTGCTGGAGCATATGCTGTTCAAGGGGACCAAAACCCTCGGCACTAAGGATTATCAACGCGAAAAGCCGCAGCTCGTGGCGATTGAAGAGGTCGGTCACCGGATCGATGTCCTGAAAAATCGGGTTGGTGTCGATCCTCAGGAACTTGCGCAGTTGCGGAAAAGATTGGCGGAACTGCAGGCTGAACATCGAAAGTTGTTGATCAAGGATGAGTTCTCCAAAATTTATGCGGAAAATGGCGGGGTCGGTTACAACGCCTTCACCAGTAAAGATCAGACCAGCTACCTGATCAATCTGCCGTCGAACAAGCTGGAACTTTGGGCCTCGATCGAATCGGATCGCTTGAAAAACGCGGTATTGCGTGAATTTTATACCGAGCGGGATGTGGTGCGCGAGGAACGACGCAGATCGTACGAAAGCAATCCGGACGGGATGCTTTACGAAACCTTATTGGCAACTGCATACAAGGTGCACCCGTATCGCAACCCGGTGATCGGCTGGCAGTCCGACATCGAAAACCTGACCTTGGTCGAGACGCGCAATTTTCTGCACAAGTACTATTCGCCGGTAAACATGATCATCACCCTGGTCGGTGATTTCGACAGTGCCGCCGCCCTGAAAATGGTAAAGCAGTATTTCGGCTCATTGGAACCGGGCGTTCCGGTAGCTCCGGTGGTAAAACGCGAGCCACCGCAGAACGGCGAACGACGGGTGCATATCGATTACGACACCAAGCCGCAATTGAGTATTGCTTATCACAAACCGACAATGCCGCAGCGTGACGACTATGTATTTGATCTGTTGATGCAGATTCTTGCTGAAGGGCGGACTTCACGGCTCTACCAGCAGCTGGTGGTGGAGAAGAATCTGGTGACCGGACTGGGCATCTTCGGTGCGCCCGGGTCACGCTATGACAATTTGATGGTTCTCGACATCACCCCGCGCCAGTCGGTTTCCAATCAGCAGATAGAAGAGGCTCTCTATGCCGAGATCGACCGCTTGAAAACCGAACCGGTCACTGTCGCCGAGTTGGACAAGGCCCGCAAACAGATCTTGACCGCAATGCTGCGCCGCATGAAAGGCAACAGCGGTCTGGCGCGGATGCTCTCTTCCTATGAAGTGTTGGGTGATTGGAAATATCTGCTCGATTACGAACAACAGTTGAATTCAATTACCAGTGATGAATTGATGAAAGTCGCTGATCGCTACCTGACTGCGGACAACCGGACTCTGGTAACAATCGGTCAGGAGGGTGGCGAATGATCCGTTCAGTCTTGTCGATCCTGTTTTTTCTGCTGCTGGCTGGTTGTACGACCCGGACTGTTGCGCCGCAACCGGTGCGACCCGATCAGCTCGATTTTCCACCCTTGCAGTTCAGTTTCCCCAAGATTGAAAAAGAACGGTTGGCCAACGGTTTCAGGGTTTACCTGAAGGAAGATCATGAACTGCCGTTGATCGAATTGACCCTGTTGGTCGGTGGCGGCAGTATCCAGGATCCTTTGGAGAAAACCGGTTTATCGCAACTGTTTGCAGCGGTTTTAGAGACTGGCGGCGCCGGGGATGCAACTCCGGCGGAACTGGAAACAGAGCTGGAGGCGATGGCTGCGGAACTGTCCGTTTCCAGTTCCGCTTACAGCTATCAAATCGACCTTTCGCTGCACCAGCGCGATCTGCAGCGCGGGATTGAAATACTCGCCGACCTGCTGCGCCGCCCCCGGTTTGATAGCGAGCGGCTGGAGCTGGCGCGTAGCCGGATGCTGGAGTCGATCCGGCGAAAAAACGATGATCCGGGCTCGATTGCCGGTCGTCTGCTGGCGGAGGCCAGCTATCCGGGCCATCCGTTCGGCAGTTTTCCGCAGCGCTCGGTGGTCGAAAGGTTGAATCGTGATGATCTGCTGCAATTGCAGCAGCATTATTTCCGGCCGGATAACTTTTGGTTCGCGGCATCAGGTGCATTCAACCGCGCCGAACTGCTTGCTTTGCTGCGACGGAACCTGGGGGATTGGACCGCACAGGGGACACCGGAGCTGACTCTGCCCGATCTGCCGCCCGCGCCCAAGGGGCGGGTATTGCTTGCGGACAAGAAAATTCCACAGACCAGTATCATGATGGGACACCTGGGCATCAATAAAGACAACCCCGACTTTTTTGCGCTGCGGGTAGCCAACTACATTCTTGGCGGCGGCGGGTTCAATTCGCGGATGATGCGTGAAATTCGCTCAAATCGGGGCCTTGTCTATTCGGTCTATTCTTATTTTCAGACCGGTCGGCAGCTACCGGAACTGTTTATCGCCGGCAGTGAAACAAAAACCGCGACAACGGTTGAGGTGGTTACGCTGATGCGGCAATTGATACAGCAGATGATTGCGGAACCGGTCTCCGAACAGGAGTTACAGCTTGCCAGGCAGAGCCTGATCAACTCCTTTGTCTTTGCCTTTACCGACAGCCATTCCGTGACCAGTCGAAAAATGCGTCTCGATTTCTATCACTATCCGAAGGATTATCTGGAAACCTATCAGGAAAAAATAGCCGCAGTTACGATTGCCGATGTACAGCGCGTGGCACGGACCTATTTACATCCTGAATTGCTGCAGATCGTTCTGGTCGGCGACAGTTCGACTTTTGCCGATCAGCTGCGCAAACTTGATCTGTCGGTGGAGACTGTCGAGCTGACAAAGCCTTACAAAACGTCCGTCATCCCCGAATGATTCTATCGGGGATCCATAGCTTTAACGTCTGGATTCCCGATTACACTCTCGGCAATGACGGGTTATTCCTGGATTGAATAGTTTGCGTAGATTTTTTTTTCGGGAGGTTTGATGTCCAAAACCAAGTCTCTACAAAAGCCATTGCGGCAGAGAATAAAATATCTACTCTGGGAACAGAATCCTGCCGAACTCAGCCTGCTGCAGCGGATTGCTTTACGACAGATTCAGACCGTAGTACTGGTCGGGCGTGATTTTTTGGTCAATCAGTGCTTGTTGCGGGCATCGGCACTGACCTACTACAGCATGCTGTCGATTGTTCCACTGCTGGCGCTGACCTTTGCGCTGCTCAAGGCCTTCGGTGTGCAGAACGCCCTCGAACCGCTGATCATGGAAAAGTTGAATGTCGGCGACGGAGAAGCGGTGCGCATGATCATGGGTTATATCAATAACACCCAGGTCGGCAAGATGGGCGCTTTCGGACTGTTGTTTCTGCTGGTTGCGGTCATCTCCTTGCTGACCAACGTGGAAAAAAGTTTCAACCATATCTGGGGGGTAAAGGAGGTGCGGCCGCTGCTGCGCCGTTTTGCTGATTACCTGTCGGTGATTCTGGTCGGTCCGGTCTTGATTATCTCGGCGATTTCAATGACTTCTAGCCTGGCCAGTCATGCCTTGGTACAGAAGCTGATCGAGATGCAACTGGTCGGTACGGCTATTCTGCTGCTGTTCAAGGTGACCCCCTTTGTTTTTATGTGGCTGGCGTTTACCGTGCTCTACGTGTTTATGTCGAATATCAGAGTGGAATGGCGGGCGGCCTTTATCGGCGGGGTCGTCGGCGGTACCCTTTGGCAGTTTGCCCAGTGGGCCTATGTTAATTTCCAGGTCGGGGTCGCCAAGTATAACGCCATCTACGGAACCATGGCGGCACTGCCGATCTTTATGGTCTGGCTCTACCTCTCCTGGGTCATTGTTCTGTTCGGGTTGGAAGTGACCTATGCCAAGCAGAACCTGCGCACCAGCGGCCGTGATCTGCGTGGTGCGGAGGTCAGTCGCAACAGCTATGAACAGGTCGCCATGGCACTTCTGGTAATACTGGCGGGTCGGTTTTCGCGCGGGGAATCCGCCTTGAGTCAGGAACAGCTGGCCAGGCAACTTTTCATTCCAGCCCGGTTATGTCGCAGTATCTTGCAGCTGCTGGTGTCGATCGGTTTTGTTTCCGAACTCTGCAGTCGGCTCGGTCGGTGCACCTACCAGCTGGGTCGTTCTGCGGAGAATCTGACGCTGGCCGAAATTTTGAAGCAGATGCGTAACCATGGGGAAGAGGTGTTGCATCTGAATCCACAGCCACAGACGTTGGTTGCGTTAGAGGCCTGTCAGGAGATGGATGATCTGTTGAAAGCAGGTCTGCAGGGACGTACGCTGAAAGATCTGGTGCAACATTGTGCTGACTGGGAGCAGGATTCTTCCGTAGTTCTTAAGACAGAGCCGGAACCGGCAGCAGTTCAGTCCGAGTAGGTTTTCAGGCTGAGTTTCCCGTCGATCATTTCGGCGTAGGAGAATTGCTCGATCCAGTCACCGACGGCAATGATCTGTTTATTGTCAATCGGCCTGTCGACCGGGTGGTGAAAGTGTCCGCAAAGTACCGCATCGGCCCCGGCTGAAAACTCTTTTTCTGCAAACGGGATCAGCATGGGAGAGGGGTCCCATCGGCAGTTTTTGGGGTGTTTGTTTTTGCTTAGATTGCACAGCCAGATGCCGAAGGCCCAGACCGGGTCGGGGTGGATGATTTTTGCCAGCAAGCGCACCAAACCGCTGCGCCAGAAACGCCGCAAGCGCTGATAGTTGGGGTTGGGGTTCAGCAGGTCGCCGTGGCAGAGCAGCAGTTTTTTGCCGTCCCATTCGACCAGCTGCTGATCGGGGATGACCGTACCGCCCAGTACTTCGGTAAAATAAGGGCCGAGGTGGAAGTCATGGTTCCCCTCGACAAAATAGATTTTGGTTCCGGCGGTTGCCAGTTGTCGTAGCTTTTCCAGCAACGGCAGGTAGGCGGTAAAGACGACATGCCGGTAGCCGAGCCAGAATTCAAAGATATCGCCGAGCAGGAACAGCCCGTCGAGATCCTGTTGTCGGTCGAGAAAATCGAGCAGTCGTCGGTAGTTTCGGTCTTCCGGTCGGCGCAGGTGCGCATCTGCTATAAAGATCGCTTTCATGCCCGGCACTATAGAGAGCCTGATTGGCGATGTCAATCAACAGCATTTTACGTTTACAGGAGGTAACCTATGGAATATCCAATGATTCACATCTGCTACCGGGTCATGGATCTGGCGGCGAGTGAAAAGTTTTATCGTGAAGCATTCGGTTTCGAAGTCGCCCGTAAAAAGGATTATCCTGAAGGGCGCTTTACCCTCAGCTACTTGACCGCCGCCGAACTGCCGTTTGAACTGGAGTTGACCTATAACTATGACCGGCAGGAACCGTATCAGATCGGCGACGGCTATTCACATCTGGCGGTTGCGACCACCGACCTTGAATCCTCACATAAACGCCACACTGAGATGGGGCTTGATATTACGCCGCTAAAAGGATTGGTTGCCGGGCAGCCAAAGTTCTATTTTGTCACTGATCCGGATGGTTTCCGGGTTGAAGTTGTCCGCCGAAAAGCACTGTGAAATGGTGATGGCCTCGCGCTGCCCACTCCAAGGGCCGCATGAACCCATCCTTGGGGCTTGCTGGCGCCATCCTGGCGTCAGACACCCTTGGATTGGGCACCCCGAAGCCATCCGACTGATAAAGGAATCAAAAATGGCATTTGCTGAACTGCTGGAAAAAGGGCGACTCTGCCTTGACGAAGGAGATAACAACGGCGCGTTGCAAGCGTTGCGGCAGGCGTTGAAGATTGAAGAGACGGCAGAGGTCTGCTTGCTGTTGGCCGAGGCGGAACTGAATGCCGGTCAGACGGCCAAGGCGCGAAAAAGTATCGATCGGGGCTTGCGGCTGGATACGGAAAACAGTGATCTGCTCTATGCGCATGGCGATCTCTGTCTGGAAGAGGGGAATGAGGCTGCAGCACTGGCAGCTTTTGAAAAGATTATCTCCATAGACAGTCGTGAAGCTGACGCCTGGGTGAGCAAGGCGATGGTGCAGTTTAATGCGGATGACCTGGCGGCGGCGGAACAAAGTTGTCAGCAAGCGTTGAAAATTGAGCCCGAATCTGTTTTTGCCCTGACCACCCTCGGCGATATTTATTTAACCGCAGAGCGTGATGAGGAGGCCTGCGACTGTTTTGAAAAAGCAATTGCTCTTGACCCGGAAGAGGCGCAGCCTTACTTGAGCCTTGGCGAATTGTACTATGACCGTGGCCAATGGGAAGAAGCTGAACAGGCTTGTTTGCAGGGATTGGAACTGGATGCCGCGTTTCCATCGGGATATCTGACGCTCGGTTACATCTATCTCGACCAGGACCGCAACCAGGAATCGATCGATAATTTTCAGCAGTTTTTACGTCTGGAAAAAAGTTCAGCAGCCAAGCAGATTCGCGATGAAGTTGCCGCGCTCATCGATGGCTTGAAATAGACCAGGAGGCTTGTAATGTTGCAGGGATTTGTCCTGCTTTTATTGTTTCAGTTTGTCGGTGAGGGGCTTTCGGCCTGGTTCGACCTGCCGATGCCGGGTAATGTGATCGGCATGGCGTTGCTGCTGCTGGCCTTGATTTGCGGTTGGGTAAAGCTGGAATGGTTGCAGGAAGCAGCCGATCTGTTGCTGCGTTATATGGCGATGTTCTTTGTCCCGGCCGGAGTCGGGGTCATGCTCTATTTCGACCTGATCAGCCGGGAATGGCTACCAATCATCGCGGGCACCGTCATCAGTACCTTCGTGGTCATGGCGGTCACCGGTTGGACGATGAAGTATCTCGACCAGCAAGAAGAGTCGAAAGAATGAATGAGCTGCTCAGTTCACCGCTGTTCGGTATCACTTTGACCCTGATTGCTTTCCGTTCGGCGGAATGGCTCTATCAGCGAACCCGCTTCATCCTTTTTAATCCGGTTGCGGTGGCGATTATCAGTATCATCCTGTTGCTGAAGAGCTGCGACATCCCTTATGCAGATTATAATAACGGCGGCCGAATGATCCTGTTTCTCCTCGGTCCGGCGGTTGTTGCGTTGGCGGTTCCGTTATATCAGCGCCGCGATCAGATTCTTAAGCGCAAATTGCCGATTCTGCTGGGGATTGTCGCCGGAGCTGTTTCATCGATCATTTCTGCTGCCGGGATTGCCTGGTTGCTGGGGGGAAGTCATAAGGTGGTTTTATCGCTGGTGCCGAAATCTGTCACCACCCCGATTGCTATCGGCATTACGGAAAAGATTGGCGGGATAGTCTCCTTAACTGCGGCACTGGTTGTGTTGACCGGTTGTCTGGGCGCGATTTGCGGCCCAGAATTCTGCCGTTTAATCGGCGTGCGGTCAAAGGCGGCAATGGGTTTAGCGGTCGGAACCGCAGCACATGGGATCGGTACCGCAAGGATGCTTGGCGAAGATCGTTTTTCCGGTGCGATTGCCGGATTGGCCATCGGTTTAAACGGCTTGGCGACCACCTTGATCGTACCGTTTTTGTGGCTGTTTTTGGGCTGAGTATCAGTCTGCAGTTCGATTGGGCAGCAGGAAAATCAGCGCTCCTTTTTGCGCTTCAATGTGGTAGTCGCGCTCAATTTCGGCAAGTAACTGTGCTTTGTTGCTTTTGGCGAGATTGCGACCATTTTCTGCCAATTGATAGCCGTACTCAGAGCGCTCAGGCAGCGACCAGAGTTTGTATCCTGGGTCGTTGGCCGTCAGTGCCAAGTAGACAATGAAGCCTTTGTTGATCGATTCGGCCATGTAATCGGAATCAAAAAAGTAGTCTCCATTGTCAAAATCCCTGATCGATTGCGGCCAGTGTCGATAGACCGATTTATAACCCTGTACGACTCGCGGAAGGCTCTTCATCGCGTCATAGGCATGTAATTTCTCATCCCTTGATTTTTGTTGCAGCCGTATACTGGTTTGCTCGGTTTGGGCCTGGCTATCGACTTCTGGTTGAGTTTTCTCATTGTTACTACAAGCAAAAAGAGTGGCGATAGCAGTTATAGAAATGAAAAGTCGAAAATAGGATTTCAAGGTTTCATCCTCTTTAGAGAACAGGGTTGTCAGGGTTGGCGTTCCTTGCAGTTTATTATCATAGGCTAATTTGCCATGATTAGAAAGTGAATTAACGGAATCTGGATCAGAAGCGACTGAAGGCAGAGAGTTTTGGATAGATAGTATGGAAATGGGAATTGCAGCAGACATTGTTATTATCGTTGTTGCCGCACTGTTCGGCGGTCTGGTTGCGCAGAAATTTCGCCAGCCGCTGATCCTGGGCTACATCATTGCCGGGGTCGTGGTCGGCCCCTTTACCGGAGGCGTAACCGTCTCTGATGTTCATCAAGTTGAAAAACTGGCGGAAATCGGGGTTGCTCTGCTGCTGTTTGCTTTGGGGCTTGAGTTTTCACTGAAGGAACTGAAACCGGTAAAATATATCGCCTTGCTCGGTGCGCCGCTCCAGATTCTGCTGACTATCGGTTACGGCTATCTGATCGGCCGCTGGTTTGGCTGGGAGAGCGGTCCGTCACTTTGGCTGGGTGGTCTGGCATCCCTGTCGAGTACCATGGTGATTCTGAAAACCCTGATGACGCAGGGGAGGATGGGGACCCTTTCGAGTCGGGTGATGATCGGAATCCTGATTGTTCAGGATCTGGCCGTGGTGCCGTTGATGATTCTGCTGCCGCAATTGACCAATCCGACGGCCGGTTTGCCGATCCTCGGGGTTGCGGTCATCAAGTCGGCAGTTTTCCTGGTTCTGATGTTTTTTCTCGGCACTCGCTTGTTGCCCTGGTTGCTGGCAATTGTGGCACGCTGGAACTCGCGAGAACTGTTTATTCTGACGATTACCGCTATCGGGCTGGGCATCGGCTATGCGACCTTCCTGGTCGGGCTCTCTTTTGCGTTCGGTGCCTTTGTCGCCGGGATGGTGCTTAGCGAATCGGACTATGGACATCAGGCGCTCAGTGATATTATTCCGTTGCGTGACCTGTTCGGTCTGCTCTTTTTTACCTCGGTCGGGATGCTGCTCGATCCGACATTCCTGTTTGCCTACTGGTCAAATGTACTTCTGCTGGTGCTGTTGATATCGCTCGGCAAAGGAGTGATGTTGGCCGCAATCGCCCGCCTCTTCGGTTATGGGAATGTCGTTCCGCTGGCGGTCGGTTTGGGGATGTTTCAGATCGGTGAATTCTCCTTTGTTCTGGGGCAGGTCGGTTTTGCCGGCGGTTTTATCAATGCGGAACAACATTCTTACATCCTCGCCGCGACGATTCTCAGCATGCTGATCACTCCGTTGGTCTCCGGTTTGACCGGCACCCTGTATGGCCTGAAAAAGCGGTTTTTAAGGCATCAGGCGCTGGAAACCGTCAACTTGCCGAAGGCTGGTTTGCATGAGCACATCATTATCGCCGGCGGTGGACGGGTCGGGCAGCATATTGCCCAGGTCCTCAAACAGCTTGAGGTGCCTTTTGTAATTATCGAATTGAGCCATCGCTTGATCGACAATTGCAAGGCCTGCGGCTATGCAGCAATCTACGGTGATGCCAGTCAGGAGATTGTTCTGCAGGCTGCCAACCTGGACGAGGCTCATCAGCTGCTGATCACTATCCCGCATATTGCCACAACCGAATCGATTGTTCGTTATGTCCATCGCCAGCACCCTGAATTGAATATCGTTGTTCGGGCCGAGGGGACTGAGCAGATGAGGGCGCTCTACCAGGATGGTGTCTATATGGTCATTCTGCCGGAGTTGGAAGCTGGGCTTGAAATCGCCCGGCAGGCGTTGCTGCATCTGAAAATGCCGATCCCGGTGATTCAACGCTATACCGATTCAATCCGCCGGGATCACTATTATTCCGATGGCGAAACAGACGCAAAAAACCGGGAAATCAGACTATTGAAGGATGCACGCGAATTACTGGAATTGACTTGGGAGCGCTTGAGCGAAGAAAGTTTGCTGATCGGCAGGAGCATCCGTGATCTGGATATCCGCAGCGAAACCGGCGCAACGATCGTCGGTGTCTTGCGAAAAGGTGATTTTACCCCGAACCCTTCGGCAGATTTCGTTTTTGAACCGGGCGACCTGCTGGCAATTATCGGCAATCAGCGGCAACGTACAGCGGTGAAGGGGATGGGGGATGGTGCGTAAAGCAAAACAGGTCGCCGGCTAAGCCGACGACCTGTTTTGTTTGAGAATTTTGTGCTTGGTATTTCTGGCTACCGGCCTGCTGCTGCCCGTTTGGCTGCTTTGAGCGGGTTGACGCGAACATCTTCAGACTTGAGATCAACCTTCTTGTGGGTGGCAAAGTTGCACAAGCCCGCAGCCCATTTAGCCTTCGGGCTTGGGAAGGAAGTACAGACATCGCCGATGCTGCCTTTGGCGATCCGTTCACAACCCTGGCATTCTTCTACAACCACCTGACAGCTGCCGCCTTCAGCGATGCAGCCAGCTTTTTTCCAGAAAGTACACTCGGTATCGGGAAGTACAGTTTGACACTGCATGTTTCTATTCCTCCTGCTATTTTGCTATAGTTTGTCCAGATTCAGAACGCATACTAATAGCGAACTTCAGGTGGTGAGTCAACGCTTTTTTATCGATTCTCGTGATTCTGCTGACAGGAGGATTGACCCGCTACCGGTGCATCCTGTAGGTTGTCGCGATGAAGAATAAAATGGTATTTTCACATCCAGGCTCCACTGAATGGGAAGCTGTTTGTCAGCGCTGCGGCCGTTGTTGTTATGAAAAAATCGACTACCGTGGTCGTATCTACTACACCAAACAGCCCTGCCAGCATCTGGATTCGGCAACGAAACTTTGCCGGGTTTATCGGCAGAGGGACGAATGTCATGCGGACTGCTCACGCCTGACGCCTGAACTTGTCGCTGCCGGCATCCTGCCGAAAGACTGCCCTTATGTTGTCGGACTCGACAATTATCAGGCGCCGGAAATGGAAACCGATGAGGCATGATTGCGCGCCTATGGTAAAATGATCGGAAACTGTTCAGTCGGATGGCCTTGGAACGGGCAGCGCGAGGCCATTTACCGAAGTGCTGATAGTTGCAAATGTTCTTTTCAATCGAGGCTCTTGCAAGAGTCGTCATCCCCGTGAATCCGGGGATCCAGTTTTTGGATCGTCTCCGAGAACTTTTGGATTCCCGCCTGCGCGGGAATGACGGGCACTTGATTTTTCAGCCTTTTGCAACAAGCTCAATCAATATTCTTTCAAGGGAGGGTTTGATGTCTCAGATCAAGTTCGGCACCTCAGGGTGGCGGGGTATTTTTTGTGAAGATTTCACACTGGACAACGTCCGGGTTGTTACCCAGGCGATAGCGGACCATCTGCGTGCCGAGGGGCTTGCCGAAAAAGGTGTCTTGATCGGTTATGATGCTCGTTTCATGGGCGCTGATTTTGCCCGTGAAACTGCCCGGGTTCTGGCGGGGGCCGGAATCAAAAGTTATCTCTGCAATCGGGATACCCCGACGCCGGTCATCGCCCACGAGCTTTTACGCCGCGGGACAGCCGGAGCGATCAATTTCACCGCCAGTCATAATCCCTACAATTATAATGGCATTAAATTTTCACCCGCCTGGGGTGGCCCGGCGCTGCCGGAGACCACCAGTGACATTGAAAAACGCGCCAATCAGATGCTCGGCGAGGTGGTGTTCAAGGATTTAAATCTGGATAAAGCTGCAGAGCAGGGGCTGTTTGAAGAGGTCGATCCGCGTGCAGCTTATTTTACTACCTTACGCGGATTGATCGATTTTAAAGCGATTGCTGCTTCGGGGATGAAGATTGCGGTCAATCCACTCTACGGCTCGGGGCGTGGCTATCTGGATGCCCTGCTGGAAGAGGCCGGGGTGCCGATCGTGAAAATCAATGACCACCTCGATCCTTACTTCGGCGGTGAACCACCGGAACCAGCCGAGGCTCATATCGCTGATTTTATTGAGCTGGTCAAGTCGGATGATTCAATCGTACTTGGTGTTGCCACCGATGGTGATGCTGATCGCTACGGGATTGTCGATGCCGATGGCAGTTTCATTGAGCCGAATTACATTCTGGCGCTGCTGTTCGATTATATGATTCGACGCAAGGGGCTGCGAGGCAATGCCGCTCGCAGCGTCGCAACCTCGGCCTTGATCGATGCCGTGGCTAAATATCACGGCGTCGAGGTGTTGGAAACTCCGGTCGGCTTCAAGTATATCGGTGAATATATCAGTGCAGATAAAATCCTCATCGGTGGCGAAGAGAGCGCCGGATTAACCATCCGCGGTCACGTGCCGGAGAAGGATGGCATCCTCGCCTGCCTGCTGGTGGCGGAGATGGTGGCGGTGGAAAAATGCAGCCTGTGCGAACTGCTGACCGATCTCTATGCGCGGGTCGGCGAAATCTACACTCGGCGGATCAATATTCAGCTCTCCCCGGAATTGGAAGCTGCGTTGCCCGAAAAGTTTCAACATCCGCCAAAACAGATCGGCGGCCGGAAAATATCCGAAATCATCCGCATCGACGGCAACAAGTATCTATTCGAGGACGGTTCGTGGATGCTGTTCCGTAAATCGGGTACCGAGCCGGTGGTACGGCTCTACGGCGAGGCGGGAACGGCTGAATCATTGGCTGAATTGATCAAGGCGGGTGAGGCGTTTATTTTGGGGTGACCTTATTCTTGAAATGGACAACTGCCGGATTCCGCCAGCTATCCATTTCAAAAGTGAAATCATGAAAATCTGCCCCCTTAATTATTGTGAAAACATCAACTCCGTCCCGTCCTGGACCTCAAAAAGGGGGACTGGACCTCTCCCCTTGGATCGAATGGTTTTTTACCGGCCTCCTCGGTCGCCGGATCCTGAGAAAAGAAAAGACCGGCGGACGCAGCACCAGCTATCGGTTGGATGTTTGAGACCGTTGCGCAGTTGACTCTAGAATGCCCGTAACTTAGCCCATCCCGCCTTCGGCACTCTGGTGGCGTTACTGTGCTGCTCAAATGATCACATAACCATGTATGCTCCGCTTCTGCGCTGCTCGCGCCTTGCCAGAGCACCAAATTCGGGCGTGCTGAAGTTACGAATGCCCCGCTATCCCGCTCTGTTTTGAGACTGCGGACTTTAAAAAGGTGTCAGATGAAAATTAAGGTCTCTGCCGGGGAGCTGATTGCGGTCCTGATGCCGGATGGTTCCCTGCAACTTGAGTGGGGGACTGCTGGCGGAAAAGCAGATAAAAGCAGTGCGTTGCTGCAACGGGAAATCTTTAGCAGCTACGGTTCAGAAAGGCAGAACTGGCTGCTCTTTTTGGGTTTTTCCGATCCGGCTGTGGCCCTGTCGTCTTCGCTCGATTTCTGGCGGCGGTTCAGCGGGCTGTTTGTTCATCACCTGCGCATGACCCCGGATCTGGAAGAGTTGCGCCACCTGGTCCGGGTTCCCCTGGCGGAGCAGGAGCTGAGTGCGTTGCTGGAGGTCATCCCGGCGATGACCGGCGGGGAATATATCAGCGCCGAACTCCTTTCTTCGTTGTGGTCAGAGTTGACGGCCACCTTTGCCGCGGCAATCGGCGATTTTTCCGGAACGGTTGCCGATTTTATCCACCGTTTTTCACCGGACAGCCACCTGCTGGGCCGAATTTATTTTCATCTCGTAGAGAATAAAGGCGCTGACGAGCCCTTTGCCTTTTTGGCGACCTATTCGACCCAGCCGGGGACGGAAGGTCAATCAAAGCACCTGCCGCTGAAATATGCTCTGCAGGAATACCGGGATGATAACGCTAAATTGCTGGAACTGCTGGTCACCGTCCATGAGGTCGCCAAGGAGAGTGAGCTTGTCGCCAGATTGCTGGAGAGCAACTAACTCTTCTCGCCCCTAGCCTGGGACAGCGAGGCGGCCTATACCTTTTTACAGGAGGTTCCGCGCTATGAGGCGGCAGGTATCCTCTGCCGCATTCCGGACTGGTGGAAGGCGCAGGGCGTCAGCGTTAGCCTCAGGGTCAGTCTGGGCGAGAGGGCGCCTGCCCTGGTGGGTATGGCGGCGCTGCTCGATTTTACCCCCCGGCTCATGTTGGGGGAGGAGGAAATCTCCGTTGCCGAGGTCAGGCGTCTGCTTGCTGAGGTGGAGGGCTTGGCCTTTATCAAAAACAAGTGGGTGGCGGTTGACCGGAAGCGCCTTGAACAAACTCTGGCGGCCTATGAAGAAGCGCAGCAGTTGGCGGACCAAGAAGGTCTGACCCTGTCCGAGGCGATGCGTTTACAGCTCCAGCCCTCGGCCGGTCTGCTGAAAACGGCTGATGCTGCGGTCCTGGAAGTGGAGAACGGCCAGTGGTTGCAATCGGTGTTCGCCAAGCTGACCAACCCCGGTCTGCTGCCGGAGGTGAACACCGATGATCATTTCAAGGCTAGGCTGCGACCTTATCAGCAGGATGGCCTGCGCTGGCTCTGCGGGCTCCACGGCCTTGGTTTCGGCTGCTGCCTGGCCGATGATATGGGGCTGGGAAAGACCGTTCAGGTGCTGGCTTTTTTAAATATTCTGGCCGGGTCAAGGCCGACCGATAAGAGATATGCCGCTTCCTTGCTGATTATTCCCGCGTCATTGCTGGCCAACTGGGATCAGGAGATCAAGAGGTTCTGGCCGGATATGAAGGTCTTTTTGGCCCATCCGTCGCTGCACAAACCCCACAAAGTGCCGGCACTGAGTGAAGACGCCCTAGGCGGCCTTGATCTGGTCATCACCACCTACGCCTTGGCTCAGCGCTATGATTGGCTGATGGAATATCAATGGCAGTATGTCATTCTGGATGAGGCGCAGGCGATTAAAAACCCCGGCACCAAGCAGACCCGGGCGGTAAAAAAAATCCCGGCGATAAACCGCATTGCCATGACCGGTACGCCGGTGGAAAATCGCTTGAGTGATCTCTGGTCACTCTTTGATTTTGTTAATCCCGGATTGCTGGGTACGGGCAAGGAATTTGCGACCTTCACTAAGGGGCTGGCCGATCATCCGGATGGTTATGGACGCTTGCGCAGGATGCTCTCTCCCTTTATCCTGCGGCGTTTAAAGAGCGATAAGTCGATCATCAACGATCTGCCCGACAAGGTGGAGATGAAAACCTGGGCCGGCCTCAGCCGGAAGCAGGCGGTCGTTTATCAGCAGTTGGTTGACAATATTACCCAGATGCTGGCAACGACTGAGGGGATCCAGCGCAAGGGCGTGATTTTGGCGGCGCTGACCAAATTCAAACAGATCTGCAACCATCCCGACCAATATACCGGGGTGGACGGCTATAACGAGAAAGAGAGCGGTAAGTTTGCCCGCTTGCGGGAAATCTGCACCACTATCTATGAAAAACGTGAACGGGTTTTGGTTTTCACCCAGTTCAAAGAGATGACACAACCACTGGCCCTGTTTCTGGAAAAGGTCTTCGAACAACCCGGCCTTATCATTCATGGCAGCGTGCCGGTGGGGAAGCGAAAAAAAATCATCGAGCAGTTTCAGTCCGGCGAGTATACCCCTTTTCTGGTACTGTCACTGAAAGCTGGCGGGGTGGGGCTCAACCTTACCCGCGCCAATCATGTCATCCATTTTGACCGCTGGTGGAACCCGGCGGTGGAGAATCAGGCCACCGACCGTGCTTACAGGATTGGTCAGCAGAAGAAGGTGATGGTCCATAAATTTATCACCAAGGGAACCATTGAAGAAAAGATCGATGAGATGTTGATGCAAAAGGCCAAACTTTCTGACGAGCTGGTGGCGGCCAGCGGCGAGGCCTGGCTCACTGAGATGCAGAATGATGAGCTTGCCGATCTGTTCAGCCTAATTAAATAGAGAGAATTATCGATGCGTTATTATGACGATTATCCCCGATATGTCAGCGTGGCTGAAAAACGGGCCAAGGCGGAAAAAAAGATCAAACAGCTCCGGAAAAAGAATTCTGACCTGCGACCGGTTATCCTGCAAGGTCGGGCCCTGGCCCGAACCTGGTGGGGCAAGGCCTGGAATGAAAACCTTGAAAGCTACGCCGATTACAGCAACCGTATCGGCCGGGGCCGCAGCTATGTCCGGCATCTGGCCGTGGTCGATCTGCAGATTGCTCCCGGAAAGGTCAAGGCGCTTGTCCAGGGCTCCCGGGGTAAACCCTATGAGGTACTGATCCGCATTGCTGGGCTGAAACAGCAGAGCTGGCAGACCATCAAGCAAGCGAGTCAGTCTCGACTCTCCTCCCTGCCTGATCTGCTGGCCGGAAAATTTCCCAAGGATCTGCAGGAAATTTTTATGGTCCAGGGCAAAGGACTCTTCCCCGCTCCGGCGGAAATAACCTTTGACTGCAGCTGCCCGGACTGGGCCTCAATGTGCAAGCATATTGCCGCCGCCCTCTACGGCGTCGGTGCGCGGCTCGATGAGGATCCGGCCCTGTTTTTCACCTTACGGCAAGCAGCCCTGGATGACCTGGTCAGCCAAGCGGTACAGGACAAGACCGCCGACATTTTGACCGGAGGCAGAGCAAAAGGCAGCAAGGTCATTGCTGATGACAAGCTGGCCGATCTATTCGGGATTGACATGGATGATTTCGGTGTCGCTAAGCCAAAGAAGAGTAAGACGCCTAAACCCGCGACCACGAAAGCAACGAAACAAGAGGACTTACAGGGGCATCCCACGGCGACGGCCTTGGTCGTTCATTGTCTCTCTGAGAGCAAAAGTAATCTCAGTATCAAAGACCTGGAGCAGTCCACAGGGTTTCCGGCCAAAAAGCTCTATGGCATTCTGTTTCGCCTGAAGCTGAAGGGCAAGGTGAAGAGCCCGGCACATGGTTTCTACAGCCGAATCTGAAGCGCGACACGGATAAATGGTTAAGCAGCGTTAAGTCCATATGGGGCAAGATCGAATGTCCCTTCCCCTTGGCGACCCGGGTCGTTGTTGATATTTGAAAAACTTTTCTTGCCTTCGTCTGCGGGGTACGCCCTTTTTACGGTTATAAACGTCACCAGTGCAAAGCTTTAATCTTGTCAAGGCTCCAAGAACCTCAGCGCCTGACTTGTGCTATTTACCGTTGACTACTCACAGATTCAGATAACCGTCAAAACCCGTTTGCCAGCTCTTCTGCCAGTTTATAGCTGAACTTATCAAGTGCACGGTTCAATCCCTGCACCAGCTCCGAATAGCTGTCGCCGATCGGGGTATTATCCGTGAAACGCCCCTGCTTGATCTGCTCTGACATGCCGTTTCTGGCAATCATCCAGCGGATATCTACGCTGACATGCCCACCAAGGATTCCATCAAAGCTGTTGATGGTCAGTTGCAGCTTAAGGTTCTCAGCGGCGGCTTCGTGCTTTTTTTGCGAAGTGATCCGCCCTCCTTGCAGATGCCGGGAGAGGTTTTCCTTCAGGACTCGATTGAGGTTCTCGTCGAGTGGTTCCGCCCAGCGATCAAGTGAGGCGATGATTACCTGCTGTTGTTGATTGTAGGTTGTCAGTTGCAGTCGATCAAGATAAGCAGGGACATGAATCGTTTGCAGTGTTACGTCGATATCAGCATGCCGGGACAGTTGCTGTGCCTTTGCGTTCGGTTGCAGCAGATAGTAACGCAACGGTTGTGAGTCACTGCCCAACTGGACACAGGAGCTGCAAAGCAGAAGCAATATAACCGAAAGGAACTGTTTCATTTGTTCTCTCCATCGACCCGGCCGCGCAGCAGCAGTTGCGGATCACGTTCAAGTTCAGTGGTCAGATAACGAACCGAACGGGCTGCCTTGCTGATCTCCTGCAGGGTTTGCGCTAACTGTTGCTGCACCGCTGAATCATCACTGGCCAACCCTTCCCAGCGCTGCATAGTGACTTCGGTTTGATCGGCGGCCTCGGTAATTTTTTTTAGAGCGATGTCCAGCGCTTGTTGTCCATGGTGAACATCCTCAGTGAGCGGATCGATTTTCCCGTCGAGATGTTTTATCGTCGTTCGAGCTTGTTGCAGGGTCTGCTGCAGTGATTCAGCTAGCGGAAGAATCTGTTTGTCTAGATGGCTCAACAGGTTATTCAGTTTTGTCATAGTTTCGTCAAAACGGGCGAGACCGACGTGCAGGCTGGGTGAGGTGATCAGTCTTTCAAAACCGTCAACCGCATTGACCATTTTATCCGCCAGTTGTCGCAAAGGCAGATTTTCAAAGGTCTTGGTCAGTTCACCAAGGCTGGAAGGGATTGTCGGCAGCTCCAGATAGTCGCTCGGATAGCCTGCCAGCACCGCTGGGGTATCGGGAAACATGTCAAAGTTGACATAGAGTTGACCGGTCACCAGACTGTCGAGCTCCAGTCGTGCGCGCAGCCCTTTATCGACCAGTGTCTGGATCGGATTTTCACCCTTAAGCGTAGTTTTCAGGGTTTCCAGAATGTTCAGATCTGACCCATCTGCTTCGATACGCGATGTTTCAACTTCAATCACCACCGGGATACGAAAATCAAAATCCGAAGGTCGAACACGGACGTTGATTTCTTTCACCTGACCGATTTTGACGCCACGAAAACGAACCGGAGAACCGGCGTTGAGTCCCTTCACCGAGCTGTCGAAATGCAGCACAAAGTATTCGGTCTTTGACAGCAGGCCACCCGGCCCGAAGAAAATCAGACCGGCAACCCCGAGAATAATCGCGCCTATGACGAAGGTCCCGATAACGCGCGGATCGACTCTTTTGCGTTTATACATGTCTGCCTCTTGAGCAAAATAACTGGTTCGATTTGAACTATGCTGCCCGGGTCAAAAACTTTCGGACACGCGGATCCGTACTGGTTTTCAGCAACTCTCGCGGCGCTCCACCGGCGATAATGGTTTTGCTGTCAGTATCGAGAAAGACCGAATTGTCGCCAACGGCAAAAATACTGGCAAGTTCGTGACTGACGATCACAATCGTGGCGCCCAAACTGTCCCGCAGTTCGACAATCAGGTCATCCAGCAGCCGAGCGCTGATCGGATCAAGCCCGGCAGAGGGTTCGTCGAAAAAAAGAATTTCCGGATCAAGCGCCATCGCGCGAGCCAGTCCGGCCCGTTTCTGCATTCCACCGCTGATCTCTGATGGATAGTAGTCCTCGAAACCGGACAGCCCGACCAAGGACAGTTTATAGGAGATCACCTCGCGGATCTGCAGCGGTGTCAGATCGGTGTATTCCGTCAGGGGGATGGCAAGATTCTCCTCCAGAGTCATGGAACTCCAGAGCGCTCCCCCTTGGTAAAGAACACCAAAATGACGAATCATCTGATTACGTTCTTCCTGCGAGACCTGCCAGAGGTTGGTCCCGTTGACCAGGATTTCTCCCTTTGCCGGTTGCATCAGAGCAATCAGGTGTCGAAGCAAGGTGCTTTTACCGCAACCGCTGCCACCCATAATGATAAAAATCTCGCCACGGGCAACAGTGAAATTCAGCTTTTCCTGGATGACGATATCGCCGTAGGCCATGGTCAGATTGCTGATTTCAAGATGTGGCCTGTTCTTCATATCACAACCCCATAACCTGGCAGATGATGGTAACCGCGGCGTCAGCGACAACAATCAAAACGATCGATGTAACCACCGCACTGGTTGCGGCATAGCCGACCGCTGACGCACTTCGGCCGCATTGAATACCACGAAAGCAGCCGGCGGTCGCGACCAGCACACCGAAGATTCCCGCCTTGACGATTCCAATAATGAAATGTTTCAGCGCGACAGCCTCTTGAACTTGTTGAAAATACTGAAAGAAAGAGATGTCCAGCATGGTTGCGCTGACAATTGCGCCACCGAGGATCCCCATGAAATCGGCATAAATGCAGAGCAACGGCATGGTAAAAAAGAGCGCCAGCAGACGCGGCAGAACCAGAAATTCAATCGGAGAAATGCCCATGGTTTTCAGGGCGTCTATCTCTTCGTTGACTTGCATGGTGCCCAGTTGGGCGGCAAAAGCGGCACCGGTGCGGCCTGCCATGATGATTGCGGTCATCATCGCGCCCATCTCCCGGGCCATGCCGAGGCCGACCAGGTTGGCGATGTAGATCTGTGCACCGAACAGGCGAAGTTGCACCGCACCGACAAAAGCGAGGATCATTCCGACCAGAACGCTGATCAGGGTGACAATCGCCAGAGCGGAGGGGCCAGCGCCCTCGATCTGGTAAAGCAGATCGGAGGTACGAAACCTGGCTTTGCCCCTGAGCATATTAACGAGGGCAAGCATGATTTCACCGACAAAATCGAGTAGATCCTCCCAGTTGCGATGCAGCTCGATCGTGACATTTCCCACCCGGGCCAAAATGGGCTGACCGAGAACTTTTCGCCGAGCACCTTTGCGCTCCGGGACAGCAGCAGCCAATTTCAGTAGCTTCTGTACCCCTTGCGGCAAGCCGGATTGATCGACCGCGATCTGTTGTTGTCGACAATGTTCAATCAACCGCACCAGAAATGTCATCAGTCCGCTATCCCATTGGTCAAGCTGTTCACTGTGAAATTTAAGGTGCTGACAATGCGGATGTTTTGCGAGCTGTTCTGTCAGGCTGGTCGCTGGAGGGATTCCGTCGCTGAACCGCCAGTTACCTTTGAGCCACAGGCAAATATTCGGACCTTCCGATTCTATCTCATATTTGTCGTGTATTGTGGCTGCCATGACGAGAAGAAAAGCTCCCTTAAATGGAAATGTATCAATGATATTCAGACTTTTAAAGATAACATGTTAACTGTTGACTATCCAGTCTTGGGCAGAAAACGGCCCGCAGTCGCCCAGTGGCCGGCAGAACTGCTAGAATTGAGTAGAGATATCTGCTGCCGCGGAGTCGAGGATGGAAGATTTGCAAAAAATTCATGACTATTGGTTCGGTGAAGATCCGAATGACCTGGCGGTTATCACCCGGCAAAAAAGCCTCTGGTTCGGTAAAGACGAGCAGGTCGATCGATATCTCAAGGATCAGTTTGAACCGATGATCGAGGTTGTTGAGCGAAGCAAGGGATTGTCGGTTCAGCAATCGCTGGCACAGATCATTCTGCTCGACCAGTTTACCCGAAATATCTATCGCGGTCAGGCAGAGGTGTTCGCCTTCGACTCAATTGCATTGCAGATGGTGCTGGAGGGATTGGCGCTGGGGGATGATCGACAACTGCGACCGGTTGAGCGGGTGTTCTATTATCTGCCGTTGGAGCATAGTGAAGATCTTGAAAACCAGAACCACTCCGTTGAACTGTATCAAGCCTTGACTGATGAGGTGCCTGACGAGTGGCAGCCGGCCTTCGACCGGTTTCTTGATTATGCTATCCGCCATCAGGTGATCATCGCACGATTCGGTCGCTTTCCGCATCGCAACGCAGTCCTTGGACGAATTTCAACAGCCGAAGAGAGTGAATTTCTAAAGCAACCCGGTTCTTCTTTTTAGGCGGCGCCCGACTATTTCCTGGGGAATTTATTCCTTATCATGACCAGGTTTAAGAATCGTCACCCGGTTGCGGCCGTTATGTTTTGACATATAGAGTGCGCGGTCGGCGGTATCGATCAGGGTTGCTTTAGTGACCTGAGTTTGTTCCGGGCTGCAGGTAACCCCGCCGGAACTGACCGTCACCTTGATCTGTTGGCCTCCTGCTGAGGTGACAATCCCTTCAATGCTGCGCCGTAGCCGTTCAGCAAAAACCTTCATCCCCTGTTCGTCGGTTTGCGGGAGGATCAGGGTGAACTCCTCGCCGCCATAGCGGGCGGCAATGTCGCTCGGTCGGATGATATTTTCAACGACGCGGGCAATGTTCATCAATACCAGATCGCCTGCCGGATGACCGTAGCTGTCGTTGACCTTTTTGAAAAAATCGATGTCGAACATGATTAACGAGACACAGGAGTGATAACGTTGCGCCCGCGACAGTTCCTTGCTTAAAACCTCTTGAAAATAGCGATGGTTGTAGAGGCCGGTCAGTCCGTCGCGAAAAACCAGCTCCTTCAGACGTGAATTTGCGTCGAGCAGTTCCTTGGTCAGCAGTTCGCTCTTCTCGTTGGACTCCTTGAGTTCCATGACCACTTGTTCGTACGACAGGTTCAACCGGCCCAACTCTTCATTAGCTTCCAGCAGCATCTGTGAGTAGGGTTTCATGTCACCTGGATCGATTTCGAACATATCCAGGATCTCGATACTTTTCGTGGCAACCTGGTCGACCAGCTCGAGAGTCTGTTCCGGGGCAAGCTCGAACATTTCAACCATTTCGTTCTGCAGCAGACGGACTTTCTCTGCCGCGCTGGCTTCGCAATAGATAGAGGAGAGCTGGTCGGCGATTCTGAGGATTTCCGTTGTTGAGCGATATTCCTCCGGAGCATCCGCGTTGCTGTGATGGTAACCGATCGGCAGGTAGATCTGTTCCGGCAGCCCCCAACTTTCGACTAGGGTTGCGCCTAGTTGCTGATGATCAAAACCGTACGCCTGCCGCTCCAGAGAGAACAGCTGGGTGCCGGTAGCTTTGCGCTCTTTCAGTAGTAAAGTGTAACAGTCACCCTGACTGAGATACATGATCAGGACACCGATATCGTGGAAAAGTGCGGTGACAAAAATATCTTCATTCTTTTGTCGCAAGGTTGTTGTCAACAACTCTGCAGCAACCGCAGAAGTGACTGCGCGCCGCCAGAAATAATCGAAATCGAAACTCTCATCCCTGTTATTACGCAGATCATTAGTAATGACAAAGGAGAGGGCAATGTTCTTGATCAGGTTGGTGCCCAGAACGGTCAGAGCTCTTTCGACGCTGGTAACCCCGGAGCGGGGCGCATAAAATCCGGAATTGGCGACTCGCAGGACTTTACTGGTCAACGCCGGGTCAGCCGAGATGATTTTTGCTAGATCCTGCAGTGAGGCATTTTCATCTTGCACATTTTTAAGAATCTGCACTGCAATTACGGGTGGCGAGGGCAGTTCTATCTGCTTTTCTATCAGTTTCTGAATCTCATCGTTGCTCTGGCGATAACTCATTTAAGGCACCACTTAGGGAAAGAGAACAATAAAATCACATACTAACGTAATCCATATTTATAGCAATATTTAATTTAATTTCATCAATGTTTTGGCCTACCGTTTCATTAACTCTGCTTGAACCAGTATCTTCTGAGCAGGGTTAAGGCGGCGGCCGGGCAAGAGTTGTTTTAACAGCGGGGTGTGCAGATTCGGTAGCCAGAGCGTGAACCAGACGTTCGGCGTTTGTCGGTTTTTCAGAATTGCCAGGCGCAGGTTGGGGCGCTGCTGCCAACGGCTATGGCGGGCAATTAAAGAGATTGTCTCTGCCGTTGCTTTCGGGCCGTGAAGAAATTGATAGATTGCCGCTTCCTGCAGACGCGGGCTGCTCAGGCAGACACTGACCAGTTGCGGGTCACCATCCTTGAGAAGTTCAGCAACAACCGCTGCGGTTGCCCGGCGGGCCAGAGTGATTTTATTGCCGAGCGGTGTCATCGGCAAACGTCGCAGAATCGCTTGTTCGGCCGCCAGGCGCTGATCGGGAGTTGCTCCCGGAAAAATGCAGAGGTTGAGGAGCTCAAACAGGCGCAACCGGGGCAACAGGTTGCGAATCAGGCTTCCGGGAGTGTTGGGGTTTTTGACCAGCGCCAGCAGCAGTTTGTGGCTGGCCGACTCCGTATGTCGCTGGTAAACTTTTTTCAGCAACTCTTCCGGCAGGTCGCGACGTTTCAGCAGGGCCAGCAGATGCTCTTCGTTCAGCTGCCGGTTTTTCAGAACTGTTTGCAGCACGTCCGGGTGCGGGTCGAGGACCAGCTGGAAAAGTTCCTCGCTGGTTGCAGACCGGGCTTGTTGTAATCGGCCGGTTAATTTCTCATCCAGATTCGAAGTCACCTGCGGTAAGTCTCTGTCAAGTGGTCAGTATTTTGTTTTTCAGAATCAGCAAGGTGAACGCCATCTCAGCTTTTTTAGCCAGGTTCTGCAGTTCGGAGATGCGCCCTTGCAGGACCTTGAGCTGATCTTGAATATACAGAATGCAGACTAGTCGATCGCGGACCTGCAATGGTATAATCAGAGCATCCTGCGGCGGAGTTGTTTTGAAGAAACTAAGGAGTTTTGTGTTCTGCGGAGTGTCGGCTACCGGGCCGAGGTAGTCTTTCTTGTTTTTTACCACCAGGCTGAAAACGGAGTGTTCCCGCAGCGAGAGGCTCAGCTGGTCGAAGTTGTTCGGTTCGATTCCACCGGCGTTGGCCAGCCAGCCGGAGATACAGGTTGGCCGAGCCATCAAAAGGGCACTTGCTGAAAATTCCTGGCCCAGGTAATTGATCAACGCCCGGGCAATGTCATTGCGATCAGCTGCTGCTGCCAATTGTTGACAGAGGCTGGTGTGCGACAGCTCCAGCGGCGGTGTTTCAAAATTGAAGTAGGCATCATCGGTTGCTTCTTCACCTGCGTAGGCTTCATCCCCCAGCAGCGGCCAGGCCTCATCTGCCTGAGTTTTAGTTGCACTGTCCGTCATTGCAGCGGCTTTTGTTGTGGCCTGCGCGCGTCTTTTCAGGTTTGCAGAGAGGGATTCGAAGCGTGGCGAAAGTTCCAGCCCGTAGTGTTTTTTAAGCGCCAACATCAGGCGTATTTCCGGGATCGCCAGTGGGATAATGATATGATCAAGCTGAAAAGACAGCTCATCAATATCCGCCAGATTGGAGGCATCGTTCATCGCCAGAAACAGCCGACGACCCTCCTTGTGGTAGGGAACAATGCGATACTTGTGCGCCAGTTTTTTCGGCACCAGATTCAATATCGGCGCCGGAACGTTCATCAACAGCTCCGGTTTTATGTAGTGGAGCTTCAATTGCTGACTCAGCACCTGGGCCAGATGCTCCTCGGTGACAAACCCCAGTTCTACCAGGCTGGTACCGAGACGAGCGCCGTAAATACATTGATATTCGATCGCTTCGTCCAGTTGCTCGGGCTGCAGAATTCCTTCCGCCAGCAGGCAGTCACCCAGACGACGTTGTAGCGTATTGGTTTTTAACTGATATTCAGGAAGATCCACGTGGCACCCCAGCGAGAAATAAATGAAGTACCAATAGTATCAAAAATACTTCATGATTGGTAACTTCAGCCTCTTCCAACATGAAATGAGTCTGAAGCGACCCTCGTGTTTCTAACATGAGATGAGTCTGAACAACAGGATCTGGAAACGTTCATGATGAAAGGATGAAAATCATCATGAATGTCAAACGCCTTCAGGCCATGCAGCA
>JAJRQI010000016.1 GCA_024280335.1 Deltaproteobacteria bacterium
AGTTGCCTCGATCGGCGGCGAGGTCGGTTGGTATTATGCCAATTGGCTCTGGAAACTGCGTGGCATGATGGACCGGGTTATCGGGGGGGTTGGCCTCAGTCGCGGTCGCCGCGACCTTCAAAATATTTGTCCCGGAGATGCCCTCGACCTCTGGCGGGTGATCGACGTAGAAGCACCAAAACGGCTGCTCCTGAATGCCGAGATGAAACTTCCCGGTCAAGCTGTGCTCTTCTTCGAACTGCAACCCTTAGACGACGGACGCACTGAATTGCGTCAGATTGCTCGCTTTCTGCCCCGCGGCCTGCTCGGGCTGGCCTACTGGTATGGAGTCAGTCCTTTTCACAACTTTGTTTTTGACGGTATGTTGCGCGGTATCGCCAAGGCGGCTAAAACCAGAATCTGCACCGGCCCTGAACGCTTTGTCGAAGAAGAACAGTCGAGTTAGCTTCCCTGATCATAATCAGGAGCTCAATCTGCACCGGCTTGACTCTCTCGAATTAAAACTTACCCAAAAGTGGGCTAAATGCGCTAAAATCTTGGCTACCCGTTGCTCTTCTTAAGGGAAACTCCATGTTCGCAACGCTCAAAACCCTGTTCTTGAGATCATTGCTGCTCTGCCTGCTCTTTAGCGGTGCAGCCCAGGCGGCGCCCCTCGCCTCTTATTCCGACTACTTCTCCTTTGTCGGACAGGATGAAGAAGGCTACCTGCTCTTCGCTCTCGACAACTATCGCAGTCTCGACGACGATAATTATGAGGCCGAGCATTTCGGCGTTCTCTACGCCCAGCATAGCGGCTGGGTCGATCTGGTCGGCACCGGTAAATATCCGAATACTCCCAGCAGTCTGAAAAAGATCCCCGATTCATCGACCTTCCAGTTTTCGGGTCGTCCTGACCGAGGCTTCAGAATTCAGAGTCGCGCCAATGACCTGCGTCTTGAAGTAAACCCCTTAATGATCCACCTTGAAAACAGACGCGACTCTCAGCAGCAACGCCTGGGCAAGGCGGCTGCGGTCCTTTATTGGCGCGGCAGAACAATTCCCGGGCGGGTAATCTACGAAGGGCTCTCAGCCCAGAACAACAAACTCAGAACCCATCGCTTTTCGCCGACCTGGACCACCTCGCAGAACTTTTACCTGGCCCTGCAAAATGGCCCCCCGACCCGCTGGCCGAACCTCTATCTGCACACCGAAGGCAGCCGTAAAAAACGCCACTCCATCGGCTTTGCCGCTTCAGGCTCGGCCGCGACTCAAATTGAAACCCAGGACCTCAGAGTCTCCAGAAAAGGCTGGTCTTACGGACTCTATCGCTGGAACAAAGGCTGGCGCATGAGTCTGCAGGAACCGACATCGGAGTCCGATACAAAACCGCCATTCGCCCGCTTGAAACTCAAACAGGTCAGTCGCAAGAATATCAGCAACTGGGTGCTCGGCGGATTTGCAATCAGTGTCATCGAAGGCACACTAATCGCCGACGGCCAAACCAGCAAGGTGCTCGGCTTTGCCGAAGTGATCAAATAGTTCCGCTCTCTCCACGTCTTAAGCACCGCCACCGGCAGCGACCAGCAAAAGACCCAACTCACCTAAATCGACATAAGTCGCTGTAATTCCAAAAGACAGGCCAGATATTGATTTCCCATATCAAAACTGACTAAACTGAAGAACAGACTTTGACTCAAGCTTCCTTCCACCTACAAGGAGTGCCCTCATGTCGAAACAACTGATTCTCGCCTTTACCCTGCTCTTCGTCTTTGCCCAAGTCGGCTTCTGCGCCAACTACAAGATCGACCCCCAACATTCACAACTCGAATTCACCGTCGCTCACCTGATGTTCTTTAAGGTCAGCGGCTTCTTCACCGATTTCACCGGTAACATCGTCGCCGACCCCGAAAGCAAAACCCTCAGCTCAGCCTCGGCCAGCATCCAGACCACTTCGATCGATACCCGCATCGAAAAACGCGACAACCACCTGCACAGTGCCGATTTTTTCGATGTCACCAACTATCCTGAAATGAGATTTATCAGTACCAGGGTCGAGGGCAAGGGTGAAAACCTCACCGTCCACGGTGATCTGACCATCCGTGGCACCACCAAGCCAATCACTCTGACCGGCGCATTTCTCGGCACCGCCAAAGATGCCTGGGGCAATATGCGCGCAGGATTCGCCGCCAAGGGTAAAATCAACCGCAAGGACTTCGGTTTAGTCTGGAATAAACTGCTTGAAACTGGTGGGGTTACGGTGGGGGATGAGGTTGAGATTAGCTTGCAGATTCAGGGAATTAAGGGCCAGGGAGACTAAAAATACATCAGGGCACAACCTGGAAGACAGGTCACGCCCTGATGTTTGATGGGATATGCGTTGCTCTTTTCTCAACCTTGATTAACTTGCTTTTTTCAGCGGTTCCGTATTGTGGGGAATTCCGACTTCAACTTCAGGAGCGACGATCCCCTCTTCGGGATGATTATGAGCGTGAAACTTTCTTTCCAGTAAGATATGGAAAAGAATCCCGATGCCGATGCCATAAGCGGCACCATGGGTGGCCAAGACAACGCCCATGGTACAGGCAACCCCTGCCTGGACCGGATCTCTTGCTTCTTTAAATCCATCGACCAAACACAGGTAACCGGTAACGAACATTGTCAAAGACAGACTGATCGGCAGAAAAGGCTTGAAGAATGTCACCAGGGGCAACATGAACATCGCAAACAGACCGACCAGCCAAAAGGTGCCCGCGCCACTATAGATCGAATCCATGGCTTTTCTGCCGTTGCGGTAGCGGTCTGCAACCGTTGCGGTGACCGCAGTATATATCGGCCCGGCAAGGCCGATATATGGGGCGAAAAAGGCATGAATCAGGTTGCGAATCCCGGTTGCAATGTGAATTCTGTCTGCGCAGGTATCGATGATTTCATCACTTCTGTCCTCTTTGTTGGCGTTCTCAACCAGAGCGGATCCGACGATGACATCACCAAAGGCGATAATGTAGGCAGCCACCGCGGTTGCAGCACCATTGATGTAAAACTCAACTCCCGGGAAACCGATCGTCCAGGGCAGGTACTGCCACATGAGCTGAAAGTCAGGCCGGGTAATGCCAAACTCGATATTCGGCGCGGGAAACTCACCGACGGCCACCCCGATCGCGATCGCGATCAACATCGCTGGAACCATTCCGTACTTGGAAAGGGTCGCCGCAATTTTATACTTCTTTTTTAA
>JAJRQI010000017.1 GCA_024280335.1 Deltaproteobacteria bacterium
CAGTGTCCATTTAATCCTCCTTTTCTACCGGTTTGCTCATATTGGTAGCAGAAGACAGCACAAGAAACAGCCTGTTAAGATATTTATTTTCTCTTTAGTTTCCGGGAAGTTACCCTTAATCGAAATTAAGATATAACGTTCTTGAAACCTACATTTTCCTTGCAGAACTCAGGACTTTCGCCATCGACCCTTCATCATCGGGCTCTGCCCTAAAATTCTATCTTGATCAACAGATTCTCAATGGTTTTCTTTACGTCTGGCAGATCCAGTTGTGCTGTCGCCCATACGGCCTCAATATCGACACCAAAATACTGGTGTATCAGTTTATCACGCATCCCGGCCATATCCTTCCAAGGAACCTCCGGTGCCATATTCCGAACGTTTTGCGAAAGGTTTTTAGTCGCTTCGCCGATAATTTCGAGCTGCCGAATGACCCCATCCTGAAGCAGGCGGGTGCCACGGAACCTCTTGTCGTCAACATCGGTTAAATAACTCTTGATGAGCTCGATAGCTTCGAGAATATGTCGCAAGTAGACGGTGTCGTCTCTCTTTGTCATTGGTAGATAACCTTGAGTTCCGCTTTGATCCGGTCGATCAGGTGGGGACTGATGGCGCCTTCGGTGAGCAGGTCGACTTTGATTCCGAGAGCATCGGATAGTTCCCGTTCGATACTCACGAGGTTCAACAGGCTCTTCACCTTGCGGAAATCGACCAGCACATCGAGATCGCTGTCGGGGTGCGCATCACCTCGGGCGCGAGAGCCAAAAATACCGATGCGACTGACCTCATGTTTTTTCAGTATGGAAATCAGTGTCTGTTCAATTTGCGGGACGGTCATAATAACCTCCATTCTCGATACTGGCTATGTTAGCCCAGAACAAGAAATGGCAAAAGAATTATCAACAATCCGTAACAATTTCACAGATGGCACTCGTCAAACATGCCAGATCATCCGATTCAATAATAAAAGGCGGCATCACGTAGACCAGTTTACCGAAGGGGCGCACCCAGACACCTTTTTCAACAAATGCCGGTTGCACCACCGCCATATCGACGGGTTGCTGCATCTCCACCACGCCGATGGCACCAAACACGCGCACGTCTGCAACCTGAGCCAGCTTGCGACAGGGAGCCAGGCCGGTTTCCAGCTCTGCGGCAATCCTCTCGACCCGTTGTTGCCAAGGGCTTTCGAGTAACAGTTTGATACTGGCGACGGCCACAGCGCAGGCGAGCGGGTTGCCCATGAAGGTCGGGCCGTGCATGAACACTCCCGGCTCACCGCTCGACAGGACCTCGGCAACGCGGACGGTGGTCAAGGTGGCCGCCAAAGTCAGATAGCCGCCGGTCAATGCCTTGCCGAGACAGAGGATATCGGGGGAGATTCCGGCGTGCTCGCAGGCGAACAGTTTCCCGGTGCGGCCGAAACCGGTGGCGATTTCATCGGCAATCAGCAGAATCTGGTAGCGGTCACAGAGGGTGCGAACCTGACGCAGATATTCCGGGGCGTAAAAACGCATCCCCCCGGCGCCCTGCACGATCGGTTCAAGGATGATCGCGGCGACCTGCTGATGATTTTCTTCCACCAGCCGTTGCAGGCCGGCGATATCCTCATCGTTCCATTCGGCATCGGTACGACATTGCGGAGCATCGGCAAACAGGTGTTTCGGCAGCAGATGACTGAAGATATGGTGCATACCGGTGACCGGATCGCAGACTGACATGGCGCCGAAGGTGTCGCCGTGATAACCGTTACGGATCGTCAACAGGCGTGATTTTTCCGGACGACCGAGCACGTACCAGTACTGGATCGCCATCTTGATCGCCACCTCGACCGAGACCGAACCGGAATCGCAGAGAAAAACGTGCTGCAAGGGTTCGGGAGTCAGCTCGACCAGCAACCTCCCCAGTTCAGCCGCTGCCGGATGGGTCAGGCCGCCGAACATCACGTGGGCCATCTTTGCCAGCTGATCCTGAACAGCCTGGTTAAGGCGGGGGTGGTTATAGCCGTGAATCGCCGACCACCAGGAGGCCATGCCGTCGATCAGTTCACGACCGTCCTCCAGTTGCAGCCGGACACCGCTGGCGGCAACCACCGGGAAGGCCGGCGGTGCAGCGGTCATTGAGGCGTAGGGGTGCCACAGGTGGCTGCGCTCAAATTCACGCCAGCTTTGCACAGGGTCAGTCATCGTTTATCAGCCTTGTTCCGTTTGGCTCCTGCTGAGGTACAAATCCCCCTCATTCCCCCTTTTTTAAAGGGGGAGGCCGTTTTTCAGTACAGCGGCACCCTCAGGTCAAAAAGTGATTCCGGTGAATTTTTTCCTGCGGCAAGGATTCACGCGGATGCCCGGTTTTCTCTTCTTCCGGATAGCCGATCGCAATCACCATCGGCACCTCGTACCCCTCCGGCAGGCCGACCAGTTTGCGCAGATATTCCGAGGCCGTTTGTACATCGTCGTGCGGTCGTAAGCGCAACTGCGCCCAGCAACTTTTCAGACCAAGCTGCTCCGCTAGCAACTGAACAATAATTGCCGCAATCGCACAATCCTCAATCCAGACATCCGACTGCTGCGGATCGGCGGCAAGCACAATTGCCAGCGGCGCGGTGGTAAAGAATGAGGTGCCGTGGGCTTTTGCGTCTTTCAACTGCGACAGCAAGTCAGGGTTGTCGACAACGACAAATTCCCAGGGGCGGCGATTGCGTGAAGTGGGGCTGCGCAGCAGGGCTTCGCAAAGCTGCTCAATCTTCTCCGCTTCCACTGGTTGCGGCTTGAACTTGCGGATGCTGCGACGCTGAGCTAACAGATCCAACATAGTGGTCTCCTTCCGATGATGACTCGCAAACAGTGCGGCATACGTGAGTCGTCCTATTTCCGCTGAAGGCGGTCCATGGCGGCTTTCAGACTCATCCGCAACCGCTCCAGCACATCGGCCAGCTTGGCGATTTCATCGCGCCCCTGCACCTCGATCTTCTGGTCAACCTTGCCATCGGCCAACTCTGACGCGATCCGGGTAAAGTGGCTCAACGGCTTCAGGGCGACACTGACAACGATAAACACCAGCAGCAGCGAAACAACCAGAATCCCACCCATGATCAGCACCAGCTTGCCGGTCAGGGTTTCCTTGGCCGCTTCAATTTTCTTCAGGGAGAAACCGATCCGGAAACCACCCCAGTGCTTCCCCTTGACATAGATCGGCGAGGAGATATCCCACATGGTTTCACCGGTGTCGCGATGATAAACCTGCTGGAAAGCCGGTTGGGTATTCTGCGCCGCTTTCAGTCCGATCGGGTCGTTAAAGATCCGCTTGGTACGGTTGCCGAGCAGATCCTGCTGCTGGCTGCCGGTAATCGGTTGCTGATAGCGGGTATTGTGGGTCGGCAGATATCCGTTGCTGTCGACCGCCACGGCAAAAACCACCGACTCGTCTTTGAGAAACTCATCCTGCAACGACAGAATCGCTTTATCGAGATAAGAATCATACTTGGTGTGATATTTTTCCGGTTCGAATCCGGGAATCAACTGATAATCGACATCAAAGGCATCTTTGACCGAAAAGACGCTGTTATCGATCGCTTCCTCCAGGATCCGGCCGATCAGTTTGGCGCCGACGATCGACTCGATCCGGCCCCGTTCCAGCAGCTGCCCTTCCAGGCTTTCCCCCTGTTGGTTGACGATATAGTACGAGCCGGCGGCAACCACCAGCAGCAATACCAGGTTCACCAGAACGGCAACCTTGACACTTATTTTGGCAAACACAAGATCCTCCTTCGATAAAATTACACGTAAATTATTTCTGCTTGTAGCCGATCCTGACCGCTCCCCAATGGCGGTTCTGGATAAAAATCGGGATCGACAGATCGCTCATCACCTCACCGGTATCACGGCTGTAGCGCTGCAACAGATAGGGCTGCTGATTGCGCGCTGCGGCCAATCCGGTCCGGTCGTTGAAAATCCGCTTGGTCCGGTTGCCTTTGGCGTCTGCTGCAGGATTACCGGTCAGCGGCCGGGTAAAACGCGCGTTGTGGGTCGGCAGGTAACCGTTGCGATCGACGGCAACAACAAAAACCAGGCGATTGTCACGCTGCAGCACGGCATCGATGATCGGTTGCACGACGCCATCGGATAATTTGTCGTACTGGGTATGGAACTTCTGCGGATCGGTTCCGGGAATCGGGATGTAAAAGGTGTCGAACAGTTGCGGCACGCTGAGTCGCCCGGAAGTCAACAGCAGTTCAAATTGATCGACAATCTGACTACGACACTCAATTGCCCACGACCTGACCTGCCGGTCGAAGGGATTCAGCTTTTCCGCTGCCTGTACCGGCAAAGCGATCAGAACAAACAGCAACACTACAAATAGACCCCTTGGATAGCGCATGGTTTAACCCCCGCTTGTCCCGCCCGCCGAATTCCCGGTCGTCACCCGACCGATCAATCGATAGACAGCTTCAAGCATATCCGGCACATAAGAATCGGTCCGCTGCACCACCCCAAGCAGATATCGGTCGATGGGAAACAGATAAAAATTACGTTTGCTGCTGCGACTGAAGCTGACATGTTGGCAATAACTGAAGCCGACCTTCTCCATAACCTCCCGACTGAGGTTGTTGCTGATCACCAGCAGAGTCGAGAAAACTTCAGGGTCATCGAGGGTCTGACCGAGCAAAACCCCGTCGTCGCGCACCAGCAGACAACCGGCAACACCATCGATCGCATCAATCCGAGCAACAAACTCCCTTGCCGTGGCCATCGGTTACCTTTCCTTGAATGCTTGCAGTTCTGTTGCAATCAACCGACGGTAGGTGGCGCTTTTATCTTCATCGGCAATCTCTTTATCGAGCAGCTCGATCAGACTGTCGAGCCGCTCTGCGCTTGCACCGTGCCGCCCCCAGACCTCGACCACTTCAGCAAAAACATATCCGGCCATCGGTCCCAGCACCCGCCCCAATTTCCCCTTCATCTGCTCGAGCAGAGCTAACTGCCGTGCATCGAGTTGCGATGCGCTTGCAGCCGCTGTGGGGACGGGGGTTGCCGGCGCAGATTCAGCAACGTCTGCCTGACTGAACTGGCCACTTTGGAACTCTTCCTGCAACAGATTGAACGACATGCTCAGCAGATTGTGGTTGAAAGAAGGATCGCAGATGGCAAAGATCAGCAGGTTTTTCTGCAATTCACGGGCAACGACCACCGATTCATCATAGTGCAGGCTGACATCGGTCAGATCATCGAAGCTCATCCGACCCGCTGCATAAAGTTTGGTCAGCTGCTTGCCGACAGCAGCCAACCGGTCGACCCTGAAAATCCCCGGCAGGTTGGTCTCCTGCAGTCCTTCCCGTGAACTGTAGACGCAGGCACCGACAACGCCTGGAATCGCCTTGAGTTCATCGATCAACTGTTTCATCTGTTTTCCTCTCTAACACCTGTCAACGATTCACGTAGCGCTTAATCTCGCGAATCACCTGTTGCGGTTGGGTTCCCGGCTTCAGTTTGGTCAGCACCCGATGCTGCTGACTGCGAAACAGCAGGTAACGATAGCGGCCGGCGGTATTAAGACATAGGTAGCTGAAAGAACCTAAGCTGATTTGTGAATCGATCACGCCGATCAGCTGATGATAAATCGCTGGATCGAACTCCTCAATGGTGCATTTCCCGGGATTTTTCTCCTCGAGAAAGCTCTTCTGATCAAAAATTACAAATTCCTGTACTGATGCCGATCGGGTCAGCACTTCAGTCAAACGCTTGCGCGCCAGTTCCTCAGCAGAGATCGGTCGTGGTTTCGCTTGCACGACCGTAGCGGAAAGCTGCTTCTCGGCCGCGGCAGTTGCCGACTCCGCCGGTCCGACAGCAGATTCTCGCTGTTTACTGGCGTACTCCTGTTCATCTTTGCGCCGAAAGGCTTCGATCAGAATATGCTCCAGAGATTGGGTGATCACCGCCTCCTGACGGCGGCAGATGCCATCCATCTCAATTTCAGCATTCTCCCAGCCGACAATCTCCAGCGCCGCCGCTTCACCGCTCAAACCGTTGTACTCGGCATCGCGCAATTCGCCACGGCGGATATAGAGGTAGCCGATCCGGTCATTTACCGACACCTTCAGAGTACAGTTCTTCCGTTCAATACTCATCAACTGCAAAAAGGTCGAAAGGGTGATCCCGCGGATATAGCTTTTGACTCCGGCCTTCAGACCGCTGTCGATACTCTCCTGCAGCATCTGCAGATCGAGCGGCTTTTCCAGATATTGCAGCGCATCCATGGTCGCCAGACGCGCCTCGATCTCCGGTGTGTCGAATGCGGTCATAACGATCACCGGCAGCTGTGCCTGATGACGGCTGACCCAGGCGAGCAGCTCAAAACCATCCATCTGCGGAAGTTTCAGGTCGGTCACCAGCAAATCGATCGGCAGCTCACGTAACAGCTCGACCGCCTTGAGACCGTTTTCGGCGGTCAACACCTGGTAACGGTCACTGTGGACACTCAAGCCGTCCTTGAGGGAGAGTAAAAATGATTCTTCATCATCGACAATCAGTACTCGTTTCACAATATGTCCTGTGCAGAATCGGTCTGCGGGCTGACCGGAAGGCTGATGGTCACCCGCGTGCCCTGCTGCGGCTGAGATTCGATATCGATATCGCTGTTCATCATGGCTAGCAATTTTCGGGTAATGACCAATCCCAGGCCGTTACCGTTCGGCTTGTTGGTATTAAACGGCTGAAACAGATGTTTCTGCTGTTCGGGCGAAATACCGCAACCGTTATCAGCTATCGTCAACCAGACCAGTTGGCCGCGCAATTCAGCACTGATCCTAATCTCCGGATCGTTGCGCCCCAGCAGAGCATCGGCAGCGTTATTAAAAATATTCAGCAGCGCCTGATGCAAGGCGCGATTATCAACCCGGACGCTGGCGATATCCAGCGATGCTTCAATCCGGATATCGATACCGTGCGACTGAAAATCCCGCTCGACCAATGACAGGAACTTCCCCATGAAATCCACCAACGGCTGGTCCTTCAAATCAACATGTTCGAAGATACTGAAGGTCTTTAACGATTTCAGCAGGTACTCCATCCGGCCGATATCTGCCAGGCTGCGGTCAAGGTATTCGCTGATGGTTTCCGCAGAAAAACTGTCGAGGTTCTGCTTGAGGACGCTGATCGCCATCTTTAAAGAATTGAGCGGATTACCGATCTCATGACGGATACCGGAGAAGATAAAGCCGATATTATCCATCGCGTTCACCGCCTGAGCGATCGACTCAAGGCGGGACTGTTCGGTTATGTCACGGAGAAAGATGCCGCGGTAGCGGCGGGTAATCTTGTAAACTGAACAGCCGAGCAAGCGACCCTGATAGTCGACCTTATGGTTGACATGAGCGCTGTGAGCAAAACGGTTTTCCTCTTCAAGGCTCTGGATCAGAAGAGCATAGAGTGCCTGGTAATCGGCGCAAAGCAGTTCGTCCTGCAGAACCTGATAAAAGAGCAGATTGCGATAATCGATCGCCTGACGCTCCAGGTCAAGGACCAGAATGCCGACATCGATATGCTCCAGAATCTGTGCAAAGCCCCAAGAAGAACCAGCTGATCCCTCCACCTCAACCTCCGCAACCGGTTCCAGCTGATTACGCAACAGGCCGGCACCACTTACCCCCTTCTCGGCCCGTAACGCCCCCTCCAGTGAATGAAACTCGTGCCGCAACTCCATCAATAATTCCTCACTGAAAAGTCAGTCTGAGCAATTCTAAAACGGCATTATAGGCAAACCAGAACAAACCAACAAGGAGCAAATTCATGCGACTCGGCAGCGATAGACAAAGCGGCCAAAAATCGGCTGGCGATCATGACTTGATCTGCTCACAAACATCGGCCGGTCGACCACAAGTAAGCTCTTGCAGTTGAGAATAAGTCACCGGCACCGCCGAATAATCATTGCCGGCGGCGGCGTAAAGCAACGGAAAGCGCTGCAGAGACAGATCAAGCAGAACCGGCAAGTCTGCCGGCAATAAAAAAGGACAGACACCACCCGGAGCATAACCAGTACGCTGCAGCACCTCATCGGCTTGCGGAAACTTGACCTTGCCGGAGAGCTCAGCGACCTGTTTCAGGCGCGAACTTTTGACCTTCATATCACCGCAGGTGACCACCACTACCGGATGACCGCCAACCAGAAACAGCAGGGTTTTGGCGATTTCGGCCACGTCGCAGCCGACTGCGGCGGCAGCCGCCGCGGCGGTCGGAGTCGGCTGCGGATACTCCCAGACCTCGATCTGCCACCGCTCAAGATAGTTCTTCACTTCGGTAATTGTCGGCATTCTCAAGCCTGCTGTGCGGCCAGCAACAGCTCGGCCTCCTGTTGCAGCTCAGACTCCAGACGTGGATCAGCAACCACCATCCGCAGCAGCTTCATCCCGTCCTTTTGCCAGTTTCTGGCCAGATAGGTCTGGGCCACCCGCAACTGCCAACGCGGGTTCTCCGGTTCCTGGCGACAGGCCGCGTTGAAGGTGTCCAGCAATGTTGCCAGCTCGCGCTTTTGCCGCAGCAGAAACTCTGCCAGCGGCAGACTCAAACCGCCGCCGCAGCCGCCACCGGGGATGCGCCGCAACACCGCTTCGGCATCCTCAAGCGCCCCGCTCTGCTCCAGAACCCCGGCCGCCAGCAGAAAAAACGATGGATCGCTCACCCCGGCCGCCAGAGCCTGCCGAACATGCTCAACAGCCTGTTCCGATTGCTGTTGCTGCAGGCAGAGCATCGCCAGTTGTGCATGGCAGAAAGCCGGATCCTGCCCGTTCGCCAGCATCTGTTGCAAAAGCAGCTGTGCCGCTGCGGTATCACCCAGGCCGAACAGCACCGACACCAGCGACTCGATCGCCAACAATAATTCGCCGTTCAGTTGCAGAGACTTCTCCAGTGCGACCCGTGCCGCCGCCAAATCACCGCTGCGGGCCTGCGCAGCGCCGAACTCGAACCAGTAGAGGTCGTCCCGTTGCTGCGCGGCAACCTGCTGCCAGAGCGGCAAAGCGCTGCCGTCTTCTCCGGCGTGAGAGAGCAGAAATGCCTGCAGAAAGGGTTCTCCCTTCTGTCGATACCGCTCGGCAAGCGGCGGCGGGTAGGAGGTCAGCACCAGCTCGAGCTGGCTGGCCTCATCCGGAAACTCGGCATCCGCTGCCGCCAGCGGAGTGCTCGGCTGCGGGCCGCAACTGCCGCAAGAACTTCCGTCGGCGGCCGGGGGCTGAAGCTCCGGCATGACCGGCAGCTCCGTCAGCGCCTGTTCGATTTTCTGCCGTAACTCAACACTGCACACCTGCTGCAACGCCAACTGCAGATGTTCGTCGGCACTCTCCAGCTCACCACAGTTACGCATGCCGAGCCCCTCGTCCAGATTCAGAGCCGCCAAACCGTCGCCCGCCGCGATCCGTAACCGTTCCACCTCTGCGGCCTCATTTTCAGTCAGCGTCTCTCCTGCCAACTGCTCGGCCAGCAAACAGCCATCGGCAAACCGCTGCTGCTCGATCGCTTTACGCAATCGTTCCAGGGAGGCACCGCCACCAAAAAGTTTTCCTATCCAACCCATGAATTTATTCCTTAAGGGTGTTGAAAAGATTGCACAAATGCTAAACAATATTAGTTACTTAAGCATGAAAAGCCTCTATAATGGCAGGTATCCCTTCCAGAGGAAATACCAACCAAAACAAAGGCTTCTCATGCATCACAAAAATATCAAGCGA
>JAJRQI010000001.1 GCA_024280335.1 Deltaproteobacteria bacterium
AATGGAAGCGGTGCAAACCGGGTACCTGCCTCAGAATTATTGAGGTGAAGAATAGGCAGGAGCCGTATACGAGGCCCGTACGTACGGTTCTGTGAGAGGGATGAGGCGAGCCTGATCTGCTCGCCTCACCCTACTCGATGGTTGTTCTGCAGTGGGTTTCGCATATTGGGATGTCTGGATTTGGATAAATATAGACATTTATGTTTCGTATATCAAAACATATCTATTTGACGGACAGATATGTTTTGTATACAATGCATAAATGTTATTCAAAATTGGTGAACATATCCGTCGGGAGCGCAAGAAGCACAAAATGACTCAGTCTCGTTTGGCCGGACTATTGGGGATGAGTCGGGCAACGATCAGCCAGATCGAGAATGGAACGGTTCAGGAGATCGGTGTGCGTAAATTGATTCGGATTCTGGAAATTCTGGATCTCGAATTGCGGGTCAGGACCGCCGCCTCACCGCCGACCCTTGATGAGCTGCGAGCAGAGGATGATCTGCTATGAGCACAGCCAGGCCGTTAGAGGTGTGGATTTCCGGGTCTCGGATTGGTGGACTGGCACAGGAGGGGCGCAGAAAATATATTTTTGCTTATACTCCGCAGACAAGCGAGGCGGTTTCCCTGACCATGCCGGTTCGGTTGCAAAGTTGGGACAGTGACGAGCTACACCCGGTTTTTCAGATGAACCTGCCGGAAGGTGCGCTGCTCGAAGCAATTCAGCGCGCCATCGCCAAAATTATCGGCGATGATGACCTCTCAATTCTGCTGGCGACTGGGGGGAACCAAGTGGGAAGAAATCGATTTTCTTCGACTGATGAGACTCTTCCGGCGGCGACCGGTGAAAAAGAATCTCTCGATGATATCCTGACCTACCCTGACACCGAAGAGCTTTTCCATGAACTGCTCAACCGCTACGCACTCCGCTCCGGGGTGTCAGGTGTGCAGCCTAAAGTCCTCCTGGATGCAACCGAGCGGGGCACGTTAAGCTCTGCGAGTTATATCGTTAAGTCTTGGGGTGCAGATTACCCGCAGCTGGCAGCCAATGAATATTTCTGCATGACGGCTGCTGAACTGGCTGGTCTGCCGGTTGCGGATTTTTATCTGACTGAAAATGGTGGGCTTTTTGTCATGCGTCGCTTCGATGTGACTGCTTCTGGTGAGAGTCTTGGTTTCGAGGATATGTGCAGCTTGCAGGCGCTGGGAACGGCACAGAAATATCGTGGAACCTATGAGCGAGTGGCTAAAAGTTTAAAGAGTTTCGTCTCCGGTGAGCATCTGCCTGCAGCCAGACAGCAGCTTTTCACCATGCTGGTACTCTCGTCCATGGTACGCAATGGCGATGCTCATCTGAAAAATTTCGGGGTGCTCTATCGCTCACCGCAGGCCCCCGTAGCGATGGCCCCGGCTTTTGATATTGTTACCACCGCAGTTTATCTGCACCACGATGTTCCCGCCCTGTCTTTGGCTGGAACCAAGAAGTGGTGGTCACGTAAAATGCTGGAACGTTTTGCCATAACGCATCTATCTTTGTCTGTCGGGCAGATTAACGGAGTCATTGAGCGTACGGCCGAGGCGGTTTTAGCTGCCCGCCAGATGATCCCCGAATATATTTCTGATCATCCTGAATTTCGTGGTACGGGAGAGGCAATGATGTCGATATGGGAAACAGGATTAGGGGACTTTCGATAATCGATTTCAGATTGCCCTGATGTTTGCAACGGGAAGACAATGACCAATTTTCAGGATAAAGCCAATTTCATCTGGCAAGTCGCCGACGACATTCTGTTCGGCGCCTTTATGCACAACGAATTTCGCGATGAAACGAGCTTCAGCAAAGATAAGTTCAAGAGCAACCGCTTAAATACATGCTCAGCAATCCCCCCTTCGGTGTCAGCTGGAAGAAAGAAAAGACCTTCATCGAAGCCGAAGCCAGCGATCCCCACGGCCGCTTTCATGCCGGCACACCGCGCACCAGCGACGGCGCGATGCTCTTCTTGCAGCACATGATTTCGAAGATGGAGGTCAGCGGTAGCCGGATTGCGGTCATCTTCAACGGCAGCTCGCTCTTTATCGGTGATGCCGGTAGTGGTGAAAGCAATATCCGTAAGACGATCATCGAAAAAGACATGCTGGAGGCGATCGTCGCCCTGCCGAAGGATATGTTCTACAACACAGGTATCGCCACCTACATCTGGCTGGTGACCAACCGAAAACCGGAGGCACGTAAAGGCAAGGTGCAGCTGATCAACGCGGCTGGTTTCTCCACTCCGGGAGCCTCTGCAACAACCCGCAAGAGCCTCGGCAATAAGTGTAACTACATCTCGGATAGGCAGATCGGGCAGATCAGCGAGATCTTCACCTTGTTTACCGAGGGCGAATATTGCAAGATCTTCGAGAACGATGCCTTCGGCTATACCAAGGTGACGGTCGAGCGACCGCTGATCGAAAACGGCAAGGTTGTGACCGATAAAAAGGGCAAACTGAAAGTCGATGGCAAGCTGCGTGATACCGAGAAGATTCCGCTCGCCGATGATATTGACGCTTATTTCAAGCGTGAAGTGTTACCGCATGTGCCGGATGCCTGGATGGACCGCAGCAAGGATAAAATCGGCTACGAGATCAACTTCACCAAATATTTCTACAGGTTCACGCCCTTGTGTTCGCTGACTGATATTAAGGCGGACATTCTGGCGCTGGAAGAGCATACCGAAGGCTTGTTGAAGGAGATTCTCGACTGAAAAGTGACCCCCCTTTAATTCCCCCCTACTCCGTAAGGGGGATAATAAGCAACATGCCTGAGGGGTGGCATCACAAGTTCGTGAAGTTTACCGGTAATGCAGTTCTCGGGAAAATGCTCACTTACGTTTGAGCGGGAGGTTGACGGCAAAAATGTCAGAATTTTTGACGACTGGTGTTTCGGCTTCATGCAGGGCGTAGCTTTGCGCATCAAGGACTGGGAGCCACTTTTTACCGCGGGAGAAAATGTCATAGCGATGTCGATGGTCATGCTTTACGGTACCGAGGATGGCTGGAAAGAGCTGGAGGAAAATCCGGAGCTGGCGGCCAAGCACGACCAGCATGCCGAACTTCTGGAGCCGAGTGTCATGGCGATTTATGATTTCTGGCTGAAGCGAAGAACGGTTCCGGCGGTAATGCCGGTCAAGAGTAGCAAGGTCGGTCGTAACGAGTCCTGCCCCTGCGGCAGTGGCAAGAAATACAAAAAATGCTGCGCGGGTACCGCAACGATCCATTGATGAAACCCCGGCAGCCGGACACGCACGGAGTCGCATTGTGAAACCTCAAGAGCTCGCAAAGCTGATCGAAAAAGGTTCTTCCCCGCTGGTCATCGATGTCCGAAGCGGTCTCGAGTATCGCGCCGGACACATCCCCGGAGCGGTGCATATCCCACTGATTAAAATACTGGTCGGTCTGGCCCGGTATGCCGCTGAGAAGGATCGACCGGTTGTCATCACCTGTGAACATGGCCCGCGAGCGCTACTGGCCAAACCGATCCTCGCCAGGACGGGCTTCACAGCGCTGGAGTTGCTTGAAGGTCACATGGCCGGCTGGCGCAAAGCTGGTTTGAATCTGGAAAAGTAGAACAACCCTCGCGCCCATCTTACCCTTTTTCGTTGCGGGTCAGTTCCCTTTCCAGATAGTCTAAGCCACTATGCAGCATTTTGTTGAACAACAACTTCTGGCGGTCGGGTTCGCCCGTGACGACAGCCTGCTGGTCGCCGTCTCCGGCGGCGTCGATTCAGTGGTGTTATTGCATCTGTTCCTTGAGCTGCAAGCTGAGCATGGCTTGTGCTTGCAGGTCGCCCACCTCGACCATCAAATCCGTCCGGAAAGTTCTGCTGATGCTGATTTTGTTCGGCAGCTTTGTGGCCGCCTGAACCTTCCTTGTCATATCGAAGTGTGCAATGTTCCCGAGTTTGCCGCTGAGCAAAAAATAAGTATCGAGATGGCGGCACGACAGGTGCGGCGCGATTTTCTCCAGCGGATTGCCGATGAGATCGGCGCGCATTTGATCGTTCTGGCCCATCATCGTGATGATCAGGTGGAGACCTTTTTTCAGCGCTTACTGCGTGGCAGCGGCACGGCCGGACTGGCCGCGATGAGAACCGTACAGGATCGTTGGTGGCGACCGTTGCTCGCTTGCAGTCGTCAGCAGATCCTTGCTTACGCCGCAGCGCGGCAACTGCGATGGGTTGAAGATGCCAGCAATGCCGACCCGAGCTATCTGCGCAATCGCTTGCGCCATCAGCTGTTGCCGCAACTGCGGGAGCTGAATCCGCAACTGGATGAGCGTTGGTCCGAACTCTGTAATCAATTGCAGGACGAAGATGACTATTGGCAACAGCAGGTTGCTGAGGTTCTTCCCGGCCTGATCAAAGCGTCCATGGAAGGGCTGCGGCTCGATCTGAAATCATTAGTGGCGCTGCCGAAAGCCTTGCGCATCCGGGTGCTGCGTGGGGCTTTACGGCAATTACGTGGTGATCTGCAACGGTTGTCTGCGGTGCATCTGAATGCAATCGAAGCGCTTTTGCAAGCCGAGCGGAGTCAGGCGCAACTGAATCTGCCCGGCTGCTGGGTTGCCCGTCGTTATCAGGATCTCTGGTTGCGCTGCGAACCGCCGACCCTTCTTCCCGACTATCAATTAGAGTTACCCGTGCCGGGAGAATTGCTGCTGCCGTGCGGCCGGGTTGTTCAGGTCTGTTTGCAGGATGAACAGCAGGGGGAATCCCCCAGGGTTGCCGAGCTCTGCGTAGCGGAACTCAGGTTTCCCCTGAGCGTTCGCAATTGGCGCTCCGGTGATAGTTTTACTCCGCAAGGGATGCTTGGCAGCAAGCGGTTGAAGCGCTTTTTCGGCGATCAAAAGGTTGAACTGGAGGAGCGAAACCGAATTCCATTACTGGTGTCGGGTGGGACAATCCTCTGGCTTATGGGGCAGCGTCGGTCCCGGCACGCCGAGGCCGGTCAAAAGGCCGGTCAGATTCTGCGCCTGGAGCTTATTTGAACCGCTGGAAAAGCGGACAAAGCCCTTGTTAGCCCGCCCACTTTATGGTAGTTTTTCCTGCTAGTTTCAACGTTTTCTCGATGAGAATTAATTTTAACCATATCACCTCGAAACTCCATAGGGGGTAAAGTGAGTCAATTTCAAAAAAATCTCGCTCTTTGGCTGGTCATTTAACTGTTGATGATCATGCTTTTCAACATGATGACCCAGCGCGAGACTGAACAGAAACCGATCAATTACACTGAGTTCCTGGGCGCGGTTGAGTCCGGAGATGTCACCAGTATTACTTTTCAGGGGAATCAGGTCACAGGTTTCTATACTGACGGCAGCAAATTTACCACCTACGCACCGATGGATGAGCAACTGATTCCAGAGTTGAAAGAGAAGGGCGTGGTTATCGAAGCCAAGCCGATTGATGATCAGGGCTTCTGGTTTACGCTGCTGGTTTCCTGGGGGCCGATCCTGCTGCTGATCGCGGTCTGGATCTTCTTTATGCGCCAGATGCAGGCGGGCGGCGGAAAAGCGATGAGTTTCGGCAAGAGCAAGGCCAAACTGTTGACCGATACGCAAGGGCAGGTGACCTTTAAAGACGTCGCCGGCGTTGATGAGGCCAAACAGGAGCTTGAAGAGGTTGTCGAATTTCTGAAAGACCCGAAAAAATTCACCAAGCTCGGCGGCAAAATCCCCAAGGGAGTTCTGTTGGTCGGTGCGCCGGGGACCGGAAAAACCCTGCTGGCGCGCTCCGTGGCCGGTGAGGCCGGAGTCCCTTTCTACACGATTTCCGGTTCCGACTTTGTCGAAATGTTTGTCGGCGTCGGTGCCAGTCGGGTGCGTGATCTGTTTTTGCAGGGCAAGAAGAATGCGCCCTGTATCATCTTTATCGATGAGATCGATGCGGTCGGTCGCCATCGGGGCGCCGGTCTCGGCGGCGGGCACGATGAACGCGAGCAGACCCTCAACCAGTTATTGGTCGAAATGGATGGTTTCGAGGCCAACGAAGGGGTCATTCTGGTGGCGGCGACCAACCGTCCTGATGTCCTCGATCCGGCGCTGCTGCGTCCCGGCCGTTTTGATCGTCAGGTGGTGGTTCCGCACCCCGACGTTAAGGGGCGGCATAAAATTCTGCAGGTTCATTCCCGTAAGGTGCCGATGGCCGATAACGTCGATCTCGGCATTGTCGCCAAAGGAACGCCCGGATTTTCAGGTGCCGATCTGGCCAACCTGATCAATGAGGGCGCACTGCTGGCCGCCCGCTCCAACAAGACCGAGGTCGGGATGGATGATCTGGAAGCGGCCAAAGACAAGGTCCTGATGGGGGCCGAACGGCGCTCGATGGTGATCACCGAAGAGGAGAAGAAGGTCACTGCCTACCACGAAGCGGGCCATGCGCTGATCGCGCTGCTCACCCCTGGATCTGATCCGGTGCATAAAATGTCGATCATCCCGCGCGGTCGGGCGATGGGCGTGACCATGTATCTACCGGATGAGGAGAAGTACAATGAGACGGCCAAGGGTCTGAATATCCGCATTCGTGCCCTGCTCGGGGGCCGGGTTGCCGAAGAGCTGACCTTCGAATCGGTGACCAGCGGTGCCAGCAACGATCTTGAACGGGTGACGGCAATTGCCCGCAAGATGGTTTGTGAGTGGGGCATGAGTGAGAAAATCGGTCCGCTGACCTTCGGTGAGAAAGAAGGGGAGATTTTTCTCGGCAAGGATATGGGGCATATCAAGAATTACAGCGAGTCGATGGCGGTCGAAATCGATAATGAGATCCGCCGGATCGTCACGGAAAACTATGAGGTAACTCGCAGCGCGTTGAAAGAGCATCAACAGCGCCTGATCGATCTGTCGGAAGTCTTGTTGGAAAAAGAGACCCTCGATGGTGCAGAGATCCGCAAGATCGTTTTCCCTGATGGAGAACCCGATTATCTGCAGCCGAAAGCGAGCGAGGAGCCGTTCAAGTTTGAACCCGCGGAAAAGGCTACTGAAGAGGCTGCTGCGACGACCGCTGATGAGACGACCGCTGATGAGACGGCCGCTGATGAGACGGCCGAGCCACCGACAGCGGCCGCAGCTGAAGAAAGCGACGAGAAGCAGCAGTCGTGACCGCGGCACCGCTGTCTCGCCTGGTCGGTCGGGATTGTTCCCTTGAGCTGAATCGACCGCGCATCATGGGGGTGCTCAATGTGACTCCCGATTCCTTCTCCGACGGCGGCCGCTTTCTCGCCCCGGAGCGGGCACTGTGCCAAGGACTGGCACTGCAACAGGCAGGAGCCGACCTGCTCGATATCGGCGGCGAGAGTACCCGGCCCGGCGCTCCGGCAGTATCTTTGGACGAAGAGTTGTCGCGGGTTATTCCGATTATCGAAATGCTCCGTCAGCAGATCGACCTGCCGATCTCTATCGATACCAGTAAAGCCGCGGTGGCTCGTGGTGCAATGGCGGCCGGTGCTAATTTTATCAACGATATCAGTGGCCTGCATTTCGACCCGGAAATGGCTACGGTGGCGGCAGAGACCGGCGCCGGCCTGTTTCTGATGCACACACGTGGCTGCCCGGCAGAGATGCAGCGGGATACCGAGTATCGGGATCTGCTGACTGAGGTTGTCGCGGGGTTGCGGCAGAGTATCGAGTTGGCTTGCGCGGCCGGGATTGCACTGAACCGGCTGGCGATCGATCCGGGGATCGGCTTCGGCAAAAGTACCGTAGGCTGTCTGCAGCTGCTGCATCGGCTGGATCAGTTGCACCCGTTAGGCTGCCCGGTGCTGCTTGGGACCTCGCGGAAAAGTTTTATCGGCAAGGTTCTGCAGCAGGATGACCCCGGCGAGCGTCTGGCGGGGACTTTGGCGACGGTCGCACTGGCGGTAGCGCAGGGTGTCCAGTTGTTCCGGGTGCACGATGTCAAACCGGTGAGTGACGCGGCCCTGCTCGCCTGGGCGATCCGTGAGCAGCAACTTCCCTGAATTTTCACCCTCCTAGGCGGGTGAACTGCTAGAGGCTGTCCGACAATCCATGACCGGCTGCAAACCCGGCTGTTTGGCCCATATTTCAGCTCATTTTTGGCCCAGAGCTACGGCTATGAGCTCTCAAACGAGCCAAAATCTGTTCCCAAACTTCCGGATTTTCGCTTCGGCCCTTATTGTCGGACAGCCCCCTAGCTCCTGTTTTTACCTCTAGCCAGTCGGTGGCGCTGCAATGCTCGATGTTTTCGCCAATATTCGCCTGCTCGACCTGCTCGATATCAGCATCGTCGCTTTTATCATCTACCGGATTATCTTGCTGATCAAAGGGACTCGGGCGGTGCAGATGCTGCTTGGACTGGCGGTGATTCTGATGGTTTATGTCGGCTCGCGGGTTGGTGACCTGCACACCCTCAACTGGTTTCTGAGCAACTTTCTCTCTTCTATCATCCTGGTCATCGTGGTGATTTTCCAGAATGATATCCGTCGCGCTTTGATGCATGTCGGTCGCAACCCTTTTTTCGGTGGCATGACCTACCGGGAAGAGTCGGAGATAATCGAGGAACTGGTCAAGGCCTGTGTCGCTCTGGGAAATCGAAAAATCGGTGCGCTGCTGGCGATTGAGCGGGAAACCGGGATCAAGGATATTCTGGAGTCGGGAGTGCCGGTCGAGGCCCGTGTTTCCAGCGAGCTGATTCGGGCGATCTTTATGCCCACTTCGCCGATTCATGATGGTGCGCTGGTCGTACAGCAGGGGCAGTTGTCGATGGCCGGCTGTTTTTTGCCGCTCAGTCAGAACAGCGATCTGAACAAGAACCTCGGTACCCGTCATCGGGCGGCGATCGGGCTGACTGAACTGGCCGATGCCGTGGCGATTATCGTTTCAGAGGAGACGGGTAAGATTTCCGTGGCGGTCAATGGCGGCATGACCCGCAATCTGGATGCCACCAGTCTGAAAAAGGTGCTTGGGCGGCTGCTTGAGCCGCGACGGCCCAAAGGTAAGAAAAAGCCGGGGAAGGGCTGAACGGGATGTTCAAGTTGTTGACTGAAAACTGGACATTGAAGCTGATCTCGCTGGTTTTTGCCTTGGTGCTCTGGATGTTTATCATGGGCGAACGCCGGCTCGAAGTCGGCTACCGGGTGCCGCTCGAACTGCAGAATATCCCGCAAGGTTTGATGATCGCCAACGAGGTGCCGAGTCTGGTCGACGTCAGAATCAGTGGGCCGCGTACCCTGCTGATGAAAATCAGCCCCAATGATTTCAGTATTACCGTTGATCTGGTCGATCTGCAGCCTGGTCTGACCACCTTCAAGCGTCTGGAAGAACGCTTGAATCTGCCAAGCGGTCTGCGGGTCACTCGTCTGTCGCCTTCCTTTATCGATCTGAAACTCGATCGTATCAAGGCGAAACAGGTGCCGATCAAGGTTGTGCTGAGCGGCGAGCCGTTGCAGGGCTATCAGCTCAGCAGTATCAAGGCGGTTCCTGCTCAGGTTGCCATCGAGGGGGCCGAGTCTGAAATGAAGAGTGTCCGTCAGGTGACCACCGAAGCGGTCGATCTGACTGGAGTCAACGCGGGCTTTTCCTTGATTGTGCCGCTGGAACATCAGGGGACCTATACCTATTTTAAAAATGTGAAAACCACCGAAGTACAGGTCGAAATTCAAGCGGTTGAGTTGCCTGTACAAGAGGGGGCCGAACTGCCCGAAAAACAACCGGAGAAAGCGATGGAAGGGGATACACTTTGATGGAAGGGGATACACTTTGATGGAAAAGAAACTGTTCGGCACCGACGGCGTTCGCGGTGTTGCCAATATAGAACCGATGACCACCGAAATGGCGATGCAACTTGGCCGTGCCGCTGCCTATGTGTTTAAAAAGGATAACGGCCGCCGACATCGATTGGTGATCGGCAAGGACACCCGTCTGTCCGGTTATATGATTGAGAATGCCCTGGTCGCCGGGATCTGTTCAATGGGTGTCGATGTATTGCTGGTCGGGCCGTTGCCGACGCCGGGAATTGCTTTTATAACCAGCTCGATGCGCGCCGATGCCGGGGTGGTGATCAGCGCTTCGCACAATGCTTATCAGGATAACGGCATCAAGTTTTTCTCCCACGACGGCTTTAAACTGCCGGATCAGCTGGAGCTGGAGATCGAAGATCTGATCCTCAATAACCGGTTAGATGCGTTGCGCCCGATTGCCGATGAAGTCGGCAAGGCCTACCGGATTGATGATGCGATCGGCCGTTATGTGGTGTTTCTGAAAAATACCTTCCCGCGTGATCTTGATCTGCAGGGGTTAAGGATTGTCCTTGATTGCGCCCACGGAGCCGGGTACAGGGTCGCGCCGGCGGTTCTTACCGAACTGGGCGCCGAAGTCATTCCGCTGGGTGTCGAACCGAACGGGACGAATATCAATGATGGATGCGGTTCGTTGCATCCGGAGGTGATGGCTGAGAAGGTCCGCGAATATCGCGCCGATCTGGGGATCGCCCTCGATGGTGATGCCGATCGGGTCATTTTTGTCGATGAAAACGGTGATGAGGTTGATGGCGACCACATTATGGCGATCTGCGCGACCGAAATGCTGAAAGCTGGAAAACTGAAAAATGAGACGGTTGTCGCGACTGTAATGAGCAACATGGGGCTTGAGATCGCCATGCAGAAAGCCGGCGGCAAGGTTGTGCGTACCGCTGTCGGTGATCGCTACGTGGTCGAAGAGATGCGCAAGAATGACTACAACCTCGGCGGCGAGCAGTCGGGGCACATGATCTTCCTCGATCAGAACACCACCGGCGACGGGATTCTTTCGGCGTTGCGGGTGCTGGAAATTATCCAGCGCAGCGGCAAAAAGCTGTCTGAACTCGCCGAGGTGATGACCTCGTTGCCGCAGGTACTGGTCAATGTGCGGGTCCGAAAAAAAGCGGATCTGGCCGAAATCGCCCCGATCAAGTCGGCCCTCGATGAGGTTGAAGCCGAGCTGACCGGCAATGGACGGGTTCTGGTGCGTTATTCCGGTACCGAACCGCTGCTGCGGGTGATGATCGAAGGTGAAAACCAGGTAAGAATTACCGAACTGGCCGATCGTGTAGCTGGTGCGGTTAGAGAGCATCTGGGGGCCTGAACCAGGACATTTTATAGTTCGCAAGGTGCCAGGTTCTATTGCATTTCAGGAGTTACGACTTTGCTTAAATTAGGAGTTAACGTCGATCACATCGCCACCATTCGCCAGGCGCGTGGCGTTGCTGAGCCCGATCCGGTTGCTGCTGCGATGTTGGCCGAACTGGCCGGTGCGCATGGCATCACTGTTCATCTGCGCGAAGATCGCCGCCACATCCAGGATCGGGATGTCGAGCTGTTGCGGCTGACGATCAAAACCCGGCTCAATCTGGAGATGGCATTAACCGATGAAATGATCAGCTTCGCCCTGAAACTGGTCCCCGATGCGGTGACCCTGGTTCCTGAGGGACGACATGAGTTGACCACTGAAGGGGGCCTGGATGTCAATCTACTGCGCACCACCTTGAAGCAGAAGATTACCCGGCTCAAGCAGGCCGGAATTGTCGTCAGTCTGTTTGGCGAGCCGGACCTGGAGCAGATCAAAACCTGTCACCGGGTCGGTGCCGACTATATTGAAATCCACACCGGAACCTACTGTGAAATGCGCACCGAAACAGATAGGCTGAAGCAGTTGCAGCGGATCGAATTGGCCGTCAGTGCGGCCCGCAAACTGGGTCTGGGGGTTAACGCCGGTCACGGTCTCAACTATCAGAATATTGCGCCGATCGTTGCCATGAAAGGGATTGAAGAGCTTAATATCGGTCACAGTATCGTCGCGCGCGCGTCGCTGGTCGGCATGGACCGGGCGGTTCGTGAAATGCTGGCGTTGTTGAAAGGCTGAACTCTTTGGCGATTATCGGCATCGGCACCGATCTGGCGCGAATCGAGCGGTTTCGAAAGTTTCTGCAGCCGGGGAACAAGGTTCTGCAGCGTATCTTCGCTGACGATGAGCGCTGTTATGCGTTGCAGAAGAAAGATCCGGCGCCGTATCTGGCCGCCCGTTTTGCTGCTAAGGAAGCCTTTGTAAAAGCTCTGGGGACCGGTCTGCGCGACGGGCTTTCCTGGCAGCAGGTCATTGTGGTCCGCGATACCCTCGGTTGTCCTTCCCTGCAATTAAGCGGTCGGGCTGCCGAAATGCTGGAGGAGCGCGGTGCCAAGTCGACCCACTTGAGTTACTCTCACGACGGTGATTATGCCGTTGCCACAGTGATTCTGGAGTCCTGATGCGACTGATTCGGGCAGATGAAATGCAGGCGATCGACCGGCAGGCAATCGATCAGATCGGTATCCCCGGCGTGGTCTTGATGGAAAATGCCGGTCGCACCGCGACCGATGTTTTCTGCCGCGAGTTCAACGATTTTTACCCCGGCCCGGTTCTGGTGTTGGCGGGTAAAGGGAACAACGGCGGCGATGGCTATGTGATGGCGCGTATTCTTGCTGATCGTGGTTGGCGGGTAGAGACGCTGGTCGTCGGCAGCAACGCGAAGATTGTCGGAGATGCCGCGCTGATGCTTGAAATTCTTCAGCAGTTGCAATTACCGCTGACTTTCGTTGAGGATGCGCGGGAACTGCGCAGCCGTTTTGCCGCTGCCGAACCGGCCCTGCTGATCGATGCTTTGCTCGGTACCGGGCTGGTTGCTGCGGTTCGCGGACTGTATGCCGAGGCGATCGAAATTCTCAATAGTGCCGGTGTGCCGATTTTCTCAGTCGACATCCCTTCCGGTGTCGATGGTTCGAGCGGCCGAATTTGCGGATCGGCGGTGCAGGCCGACCTGACCGTTACCTTTGATTCCGCTAAGATCGGCCACGGCAGTAATCCCGGTGCTGCTTGTGCGGGCCACCTGGAGGTGGCCGAAATCGGTATCCCGACGTTTGGTCGAGCAGAACTTGTCAGTGATGTCTGCCTGGTCGAAGCGGCTGAAGCGGCCATGCTTCTTCCGCTGCGCTCGCAACAGGGGCACAAGGGCAGTTTCGGTCACTTGCTGGTACTGGCCGGGTCGACCGGCAAAAGCGGGGCAGCGGCACTTTCCGGCGAGGGTGCACTACGTAGCGGTTGCGGCTTGGTTACGGTTGCGACAGCGGCCGCCGTCCATGATATCCTTGAGGTCAAACTGACGGAAGCGATGACCTGTCCGCTCCCCGATTTACACGGCATGATCAGACTCTCGGCCCAAGAGCCGATTCGCAAGTTGCTGGTCGGTCGTCAGGCGCTGGCGTTCGGCCCCGGCTTGGGAAAGAGTGAAGAGCTGGTCGCGTTGGTAGGCTGGCTGGTTGCAGAATCCGGATTGCCGACCATCATTGATGCCGACGGCTTAAATCTGCTGGCAGGACAGCTGGAGCTGTGCAAACAGCGCATTGAAGCGCCACTGATTTTAACCCCGCACCCACGGGAGATGTCCCGACTTTGCGGCCTGAGTGTTGCCGAAATCGAAGCGAACCGTTATCAGGTTGCCGGTAATTTCGCTGCTGAGCACCAGGTTGTTCTGTTGCTGAAAGGGGCGCGGACGATCATCGCAGCTCCCGACGGCCGGGTGCGGATCAATGCCAGCGGCAACGACGGCTTGGCCGGCGGCGGCAGCGGTGATGTGCTTACCGGCCTGATCGGTGGTTTGCTGGCGCAGGGGCTGGATGCTTTTGATGCAGCGGTTTTGGCCGCCTGGTTGCATGGCCGGGCCGCTGAACTGGTTGCTGTGGGGCAGGGGACGGCAGGGATGGCTGCCTCCGATCTACTACGACAACTCCCGGTGGCCCGCCGGGAACTGACGGAAGGAGTTTGCGCATGTTGACGGCACGAGAGATCATGACCACCGAAGTGGTGACGGTGACCACCGAAACCAGCCTGAAGGATCTGGCGAGCAAGTTTGTGGAAACTCGCTATAGTAACATGCCGGTGGTTGATGACGACGGCAAGTTGTTGGGGGTGATCAGTGAAACCGACCTGGTCGAACAGCAGAAACCGCTGCATATCCCGACGGTGATGGCGCTGTTCGAGGGGGTTTTCTATCTCGACAGTGAAAAGAGTTTCAAGGAGCAGGTCGACCGGATCACTGCGACCACCGTCGGCGAACTGTGCAACAGGACGCCGGTGACATGTTCACCGAATGCAACCATTCGTGAAATTGCGGCGCTGATGAGCAGGCATAAGGTTCATCTGCTGCCGGTGGTGGAAAATAGTGAGATGATCGGTGTGGTGGCTCGGCTGGACCTGATTCGGACGATGGAGGACTGATGTCCGAGCGGTTTTATGAAACCAGCAGTGAAGCGCAAACGCTGGAACTTGGAGTTCAATTGGGCCGGTTGCTGGAGCAACCGGCCCTGATTCTGTTGCAGGGTGATCTGGGGGCGGGGAAATCGGTCTTCGCCCGGGGGATTGCGCGCGGTTTGGGGGTTGCGCCAGAGATCCCGATCACCAGCCCGACCTTTACTTTGATGAATCACTATCGGGCTCGATTCGACCTGTATCATTTTGACCTCTATCGTCTCAGTGATCCGGATGAATTGATCGAACTCGGTTTCGATGATTTTGCCCATGGCAACGGAGTGGCCCTGGTCGAGTGGCCGGAGCGGCTTGGTGACGACTCTACGCCGGGGTTGTGGATCGAACTGCAGCATCTGGGCAACGAACAGCGCAGAATTACTTTTACGGCGAAATCGGCAGCAGCAAAAAAACTTTTGTCGGCGCTGAAATAGACCGTGAAATCATAACCGTTGTCACCTTTGTCGGGTTGGAAAAAGCTTTTGACCGGGTGTGTAATACCTGCTATTAAAGGGACTTTCCAGCCGTTTATGACGTTTTAGCAGTGTCGGTAGTGATGATAATTACTGCCGGTTTTTTCCATCAGGAGGACGTGGACAGTTATGGCCCTGGTAGTGCAAAAATATGGCGGGACCTCTGTGGGGACGGTTGAGAAGATCCGCAACGTTGCCCGGCGGGTCGCCAGAACCTTTGATGAGGGTAACGAGGTGGTCGTCATTGTCTCGGCGATGGCCGGCGAGACCAATCGTCTGGTTGCTTTGGCCGATGAGATCAGTGAGTTCCCCAGTGAACGTGAGTACGATGTGCTGGTCTCAACCGGCGAGCAGGTGACGATCTCCCTGTTGTCGATGTGCCTGCAGTCGATGGGCTACAAGGCCAAAAGTTACCTCGGCTCGCAGATCCCGGTGCTCACCGACAGCGCCCATTCGCGGGCGCGGATCAAAAGTATCGATGACAAAAAAATCCGTGAAGATCTGCAGAGCGGCACCATCCTGATCGTGGCCGGATTTCAGGGGATTGACCCTGCTGGTAATATTACCACTCTCGGCCGGGGCGGCTCGGACACCTCGGCGGTGGCGGTCGCTGCAGCACTGAAGGCGGATGTGTGCGAAATCTACACCGATGTGGATGGTGTCTATACCACCGATCCACGCATGGTTCCCGACGCCTCCAAGATCGAGAAGATCTCCTACGAGGAGATGCTTGAAATGGCCTCGCTCGGCGCCAAAGTTCTGCAGATCCGCAGTGTCGAATTTGCCAAAAAATACAACGTAGTCATTCATGTGCGTTCGAGCTTCAGTGACAAGCCCGGGACGCTGGTAATGAAGGAGGATCGTGATATGGAGACCGTACTGGTTTCAGGAATTGCCTACAATAAGGATGAAGCAAAGATCAGTATCCTCGGCGTGCCGGACCAGCCGGGGATTGCCGCACAGATTTTTTCTCCCCTGGGAAATGCGGGGATTACCGTCGATATGATCATCCAGAATGTTTCCCAGGACGGCAAGACCGACATGACCTTCACCGTCCCCAAGGCCGATTGTAAAAAAGCGCTGAAGATTGTCGAAGTGATCGCACCGAAAATCAACGCCAGCGGGATCAAGCATGATGGTGATATTGCCAAGGTGTCGATCATCGGTGTCGGTATGCGCTCCCATTCGGGGATTGCCCAGACCATGTTCGAGACCCTCGCCAAAGAAGGGATCAATATTGAGATGATTTCAACTAGTGAAATCAAGGTTTCCTGCGTTGTCGCCGCCAAGTACACCGAACTGGCGGTTCGGGTGTTGCACGAGGCGTTCGGTTTGAACAAGCTGGAGAGCGGTGAATAAACCCTGAAAGGATGTACTGCAATGAGTCGGATTCAGATTTACGATACCACGCTGCGTGACGGGACCCAGGCTGAAGATATCTCCTTCCAGGTTCAGGACAAGGTACAGATCGCCAGACGCCTGGATGACTTGGGGATCGATTATATCGAGGGCGGCTGGCCGGGTTCGAATCCGAAGGACATCACCTTCTTTGAGGTCATCAAGGCGGAGACTCTGCAGCACAGCAAGATCGCTGCCTTCGGTTCAACCCGGCGGGCGAAAGTGACCCCGGCCGAGGATAGCAATATCCAGTTACTGATTCAGGCCGAGCCGGACACGGTGACGATCTTCGGCAAAACCTGGGACTTTCATGTGCGCGAGGCGTTGCGGATCTCTTTGGAGGAGAATCTTGAGCTGATCAACGATTCGCTGATTTATCTCAAGCAGCGAGTCGGTGAAGTTGTCTACGATGCCGAGCATTTCTTTGATGGCTACAAGGCCAATCCTGAGTACGCCATCAAAACGCTGCAGGCAGCAGCAGCGGCTGATATTGATTGCATTGTTCTCTGCGATACCAACGGCGGCACCCTGCCGCATGAAATGCCGGCAATTATGGAGGCGGTAAAAAAAGCGGTTTCCACACCGCTCGGTATCCATGCGCACAACGACAGCGAATGTGCGGTCGCCAACTCGCTGATTGCTGTTTCCTGCGGTGTGGTTCAGGTGCAGGGGACCATGAACGGCTTTGGCGAGCGCTGCGGCAATGCCAACCTTTGCTCGATTATTCCTTCACTGAAGTTGAAACTGGGCAAGGAGTGCGTCAGTGACGGTAATCTGAAAGCGTTGCGCAGCGCCTCACGCTACGTCTATGAGTTGGCCAACCTGGTGCCGAACAAGCATCAGGCTTACGTCGGCAATTCTGCCTTTGCTCACAAGGGCGGAGTGCATGTCTCAGCGATTCAGCGTCATCCGGAAACCTATGAGCATATCCGTCCCGAATTGGTCGGTAATCGAACCCGGGTACTGGTTTCCGATCTGTCCGGTCGTTCGAATATTCTTGCCAAGGCGGAAGAGTGCGGTATCGAGCTCGACAGCAAGGATCCGGTCACCCTGGAGATCCTGGAGGACATCAAGGCGCTGGAGAATCAAGGTTTTCAGTTTGAGGGGGCTGAAGCATCCTTTGAGCTGTTGATGCTCAAGGCGATGGGTAAATTGAAGCATTATTTTACCGTGTCGGCCTTTCGGGTTATCGATACCCTGCGCGACAGTGATAACTCCCCGGTGTCGGAAGCTACCGTCAAGGTTAAGGTCGGCGGTAAGTTCGAGCACACCGCTGCGGACGGAAATGGTCCGGTGAATGCGCTTGACACTGCCTTGCGTAAAGCCTTGATCAGTTTTTATCCGCAGATCAGCGAAGTGAAGTTACTCGACTACAAGGTGCGTGTTCTGCCCGCGAGTAAAGGGTCGGAATCGGTAACCCGGGTACTGGTTGAATCCGGGGATCATGACGGGCGCTGGGGGACTGTCGGGGTCAGCAGCAATATTATTGATGCGTCCTACCAGGCGTTGGTAGACGCCTTGATCTATAAGCTTTACAAAAACAGCTAGTTACGTAGCTTTTTGCTGTTTCAGAATTACCGATCGGCGCCTCTTTTTTAAGGGGCGCTGTTTTTTTGTCGGGCACTCCTGTAAGGTTCATCAAAAAAATGACGGTTGCGTGAAGATCTGCGCCACAAATATGACGGTTCAGGGTTGGATGTCGCGCCAAAATTTGTCAAAGGAAATGGTTCTACTTATAAAGTTAAATGAATTCAGTAGGTTTAACCAGAAACATTAAAGGAAAAGAAGTTCGCGGCAGTGCGATTTTAAATATTTAGTTTTTGCTAATGATCTACGGGGATCTTTTCTTGACAAAATGAAACTTTATGCAGGGGGTAGAATCGCCAAAGTAATGGCGGTTGTGTGCATGGATTTCAAACTATTCGTGTGAATTGCACCCAGTGGTTCGCTCCTTAAAAATTCTTCCCACGGGAAGGTTAAGTAACTAACTGAAAAATAAAGTGAAAAGGTAGGATATTTTTTGACGATGAGTTTGTCTGGTGAGTTGGCACAACTTATGTACTAATGAGTTAGTCCAGACAGGAGATCATTTGTTTGTCGATGTTCTAACTCAGCAATTGGGGAGGTGGTCAAATGAAATGTCCAAAGTGTAAAGGAAGGATGTATTCCGAAAAGTATTATGACTTTGTGCGCGCTTTTGATGCTTGGAAGTGTTGCGCCTGTGGCGAGGTGGTAGACCCGACGATCCTGGCGAATCGTGCGCGGAATCATAGCGTCTACATCGGTTGAAAGACTGAATATATACAGATCCAAAAGGCCGGGGTAATCCCTGGCCTTTTTCTTTGTTTGCCCAGCGGAGCTGGCAAACCCGGCCTGTTGCAAGATACAGGCGTCACCCTGATCAGGGGGAAGACAATCCGAATCGCAAGGGCGTTGCTGGTAACGGCAGGGTCTGAAGGAAGCGATAGGAAGTGAACGGCAC
>JAJRQI010000018.1 GCA_024280335.1 Deltaproteobacteria bacterium
CGTTCACTTCCTATCGCTTCCTTCAGACCCTGCCGTTACCAGCAACGCCCTTGCGATTCGGATTGTCTTCCCCCTGATCAGGGTGACGCCTGTATCTTGCAACAGGCCGGGTTTGCCAGCTCCGCTGGGCAAACAAAAAAAGACAGCCCACTTCGAAAGTGGGCTGCCTTTTTAAAATGGTGGCGGTGCAGAGATTCGAACTCCGGACACTGCGGATATGAGCCGCATGCTCTAACCAACTGAGCTACACCGCCGAACTATATAAACTCCCAAGGAGTTGTTGTTTGGTTGCGGGAGAGGGATTTGAACCCCCGACCTTCGGGTTATGAGCCCGACGAGCTACCAGACTGCTCCATCCCGCGACACGAGGCAGGAAAATAGTATTCTGCCGAAAAAATGTCAAGCAAAAAATCTGCGGCTACAGCAACGCCAAATGGGGGCTATGAGCCACCTGGCAACCAGGCTACTGCCGGGAAACAAATCCCTTGATCTTCTCCTGTCTTTCAATCAGCTGCTGCATCGATTTGGCGGTTAAATTGTCAATATAGGGTCCCAAACGCACCCGATACCAGAGCCCTTTTTTACCCAGGTCGGCCTCGACCATAAAGGCCGGATAACCTTTAGCAAGCAGTGTTTGCTTCATCTTACCGGCATCGACTGCGGCGGCGAAAGATCCGACCTGAACCGAGAAGCGGCCCTGCGGATCGACTTTCGGCTGACCGGTCACAGGCTGGCTGGTCGCGACCGGCTCAACAACCGCCGCTACCTGGGTCGCCGCTTTTTTCACAATCGGCTGATCCGGCAGCGCGATCGGCGGCTTTTCCTGCGGCGCCAGATTGATGCCGCTGCCGAGAGGGGCGCTACTCTCTTTGGCCAGATTGTCGTAAAAAGTCAGCTTGGTCTCCTCCACTGGCGGCTCACCAGCCGATTCCCCGCTCGGCGAACCGACAGGCCTGACCGCAACCGGCGTCGCGGCTCGCGGCGGCACCTTGGCCTGCAGAACCTGCTCAGTCTGTTGCTGCTTCACGGCCAGGTCGCGCTCCGCCCCGCGCTGGCCGACAATCACCCCGAGGGTAAAGCTGGCCAGGGAAACCGCCAGCACCAATACCAGCAGGAGCAATGCCTGACGCTTTTCCATCCGCCGCTGGACACGTGTTTTGGTTGCTGCTTTCATCCGCTCCCCCTACATCTTATCCGGCGCCGAGACACCCAGGATCTGCAGTGCGTTGGCAATTACGATTCTGACCGAGTTGATCAGATAGAGTCGGGCCTGGGTCGTGGCTGGATCTTCGACCAGCACCCGCTGGCGATTATAATAGCTGTGAAACTGGGCGGCCAGTTCCTGCAGGAAAAAAACCACCCGATGCGGTTCGTGGTTAACCGCCGCCCCGATGATGGTCTCTGGAAAGCGGGCCAACTGTTTGACCAGTTGCAGCTCTTCATCCAGCTGCAGTTTGCTGCAATCAACCTCGTCCAATTTCGGCTGCGCAACCCCTTCGGCTGCGGCGTTACGATTGATACTGCAAACCCGGGCGTGGGCATACTGCACATAGTAAACCGGGTTATCGCTGCTCTGCTGCTTGGCCAGTTCCAGATCGAAATCGAGCTGACTGTCGCAACGGCGCATCAAGAAGAAGTAGCGACAGGCATCCCTGCCGACCTCATCGACCACCTCACGCAGGGTGATAAAATTCCCCGAACGCTTGCCCATCGTGACCGGCTGACCGTCACGCAGCAGGTTGACCATCTGGATCAACAACACCTGCAGATCTTCCGGTGGATGGCCCAGACCGGCCAGCATCGCCTTCATCCGGGGGATGTAGCCATGATGGTCGGCACCCCAGACATCGATCACCCGGTCAAAGCCGCGCTCGAATTTCTCCATGTGATAGGCGACATCGGAGGCGAAGTAGGTATAGCTGCCGTCCGATTTGATCAGTACCCGATCCTTGTCATCACCGTACTCGGTGGTGCGCAGCCAGAGGGCTTGATCCTGCTCGAAAGAAAGTCCCTTTTCCTTGAGCTTGGCCAACTCAGCGTCGACCAGGTTGCGGTCATAGAGGCTTTTTTCGCTGTACCATTGATCAAATTCAATGCCGAAAATCTTCAAATCTACAGCGATCCAGTCGAGCACCTTTTCCACCCCGAAGCGGGCGCAGAGTTCGATCGCTTCTGTTTCATCAAGCCCGGCCAGCTCACCCTTTTCCGCACGCAGCTGGGCGGCCAGTTCACGCACATATCCAGCTTGGTAGCCGTCCTCGGGAAACTCGATCGATTGCCCCTGCAGCTCCCGCAGTCGCAGCAGGATTGAGCGGCCGAGGGTTTTCACCTGATTGCCGGCATCGTTGACATAGTATTCACGCTGCACCTCGAAACCGGCGGCCTGCAGCACTGCCGCAACCGCATCGCCGACCACTGCTCCGCGGCCGTGGCCGATATGCAGCGGACCGGTCGGGTTGGCGCTGACAAATTCACCCTGAACCCTGGTACCGGCGCCGATCCGGCTGCGGCCGTACTGAGCGCCCTGCTCCATCACCTGATCCAGCACTCGGTACCAGCAACTCGCTGCCAGACGAAAATTGATAAAGCCGGGACCGGCAATTTCAACCTTGTCACAGAGCGGATTGCCCTGCAATGCCGCCACCAGCGCCTCGGCAATCTGCCGTGGCGCCTTGCGTTCGACCTTGGCCATGGTCATCGCCAGATTGCTGGCAAAATCGCCATGCTCGGGATTTTTCGGGATTTCCAGCTGAATCTCGACCGGCATCTCGCCGGAGCTGAGTGTCCCATTGGTGTAACACTGCTGCAAAGCGATTTGAATCGCCTGACGTAACTGCTCTTTCATAGGATCGTTATTGCCTCGTTTCAGTTTTCTCTTTACTCGGGAGATAATAGATCAACTCCCCCTCACGCACCATGCCCAGCTTCGTGCGGGCCAGCTGTTCCCAATACTCTTTATCACTACGCAGCCTTTCGATCTCGGCACGTAACCGCTCTTGCTGCTGCTGCAGACCCTGCAACTCCACCTCAAGTTGCTGCTGCTGCCGTTCCGCCTGCAAAATTCGCAACACACCGCGACTGCCGAAAACCGCATAACCGAGCATGACCAGGATAATAATCAACAGCCAAAGGGTGATCAGATTTTTGTTTCCGGTTGCAGTCGGGTCTCGGGCAGGGGGCAAACACACCTCCGAAGCATAGGTCGTTACAGTTGAAATAGCGAAGTTTGATGCACTGGCCAAAAGGAGTTAGCTTCGCATGCTGTCGGGCTGGGGTCAACCGCCCAGGAGGCTATCCGACAATAAGGGCCGAAGCGAAAGCAGCCGGTCATGGATTCTCGGACAACCGCCTAGCGCATCAGAATCCACCCAAACTGCCGCTGAAACCGCCGACCGCACCGATCCCCTTCATGGTGAAGGTCAGCAGAATGGTTTGATCCAGTCGGTATTCACGATAGGTCAGTTCGGCACTCCAGCATTGCTGGCGATACTCGACCCCGATCAGATCTTCCAACTGTTCATTGGTAGCAAAATCATAGCGCTTCTCATAGCGCAGATAGACCGGCTTGAGCAGAGCAAGTCTGAGCCTGACCGCGCCGTAATCGAGCAACAGATCGCGGTCGTATCGATAATCGACGCTCAGGGAGTTTTCGCGCTGGTCATGCACTTCCGCCTCGGCGGCAAACTTATCCCAGCCACCTTGATCGATATCGTAGAAGACGTCGAAAATAACCCGAGACCAGTCCGTCGGCAACAACGTCAACTGTCCACGGATGGTTGAAAATGGATCGGCCTGAAACTCTTCACGCAGATCGTAGCGCTGTGACAGGCGCAGGTAGAGCAGATCACGATAGCTCGATTCGCCCCCCTGATGATCAAAACGGGCCGTCAGTCGAGTGACCAAGGCATACTCGACCCGGTTTGCCTCGGCGACCCGGTCGCTGCTTTCATAGCTCGGCAGATGGCTCTGCTCGGCAACACTGGTCGGGGTGTAGCGATAGATGACTTCCGGCTCGATGGTATGCCGCAGCTTGCTGATCGGACCGATCGGCTGCTCGTAGACCCGCTGAAAGCGGGTGTCGACCCGGGTGCTGAACTCGACAATCCCCTCCCGGTCACTGTCGGAACCGTCACTCTGCCCCCAATAGTAGCGCTCCCGGTAGGCGACTTCCGGGGTCACCTCGATTACGTCCCAGAGCTGCAGACTGGCCGAGAGGACCGGGCGCAGCAGCAACCGTTGTCCGCGCAACCCTTCTTCCCGCCAGAAGTGCGTGTATTCACTCTCCAAAGCGTAGTAAAAGGGGCTGTCATTGATCCGCTGACGGGTGACATCAAAACTGACACGCGGCAGATACTGGATGGTGCGCGGATCTTCGATCACCAGATTTTTCGTGTACTTGAACTGACCGACCAGATTGTACTTGTCCCAAGCCTTGCTCAGGGATAACAGCGACTCGACCTGGTCCTTGTTATACTCTCCGGCAATATCCCCGAAATCCTTAAAGTACTGATCATCGTTGACATACTCGGCATCGACCGCCATCCTGATGCCGCCCGGCAGGTAGCCGTTGTGCAGCCATTCCAGTGCGTAACGCTGCTCATCGACCGGCTCCCCGTCAACCGAGTCAACCGCAATATGATAAGCACGCGCCTCACCGGAATTGCCGTTTCCGAAGGTGTAACGATATTCCAACCCCTTGCCGATCCCCATTTCGGAGAGATAGTCAAAGTAAAAGGTTGCATCCTGATTATCGGCAATCACCAGATAATAAGCACCGCCGAATTGATAACCGCGCTTGCTCGAAAAACCGGTACGCGGCATCAACAGCCCGGATTCGCGATCAGACTTGATCGGATAGGCGATGTAGGGCAGATAAAAAGCGGGAATATCGTTCAGATAAAAGGTGGTATGTTTCGCCTTGGCGTAACCGTTCATGGTCACATCGAACTGGTCGGCGGCGAACTTCCAGGAAGGCACCTCGCCGTCGCAGGTGGTAAAGGTCCCCTCGGTGATCCGGTAGTCCATCTCACCACGACGTTCGATCTGCTTGCCATGGACGTGCAAGTTTTGTTCTTTGAGGAAAATATAACCATCCTCGACGCTGCCGGTACGGTTGTTCAGGTTGTAAGAAATCTTGCTGCCGGACATCTTTTCGGTGGGCGACGTCAGTTGCACATCCCCCTCTGCCTCGACCTCGCCGCTGGCCTGATTCCACCAGAGAATCCGGCTGCGCAGCTCCATATCCCCCTGCTTCAGCTGTACATTACCACTGGCCCGATAGCGACCGCTGGCCTTGTCGTAAGTCAGCAGATCAGCCTCTAGATCGACCGGCAGCTGCGGATTGCCGAGGGCTCCAGCGGCAACGGGCAGCGTCAGCGGCAAACAGAGCAGAATGCAAATGGCCAGCAAACGCAACAGCATAACAATCCCAATAATCAGACAAAAAAATCAGCTTGTGATCGACAACAATTGCTGCTCAGGCAGCAGCAATTCGCGTACCGCTGCCACCAGAAAGAGCGAGCCGGCCACCAACAGGATTTCGCCAGTTCGCCGCTGCTGCAACGCCGCAGCGAGAGCCGTCTGCGGATCGGCATATTCGGCGGCCAGAATACCTGACTTTTGTGCCTGTTGCACCAGTTTTCCCGGAACAACCGCCAGGTCGACCGGCGGCCGGGTCGCATAGAGGCGGTCGACCAGCGGCAGAAGTTTCTGCAACAGCAGTTCGCTCTGCTTGTCAGCCTTGATGCCGACCAGCAGATGCAGCTTCTCCACCCCCTGCTGGCGCAGATACTCGGCCAGAACTTTGGCACCGGCAACATTGTGCGCGCCATCTAAGAGAATCTGTCCCGGCAACCATTCCAGCCGCCCCGGCCAACGAACCTGCTCGACCCCCTGCTGCAGTGCCCGAACGGGAATTTCCAGCGAATTGCGCCGCAGAAAGGTCGCCGCCGCCAACGCCAGCGCCAGATTCTGCTGCTGATGGATTCCGACCAACCCGGGCGTCAAGCGTTTCAGCTCAACCCCCAGCCCGGAAAAAGCCAGCTGGTCCGCTTCGACCTGCCATCGGTAGTCACAACCGGCCAACAACAACGGCGCGGCTAACTGCTCAGCGCGACGGCGCAAAACCTGTTCCACCTCCGGCCGTTGGCGAGCACTGAGTACCGCGACCTTCGGCTTGAAAATCCCGGCTTTCTCGGCGGCAACTTCAGCCAGCGTGTTGCCGAGGTAAGCGGTGTGGTCGAGAGCGATCGGCGTCACCAGGCAAAGTTCCGGCGCAACTGCGTTGGTCGCATCAAGTCGTCCGCCCAACCCGGTTTCCAGGATTACCCAGCGGACGCCGCTGCGCTGGAAATGAAGCAGCGCCAGCGCCGTGGTGAATTCAAAAAAAGTCGTCCGCAACTCTTCAGCGTGCGGACGCAATTCGTCGATCAGGGCAACGACTTCGGCTTCACTGATCTGTCGGGTGGCGACTCTGATCCGTTCGGTAAAACTGTGCAGATGAGGCGAGGTGTAGAGTCCGGCCGGAATTTCAGCCGCCTGGAAAATATTGGCCAGTGCCGCCGCCGTCGAACCTTTGCCGTTGGTTCCGGCAATATGAATAATCCGCAACTTACGTTGCGGATTATCGAGTCGTTCCAGCAATTGACGGATATTTTTCAGTCCCAGCTTGATGCCGAAGAGTTGCAGCTAGTAGAGGTAGTCAAGACTCTCGCGGTAGCTGTTGCTCATTTCTCTGGGCCGGGAGTCTGTTGGGCTTGACGGACCGTAGCGAGAAATTGGCTGGTCGAGGCCAGATTGATGGCAATTTGAGAGCGAATAGCAGGGCTATTTGTCGAAGATTGCCGTAAATATGGGTCGACCAGACGATTTCGCAGTAGGTTCATGTTAAGCCTAACAGATTCCTAGCTTTTGGTGAAAATACGCAGGACCTGCGACAGACGCTGTTTCATCTCGCTGCGTGGGACGATCATATCGACCATGCCATGTTCAAGCAAAAATTCCGAACGCTGAAAACCGTCCGGCAGGGTCTGCCGAATGGTCTGTTCGATCACCCGCGGCCCGGCAAAACCGATCAGCGCCCGTGGTTCGGCAATATTCAGATCGCCGAGCATGGCAAAGCTGGCGGTGACGCCACCGGTCGTCGGATCGGTCAGCACCGAGATAAAGGGAATTCCGGCCGCCTTCAGTTTGGCCAGGGCAGCACTGGTTTTGGCCATCTGCATCAGCGAGTGGATACTTTCCTGCATCCGTGCGCCGCCTGAGGAAGAAAAAATCAGCACCGGAGCATGGCTCTCCAGTCCTTTTTCAATGGCCCGGGTAATTTTTTCACCGACCACCGAACCCATGCTGCCGCCCATAAAGGCAAAATCGAAGACCGCAACCACCACCGGCAACTCTTCCAGATTGCCGGTGCCGCAGATCACCGCATCACCGTCACCGGCCTTTTTCAACGCAGCCTTGATCCGCTCTTTGTACTTTTTGGAATCCTTGAAATCGAGAAAATCGACCGAACGCATATTGGCGTCCATCTCGACAAAGGTTCCCGCATCGAGAATCAATTCGATCCGCTCCCGCGCACCAATCCGGAAATGATAGTCGCACTTGGGGCAGACATTCAGGTTCCGCTCGATCTCCTTGGCGTAGATGATCTCCTGGCAGTTTTTACACTTGCTCCAGACCCCTTCGGGGATCTTGACTTTCTTTGTTTCAGCAGACGCCGTCAGCGCTGTTTTCTTACGAAACCAAACCATGAAATATCCTCTTGGTTTTCGGTCCAACCTGAATCCGCTACCGAAAAGCTGCAGTTTCAGGCACAAGTCATCGCCGCCGGACACTCAGGTCGACGTGCATCAGTCGGTCTTTTCGACCAACCCCTGTTTGAGCGATGCGACGAACGCGCCGACCTGCGGCAACAGTTTCTCGCTGTGGCTGTATTCGGCAATAATTTTAACCAATGCGCTGCCGACGACAACCCCGTCAGCAAACTCACCGACCGCCCGGGCCTCGGCAACGCTGGTGATGCCGAAACCGACCCCCACCGGCACCTCGGTCATCCCCTGCAAATCTTCAACCGCCCGGCGGATATCGTTCGGATTGATCTTCTGCGCCCCGGTAACCCCGGTCATCGAAACATAATAGAGATAACCTTCGGCGGTCTGCGCCAATCGCCGCATCCGCTCAGTCGGCGTGGTCGGAGCGAGCAGGGTGATCAGCGCGATTCCCGCATCTTTCAGCAAGGGGCTGATTTCTGCCACTTCTTCCGGCGGCAGGTCGACCAGCAGCAGGCCATCGACTCCGGCAGCGGCGGCATCTTCGGCAAAACGCGCGCTGCCGTAACGGAAAACCGGATTATAGTAGCCCATCAGCACCAGCGGAACCTGGCAATTTCTGCGGACTTCGCTGACCAGTTGCAGGACCTTTTCCAGTGTGGCGCCAGCCGCCAAAGCCCGTTCGGAAGCCGCCTGGATGGTCGGTCCATCGGCCATCGGATCGGAAAAAGGCACGCCCAGTTCGATCAGATCGGCGCCATTGTCGACCAGAGTGCGAATCAAGTCGGCCGTGGTTGCCATATCGGGATCCCCGGCGGTGATGAAGGGGATCAGCGCCGTTTGCTTGTTCCGGCGCAGAGCGGAAAATGTTGCGTCAATCCTTGTCATGGTTCCCAGTCTTTACGAATACTCCGTTGGCTAACCCATTCGTAACTATTCATTGATCAGACCAAAAGGGGCATTTTAATCCTTCGGACAGCCGGTTTCAATCCTTTTCTCCCGCAAGGAGGTTGTCGGACAGCCGCGTTGCGGTGACGGCAGCTTCACCGGTATGGCAAACTACTTTGGTATGGATGCCGGACGCCCGGAAGAGGGTTTTCCGGACCGCCGCCGTGGTGGTCGTCGCCGCTTCTGTTCACCCCCAGCCGATTTTTCCGGCGGTTTTTTCCGCTTGGGAACTGCTCGTTTATAGCTGAAACAGAAATCCTCATCGAGCGGCACTTCACTGGGGATCCGCTTACCGAGGTAATCCTCGATTTCGTCCAGCACATAAACGGTCTCTTCGTCGGCGAAGCTGATCGCCCGTCCCTTCGCCCCGGCCCGAGCTGTGCGGCCGATGCGGTGGACATAATCCTCACGATCCTGCGGCAGATCGTAGTTGATCACATGGGTGACGTTGTCAACATGGATGCCGCGCGAGGCGACATCGGTGGCGACCAGATGGGTCAAACTGCCGAGCTTGAACTGGTCGAGAATCCGCATTCGTTTTTTCTGCGGGATGTCGCCGGAGAGGACCGCACTGGGGATCTCGTTGGCATTCAGCAGGGCGTTAAGTCGCTCGGCCTCAACCTTCATGTTGACGAACAGCATGACCCGCTCAACCCCGGTCTCCCGCTTGAGCAGACCGAGCAGCAGGGCAAACTTTTCCCGCCGCGTGACATGGTACAGAACCTGCTCGATGTTATCTGCGGTGACCTTCTCCGGTTCAATCCGGACCTTTTCCGCCAGATTCATGAACTCGTAAGCCAGCTCCATCACCTGCGGCGAAAGGGTCGCCGAAAAGAGCATGGTCTGGCGCTTTTCAAACGGCGGCAACTGGCGCAGGATGTAGCGCAGATCCTTGATGAAGCCCATATCGAACATCCGATCAGCCTCATCGATGACCAGCGATTCGACCCTATTCATCGAGAAGACCCGCTGCTTGAAATAGTCGATCAGCCGCCCGGGAGTCGCAACGATGATGTCGACCCCGTCGCGCAATGCCTGACGCTGTTTTTCGTAATCGACCCCGCCGAAGATCGGCTGGACCTTGAGACCGGTATGCTTGCCGAGCAGTTCGGCATCCTTGCAGATTTGCACCACCAGTTCGCGAGTCGGCGCCATCACCAGCGCCCGTGGATTGTTGCTGGTTGCCTTGCCGCTGCTGAGCAGTTTACTGAACAGCGAAAGCAGAAATGCCGCGGTTTTCCCGGTGCCGGTCTGCGCCTGGGCAGCAACATCCTTGCCCTTCAATGCCAGTGGAATCGATTCTTCCTGGACCGGGGTCAGGGCCGCAAAACCGGCATCCTCGACTCCCTGTAAAACCGTATCCGGCAGATTCAGTTCGTTAAATTTCATTATTTCTCTTTCAATTCATATGTAGGGGCGACCCGTTGGGTCGCCCTTTTCCAAAAATGGTTCCTCTGCGGGCGACCCGGCGGGTCGCCCCTACTAAAATTCGACGCCCAGCGCGTCGGCAACGGTATGGATATCTTTATCGCCCCGGCCCGACAGACAGACCAGCAGGACCTGTTCTTTCGGTAAGGTCGGTGCCAGCTTGATCACCTGGGCGATGGCGTGAGCAGATTCCAGCGCCGGGATAATCCCCTCGATGCGGGTCAGTTTCTGGAAGGCCGCAAGGGCTTCATCATCGGTGATCGAAACGTATTCGGCACGCCCCAGGTCCTGCAGGTGAGCGTGTTCAGGTCCGACGCCGGGGTAATCGAGCCCGGCCGAAATCGAATGGGCGTGATTGATCTGGCCATCCTCATCCTGCAACAGGTAGGTCTTGTTGCCGTGCAACACGCCCGGTGCTCCGGCGGAGATCGAGGCGGCATGCTTGTCGGTATCGACACCCAGCCCGGCCGCCTCGACGCCGATCAAACGTACTGAGCGGTCATTGATAAATGGATAGAAAGTGCCCATGGCGTTGGAGCCGCCACCGATACAGGCTACCGCCACATCGGGCAGCCGACCTTCAGCTTCCTGCAACTGCTGCTTGGACTCTTCGCCGATCACCGCCTGAAAATCACGCACCAGCATCGGGTAGGGATGCGGGCCGGCGACGGTGCCGATCACATAAAAGGTATCGCGCACATGGGTGACCCAGTGGCGCAGGGCATCGTTCATCGCGTCCTTGAGGGTCGCGGTGCCGCTGGTGACTTCGTGAACCTTGGCGCCGAGCAGTTTCATGCGGAAGACATTCAATGCCTGCCGGCGGATATCCTCCTTGCCCATGAAGATCTCGCACTCCATGTTGAACAATGCCGCAACCGTGGCGGTGGCGACACCGTGCTGACCGGCACCGGTTTCTGCAATCACCTTCTGCTTGCCCATCCGTCGGGCGAGCAGGATCTGGCCGACCGTGTTGTTGACCTTGTGTGCACCGGTGTGGTTGAGATCTTCCCGCTTCAGGTAGATTTTTGCCCCGCCCAGTTCTTCACTGAGCCGCTGGGCATAATAGAGCGGGCTCGGCCGCCCGACGTAGTGCTTCAGGTAATAGTCGAATTCTTCGCGAAAGCTCGGATCCCGGCGGGCTGCGGCGTAGGCTTCTTCCAACTCCAGCAGCGCCGGCATCAGGGTTTCCGCCACGTAACGACCGCCATATTCGCCGAAATGACCCCGTTCGTCAGGATATTGATAACTCATGCATTCCTCACCCGGCGGATAAATTCTGCCACTTTCTGATGATCCTTTTTTCCCGGCCGTTCTTCGACACCGCTGGAGACATCGACGGCATAAGGCTTGAGCCGTCTGACCGCATCGATAATATTTTCCAGGGTCAAACCACCGGCCAGAATCAGCGGCTGTTTGCCGGTCAATCGCTCGGCCAGCTGCCAGTCAAAACTCAAGCCGCTGCCACCGTAACATTCATCATGCCAGGCATCGAGCAACAGCGCCGAAACCTGATAGCGATCCGCCCCCTCAAGCGAGGCAGCATCGCGGACCCGCAGTGCCTTGATCACCCGCAACGGCTCGATCAGGCAATCATCCGGCTGTTCGTCGCCATGCAACTGTACCACGTCAAGCCGGGCAGCAGCCATGGTCCGGCGGATGCGCGGAATCGGTTCATTGACAAACAGTCCGACCGTGGTCACAAAGGGGGGCAGCTCAGCAGTGATTTTCAATACTTCATGCGGAGCCACAAAACGCGGACTTTTATCATAAAAGACGAAGCCGAGAGCATCGGCCCCGGCCGCGACTGCCTGCAAGGCATCCTCGACATTGGTAATTCCGCAAATCTTAACCCGAGGATTGGCCACCGCTGCTCCTTACGCCTCAACCTTCGGCAGATTGGCAAGCGACTCCTGAATCGCTTCACTGGGATATTCATAGTTATCCAGATTACCGGCAAAATATGCATCGTAAGCCGCCATATCAACGTGGCCGTGACCGGAAAGATTGAACAGGATGGTCTTTTCCTTCCCCTCTTCCTTGGCCTGCAACGCCTCATCAAAAGCAGCGCGGATGGCATGAGATGATTCGGGGGCCGGGATAATCCCTTCGGTCCGGGCAAACTGTACCGCCGCCTCGAAACATTCAACCTGACCGACCGCTTTGGCCTCGATAATTCCGGCGTCCAGCAGCTGGGAAACCAGCGGCGCAGCACCATGATAACGTAAGCCCCCGGCATGGATTCCCGGTGGCATGAAATCGTGTCCCAGGGTGTACATCTTGGAAATCGGCGCCATTTTCGCCGTGTCGCCGTAATCGAATGCGTAAACCCCTTTGGTCAGAGTCGGGCAGGAGATCGGCTCGGCGGCCAGCAGTCGCACCTTTTTGCCACTGGCCTTATCGGCAACAAAAGGGAACGCCAGCCCGGCAAAGTTGGATCCGCCGCCATGGCAACCGATGACAACATCAGGATAATCCCCGGCGATCGCCATCTGCTCTTTCGCCTCAAGACCGATCACCGACTGGTGCAGACAGACATGGTTCAGCACACTGCCGAGGCAATAGCGGGTATCATCGTGGCTAGCGGCATCCTCGACCGCTTCGCTGATCGCGATACCGAGCGAGCCGTCGCTATCCGGGTGCTGCGCCAGAATAGCCCGGCCGGCAGCGGTCTGATTCGACGGTGAAGGCAGCACATCGGCACCCCAGAGCTGCATCATGCTTTTCCGGTAGGGCTTCTGGGTAAAAGAGACCTTGACCATATAAACGGTACATTCCAGCCCGAACATCTGGCAGGCCAGGGCGATGGAAGAGCCCCACTGCCCGGCGCCGGTTTCACTGGCGATCCGCTTGGTACCGGCCAACTTGTTATAGTAGGCCTGCGGAATCGCGGTATTCGGCTTATGGCTCCCGGCAGGGGAAACACCTTCATACTTGTAGTAGATTTTTGCCGGTGTCCCCAGCGCCTTCTCCAGGCGGTGGGCCCGAAACAATGGCGACGGCCGCCATTGGGAGAGAATCTGCCGGACCTCATCGGGGATATCGATCCAGCGCTCGGTGGAGACCTCCTGTTCGATCAGCCCCATCGGGAACAGCGGCAGCAGATCGTCCGGAGTCACCGGCTGCAGGGTTCCCGGATGGATAACCGGAGCCATCGGACCCGGCATATCGGGGATGATGTTGTACCATTGCTTCGGGATACGATCTTCTGACAAGATGATTTTAGTGTCCACGGCTCTCTCCTTCTGCAGATTAACTTCCTATTAGATCACTTAACTTTGCTTCGATATCGGTCTCACGCATTAAACTTTCACCGATCAGAAAAGCCCCGGCACCGGCAGTTTGCAGCCGTTCAATGTCGGCCCGGCTGTTGATGCCGCTTTCGGCGATCGCCAACTGAGCCGCAGGGACGCGACCGGCCAACTGCTCGGTGATGCCGAGATCGGTGACAAAGGTTTTCAGATTGCGATTATTAATGCCGATCAGATCGACCGGCAGTTGCAGAGCACGCTCCAGTTCGACAGCGTCATGCACCTCCAGCAGGGTATCCAACTGCAAACGGGTTGCCAGCTCGGCCAACTGCCGCAGTTTTTCATCATCCAGCGCGGCAGCAATCAGCAGAATAGCATCCGCCCCGGCAACCCGGGCCTGCACCACCTGATAGGGGTCGATGATAAAATCCTTGCGCAACAACGGCAACTCGACCTGCGCGCGGATCCGGCCGAGATAATCGAGATGGCCGTAAAAAAACTGCTGATCGGTCAATACCGACAGGCAGGCAGCTCCGCCGCGCTGATAGCTTTCGGCAATCGCCACCGGATCAAAATCGGCGCGGATAATCCCTTTTGAGGGTGAACCCTGCTTGACCTCGGCGATAATCGCCGTGCCACCCGACTCGGCCATCGTCCGCAGCGCCCGGGCAAAGCCGCGCGGCTGATCCTCTAAGTCAGACAGCCGGTGATTTAACTCGTCAAACGCTTCCCGCGCCTTGGCGGCGGCAACCTCTTCAACCTTGGTCTGTAAAATTTCATCAAGAATCATACGTGATGCTCTCGCAAAAATGAATTAGATGGCTAAACAAAAATTTCGCCCCACAAGGCGTAGTGGTTTTTCAGGGGCGAAGGCCTACATATTGTAGGTCGAGGTCCTGAAAAAGCGCTGCAACGCAGTCGGGCGAAATTTTTGCGACGCCATCATACGTTGGTCATTCGCACCAGTGCGTCGAGAGTTTCCAAGGCGTTGCCATTATCCAGCACCTCCTGCAGCAGTTCAATGCCGCTATCAAGACTATCGGCCAGGCCCGCGGCAACCAGCGCATACGCCCCGTTAAGCACGACGATATCACGCTTCGGCCCTGGCTCACCAGACAGGATCGCCTTGACGATCGCGGCATTCTGTTCGGCATCGCCACCCTGCAGGGCGGTCAGGCGACAACGCTTAAAACCGAACTGTTCCGGCTCAATCGTCTGCAGCTCGACTGCGCCGCCGCTTATCGCGGCAATCAAGGTAGGGCCGGTCAAGGTGATTTCATCCATGCCGTCACTGCCGTGAACAACAAAGCCGCGGCGGCAACCGAGGCTGAGAAGCACTCTGGCCAGCGGCTCAACCAGATCCTCGCGGAAAACCCCGAGCACTTGCCGATCGGCACCTGCCGGGTTGGTCAGCGGACCGAGGATATTGAAGATGGTGCGGATACCGATTTCGCGACGCGGACCGATCGCATGTTTCATCGCTCCGTGCAACGCCGGGGCAAAGAGAAAACCGACGCCGATTTCATCGACACAACGACCGACCCGCTCCGGCGAAACGTCCAGATTGACGCCGAGCTTCTCCAGTACGTCGGCGCTGCCGCAGGCTGAGGTGATACTGCGGTTGCCATGCTTGGCGACCTTGCCGCCGCAAGCCGCCACGGCAATCGCCACGGTCGTGGAGATATTGAAACTTTTCGTGCCGCTGCCGCCGGTGCCGCAGGTATCAATGATGGTTTCACGATCGACATTGATATCATCCCGATCGATATCGACCACCCCACCGACCTGAATCGGGGTTGCCCGGGCACGCATCACCCGCGCCGCGCCGACAATCTCAGCAATCGTCTCCCCCTTCATCCGCAACGCAGTAATAAATGCGCCGACCTGGGCCGGTGTCGCCTCGCCGCCCATGATCTGGTCCATCACCCCAATCATTTCCGGCTCACTCAAGTCCTGCCGTTCCACTAACTTGGCAATCGCTTCTTTGATCATCTCCGCCCTCGATTTCAACGCAACGCAAGAAAATTCTTCAACAACTGCATCCCCTCCAGCGTAAGGATCGATTCAGGATGAAACTGCATGCCCCAAATCGGCAAGTCCTTGTGTTCCAGTCCCATGATCTCTCCCTCTTCGGTCCAGGCGGTCACCCGCAGACAATCGGGAAAGCTCTGCCTTTCGGCCAGCAGCGAATGGTAGCGGGTGGCGGTGAAAGGGTTGGGGATATTCTTGAAAATGCCGCTGCCCTCATGCTGGATCGGGCTGGTTTTACCGTGCATCAGACGCTCGGCTCGCACCACTTTACCGCCAAAAGCTTCGGTGATCGATTGATGACCGAGACAGATGCCGAGGATCGGCAGCTTACCGGCAAAATGCTCGATCGCCGCAATCGAGATCCCTGCCTCATTCGGCGTGCAGGGGCCGGGAGAGATCACCAGCTGCTGCGGCGCCAAGTGTTCGATATCGGTAAGGGTCAACTTGTCGTTACGGATCACCTCCACCGTTTCACCCAGTTGCATAAAATACTGCACCAGGTTGTAGGTGAAGGAATCGTAGTTATCGATCATCAACAGCATAAATGGACTGTCCTGTACTTACTTAATCATATGAGGCCGCGGTTAGCCATTTCGATGGCACGCTTGACACCGCGAGCCTTGTTCAAGGTTTCCTGGTATTCCATTTCCGGATCGCTGTCGGCGACGATTCCAGCCCCCGCCTGCAGGTAGAGCTGGTCTTTTTCAATCTGCAGGGTGCGGATCGCGATCGCCAGATCCATGTTGCCGCTGAAGGAGAAGTAACCGACCGCTCCGCCGTAAACCTCACGGCGACTCGGTTCCAACTCGTCGATGATCTCCATGGCGCGAATTTTCGGTGCCCCCGAGAGGGTTCCGGCCGGGAAAGTGGCGCGGAACACGTCAAAGGAATCCAGTTCCGGACGCAACCGACCACGGACATTGGAAACAATATGCATCACATGCGAGTAACGCTCGACAACCATCAACTCACTGACCTCTACGCTGCCGGCGATTGCCACCCGGCCGACATCATTGCGGCCCAGATCGACCAGCATGATGTGCTCGGCGCGCTCTTTGGGATCGGCGAGCATCTTCTGTTCAAAGGCCAGATCTTCTTCCGCGGTGTTGCCGCGCGGCAAGGTCCCGGCAATCGGACGGACATCAATCCGATCCCCCTCTTTTCGCACCAGCACTTCGGGAGAAGCACCAACCACCAGCGAATCCCCGAAACGCAAGAAGAACATATAGGGCGAGGGGTTGATGGTCCGCAGCGCCCGATAGATGTCGAACGGATCGGCTTGCAGCCGACCACTAAACCGCTGTGAAATCACCACCTGAAAGATATCACCGGCACGGATATATTCTTTACAGCGCTCAACGGCAACCTTGAAATCCTGTTTGCCAAAGTTCGACGTCAGCGGTTGCTTGCCGTCTCCCCCTTTTGGCTCATCGGCAGTCGGCAACGGCTGGCGCAGCTGCTCGATCATCTGTTCAATCTGCTGCTGGGCACGTCGGTATGCAACCAGCGGATCATCCCCGGTCTGCAGATGAACATTGCAGACCACTTTGACCTTCTGGCGCATATTGTCGAAAATCAGCAACCGCTCAGTGAACATGAAACAAGCGTCCCAACCAGCAACCTGACGGGAATTGCTGTCCGGCAACTGCTCAACGAAACGAACCATGTCATAACCGAGATAACCGACCGCGCCGCCGAAAAAACGGGGCAAACCTTCGATTTCGACCGGTTGATACACTGCCATCAATTCACGCAGTTTGGCCAGCGGATCGGTACAGTTACCGCTCTGCTCAAGCGCATCGCCGCAGAGCACTTCGTAATAATTATCACGGCTGCGAAAGACCCGCGCCGGCCCGCTGCCAAGGAATGAATAGCGCGCCCACTTCTCGCCCCCCTCGATCGATTCGAGAAGAAAAGAGGTTCGGCCGTCGTCGATCTTGCGAAAGGCCGAGACCGGAGTTTCCATATCTGCCAGAATTTCGCGATAAACCGGCACCAGATTGCCGTTTTCTGCCAGCCGCGAGAAGTCATTTTCTGCAGGAAAATACATAGGTTATCGATCCAATGAAAAACCGGTACAAAAATAGAGTTTTCTACCACCTTCATCAACCGCAAGTCAAGAAAGACCGGGGCCAGAGCGGAATCGGCCACTCAAGAACAGCCGTCTATATTTCTGTTTCACAAAAGCACGTATAGACGGTTGATGCCTGTGAATTCAATCCTATACCGCTCATCCAAAAGAAATTACCGTCCCCTCTCCCAGCTGAAATCAGAGTGTAAACATCCCATAAAAGCAGAAATTTTGCGGAGTGCGTGCAAAGACCAAGTTCATTTCAAAACGGGTTCAATTATTTATAAACATCGTTATACAATAAATCATTAGAGGACAAATCTGGTAATTCCACCGATTAGTCGACCACTTACACTGAAACATTAGACCCTATGACAAGGGTCGCACCCCTCCATGGAGGGGCTGAATCAAAAAAGCACATTGACAACTCTATAACAGCGTATTATCTTTTCTGCGTAACATCGTCGACACTTTATTAAAGACAGCTAAACTGAACACTCGGTTTATTTTAGCAGGCAGCTTCCGGTGAGGGCTTAAATGCCAAGCAGAGACAAAGATTCATACTGTATCAGATCAGTAGAAAATGCCCTGCTCCTGCTTGAAGCATTGGCTGAAGAAGATCCCAGGTGCAGCCTATCACAGCTGAGCAAGCGCTTAGGCATGACCAAAGCCAGCCTGTTTCGCCTGATGGCGACCTTTGAAAGCCATGGTTACGTCGAACGCAACCAAGGATCAAGTGAATACAAACTGGGTCTGTCGGCCTTTGAAGTCGGGCAGAAGCTGCTCTCACGCATGACCTTGCTGAACAAAGCCCGTCCGGTTATGGAACAGTTGGTACGCAGCTGCAATGAAACGGTTTATCTGGTCGTACAGCGCGATCAGGATGCCCTGTTTATTGCCGAGAGTAATGCCGACCAGAAAGTTAAAATTGTCTCCCTGGTCGGCCGCCGCTTCCCGCTGGAGAGCTGTGCCGCCGGAAAGATCTTCCTTGCCTTCGACACGCAAAACAACAAGGAGCGCCTAGAGAACAATCCACAGCTCAGCGGTGCCATAAAGGAATGGCAACAGGAAGGGGTAAGCCTCGACTACAACGGAGTAGGTGATGGTAGCACCTGTATTGCGGTCCCACTGCTCGACAATGAAAACCACCTGGCTGGCTGTCTGAGCCTGGTCGGACCCAGCTTCCGGATGGCCGATGAGCAAACCAGGCAGCAACTCCTGCCAGCCATCAAAGCTGCAGGTGAAATGATTTCAGCAAAACTGGGGCACCTGAACTTCCAACTGAAATCCGAAACTACGGCACTACAGACCAACGCCTGAACCGGCCAGAGTGAATAACAGGGTTATTTTTTTATGTTGACTGTTTCAGGAAACGACATTATCTTCTGCAGGATGTATTAATAAAACAGCGTATTAAAATTATATTAATTGACTGAGGGGTGCTGATCGCCAATTTGTAGCGTACATCAAATGAGAAGACAGACCGTACGGGGTCCGAACTCCACTTGGGCACAGCGGACACTTCAGCAACAAATCGTTTTAATTGGTCAGAAACAAGTTAAAAACTTTGAAAGGAGGCTGAACAAAAAGATGCTGAACAACCAAGGGCCAGCCACTACGGTGGACCGACCAATTCGTGTTGGGTTTTTGAGTGAAAAACTATTTTGAGCGGAAAGAGAGAGGAGGAGTTTCATGAGTAGAGACATTAATGAGTATTGGGGAACAGTCCTGAGTCTGCTGGCTAAGGTGCTGGTCGTCTGGTTTCTGGTATCCTACGGTGCCGGGATTCTGTTTGCTGAAGCCTTGAACAACATTTCACTGGGTGGCTACCCGCTGGGATTCTGGTTTGCACAGCAGGGTTCGATTTACGTGTTCGTTGCACTCATTTTCTTCTATGCCTGGAAGATGGGAAAAATCGACGAAGAATTTGACGTCCACGAAGAATAAGGAGGAACACATAAATGGAACTTCAAACTATGACCTATCTTGTAGTCGGCTTTACATTTGCCCTCTACATCGGTATTGCAATCTGGGCTCGCGCCGGCAGCACCAGTGAATTCTACGTTGCCGGTGGCAGCGTCCACCCGGTACTCAACGGTATGGCAACCGGCGCTGACTGGATGTCGGCAGCCTCTTTTATTTCGATGGCCGGCCTGATCGCCAACATGGGCTACGGCGGCGGTCTTTTCCTGATGGGCTGGACCGGTGGTTACGTTCTGCTGGCGATGCTGCTGGCGCCTTACCTGCGTAAGTTCGGTAAGTTCACCGTGCCACAGTTCGTCGGTGATCGCTTCTATTCCAAGGGCGCCAGCCTGGTCGCGGTTCTCTGCCTGTTGGCAGCATCGCTGACCTACATCATCGGTCAGATGACCGGTGTCGGCGTTGCCTTCTCCCGTTTCCTGGGCGTTTCCAACACCACCGGTATCTTTATCGGCATGGGCATCGTTTTCATGTACGCGGTTTTCGGCGGCATGAAAGGCATTACCTATACTCAGGTAGCTCAGTACTGCGTGCTGATCCTTGCCTACACCGTTCCGGCGGTCTTCATTTCGATGCAGCTGACCGGCAACCCGCTGCCGCAGCTCGGCCTGGGTAGTGACTTTGTCGGCAGCGACATGTCCCTGCTAACCAAACTGGATCATGTTGTCACCGACCTCGGTTTCGGCAAGTACACCACCATGGTTCCCGGCAGCAAGCTGAATATGTTCGTTTATACCGTTTCATTGATGATCGGTACCGCTGGCCTGCCGCACGTTATCGTTCGTTTCTTCACCGTCCCCAAGGTTAAGGATGCCCGTTCCTCCGCCGGTTGGGCACTGGTCTTCATCGCCATCCTCTACACCACCGCTCCTGGTGTTGCCGCTATGGCCCGCCTGAACCTGCACAAAACCGTCAACACTGCAGTTGTCAGCGGCGGCGACGTCTTCGCTCCTGACGCCAGCATTGTTTACGAGACACGTCCCGACTGGATGAGCCGCTGGGAAGTTACCGGCCTGCTGAAGTTTACTGACAAGAACGGCGACGGCCGTATCCAGTACTACAATGACAAGTCAAAAGACCCTGCATTCCTCGCCAAAGTTGAGGCAGCCGGTTGGAAAGGCAGCGAGTTGTCGGTTAACCGCGACATCATGGTTCTGGCTAACCCGGAAATCGCCATGTTGCCGAACTGGGTAATCGCTCTGGTTGCTGCCGGTGGTCTGGCTGCAGCGCTGTCGACTGCTGCCGGTCTGCTGCTCGCCATTTCTGCGGCGATCTCTCACGACCTGCTGAAAAGCATGTGGATGCCTGATCTCTCCGAGAAGGGTGAGCTGATGGCTGGTAAGATTGCTATGGCCTGTTCGATTATGGTCGCCGGTTATCTGGGTTTGAATCCTCCGGGCTTCGCCGCCGGTACCGTGGCCATCGCCTTCGGTCTGGCCGCCAGTTCACTGTTCCCCTGCCTGATGATGGGTATCTTCAGCAAGACCATGAATAAAGAAGGCGCGATCGCCGGTATGCTGGCAGGTCTCGGCATCACCATGTTCTACGTCTTCGCTCACAAGGGAATCTTCTTCATCAAGGGGACTTCGTTCCTCGGTCTCTTCGGCGGCAAGTCGAGCTTCTTCTTCGGCATTTCACCGAACGCTTTCGGCGCCATCGGTGCTGTTGTCAACTTCGCAGTGGCCTTCGCGGTTAAGAACATGACCGCTCCGGTACCTGAGAACATCGCCAAGATGGTTGAGGACGTACGTATCCCACGTGGGTCCAAGGCGGTTGACGGAAGCCATGCTCACTAAAGATTATGTGTCGCTATTGATCTGAGTTTTAGGCTCGATCATTGACCCCGTCAGCTCTGCTGGCGGGGTTTTTTTAAACTTTTTTATTGCCTGCATGCATCATCATCAGGTAAAAATGCTCAGCCTGTCAGCACCCCTGCTCGATATGGACAACTGGAGACCGGAATGATATTTGACGTAAGCGTGGCAATGACTTGGATCCTCTTTCTGGCTCTTTTCCCGATGGCCTTCATCTGGCTGCGCCGTGCCTGGCGGATATTCCTCAAGAAGAACTACTCCGAAGTAGCGATCAAGCGGGGAGAATCCCCCAAAAACCCGGAAAAATGGGCGCCGATTGTCGGCATCATCAACCTGGCTGCCGGTGCGGTTGTGGTCTGGATTATCATCGGAGTCCCGTTCTGGATTGCCAGCGGCATCCTCATCGGCCCCTTTCAGGAATATGATACCTGGAGCGCTGTGGCTGGAGTGACCATCTGGGCGAAGATTTTTGCTGACTTCATTGTCAAAATGCAGGCCCACCCGTTCAAGTTCAACCTGAAGAAGAAAGCTGAAGGGAGTAAATCTGATTAGCTTTTTCCACCCGTCTTCATATGCTACCCTCTTCGCGACATGAGGCTTCCTGCGTGGAAGCCTTTTTCGTCTATCATAGATAGAACTGGGGATAGGGAGCACACATGGGCCTGAACCTGACTTTGAAAGACGCGGAACCTTTCTGCCATCTGCCGGACGAGGCTTTTGACGAACTGAATCGGGTGGCAATCAGCAAGGCGTATCCGGCGCATTTCCACATTTTCAACCAGCACGACCCCCCCTCCGATTACCTCTACATTATCAAGTCCGGACTGGTGGAAATCGTCGCCCTGACTCCGGGCGGGGTGGAAATGGTCGTCGACATCCGCAAGGAAGGCGCTTTTTTCGGCAGCACGCCGATCTTTACCGGGACGGAATATACTGCCGGCGCTCGTACGGTAACCAAAACCGAGTGTTATCTGATTCCGGCCGAACTGCTCAAAAAAACCGCAAAACACCATCCCCACCTTCGCCAATATTTCACCCACGCCATCTACTCCCGGGTTCGCAACCTGTATGCGGAGATGGTCGACGATCACAACAAAGCAGCTCGGTCAAAAATGGAGGCCTATCCATTTCAGAAGCGACTCTCCGACATCATGTCTTCCCCCGTTGAGACTTGCCCCTTAACAGCAACGGTAAAAGAAATTGCTCGACAGATGACGCGGAAAAAGGTGGGAGCAATCCTGGTCTGCAATAAGAACGGGGAATTGTCAGGGATTATCACCGAACGTGATCTGATCACCAAATCTCTTGCCAGAGAGGCCGACGACCTTCGAGGTTCAACTGCCGCGCAGGTGATGACCGCGCAGCCCTTCAGCATGTCTCCACACACCTACATGTACGAAGCGACCAGTTTTATGGTCGAGCATCAGATCAGCTATCTGCCGATCCTTGATCAACAGAAGCTGGTCGGCATAGTCACCCAGCAGGGGCTGATGAAATATCGCAGTCAGAAATCACTGCTGCTGATCGAACGTATCAAGAAAGCCGGGACGATTGAGGAGTTAACGACAGCCAAAGCAAATCTGACCAAAGTGGCCAAAGCCCTGTTGAGTGAAGCCCGCTCGCACGCGGAAACGGTGGAAATCATCTCCTATATCCACCATTGTATTTTGCAACGCGGCTTTGAAATCGTTCTGGAAAGAATGAGTGATCAGGGCTTAACGCCCCCCGCCATCCGCTACTGTTTTATCATCATGGGCAGCGGCGGTCGCAAAGAGATGTTACTCGGCCCCGATCAAGACAGCGGCTTCATCTTTGAAAACTATCCTGACGATAAAAAGGCCGAATTCGACGCCTTCTTTATCCCCTTCGGCGAAGAACTGGTTGAGGCCTTCGCCCGGATCGGCTACCCTCGCTGCAACGGCAATGTGATGGTCAACAACCCCCTCTGGCGCGGTCGTCTGAACGACTGGCAAAACCGGATTGCCGGCTGGATCAACACACCGGAACCACAGAAGGTCAGATACTCAACCATCTTCTTCGATTTCATGCCGTTGGTGGGCGACCCGTCGCTCTGTCAGGATTTACGTAACATTGTCCACGAACAGATCCGAAAATTTCCGCTGTTCCTCTACCACATGATGGAACTGGACTTCAAACATAAGGTGCCGTTAACCCTGCTCGGGCGCTTTTCACTGGAAAAAGACCAAAAGCACAAAGGGCAACTCTCCACCAAACAGACCGGCAGTATCTTCATTGTTGATTGCGTACGCATGTTCATGCTGGCAAATCAGGTGGATGCCACCACCACCCTTGAGCGTCTCGATCGGTTGGTAAAACTGAACATTTTCAGTCAGGATAGTGCCGAACACCTCAAGGCCGCCTTTGAAGCCTTCACCTTTTTACGCCTGCGCAACGAAATCAGGCTGGTCGAGAAGGGTCAGTCCCCCTCACATTATCTGGACCCTTACGCCCTGAGCAGCACTGAACAGGATCTGCTGAAAGAAGCCTTTCGCGCCGCCAGCAAGCTGTAGGATTCGACAAGGCGGCACTTCGACGTCGGCTGAATAAAAAACCCCGTGCATGACTCAAGCCACACACGGGGTTTATATTTATTGATACGCCAGAGGTCAGCGACCGATCTGTGGCGGGACAATGACGACGCTCCGATTGGTTTTGCGCAGAATTTTCTCCGCCACGCTGCCCAGAAATGCGTAATGTAACCGCCCCTTGCTGTGACTGCCGAGAACGATCATGTCGACATCCAGCTGGTCTGCAACGGAGAGAATCATCGGCGCCGGTTCGCCATGATGAACTTCAATCCTGGGGGGATGCATCACTTCCTCCTCGGCCAGTTCCGTCTCTGCCTGGATAATCAGCTGCAATTGTTCACGCGTCTGTCTGGCCAGTTCTGCTTCGTTCTTTGCGTTTAATTTTGCCAATTTATCCGCCCCCATGGTCAAGGCCACCATATTCAGGACCGCATGATCGACGGTCGGCATAACGTGCAGGACATGCACCTGGGCGTGAAATTTACGCCCCAGCTCCAACGCATAGCGAATAACATTGGCAGATTCTTTGCTTAGATCTTTGGCAACGAGGATATTTTCTAGCTTTATACTCATAGCGGCTCCCTTTTTTATCAACCGGCCAGACGAAATCACCTTCATCCGTTAAAGTATACAACGAAAAGAAACTGAGATTTCACACCTCTATCGGGTCAAGCGGCAACGGGTTCAGGCTGCTGTTTTCTGCGGCGAAATTGAATCAGCCACACCAGGCCGTAGAGTGCGACTGCCGGAAAATACATCAATTCTTTCGGCAACCGGTGGCTGGGAACCTGAATACTTAGGATTTCCTGATCGAAATCGACTCCCGATTTCTCTGCAGCACTGGCAAAAACAACATTGTCGATAAAGATCTTACCCTCCTCATCACGTGTTTCAAAACCCATTCCGGCCAGTTTTTCAACGCCGCTCGGCTCATCTCCAACCGTCAACATGATCGTCTTGGTAAATGCCTTACCGCTCATTTTCTCACCCTTGAGCATAATCCGCAGCGAAGAACCGGGATCCATATCAGCGACATAAGACACAATCTGGGTCGGTGGTTCCTCGAGCAAGGGCGGGAAAATCTTATCCCAGACAATCCCCGGCCGAAACAAAATCAAGGCAACCAGCAGCAGGGCAACCGTTTCCCAGATCCGACATTTGACCAGAAAATAGCCCTGGGTTCCCGCCGCAAACGCAAGCATGGCAAGGACTGCGGCAACCACCACAATAATCAGGTCATACCAGTGAGCGATGCCGATCATCAGCAACTTGGTATTGAAGATGAACATAAATGGCAATACGGCAGTTCGTATATCGTAGATAAACCCCTGAATCCCGGTCTTGATCGGATCGCCGCCCGATATGCCAGCGGCGGCAAAAGCCGCCAACCCCACCGGCGGCGTATCATCGGCAAGAATTCCGAAATAGAAGACGAACAGGTGCGCAGCGATCAGCGGAACGATCAAACCGTTCTGCGCCGCCAGATTGACAATAACCGGAGCCATCAGGGTCGATACAACGATGTAGTTCGCCGTAGTCGGTAAACCCATCCCGAGGATCAGGCTGATAATTGCCGTAAACAGCAGAATCAGCATCAGACTGCCACCGGAGATAAACTCGACAAATTCGGTCATCACCAGACCGATCCCGGTCAGGGTCACAGTGCCGACGATGATCCCGGCGGCGGCGGTTGCGACACCGATACCGATCATATTTCTGGCACCGGCGACACTGCCGTCAATCAGGTCGAAGAAACCAGCCTTAAAGGTGAACTCTGCACCCTGCATTTTCCGGAAGACACCTTTCAGCTGTCGCTGCGACAACAGGATGACAATCATCAACACCGTGGCCCAAAAAGCCGACAGGGCCGGCGACAGCCGCTCTACCGTCAGGCACCACATCAGCACGACAACCGGTAGTAGAAAATAATATCCAGCTTGTGCCGTCTTCCCCAGATGGGGCAGTTCCCTGATCTCAGTGCTTTGCTCCAATTCAGGAACCTTGCAGGCATACCAGAGCAGGAGCAGGTAAGCAGCCGCCAGCAGCAGTGAAACCACATAGATGGTCGCGTCACCGGCCGCGACTTTAATCCAGCCCAGGCCGTAATAGGTCACACCGGTAAGGATAATCATAAACAGAAAAGCAAAAGCAAACGACAGCAAGCGCTGTGCAACGGTCTTGGTAATGGTTTTCTTCATCCCCTCAAGACCCATTTTACAGGCTTCAAGATGGACGATATAAACCAGCGCGACATAGGAGATGATCGCCGGCAGAAACGCATGCTTAATCACTTCAATGTAGGAAATCCCGACATATTCTACCATCAGAAAGGCCGCAGCACCCATGACCGGGGGCATCAGCTGACCGTTGGTGGAGCAGGCGACCTCAATCGCACCGGCTTTTTCCGATGAAAAGCCGACTTTTTTCATCAACGGGATGGTAAAGGTTCCGGTGGTCACCACGTTGGCGATCGAAGATCCGGACACCAGACCGGTCAAACCGGAAGAGACGACGGCGGCTTTCGCCGGGCCGCCTTTCAGGTGGCCGAGGGCGGCAAAAGCCGTACGGATAAAATAGTTTCCGGCACCGGCCGCCTCTAAAAGCGCGCCGAACAACACGAACATGAAGACCATACCGGTTGAGACCCCGACTGCCACACCGAAAACCCCTTCGGTTCCCAGCCAGTAATGGGACATCCCTTTGACCAGACTGGCCCCCTTGTGGGCAATGACATCCGGCATGTACTGACCGCCGAAGGTGTAAGTAATGAAAACCAGCGCGACGATCATCAGTGGCGGGCCCAAAGCCCGACGAGTTGCCTCCAGCAGCAGAATCAGACCGACGACCGAAACGATCAGATCCAGCTGGGTCGGCAAACCGGGGCGATCGGCAAGTTGCACATAAAAAATATAGAGATATGCCGAGCAGAAGGCGCCGAGCAGCCCCAACGCCCAATCCTGCAGCGGGATATACTTGGTCGGTGATTTTTTAAAGGTCGGGAACGCGGTAAAAGACAGAAAAATTGCAAACGCCAGGTGAATCGCCCGCGCTTCAGTGTCGTTGATGACAAATAAATTAAACAAAAAAGGCAGCGGGGAAGCATACCAGAGCTGAAATATTGTCCAGATGAGCGGGACCGCAAACAGAACCTTTTTCGGAAATGCGCCGGTCGGATTCCGCGCACCGGACTCCGTTTCAGCAATCATCTCCTGGAGTTCTTCTTCAGTCTTGATAGTCTCTTTTGATTCAGTCATGGCAAACACCCTTTTGGCGTGACAAAGATCGATCGGTACCCTTCGATGAATGAGTCAAAAAGTGATACTTGCAACCATCAAATCACCGCAGGGGCGACAGAAAAAAAGTGCACCGCAGTCAGCGGTGCACTTTTGCCTGTCAATAGAGCACAGGGCTACATCAAACCTACTTCTTTGTAGTACTTGATCGCGCCTTTGTGCAGCGGTGCGGAAAGACCGTCTTTGATCATCTCCTCAGGCTTCAGGTTAGCAAATGCCGGATGAAGTTTTTTGAAATCATCAAAATTCTCAAAAACCGCCTTAACGACATTGTAGATGACATTTTCCGGGACGTTGGCGGAAGAAACAAAGGTTGCACCGACGCCGAAAGTTTTGGTGTCGGTCGCGGTGCCGCGATACATGCCGCCCGGGATGGTTGCGGTACGGTAGTAATCATTGTCGGCAACCAATTTATCGATAACCGGACCATCCACAGTGACCATAACGGAATCACAGGAGGTGCTGGCTTCTTTGATCGAACCGCTGGGGTGACCGACGGTGAAAATCATGGCGTCGATTTTGTTGTCGCACAGAGCTTTGGACTGCTCGGAAGATTTCAGCTCGGAAGCGAGTTTGAAATCAGCCTTGGTCCAACCCATAGCATTCATGACAACTTCCATGGTACCGCGCTGACCAGAGCCCGGGTTGCCGATGTTGACGCGCTTGCCTTTGAGATCCATGAAGTTCTTGATTCCGGAATCAGCACGGGCGACAACAGTAAACGGCTCGGGATGAACGGAGAAAACCGCACGCAGGTCTTTGTTTGGGCCTTGTGACTTGAATTTGCTGGTGCCGTGATAGGCATGATACTGCCAATCGGACTGAGCGACACCCATATCCAGCTCACCGGCTCTGATGGTATTCAGATTGTAAACGGACCCACCGGTGCTTTCGACTGAGCAACGGATGCCATGTTCTTTTCTGGTTTTGTTCACCAGCCGACAGATTGCCCCGCCGGTCGGATAATAAACACCGGTAACGCCGCCGGTGCCGATAGTGACAAACTGGGTTTTCGCTTCAGCCTGGCCGACCGGAACAAAGCTGACCGCAACGCCGAAAGCCAACAGGAACATAAAAAATCTCTTCATCTGAACTCCTCCTATAACATCCATTAAGGTTTTCCGCCGAATGCGGACTGACAACTCATTAATCTTAGCGAGTCACCGTTTAATAGCAATTGCGATACCAAAAAAGTCCACCGGCGCTAACTAAGCAATATACGTAGACATTCCCCGCCACAGGCACAGTTTTCCACAAGCAACGGCTATAACCAAAAACCGGGGGAACCTCGCTAGGCTTTAATTTAAAGTGTATTTACAGATAGATAGGCAGCCATAACCAGTCTCTCCCATATAACCAAAGCTATAGAGGTTCAGCAGCGCTTCAGTACCAATTTGATGAAAAAAAACCTGCCTGCCCGGTAATTATATTTGCTATCTTTGATGGACTCGCAAATTTTCCTGAGATGGCTAAGCCAAAATTTCGCACCACAAGGCGTAGTGTTTTTTCCGGGGCGAAGACCTACATTTTGTAGGTCGAGGTCCTGAAAAATCACTGCAACGCAGTCGGGCGGACTTTTTGCGACGTCATCAGCTTTGCCGAAACTTCAGAGGGAGGAAGCATGGCCACAAGATCGGCGTTGACCCTGAAAACCGTCAGCCACCTGCTGCACCGCCGTAACCTGCTCAACGATGAGCAGTTGCAGATGCTTCTCCAGCAGGGCGACAGTCAGCAGGCCCGTCTGCAGCAACAACACAGTCGTGGCCATTCGCGCAAACCGGGTAACGCCGACGAACAGCTCTCCCCGGCCGAGGTCATCAGCTCCTTCAACCTGGAAATCTGCGGCAGCAAAAAGCTGTTGAGCGAAGACATCATCACCGAAATCCTGGCAAAAGCGACCGGCCTGCCCTATTTGAAAATCGATCCGCTGAAACTCGATCTCGACATTGTGACCCAGCATATTTCACGCGCCTTTGCGCTGAACAACCTGATCGTTCCGGTTGCGGTAAAGAACGGCATCGTTACCCTTGCCGTCTGTAATCCGACCGACACCCAGGCGATTGAAGAACTGGAGCGAACCCGACGGATAAAAACCGAACGGGTCCTCACCTCACGCAGCGATATTCTGAAAATACTCGGCGAGTTCTTCGGTTTTCGTGCCTCGGTCATGGCCGCCGAATCGGAGATGCAACAGGGGATCGACATCTCCAATCTTGAGCAGTATTTTCAGATGCGTGATCCCCTGCACGAAGATGAGGGGACCGACAAACACATTATTACCGCCGTCGATTCCCTGCTCCAATATGCCTTTGAACAACGCGCCAGCGATATCCACATCGAACCGAAGCGGGAAAAATCCCTGATCCGGATCCGGGTCGACGGCATCCTGCACAACATCCACAGCACCCCGAAAAAGCTGCACCCATCGATTATTTCGCGGATCAAATTGCTTGCCCGCCTCGATTTAGCCGAAAAGCGTCGGCCGCAGGATGGTCGAATCAAGACTGAACATAAAGGCAAGGAGATTGAGTTGCGGGTTTCAACCCTGCCGGTCGCCTTTGGCGAAAAGGTAGTGATCCGCGTCTTCGACCCGGACGTGCTGATGCAGGATCTGGAAAAGATCGGCTTCGAGCCGCGTGAATATCAACTTTACAATTCTTTCATCCGCCAGCCGAACGGCATCATCCTGGTCACCGGCCCGACCGGCAGCGGCAAAACCACCACCCTTTACTCCTCACTGCGCGCCCTGGCGTCGCCGGAGGTCAACATCGTCACGGTCGAAGATCCGATCGAGATGGTGCTTGAGGAGTTCAATCAGGTCGGGGTACAGAAAGCGATCGATGTCTCCTTCGCCACGGTGCTGCGTAATATTCTGCGGCAGGATCCGGATATCATCATGATCGGTGAGATTCGCGATAAAGAGACCGCCGAGAACGCGGTACAGGCGGCATTGACCGGCCACCTGGTGCTCTCGACCCTGCACACCAACGATGCCCCCTCATCGATCATCCGCCTGATCGAACTCGGCATCCCCTACTTCCTGCTCGCCTCGACCCTGCTCGGCATCAATGCCCAACGGCTCGCCCGCTGCATCTGCCGGCACTGCAAACAGCCGCGGATGCTGAGCGAAGCGGAGCGGGTCTATTTGAATCTGGGGGACGAAGAAGTTCAGGTCTGGGAGGGAGCCGGCTGCAGCGAATGCCGCAACACCGGCTATCGCGGCCGGACCGGAATTTTTGAGGTGATGGATGTCAACAGCCAGATCAAAGCGGCGCTAAGTGCCGAGGTGGAACTGGCCACCCTGACCGAGCTGGCCCGGCAGGGCGGCATGAGCAGCCTGCGCGAATCGGCGATCCGCAAAATGCTCCAGGGTAAAACCACCTTTGAGGAAGTAGTTGCCGTTACCGGATAAGGTAACGCGCTACGCTCGAAACGGGCGAGGCAAGCCTCGCCCCTGCAAACCGGGATATCCCTGTAGGGGCGACCCGCAGGTCGCCCGCCCCCTAACCCCGCCCCTGCTTGAGCCGTTTACTCAACGCCGGCTGCGAAATCCCCAGCAACCGCGCAGCGATGCTCTGGTTACCCTCGGAGCGCTGCAGCGCCTCTGCAACCAGCAGTTGCGCCGCTTTCTGCAGGTTCGGCAGCTCCGCAAGGCCGACAAAGGGATTATCCTGCGAACCGCCCGGCAGCGCAACATCCGCCTCGGTCTGCCCGGTCCGCTCAAGGAAACTCTTCATCGACAGGGTGCGTGAACTGTGCTGACTGACCGCATCGAAAATCATCGCTTCCAGTTCGCGAATGTTGCCGGGAAAGCTGTAGGTGGCCAGCAACACCGCCAGCTCGCGCGGCGGGGTCGGCACCTTTTTTCCCAGCTGGGATGCGGCTTTTTCCAGAAAGTGGTTGAGCAGCAGCGGCAGATCCTCCTTGCGCTTCCGTAGCGGCGGAATCTGCACCTGATGTGACAACAGCCGATAATAGAGGTCGCGGCGAAACTCGCCGCTTGCCAGGCGCTGTTCCAGGTTCTGATGGGTTGCCACCACCACCCGGGCGGCCATTCGTTTCGGCTGATCGGCTCCCAGCGGATAATATTCGCCATCCTGCAGCAGACGCAGCAGCTTGACCTGCGAAGCTTGGCTGAGATCACCGATCTCATCAAGAAACAGGGTTCCCCCGGCGGCGTTTTCAATCATCCCTTTGCGCAGGGATTCGGCCCCGGTAAAAGCGCCGCGAACATGGCCGAACAGGGTATCGGCAAAATGATTATCGTCCAGCCCGGCCACGTTGACCGCCACCAGCGGTCCTTGGCAACGACTCAACTGATGGATTGCCTGGGCGACCAATTCTTTGCCGACGCCGCTTTCGCCGGTGATCAGAATCGGTTGCCGGCTCGGCGCCACCGCTTCCAGGTATTGAAAGACCGAGCGCATCGCCGCACTGCAGGTGATGATCGGCGCAAAGGCTTCCGGGCATTCCAGTTGATCGGTTAAAAATCGCTGCCGCATGGCACGATTTTCGTTCTGCAGTTCAACCATCCGCAGCGCCCGACGCACCCCATCGACCAGCCGCTCTTCATCGACCGTCTTGACGAAATAATCGAAGGCTCCCATACGCATACAGCGGACCGCGATTTCCAACTGATTCATGCCGCTGAGAATCATCACACAGACCTGCGGATGCTCGGCGACGATCTGTTCCAGCAACTGTTCACCGGAGAGATGCGGCATGGTCAGATCGAGCAGCACCAGACCGATATCCTGCTGTTCGAGAAGCGCCATCACCTTGCGGCTGTCGGAACATTGAATCAGGTTATTGATGCCGCCCGGCCCTTCCAGGGTCATGCTCAAACTGCGCAGCCACGGCAGTTCATCATCAACCAGCAATACGCCGAAGGCAGGATAAACCACGGAGTCAGTCATACGATTCCTCTTGGTAGATCGGCAACAACAGGCGCACCCGCATCCCCCGGCCCGGCGACGATGAAAATTCCAGCCGACCATTGTGGTCCTTGACGATCCCCTCGGAAATCGACAGGCCGAGCCCGGTTCCACCGCTTTCCCGCTTGGTGGTAAAAAATGGATCGGTGATCCGCTCCAATTGTTCCGCATCGATGCCGCAGCCCGCATCCTCGATCTCCAGAAACAGCAGCGGCTCAGCGGCGCACTGGCCGCTGCGCAGTCTGATCGCCTGGGCGGGATTCTCCAAGGCCTGACAGGCGTTGAGCAGCAGGTTGACCACCACCTGTTCGATCCGGTGACCGTTGCCGCGAAACTTCGGTAAATTGCGCGCATAGTCGACAGAGAAATTATCGGTTGCCTTGCGCAGGGCATTATCGACCAGCCGCAAGGCCGACTCGACCACCTGCTGCAAGTCGACAGCATCGTTATAACCGGCGTCATCCCGCCGGGCGAAATCTTTCAAATCATCAACTATCCGCTTGATCCGATTGGAACTGGCGAGCATTTCACTGAGCATCTGCGGGATTTCCTCACGCATCCGCGAATAATTGAACCAGCCGAGCTTGAAATCGCCATGCTGCTGATAATGCTCCGCCAGGATCACCTCGACATCCTGCCAGGATTTATGCAGTTGCGGCAAGCTGAGCTGGAGCAAGCCGTTCGGATTGTTGATTTCGTGGGCCACCCCCGAGGTGAGAATCCCCAGCGAAGTCATCTTGTCGGCATGCAGCAATTGGCGCTGCCGCACCTGCAACTCTTCGGCACCGCGCTTGCGCTCCACGATTTCCCGCTCCAGCTCTTCGGTGCGCAGCGCAACCTGTCGGCGCAGCGTCCGTGACCAGAGCGAGATAAGCACCAGACCGAGCAGCAGGGGACCGAGCAGCAGCGCACCATAGCGGATGATACTGGCCCAGGAGACCCCGTCCGACTGCAATACCCCCAACCACTTTTCACGGATGCGACGATATTCGCCGGTTTTCTTCAGCAGCGTCAGGCCTTCGTTGAACCGCGCCAGCAGTTCCTGCTGCCCCTTTTTGACGGCAAAGCCGTAATCCTGCTCGACCAGCGACTTGGCAATCGGATGGATATTGTCCAGTTGCAATTCACTCAACAGATATTCACCAGGCAGCTTGGCAACCAGAGCGCAGTCGTGGTGCCCGGAGGCCAGCAGCTTAAGGGCATCCGCCAGCGTCGAAACCAGAAACAGGTTGGCGGGGATCTCGCGCTCAAGCATGAAGTCGTGCATCACACTGCCCTTCATGACGATCACCTCTTTGCCGGGCAGATCCCGCACGGAACCGATGGCGACGTTGCCGTTGCGGATCCAGATCGATTGATGAACCTTGGCATGCGGAATCGAAAAATCGACCTGCTGCCGCCGCTCCCGGGTGTGCGCCATGCCCATCAACAGGTCGACATCGCCCCGTTCCAAACCCCGCCGCATCTTCCCCCAGGAATCGAGGCGGATACTGATATCCAGCCCCATTACCCGCGCTACCGCTTTGGTCAGCTCGATGTTGTACCCGGCGGGCAGGTTGAACTCATCCAGGTATTCGTAGGGCGGATAGTTGGAATCACCGCCGATAATCAGCGGACGTTCCGGGCTCGGCTCCTCCTCCGCCAACCCCGACAGCGGTATCAGCAACAGCAACAGCAATAAGCAGCCGCACAAACGCTGGGGAAATCTAGAACCGGGCATGACCGGGGGTCCGCGGAAAGGGGATGACATCGCGGATATTCTCCATACCGGTGAGATACATCAGTAGCCGCTCAAAACCGAGACCGAAACCGGCGTGGGGACAACTTCCCCAGCGGCGGATATCCAGATACCAGTCGAGATGTTCGACAGGCACGCCGCATTCGGCCATGCGCGCCTGCAGCACGTCCAGCCGCTCTTCCCGCTGACTGCCGCCGATCAGCTCGCCGACCCGCGGCACCAGCAGGTCCATGGCGGCAACAGTTTTCCGATCGTCATTCATCCGCATGTAAAACGCCTTGATCTGTTTCGGGTAGTCGGTGACAAAAACCGGCCCGTTGAAAATCTGCTCGGTCAGATAGCGTTCGTGCTCCGATTGCAGATCGCAACCCCACTCGACCGGAAACTGGAACGATTGCCCCGATTTCTGCAATCGCTCGACCGCTTCGGTGTAGCTGATGCGGATAAATTCAGCCCTGGCCAAGGTTTCCAGTTTGTCGAGCAAACCCTTTTCAATCCGCTGATTGAAGAAATCAAGATCCTCATGACAGTTTTCCAGCGCGTAGGTCACCATGTAGCGAAGAAAGTCCTCGCCCAACTGACAATCAGCGGCCAGATCGGCAAACGCGATCTCCGGTTCGATCATCCAGAACTCGGCCGCGTGCCGGCTGGTGTTGGAATTTTCCGCGCGGAAGGTCGGGCCGAAGGTGTAGACATCGGTGAACGCGGTGGCGAACAGTTCGCCCTGCAACTGACCGCTGACGGTCAGGCCGGTCCGCTCGCCGAAAAAATCCTGCGACCAGTCGACCTGAGCATTTTTTTTCGGCGGTTGTAAAGGATCAAGGGTGGTAACGCGGAACATCTCTCCCGCCCCTTCACAATCGTTGGCGGTGATGATCGGCGTCTGCACCTGGAGAAAACCCCGGTCCATAAAAAACCGGTGGACGGCAAAAGACAGCTCGCTGCGCATCCGGAACACCGCACCGAAGGCGTTGGAACGCGGCCGCAAGTGGGCAATCGAGCGGAGAAACTCAAAGGAGTGACGCTTCTTCTGCAGCGGATAACTGTCATCCGCGTTACCGAGGATCTGCGCCTCACTGACCTGCAGTTCCCAGCGTTGTCCCGCAGCCGGCGATTCGATCAACGCCCCGACCACCGCCAGGCAGGCCCCGGTAGCAAGTCGCGACAGCTGCTCATAATTCTCCAGTTCGGGAGCAAAAACCAGTTGCAGAGAGGCAAAGCAGGAGCCGTCGTTCAGGGCAATAAAACTGACCTCTTTACCGCGCCGGACGGAGCGTACCCAACCCTTGGCACAAACCTCCTGGGCGCTGTCGCTGGACAGCAGTTGTTTGATCGAAATCCTCGGTCTTTCCGGCATGATGTTCCCTTTCTCTTTTTGGACATGGAATAATAACCGATTATCACAGGACCGTTCTCAGTCTGCAAGTCTGTTTCCGACCAACGGACAATCGAACAACATTTGACTTCGGTCAAATAATCGTCCGCGCCGAACGGTTATCCTCCAGCAGTTACATATGAGTAATTATCTGCGACCGACACTTTCATTCTCCACTATTGCTGCTAAAGTAAACGGGTTGCAGAAAAAAGTGATTCTCACCCGCTTGATATGAACTATCGGACTTATCCACTTTCACCCACCAACCATTTAAGGAGGCGACCATGAAAATGAGGATGTTTTTTCTGTCGGCGGCAGTACTGATGCTGCTGTCGGGGACCGCTCTGGCGAAGATTTCAGAATCCACCCAGGCCTGTCTCGACTGTCACAAGGACGTGATGCCCGGCGTCGTTAAACAGTGGGAAGGCAGTGCTCACTGGGATGCCGGCGTCGGCTGTTTCGAGTGCCACGAAGCCGACAAAAATGATGCCGACGCAATGGAACATAACGGCTTCAGCGTGGCAATCATTGTCTCGCCGCGCGATTGCGGCAAGTGTCACGCCAAGGAAACCGCCGAACAGGAAGCCAGCCACCACGCCCAGGCGGGCGATATCCTCAACTCGAAAGATGGTCTGCTCGGCCAGACTTTAGGTGGCGAACCGGCGGTTGCGGTCGGCTGTCGTCAGTGTCACGGTTCGATCGTCAAGGTCAAAGCCGACGGGACACTCGACAGCGATACCTGGCCGAATACCGGCATCGGCCGAGTCAACCCGGACGGGTCCAAAGGTTCCTGCTCCGCCTGTCACACCCGCCACCGCTTCAGCAAAAAGCAAGCTCGCCAGCCGGAGACCTGCGGCAAGTGCCACCTGGGTCCTGACCATCCGCAAAAAGAGGTCTATGAAGAGTCGAAACACGGCATCCTCTATCAGGCCTTCAAGGATGAGCTGAACATGGGCAACCCGAAATGGGTCGCCGGTGAGGATTATATTGATGCCCCGACCTGTTCCACCTGCCACATGAGCGCCACCCGCAACCAGGGCGTCACCCATGACGTCGGCAACCGGCTCAGCTGGAACCTGCGCGCGCCGATCTCCAAGCGCACCAAGGGCTGGAAAAAGAAGCTGGAAGCGATGCAGGACGTCTGTTCTTCCTGTCACGGTGCACCCTTTGTTGAAGGCTTCTACAAGCAGCTCGACAGCTTTGTCGGTCTGTACAACGATAAGTTCGGCACCCCGGCCAAAGAGATCCGCGAACTGCTGATGGCAGAGGGGGTGATCTCCAAGGCCAACTTCGACGACAAGATCGACTGGATCTACTGGGAGCTCTGGCACCACGAAGGGCGTCGCGCCCGTCACGGCGCGGCGATGAGCGGTCCGGACTATGCCTGGTGGCACGGCATCTATGAAGTCGCCAAGCACTTCTACACCGAACTGCTGCCGGAAGCCGAAGAAGCCTGCATCAAAGCCGGCAAACCGGAAGTTTACGAAGCGATCATCGCCAAGTACATCGATAGCCGCCCCGAACACCAGTGGTTCACCCGCGGCTTCGACCCGAAGAAGATCGAGAATATCAAAAAGTACTACAAAGACCGTTATCAGCAGAACGTCGAATAAGACTGATTCCGGTTGCTGAAAAAACCAGAGCCCGGTCGGAAATTTCCGGCCGGGCTCTGGCTATATTGAAAAGCTCCCGATGATCAGACGATCTACTCGATGAACCGACCGCCGCGACTCTCCAGGTACGAACCATACTGCCGGTCATGTTTGACGATATGCTCGAGCAACCAGTTACGCAAAAAGCCCATCACCTCGGTCGCGGATACTGTATCTCCGCCGGTCAGTTTCTGCCGATAGTCGAGCACCTGCCGGGTCAGCTGGCGGTGTTCGATCTGTTGCTCTTCCAACTGCGGATAACCGTATTCGGCCAACATACTCTCTTCATGGCTGAAGTGCAGTTCAGTATAATCAACCAGTTCAGCAAAGATCGACAACAGAACCTCCTCGGGATTCTGATCAAGAATCGCCTGATAAAGACGATTGATCTGGGCCACCAGCCGTTGATGCTCCTTGTCCAGCACGACGATTTTGGTTTCGTAGCAATCCTTCCAGGAAATAACACCCATAGATTCCTCCCGTGAGACCTTCAATAACTGAAATCCGAGCCAACCGGGACCGGCCTTCAAAACGCCGCGCTTCAGCTGCGTTAGAAGGCAACGGTAATTCAAGCGTAAAGCAGCTCCCCTCGCCGTCATCAGAAGCCACCGTTAAGCGCCCCCGGTGATTCTCGGTGATAATGAAATAGGCGACCGACAGGCCGAGTCCAGTGCCGCTACCAACCTCTTTAGTGGTGTAAAAAGGTTCAAAAATTCGCTTGCGGGTCTCGAGGTCGATGCCCGGCCCGTTGTCTTCCACCTGCAGACAAATCATCTGGTCCTGCTGAAAAATTCGTAGCACGATTTGCGGATTGACCGCTTTCAGACCGAGAACATAGGCGGCATTTTTGAGCAGATTTAAAATCACCTGCTGGATCTGACTCGCCTCGCAGGGGACCGCCGGGACCTGCGCGAAGTCCCGAACAATGCTGATATTGCGGAAATCGAACTTGTGTTTCAGATCGTAATCGCTGGCCGCCAACACCAGCGCCTGCTCAACCAGGTCGGCCAGCGATTGGGGGATCAGGCTGGAACTACTTTTACGGCTGAAAGAAAGCATGTTTTCAACTATTTTTGCCGCCCGCTGGCCGGACTCGGTGATCGACTGCAGCATTTGCTTAATGCCGCGCTGACCGACATACTCGTCAAGCTGCTCTAAACCGAACCCCAACGCCTCGGCAGTGCGCCGATTTTTGTCGAGGGATGGTGACAAACGCTGACCCAGGACCTGGGCATTCTGCAAAATTACCGCCAGCGGGTTGTTGATTTCGTGCGCCATGCCGGCCGCCAGACCACCGACCGAGAGCATTTTTTCCGACTGGACGATCATCTCGTCCATCTTTACCCGCTCGGTCACTTCATCGATATGGATAACCGCACCACTGGCTTCGGTGGTCGCCAGCGGATAGATCAACAGATTAAAATAGCGCTGTCGCCCCTGAGTCTCACTGATCAGCTTCTCCAGGCGCTGCGGTTCACGATTGCTGAGTGTTTCCATGACTTGCGGCAGATAGCTGTCTGCGGCAAGCAATGAAAAAACCTGCTGCAGAGGCCGCCCCTTGGCTTCAAATGATGGGATTTCACAGAGCTGCTCCGCCTGCTTATTCCACAGGGTCACCTGACAATTGACATCGATACCGATCAGGATTGACGGCATTGAGTCAATGATATTCTGCAGGTGGCGTTGCAGCTGACGCAGCGATTCCTCGGCGGCCCGCCGGGTGGAGATATCCTCCAGCGTTCCCTCGACGAGTAGTTCATTCCCCTGCTCATCCTTGATCAAGTGGCCATTGAGCGAAGCCCAGAAAATCTCGCCGTTACGACGGCGCATCCGCACTTCGACACTCCTGATGCTCCCCTTGACCCGCAACCGGTCGACCAACTGCTTGCGGAATCCCGGCTGCACATAGAGCTGTGTCGACAGATCCGTATAGACAGCAAGCGCCTCTTCGGCAGAATCGTAGCCGAGGATATTGGCCATCGCCGGATTGATATTGAGGAGCCTCCCCTGCAGGGAACTTTGAAAAATCCCCTCGCTGGCATTCTCGAAAATGTTACGATATCTGCGCTCTGATTCCTGCAATGCCGACCAACTCTTCAGCTGACCGGCGAGCACCTGGTTGAATGCCTCTTCAATCTGGCCCCATTCATCCTCCCGATCGAGCGGCAGCGGCGAACGGTAATCCCCCCCCTGAAAGCGCAGCAGTCGCTGACGAATCGTCTCCAGCGGCTGCTGAATATGTTTGCGGAACAGATTCCGGTGCGCAAGCCCCAGAGCAATCGCCAGAGCAACCAATAATGACAGGACAATCAAACCGGCAACCTGGACTTTCTGTGCTACCCCCTCGCTGACCTGTTGCGCCACAACTGAACTCTGCTGGTCAACCTTGCCCATTTCCGCCAGCAGCTGATCTGCGACCTGGTTCAACTCAGACATTTGCTGACCCAGATAGATCATCTCCTGATGGTAGCGCAACATTAGATGCTGGCAATACTCGATCTGGCTGAGCAGGTGCCGAGCCAGTCGATCGAGCGGAGCTGCCGACAGAATTAAAGTGCGCAAGCGCAGTCTCAGCGTATCCAGCACTGCCGGCAGCGGCGGTGGATCGACAAAAGAGTTCGACCGCAGCCGCTGATGAGCATTTCCGAGATTGAGCATGGTAATCTCCGACAGGCGGGCCCGGTAGCCGAACAGCTGCATGGTCAGGCGCTCAAAATAATCAGTGCTCTCCCCTTGCGACGCTGCTTCAATCATCTTTTCAGCAAGGATCTCCTCCATAAAAAGCAGCGCCAGATTGATCGCTTCATCCAGATTATGTCGCCGCCCCACCAGCTCATTCACCGAACGGTACTGCTGCAGATATCCGGCAAAGGTCAGCTGCAGCGGCAACAACGCCTCCCGCAGTTCCTTACCGCTGACACCCTGCTGCAATTGCTGCAGTAACTGCTGCAGTTCTGCCCCTTCCGTCTGCAGATAATCAGTTTGACCGAAAGCGGTCATTTCCAGCGAGCTTTGCCGGGCGAAAAACTGCGCCAGAACCCGACTGGCCCGGGAATTTTCTACCGTTTGCTGCAGCTGGGTCTGTACCACCTGCCCGATATCGTCGTGCACCTGTAGATAAGTCCCGAGCAGAACAACGGCAATCAGCACAAAGGAGATCACCAGCATGGCGGTTGCCAGCTTCAACCGGTTTAAAATTGAACTCTGCAGAAATTTGCGTATCGGCATATATCGATTTTCTTTATTGCTGCATAGGGAAGCCAACGCAAAGTATAGCCCGCGCTGAGCAAATATCCTGTCCCGCAGCAAGAAATTCTACCTGGGCTAACTGTGCTCCCGCGCCTTGAGAAATTGTACCCCATCCCACTGTTCCATGGTATGCCCCAGGCGCCATTCACTGGCGGCCAGATAGGTCAGGTGCCCTTCGGCATCCCGGGCCAGCTGGTGTTGGTTTTTATGGCTGAAATCAGCGAGCAGTTTCTTGTCATCGCACTCAATCCAGCGCGCGGTGGTGTAATCGACCCCCTCGTAGACGGCATTGACATTGTACTCCGCCTTCAATCGCTCCATGGTGACATCGAACTGCAACACCCCGACCGCGCCAAGGATGAACTCGGCGCCGCTGAGCGGCTTGAAGACCTGTACCGCGCCCTCTTCAGCCAACTGGGTCAGTCCCTTTTGCAGCTGTTTCGACTTAAGCGGGTCTTTCAAACGCACCCGGCGGAAATGCTCCGGGGCAAAATTAGGGATGCCGGTGAACTTGAGCGGCTCCTTCGGCGTAAAGGTATCACCGATCTTGATGGTGCCGTGGTTGTGCAGACCGATGATGTCCCCGGGGTAGGCCTCCTCGACGTGGCTCCGATCCTGGGCCATGAAGATGGTCGCCTTGGAGAGGTTGACCTCCTTGCCGATCCGGTGGTGCCGGACCTTCATTCCGCGGGTGAATTTGCCGCTGCAGATACGCAAAAAAGCAATACGGTCGCGATGCGCCGGGTCCATATTCGCCTGAATTTTGAAGACAAAGCCGGAGAATGCCGCCTCATCCGGCTCGACAATCCGCTCGAGCGTTTCGCGCGGCCCCGGCGCCGGTGCCAGTTCGACAAAGGCGTCGAGCATCTCCTGCACACCGAAATTGTTGATGGCGCTGCCGAAAAACACCGGCGTCTGGCTGGCCTTGAGGTAGTCATCCATATTGAATGGGCTGGCTGCCCCTTCGAGCAGCTCGATATCCTCACGTAGCTCATCCGCCTGATTGCCGAGCAGCTCATCCAATCTCGGATCATCGAGACTCGCAATTTTCACCGTCTCGGTGCTGCGGGCATCGTCACCGGGGGTGAACAGGTTCAGCTCCTTGCGGTAGAGGTTGTAAACCCCCCTGAAGCGCTTGCCCATGCCGATCGGCCAGGAGAGCGGCGTGCATTCGATCTGCAGCTTCTCCTCGATATCGGCCAGCAGGTCGAGCGGCTCCAGCCCTTCACGGTCAAGTTTGTTGATGAAGGTCAGCACCGGGGTGTTGCGCATCCGGCAGACCTCCATCAACTTCTCGGTCTGCGGCTCGACCCCCTTGGCGCTGTCGATCACCATCAGTGCGCTGTCGACGGCAGTCAGCACCCGGTAGGTATCCTCGGAAAAATCCTGGTGACCGGGCGTGTCGAGCAGGTTGATCTCGAAATCGCGGTAGTTGAATTTCATCACCGATGAGGAGACCGAAATGCCGCGCTCCTTCTCGATGCTCATCCAGTCACTGGTAGCGTGGCGGCTCGACTTGCGCGCCTTGACCGTCCCGGCCATCTGGATCGCCCCGCCGAACAGCAGCAGTTTTTCCGTCAGGGTGGTTTTACCGGCATCCGGGTGGCTGATAATGCCGAAGGTACGACGTTTTTCTATTTCACGTTGTAATTCTTTACTCATCTTTTTCTTTCATCATTCAGGACAGGTTATTCAGGAACCCGCCAACGTTTATGCATCCAGAACCATTGGGTGATATCTTTACGCACCGCTGTCTCGATGATATCGGTCAGCAGCTGGGTATTTTTCTGTAACGACTCCTGGCCTTGCCCCTCAAGCAGCAACATCGGCTCGGCCCAAAGTTTGTAGCGGTTACTCGGCAACCGCTGGCAGAAGGTCGGTACCACCGGAATCCGGTATTTCATCGCCAGATTGGTAATCGCGGTGGTGGTGTAGGCTTTGCGACCGAAAAAATCGACCGGGACCGAGCCGGGCGGCGAGATATGTTGATCGAGCAGCACCGCGGCCAGATGTCCCTGCTGCAACGACTTGATGATCCGCCGGGCCCCTTTTCGACTGTCGAGCACATCATGGCCGAAAACCTTGCGTAGGCGTTTGAAGTAACAATCGACCAGAGGGTTTTTGATCGGCTTGGCGATCAGATCGACCTGGTAGCCATGTTGTTGTAACGGAAAACTGCCGACCTCCCAGAAGCCGAAATGTCCGGAGAGCATGATCACGCCCCGCCCCAGAGCATGTGCCTTGCGCATCTCGGCAAGGTCGACGTCAAAGTAGCGCTCCAGGTCACCCTGTTCGGCATCGAACAGATCCATCCGCAGCATTTCAACCGCACCGCGACCGACATGCTGAAAATTTGCCGCCGCCAGCACCCGCACCCGTTGCCAGTTCAGTTCGGGAAAGGCCCGCTGCAGGTTCTCTTCCGCCATTTGTCGCCGCTTCGCCAACAGCATCCAGGCCAACAGCCCGAGTCGGCCACCAAAGCTGACGGTCAGCTCGCGCGGCAGCCGACGCACCAGTGCCGCAATCAGACGAACCGCCCAATACTCGCAACGGAATTTCAAGGAAATATCGGTCATAGTACCTTCGTATAAAGTGAAATGGTCGCCCGGAAAACCGGCCGACCACTATAGCTTAACTCTTCTGCTGGATGAAAGTCCGATTTCAAATCCATGCCCTTTAAAAACGATAGCCTTTGCGCAACAGACAGGCCTCATACAACTGGATCTGATAGCCATTGTCGGGAAAATCGGTCATCTTGCTGCCGGCCATCACCGGTTCCATATCAATGACGCCGAACTTCGCGGCAGTGGTCAGGCAATATTCCAGATCCTTTTCCCGATCATGCTTATCGAGCGGTTCAGCGACGATCAGGCGCGGCTTTTTCGTGCAGCCGAGCAACAGCACAAGCGTCATCAACAAAAAAACAAAAAACCTCAGCTTCATCAAAAAACCTCGGATCGGCTGGAGACAAAAAAATACAGTAACAGAAGGCCAAACATATTGGTAGTGATTAATGATCTGTCAGGAAATCATCAAATGGCTTGACCCGCATTGCTGGATACTTTTATCCTGCGCTGTTGAATCTGCCGAAACTTTTTTAGCTTTACTCCAACACTGACCGAGGAGCCTGCTGATGGCTGTTTTTGAAGCGAACCACCCGTTAATCAAACATAAACTGGGCCTGATGCGGCAAAATGATATCAGTACCAAAGATTTCCGTGAACTGGCTTCCGAAGTCGCCCGGTTGCTGACCTATGAAGCGACCAAGGATCTGGAAACCGAGCCGGAAACCATTGCCGGCTGGAACGGCCCGGTCACCGTTGAACGGATCAAGGGGAAAAAAATTACCGTGGTGCCGATCCTGCGGGCCGGGCTGGGGATGATGGACGGCGTGCTCGATCTGATCCCCAGCGCCCGGGTCAGCGTGGTCGGTCTCTATCGTAACGAAGAGACGCTGGAACCGGTCAGCTATTTCGAAAAGCTGACCAGCAGCATGGATGACCGCACCGCGTTGATTCTCGACCCGATGCTGGCGACCGGCGGCTCGCTGATCGCCTGCATCGAAATGCTGAAAAAAGCCGGTTGCACCAGCATTCGCGGGCTGTTTTTGGTCGCAGTTCCCGAAGGCTTGAAGAAAGTCAAAGAATTGCACCCCGATGTTGATATCTACGTCGCTTCGGTCGATGAGCGGCTCAACGAAAACGGCTACATCCTGCCCGGACTCGGTGATGCCGGGGATAAGATCTTCGGCACCAAATAACACAGAACCGGCGGATCAGAGATCCACACCGGTCAGTTGCCGAAGCTGGGCGCGGGTAGAGGCAAAGTCCTGGTGCCAGATAGCGTGCCAGCCGCAGGCGATCGCTCCTTGCGTATTGGTTTGCAGGTCGTCGATAAAAACCGTGGTTTCCGGACGCAGATCGAAACGGTGGCAGGCCGCAGCAAAGATCTCCGCGGCAGGCTTCATCGCCCCCACCTCATAAGAAGCGAGGCGATCGTGACTGATCTTATCCAGACCGAAAGCCACCTGGATATGCTGCCAGTGCAGCTCGCTGGTGTTCGATAAAAGGTAGACACCGCAATGCTGCTTGAGGATTCCGGCCAGGGCCAGCATCTCGCGAATCGGGGTAAAGATATCGTTCCAGGCGGAGATCAACTCCTCTTCCGGCAGAGCATTTTCCAGCAGGCGGTTAATTTGCCGGAGAAACTCACTGCTGCTGATTTCACCGTGCTCGTAGCCGATCAGGTTGACATGCGCCAGGAAATCTTCAGCCCCCACACATTCGGCTCCATGCCGGCGTAACTTGGCGGCAAAACGATCATAGCTGAAATCGATCAGAACACGACCGACATCGAAAACCACGTCAGACACTATCGACATGCCGGAACTCCTTTTATGTCAAGCAAGCCGTGGGGGAAATAAGGCGGGCGGGTGGCTGTCCAACAGCTAGGGGCCGGACGGAGCCAAACTCCGCCCGACTGTAACAATTCTACTCTGTGATGCGTCGGCACTCAAGGTAGAAGCGTTTTTCGTCCGCTTCTCCCATGGAGAAGGTTTTGCGCGGCAGAGCGCCGTCAAGCACGATGGTCTTGAACAGATCATGCTTGGAGATCGCCGGCAGATAAAAACCGGCAGCATCCCCGGCGCTGCCGAGGCCGGTGACCGGTTGCGTGCCGTGGATGTAGTCGATACGCGCCGCCGGGTTGTCCTGCAGGAACTGATCGAGGCAGGCCTGCAGGGTCGCCACCGCCAAGGTGTATTCGGGATAGGCAACGCTGCAGACCGCGAACTGGCCGGCAAAAACCACCGGGAAAGCATGGGCATTTTCTGCGCCCGCCGCCAGTGCTTCCGCTGCGGCCAGATCGGCACAAACAGTAAAGGTCATCGGCGTGCCGCGCTCAGCGAAGAAGTTTTGCATCTGCGCTTGCAGCTGCTCGCTATCAACCCCGAACAGGACCCGGTGGATCGCCTCGAATTCGAGGCCCGGATCGTGAACGTTGACCAACTCAACCAGCGCGTAACGGGCAGGATGATTCATAATCGCTGCCGGATCGGCGGCCTCTGCCTTCAGGGTTTTCCAGATCGCCTTGGCGGTGGCAAAAGAGTGGTTGCCGTCACCCATGGCGTAGAGCATCACTGCATCATCGACCTGGTACTTGGCACGATAGGCCGCCGGATCGGCCAGCTGCTCCAAGGCTGCGGTCAGCTGGTTGATCTGTTCCGGCTGATCAACGCGGTAGCCTTTTAAATGGCCGCCATTCTCCAGCAGGTCAAAATCGTAGAGGGTTTCCAACGGCCCGTCGAACAGCGGCTCGATGACGGTGCATTGCGGATCATCGATCAGCACCATGATGTGCGGCAGTTCGATGGAAGCGTTCTGCCGAACCTTGATGCGTGGCGGCAGTCGATCGAGAATGGTCCCCTCGGTAGCGCGGATCAGGCTTTGCGCACCCTGATTATAATCGTACTGTTCCAGATCCAGCGCCAGAATCAGCCCCTTACGCGATTCAACCTCGCTGGTTTTACGATCGACCAGGATAAAACCTGGCGGCTGCTCAAGCAGACTGCCATCAGCTAGATATTCTTCCATCGCCCGGTTGATCGCGGCGATCCGCGGTTCGCTGTCAGCATCCTCCAGATTGACTTCAGGAAAGATCAGCTTGAGGGTCGAAATCGATCCGGCGGTCTGTTCTTCAAGACGCTGCCAGTAGCTGCGATCAGAAGTGTACTGATCACAGGCGATCACCGCCCACTTCTGCATGTCGGTGCCTGCCTTCGGCAGCAGGATTTTCGGCATCTGCACACCGATCTTGTCAAAAATCATCGCCACATCCTTTCCACTCTATGGAAACTGATTTCTCATTTTTGAGGATGCCATAGGTAGCACGTTTCGGGCGATTTGAGAACCGGCTCTCTGCTGGAGATTGCGACAAAAATACTTTTACAGCCGGAAAATATGAAATGGCTCAGTCGTTCAATGTTATCATCAGCGCCTGGCCGGACAACAGGGCGGTGACCAGCTTTTTCCTGCCACTGGTCACCAACCGCTGCACCGTTCCCCGTGAAATCGCCATCTGTTCTCCGGCTTCGGCCTGGGTCAGCCCGGCCTGATCACAAAGACGCAGGGCTTCCAGTTCATCCACCGCCAGCGCTACCCGCTCCAATTCAGCCAGAGGCGTTCCGGCCGGCTTAAAAACCAGATCTTCCGGACGACGATGCGGGCAACAATTTCTTGGCTTTTTCGGTCGTGGCGACATAACACTCCAATAGCAACAATCGATTAGCAGCGATCCGAAAACAGCGGGCGAATAATTATCGACGCGGTTTCAGATAGAGAACAACACTTATTGGTGGCAGCCGTGCCCATGACCGTGACCGGCATCCTGGGCATGCTGGTGGCCGGAACAAGCAGCTGCGGCCTTAAGTTGCTCTAAACGACCATCGACCAGACAAAGAATATTGTCCGAAATCGTCACCCCTTTTGCCTGATAAACCTTGATACCAACCGCTTCCAGCTTCGACAGCGCTCCGCGACCAACACCGCCGAGGATCATTGCGTCAACCTTTTCTGCCGCCAAAGCCTGGTGCTGGAAGCAACCACCGTGCCCTTTACCCTGTTGGCGATTCGCTAACTCCTGAATCTGCTGGGTTTCGGTATCAACCAGCAAAAACATCGGCGCCGAGCCGAAATGACTGAAAATATGACTGGCGAGACCATCATTTTTTGTGACCGGAAAACATAGCTTCATCGTTCCTCTCCTTTCGTATTGTGTATATGCACAAAATATTCTCAAGTCATGCAGATGTCAATATATAAAAATAGTTTTCTACACTTTTTTGTGTGGAAAAAATCGAACGCCCCTGCAATGAAATGCAGGGGCGTTCGGTTTTTTTGTTGCTGTTTCAGTGGTGCCGAAATCAGCCGCGTCGCCATTGATGATACTTCTCGGCCCAGCGCAGCAGCCGTTGCGGGGCATGATTCTTTTTCCAGACTCCGGCAGCCATCTTGTTCGCTTCGGCCATGGTCGGATAGCTGTGGATGGTGCCGAGAATTTTGTTCAGCCCCAGGTTGTGTTTCATCGCCAAGACGTATTCGGCCAGCAGATCCCCGGCGTGAGCAGCGACGATCGTGACACCGAGGATCTTGTCAGTGCCCGGCTTGGTCAATACCTTGACCCAGCCATAATCCTCACTGTCGGCAATCGCCCGATCCAGATCATCGATGCCGTAGCGGGTCACCTCAAAGGGGACATTCTGCGCTTGCGCCTCGGTTTCGTTCAGGCCGACCCGGGCCACTTCAGCATCGGTGAAGGTGGCCCAGGGGATCACCCGATAATCGGCCTTGAAACTCTTGAATTGACCGAACAGGGCATTCACCGCAGCGTACCAGGCCTGATGTGCGGCAGTATGGGTAAACTGGTAGGGACCGGCGACATCCCCGGCGCAGAGGATGTTGGGGAAGTTGGTACGCAGGAAGGGGTCTGTGGCAACCGTGCCCTGCGGGCTGATCTGAACTCCTAATTCCTCCAACCCGAAGCCGGTTACCTTGGGCTTGCGGCCGACGGCGACCAGTAGCTGGTCGAATTCAATCTCGACGGTTTCGCCCTGCTGTTCGCAGACCAGCAGCTTACGACCCGATTCAATTTTCACCTGCTTGGCGGCATGGCCGGTCAAGACACGAATCCCTTCCTCGCAAAACTTCTGCTTGATGAACTCGCTGACCTCGGGGTCTTCGCGGCCCATGATCCGCGGCAGCATCTCAACCTGGGTCACCTGGCTGCCGAGCCGGGCGAACGCCTGGGTCAACTCACTGCCGATCGGCCCGCCACCCAGCACCAGTAACTTTTTCGGAAGTTCGCGCAGCTCCCAGAGATTGTCAGAAGTCAGGTAGTCGATCTGCTCCAATCCGGCGATCGACGGCACAAAGGGGGCGGCACCGGTGGCAACAATAATGCTGCGGGTGGTTAGCAGCTGACCGTTCACCTTAACGGTCCAGGGAGAGACGATAGTGGCCTCCCCGGCAATCACCTCAACGCCGAGCTCGGTATAACGCTCGACTGAGTCGTGCGGTGCAACCTTTTCCACCACCTGTTGAACCCGCTCCATCACCGCAGAGAAATCGAATTCAATCTCAGCTTTGTTGAAACCGAACTCCTTTGCTCGGCTGGCATAGGAAAGCATCCTGGCACTGCGGATCAGCGCCTTGCTCGGCACACAACCGCTGTTCAGGCAATCGCCGCCCAGCTTATGCTTTTCGATCAGCGCCACCTTGGCCTTGACCGCCGCAGCGATATAGCTGCTGACCAGTCCGGCACTGCCGCCGCCGAGCACTACCAGATTGTAATCAAACTTCTGCGGCCGCTGATAATCAGCATAGATCTTGCGGGCCTGAACGATCGTGAGCAGCTTTTTGGCGACCAAGGGAAAGATCCCGAGCAGGGCAAAGGAGAGGATCAACCCCGGCGAGAGAATTCCGCCGGCACTCTCCAACTGGCCGATCTGGGTACCGGCGTTGACATAGACAATGGTGCCGGCAAGCATCCCGACCTGACTGACCAGGTAAAACAGCGAGGTCTTCAACGGCGTCAACCCCATCACCAGGTTGATAACGAAGAAGGGAAAGAGCGGCACCAGCCGCAGCGAGAAGAGATAGAAAGCACCCTCTTTTTCCACTCCGTCATTGATCGCCTTCAGCTTGTCGCCAAATTTGCCCTGTACCCAGTCGCGCAACAGAAACCGGGAAACCAGAAACGCCAGAGTGGCGCCGATACTGCTGGCAAAGCTGACCACGATCAGCGCCGTCCAGAGCCCGAACAGCGCCCCGCCGGCCAGGGTCATCACCGTCGCACCCGGCAAGGAGAGCGCAGTCACCGTAATGTAGACGACAAAATAGCTCAGCAGGGTCGAAAAACGATTCTGCTGATAATAATCGTTGAACGCCGCTTGCTGACTCTTTAAATATTCAAGGGTGAGATACTGTCCGAAATCGAAAGCAAAAAATGCAATCAGCAGGGCAAATATCAGCAGAATCAGGATAATTTTTGTCGTACGACTCTTCATAACATTATCTCCACGGCAGTGGCCTCAGGTTTCGGAGCAAGTCTAACAGAAGGCAAAGCAGATTATACACTGTTGATATCGTAAATTCCCTACGTAGATTATCACCAAAAATGTAATGAATTGCAATATCTACTTATTCGCATATTAAATTACATCGGAATTGAGCCTTTCCATCCAGCCCAACTACTAAAAAAAGGGTGCCCTTACGGACACCCTTTTTTTGCTGGCTATTGATCTGTCAGCCTTAAACGATTAGCAAATCAAGCTCAATCGTCAGACCGCTCTTTGTGCTCTTTCTTCGAACGCTTCTTTTTCTTCTCTTTTTTCTTCTCTTTTTTCTCGTCGTCGTGATCATCATCGCCGTCGTCGTCCTGCCCGCAGTTAGCCAAGGCTTCTGCGATAGACTTGATCTGATCGTCGGACAGGGAACTCAGGAAGCTCATGCCGCCTTCGTTTTCAGCAATGGCTTCCATGATCTCCTTGGCATCTTCGCCGCAAACATCAGAATTAGATAGATCCCCGTGGCAGCTTACGCAGTTGTTTTCATACAGGGTCACACCGTCTTCGTTGCCGCCCATGCCGCAACCTTCATCGACATTGCCGTCGCAGTCGTTGTCGATGGCATCGCCGCAAAGCTCTGGAGCGCCCGGGAAGATCATGGCGTCGCTATCGTTACAATCCTGCACGGTGTTGCATCCCGCCTGGGCAAAGAAGCCGTCAGCGTCAGCATCGGTGCAACTCGGCGGTGCCGGGCAGGCGGTAGTGTCCTGGCCGTCGGTCAAGCCGTCGCAGTTATTGTCGATACCGTCGGCACAACGCTCGGCAGCAGCGGGGTTAATCGCCGGATCCATATCGTTGCAGTCGAGCACACCGCAATCAAGACCTGGAGTGGCGGCGAAGTAGCTGTCCATATCGGCATCGATACAGGTCGGCGTCGGTGGGGCTGGGCAAGCCATGGTGTCCTGTCCATCGATCAGGCCGTCGCAGTTGTTGTCGATCCCGTCGCCGCAGATTTCAGTAGCGCCAGGGTTAATCGAGGCGTCCATGTCGTTGCAGTCGCCCTGATTTTCGGTGAAACCGTCGCCATCATCATCGACATCATTAGGATTGACTGGCGGGCAAAAGAAGGCCCAATCACTGGCTTTTGCCGCTGTTTTTGCCGGGGTGTTGGCTTTGAAGTCTCCTGAGACATGACAGAGAGTGCAGTCGCCGGTGAAGGGCGTGGAGGGACAGTTGGCGTTGACCTGATTAGCAATTGAACTGAAAGCGAAAGCGGTTGAGGCAAGGACAAGCATTGCCAATGACAGAAGTAGAACTCTTTTCATTTTGACCTCCCGAGTCTTTACATTTAGGTTGCCTGAAGGCATTGGTGAGCGTAGCAATTCAGCCGGAATGACAGAGAGCAGCGATGGATTCAAAGCAATCGGCGCCAGCTCCGATTGCTCTTTATGGATTCACAGCTCAAAGTAAACAAACTCGTAACTATTCAGCATAATCTGAATTGATTGGCAAAAACGTCTGTCATCCCCGAATGATTCTATCGGGGATCCATGGTTTTCAGTCTGGATTCCCGATTACACCCCCTGGAATGACGGTTTAATTAATTGTGCTGAATAGTCACACGAACTCGGTATAACTGCATATTCGATACCGATTTAGTTATATTTAATTTTTGCATTTCAAACAACCGTCATTATTTATTTACGGCAGCAAAAGTCGCTCATTAGCGAACAACAACCATCCAGGATTACAGTCATTTGGCTGAGCAGTGCCGCGTTTTCGCTACCCTCGCCCGCTTGCAGCCCCCTAACAGCCAAAACGACCTCCAGGAAAGTTAAGTGTGCAAACCCACCACCCTTTTACTATATCCAATTAAGTGCCTGAAACAAATTAGCCAAAGCTAACTCTGTTGTGATATGGTGATTAACTGTTCCCCAATTTCAGATGGTGAAGATAGATGCCGCGATTTCTTTTGACATTATTCCTGCTATCCGTCTGTGGATTGATTTTTCCACCGCCGACGCTGGCGGACAAAATCACGGCAGCGCAGATGCAGCAACTACTGCAAACCTGGCCACCGAACGGCTGGCATTTGACGCCCCCCGGTGCCGACGCCCCCTTCCCCGCCTACATTGCCGATGGCGAGTTTTCCGGGACTATCTATCGGCAAAATACACCGAAAAAACTCTGGTCCGCGCACCTCAGCATCACCGACCAACAAACCCCGGAACAAGCCAAACGGATGCTGAACAACTTTCTCTACTGTGAGGAAACACAGCACAAAAACTATCCGGCCCGGACTTGCACCACCCTGGGAGAGGATCTGGGCCGTCGCAGCCTGGCCTACGCTGTCGAACGCTATCTGATCGAGATTTCGGTCATCGGACCGATCCCCCTGCAATTGCCTGAGCTTGACCTCAAGATACCGAACCAATAACCGAGCAAGAAAATTTTGCGGAGTTACCCCGAGCGATTCTGCTCTATTTGAATTTTCCTCAAACGTATTTTCCATAAAATTGTTGCTTTTTTTCTCCAGATGAAAAATGATGCGGGTTGATTCACAGATCAGATCAACGGTATTCGAATGGAGGAACCGCACAGGTAACTCAAGGTGAGCAAAGACGCCGCCATAGCAGGAACTTACATCCAGCTGGGCGGTTTTTTATTTGCTGCATTTGCAGCCTGGTTTCATCACCACATTGATATGGAGGAAAGCGTATGAGAAGAATTCTGAATGTCCTGTTGATCAGCAGCATCGCCATGATGCTGGCCGTTCCGGCCATGGCCGCCGACACCATCAAGATCGGCTTCAACATCCCGATGACCGGGGACATCCCCAAGGTCGGCGAATCCTCCAAGCGCTCCGCGGAAATGCTCAAAGCCGATATCAACGGCGCCGGCGGCCTTGAGGTCGGCGGCAAAAAATACATGCTCGAATTCGTCTATGAGGACAACGAGGCCAAGGCCGAATCGGCGGTCACCACCGCCCTGAAGCTGATCGAAAGGGACGAAATCCTCGCCATGATCGGCCCCAACTCCTCAAAGCAAGCAGTTCCTGCCGGTCAGATAGCCGATGATAACGGCGTGGTTATGGTCTCCCCCTGGTCGACCAACCCCGACACCACCTTAGACCGTCCCTGGGTTTTTCGCGCCGCGTTCCTTGACCCCTTCCAGGGTCCGGTGGCGGTCAACTTTGCTGTCGAGACCTTCAACGCCAAAACCGCCGGCGTCCTTTACGATTTGTCGAACGATTATTCCAAGGGACTGGCGGAAATTTTTAAAGATGTTTTCGAAACAAAGATGGGTGCAAATACCGTCCTCGCCTTTGAAAGTCACGGCACCAAGGATCAGGATTTTTCTGCTCAGCTGACCAAAATCATTGCCACCAAGCCTGACTTTATCTTTGTTCCGGACAACTACAACCAGGTCGCGCTGATCGTCCAGCAAGCCCGGCAACTCGGCTACAAGGGTGAGTTCATGGGTTCCGACGCCTGGGGTTCTTCTGAGTTGATGACCCTCTGCGGCGATGTCTGCAAAGGGCTGCATTTCTCTACCCATTACGCCGCAGCCGGCGCAACCGGTGCGACCAAGGTCTTCATCGATCGCTATACCGCCAAATATGGCGAAACCCCTGACGACGTTGCCGCGCTGACCTGGGATGCGACCCGCGTGGTACTGCTGGCGGTGCAAAACGCCGGCAAGCTGACCGGCAAATTGAAGAAAGATCGGAAAGCCGTCCGTAAAGGGATGCAGGCGATCGCAAGTTTCTCCGGCATCACCGGCAACATGAAGTTTGATGACCAGGGCGACCCGGTCAAATGTGCCGTTGTGGTACAGATCAGTCAGACCGGCGAATTCGAATTCAAAAAGTCGGTTTGCCCGTAATTAATTCAAACGTAGTCCAGTTTTAAATAAAGTTAGGCAAACAGGAGGTCGGGGATTTTCTCCGGCCTCCTTCCTTGCCAGCCATCGGTGTGCCGATAAAGGTCGTTCATGCTAGAAAGTATCATTCAAAATATTATCAACGCGCTGCAATGGGGCAGTTTTTATGCCCTGATCGCCCTCGGTTACACCCTGGTTTACGGGGTCCTGACGCTGATAAACTTCGCCCATGGCGATGTTTTCATGGTCGGCGCCTATATCGCTTTTTTTGTCTCCACCTTTTTCCTTTCAGCCCTGGCCTTGCCGGGCTGGGTGGCGTTGGCACTCTGTATTCCGCTGACGATGATTCTGACCGCGATGGTCGGCGTCACCCTGGAACGGATCGCCTATCGACCGCTACGCAAAAAGGGTGCACATCGACTCTACGTGGTCATTACCGCCTTGATGTGCGGCCTGATTCTTGAGCACGCCAACCTGGCGATTCTCGGTGCCAGCCGCAAAGCGTTTCCACCACTGATTGAGGTGCATGTTTACAATATCGGCGGCGTGACCTTTACCAACCTGAAGGTCGCCGTCATCATCACCGCCATTCTAGTCTTCCTGTTTCTCCACTGGGTAGTGACCAAAACCCGGGTCGGCATGGCGATGCGCGCCATCTCCTACGACAAGTTCGCCGTCCCCTTGATGGGGATTCCACTCGATCAGATTATCGTCGTCACCTTTGTGCTCGGCTCCGGCTTTGCCGGTCTGGCGGGATTGCTGTTCGCCATGAGTTATCCGGTACTCGATCCCTACATGGGTGCGCTGATCGGCTGGAAGGCGTTTATTGCTGCGGTGGTCGGCGGAATTGGTGATATCCGCGGGGCATTTCTGGGCGGCTTTCTGCTCGGCGCAGTCGAAATTATGGTGGTCGCCTTCTTCCCCTCGACTTTCCGTGACCTGATCGCCTTTAGCGTATTGCTGATGATACTGACCTGGAAACCGACCGGGCTGTTCGGTATCGCCAAGACCACGAAGATCTAGGGGGGCGATAATATGTTACGACGTTATTCCGTCCACCTGGCCCTGGCTCTCACCGGCGGGACAATCATCTACTGCGCCTACCAGGAATACCTGAGCCTCTACATCATGTCGATACTGATGTTCATGGGCGTCAACATCATTCTCTCGACCAGCCTCAACCTGGTCAACGGCTACATGGGCGAATTTTCCTGTGGCCACGCTGGCTTTATGTGTGTCGGTGCCTATGTCTCCTCAATGCTCGGGGTCTGGCTGTTCGCTAAAGATAAGGTTTTCGGCGCCGCGGTTCTCGACCCGGAATACGCCCTCTACGCATTTCCGCTGATAATTCTCACCGGTGGAGTCGCGGCGGCACTGGCCGGTGTGCTGGTGGCGGTGCCATCCTATAAAACCCGTGGCGATTATCTGGCGATCATTACCATCGCGGCCAACTTTATCATTATCAGCACCATTGAAAACATCGGCGCAATCGGCGGCTCACGCGGTTTTATGGGGATGAAGCGGCTGGTCAATTCGATGGAGGATGTCGTCGAACTCCCTTGGATGCCGATCTGGGTGTTTGTTTTCACGATTTTCAGTATCTGGGTGATCCGCCGCTATGTCTCATCGACTTTCGGCAAGGGCGTATCGGCCATCAGTCAAGATGAAGTTGCCGCGGAGATCATGAGCGTCAACACCAACAAGATGAAAACCATCACCTTTATGCTCTCCTCTGGATTGGCCGGGATTGCCGGCGGGCTGTTTGCCTACATCCTCGGCTATGTCAATCCGGGCAGCTTCAATATCATGAAATCAACCGAAGTGCTGGTAATGGTCTATCTCGGCGGCATGGGCTCGCTCTCCGGCTCGGTGCTGTCGGCGATTCTATTTACCCTGCTGCTGGAAAGTTTCCGCTTTATCATCCCAGTGATCAACGACTTTGCTCACCAATTTCACCTGATCTCTCCCGATTACGATATCAGCCAGGTCTGGAGATGGGTATTGATCCCGCTGCTGTTGATTATTCTGATGCAGTTCCGTCCCGAGGGGATTATGGGCAACCGTGAACTGGGCGATATCTTCCCCCGGCTGAAGAGATTTTACAGGTTTAAATGATGGCACAGACACAATTACAGACAGACCAGGCACCGGTGCTGGAGATCCGCAATTTGATCCAGACTTTCGGTGGTCTGACTGCAGTCAATGAGTTCAACGTCAAGCTGATGCCGGGCGAACTCTCCGGACTGATCGGCCCCAACGGCGCAGGCAAGACCACCATCTTCAACCTGGTCAGTGGTTTCTACCAACCGAGTGAAGGGCAGATCCTGATCGACGGAGTGCCGACAGCCGGCTTAAAGCCGCACCGGGTGACCGCCCTCGGCGTGGCCCGGACCTTCCAGAATATCCGCCTGTGGAACGATATGACGGTGCTCGACAACATCCGCGTCGCGCAGCACTATCAACTCGGCTACGGCTTTTTCCACGCGCTGGCCCGCAGCAAACGCTACCAGCAGCGCGAGGCTGAAATCGCCCGCGAAGCCGCCGAACTGCTCGAGGTCTTCGACCTGCAGCGCTTTGCCGCTGAATTGCCCAAAAATCTGCCCTACGGCACCCAGCGCAAGCTGGAGATCGCCCGCGCGCTCTCCAGTCACCCCAAGCTGCTGCTGCTCGATGAACCGGCCGCCGGACTCAACTCGGCCGACATTCAGGAGCTGATCCGACTGATCCGCTGGATTCACGAAAAATTCGATGTCACCATCTGGATGATCGAGCATCACATGGACGTGATGATGGAGCTCTGCACGCAGATCAAGGTCATCGACTTCGGCCAGACCATCGCCGAGGGCAATCCGGAAACGGTCCGCAACCACCCTGCGGTCATCACCGCCTATCTGGGAGATGATAATATCTGATGCTGCTGCAAGTCGAAAACCTAGAGGTTAAGTACGGCAATATCCAGGCCCTGCACGGGATCAGCTTTCACGTCAACGAAGGTGAGATCGTCACCCTGATCGGCGCTAATGGGGCGGGTAAAACCACCTGTATGCATACCATCCCCCGGCTGCCGCCCCCGGAAGCGCCACGGGTGATCGCCGGAGATATCAAGTTCAAAGGGGAATCGATCCTCGAGACAAAACCGAGTGACGTGGTCAAACAGCTGCACCTGGCTCTCTCCCCCGAGGGGCGGCGGATCTTCGGCAACCTGACGGTGATGGAGAACCTGAAACTGGCCACCTACGCCCGCGCAAAAGACGCTGATCTGAATGCCGAATACGAACGCATTTTCGAGCTGTTTCCGCGTTTAAAAGAGCGCCGCAAGCAGCGCAGCGAATCACTCAGTGGCGGCGAACAGCAGATGCTCGCCGTCGGCCGGGCGCTGATGACCGGCTGCAAAATTCTGCTACTGGATGAACCTTCGATGGGCTTGGCGCCGGTTTTGAAATACGAACTGTTCCGTAAGCTCAAACAGCTCAACGAAGAGGGGATGACCATCCTGCTGGTCGAACAGAATGCCAACCTGGCGTTGCATCTGGCCCATCGTGGCTATGTTTTGGACACGGGAAATATTGTTGCAGAGGGGACCAGTGAAGAGTTGTTGGGAAACCCTGATGTGAAGAAGGCTTACCTGGGGGGATGAACCTCAGCCGCACGGATGAGCATCAAGACCGGCGGGGCTCATTGTTCTCAATTACCACAACGCCGAAACCCTTTTTGCAGTATCTGACCACCGCCCTCCCCGACAGTACTGTGAGGCCTCGAGACAGAAATAAAAAGGCTGCTTTCTTTTGCTTCGTTTTCTTTGCAGCCTTTCAAAGAAAATGACGCCGGCTGTCGGGCCGGAACCCGACGGTTTTAAAGGTTTCAACACTTACAATAGTTTTCCCTTTGCCCACCACCCCCAACCTGCTAATCTCAACAGATTGTTTTTATTGCTCTTAATTGATTCGGAGCGGGGAATATGAGTCGAGCAAAAAGCAGTGGTCTCAGCAAATCGCTGATCCTCAAAGGGTTGCAGTGTCAAAAGGCGCTGTGGCTGGCAAAAAATCCCCCCGATTTTGATTTCCCCCCGCAGCCTGACCTTGAAGCCAAATTCCAACTCGGCACCAATGTCGGCATCCTCGCCCAGCAGCTGTTTCCCGGCGGCATCGAGGTTCCCTACCAGGGGCTCTCCTTCCCGGCTCAACTGGCCCGCACCAAACAACTGATCGACAGCGGCGCAGAGGTTATTTACGAAGCGTCTTTCTCATTTTCCGCGATCTTCGTCAAGGTCGATATCCTGCTGCGCGATGGTGACGCCTGGCAGATTTATGAGGTGAAGATGGGCACCGGCGTTAAACCGGTCAACCTCGATGACGTTGCTGTGCAGCAGTATGTGCTTAATGGCTGTGGCCTGACCGTCTCCAAGTCATTTCTGGTTCACATCGACAACAGCTATGCCCGTCAGGGCGAGATTCGAGTCGGCAAGCTGTTCGCCAGTGAAGATATCAGCACCAAGGTTACGGCACGCCAGCAGAGCATGCCGGAGATCGTCAGCGAACTGCGCGCTGAGATGCGTGAAAGCGATGAGCCGAAGATCGACATCGGCCCACACTGCAGCGATCCTTACGAGTGTGATTTCATCCCCTACTGCTGGCAGCATATCCCCGAGAATTCAGTCTTCGCTCTGCGCGGCAGCGGCATCAACAAGTTCGACTACTATTATCGAGGACTGATCGATTTCGCCGATCTGCCCCTCGACAAGCTCAACCAGAAACAGCGCCAACAGGTCGAGTCGACCCTCCATCAACAGGATTCAACCGACAGCGCCAAGCTCAAAGAGTTTCTCGACAGCCTCTGGTATCCGATCTGCCATCTCGATTTCGAAACCTTCAATACGCCGATCCCCAAGTTCGCCGGCACCCGCCCCTACCAGCAGGTGCCGTTCCAGTTTTCAATCCATGTTCAGCAACAGCCCGGTAGCGAAGCGCAGCATTTCGAGTTTCTCGCCGATCCCAATATTGACCCACGCCGCGCACTGATCGAGCAGCTCCTCACTTCAATCCCGGCCGACACCTGCGTACTGGTTTACAGTCAAGCATTTGAGAAAACGGTGCTGCGCAACCTTGCCGAACTCTTCCCCGATCTCAGAGATTCGATCCAGCTACGGGTAGACAATGTTCGCGACCTGATGGTGCCATTTCGTCGCCGCGATGTTTATCGTTGGCAGATGCGCGGCTCTTACTCAATAAAACATGTGCTACCGGCGCTGGTTCCCGAACTGTCTTATTCGGGACTTGAGATTAGTGACGGCATGGCAGCGATGCGGGCTTATCATGCTATGTGTAGATTAGCTGATCCGGTCGCGCTGACAGAGTTGCGACGGGCGATGCTGGAATATTGTCAGTTGGATACTTTAGCGATGGTCAGGATTCTAGATGCGTTAACAACTATCGGTACTGACAGTGAAGAAGATCAATAAATTAAACGGTAAACAGGTAAAAAAAGGCACCGATTACGATAACAAGTAACGGTGCTTTTTTTGATATAATGCGCAAGTTTCCGGGCAGCCACTGCCCGTCCCGACCGCCTATTTCTTTTCGGCCTTTTTCTCTTTTTTCGCCGCCTTTTTTTCTTTCATGCTTTTAGCCGGCTCCTTTTTCGCCGCCTTTTTACTGTCCATGCCCTTGCCCATAATTACCTCCGTCTCTACTTCGCTGAGAGTGCTGATCCGATAAAACAGAGTTCAGTTTAACACGGTCGGGTTTACCGATGCGCTTTATCGACCAGGTATGCAATTATATCCAGATCGCATTCACAGAGCTTTGAAGATGGGAAGAATCGGGCTACTGTTGAATCAACGGTTTCCGATTTACTCGGCGCTACCGATTACCAACGTACCCCTCCTTTTACAAAAGCAGGTTTTTATGTCGCAGAGTTCTTCTGATCACGCAATGCAAGGCTGGGAACTGATCGATTCAACACCGATCCCGGGCCAGGCCACCGAACTGCTGCTTTACAAACTCAATGAAGAGCTTTCCATCAGCGTCCGTGACGGTGGGGTACTGATGAGCACCTGGGCTCATCTATCCGAAGATGCGCTGGCCGAAATACCCTGCCGCAAAATCGTCAATCGCAATCAGCCGCGTGTGCTGATCGGTGGCCTCGGCATGGGCTTTACCCTGACCGCGACCCTCCACTGTCTCGACAACAATGCTGAGGTGGTGGTCGCCGAACTGGTGCCGGGACTGGTGGAGTGGAACCGCGGCGCCCTTGGTGAATACGCCGGAAATCCGCTGCGCGATCCGCGCACTCAGGTTCGCGTTGGCGATGTCGCCAAAGTACTGCGCGAACAACGTCAGGCCTACGATGCGATTCTGCTCGATGTTGATAACGGCCCCCATGCAATAACCCGCAAGAAGAATAACTGGCTCTATACCAGCGACGGTTTGACTGAAGCCTACCGCGCCCTGCGCCCGGCGGGGATCCTCGCCATCTGGTCGGCCGGACCGGACCGTGAGTTCATGCAACGGCTACAAAAGATCGGTTTCAAAGTTAAACAGATGCGAGTGCGAGCGCACCAGAACGATGGGAATCTGCATGCGATCTGGCTGGCGGAACGGGAACCTTAATTGGTGGTTTTGACACTGGACAACTCTATACCTAGACGGTCAATTAAGGCGGCGGCTTGACAGGCTTGGTTCGCTCCGAGTATAAATTGGCAACTATCTGAAATTACATGTTTATCGGAGGGGATGAGATGTGGGAATCTCTGGACAATAATAGACAATTAAAAAGCCGCTTTTCAGCCTGATGCTGAAAGACGGCTTTTTTTGTTTTTGGAAGAGTTTCAACTTAGTGGGCCTTGTTACATGGGCATCTACGGTTGATTTTTGAAATGGGGGAAGTGTCCCCGTTTAACAGAATATTTTGTGGGCGTTGGGTTGTTGAATGTTGATCTGATCCTTTAGGTCCTTGCTGGAAAATATAGGATGTGTCCCTATTTATTCACATACGAGGTGAACCGTTAAACGGCTGACCGTATGGCTGCCATATCGATAATTGCCCATAGCTACTCCATTGATAAGTTTCAAATATGAGTAGCATCTGAAAGATTTGGACTAAAGTCCATAGTTTTTACTAGCGTGCTGAAACACTAAACCACTCTGCACTAAAGTGCAGAGGTTTGATGGGGACTGAAAGTCCCTTAAAACCAAGATCAAAGACCGTCATCCTCGCGAAAGCGGGGATCCACGCGTCTTAAAAACACTGGATTCCCGCCTTCGCGGGAATGA
>JAJRQI010000019.1 GCA_024280335.1 Deltaproteobacteria bacterium
CTTAAAACCAAGATCAAAGACCGTCATCCTCGCGAAAGCGGGGATCCACGCGTCTTAAAAACACTGGATTCCCGCCTTCGCGGGAATGACGACAAACGAGTAGCACCTGAAAGGCTTGGACTAAAGTCCATAGTTTTTACTAGCGTGCTGAAACAATAAAACCGTGAAAGGAAGACTTAAATGAGGCTCATCGGATCGATGAAGATTGAATTGATTCTCTTTGTTCTGCTGATTTTCTGTTTATACACAGGACCCGCCGGGGCAGAGGTGATTCTTTCCGGATCTCGAAGTGTCCCGGTTACAGCCAAAAACGGCATGGTCGTTACCAGTCATCCCATTGCTTCCGAGGTTGCCTTGGCGGTCCTCAAAAAGGGCGGCAATGCCATTGATGCCGCGGTCACGGCAGGGTTTGCCCTTGCCGTCACCCAGCCGAGATCAGGAAATATCGGCGGCGGCGGCTTTATGCTGATCTCCTCGGAAAGAAACCAAGAGGTCGTTTCTATCGATTACCGGGAAAAAGCCCCGGCTGCTGTAACCAGAGACATGTTCCTCGATAAGGACGGCGAAGCCGATCCTCAATTATCCCGCTTCTCCCATAGCTCGGCCGGTGTCCCGGGAACCGTTGCCGGCTTTGTCATGGCTCTGGAGAAATATGGCAGCATCTCTTTGCCCGCGGCACTGGCCCCCGCTATTGAACTGGCCGAAAAAGGATTTGTGGTTACACCCCGTTTTGCTGCGGGAGTGAAGTCCACAGCGGAACACCTTTTCCAGTTTGAGACTGGCAAAAAGAAATTTCTGAAAAAAGACGGCAGTTTTTATGCGCCGGGAGATCTCTTCGTTCAGCCTGACCTGGCTAAAACCCTGCGACGAATTGCCCGAAAAGGGCTTGCGGGATTCTATGCCGGGGAGACGGCTGCGCTGATTGTTGCGGAAATGAAAAAAGGCCACGGGCTGATAACCCTGGCGGACCTGAAAAACTATCAACCCAGGATTCGCAAACCGGTTCACGGCACCTATCGGGGCTATGATATTTACTCGATGGGACCGCCTTCCTCAGGTGGTGTTCATATCATCCAGATTCTGAACATTCTCGAAAAATACCCGATCGCAAATCTGGGTCACCTTTCCGCCAAAACCATCCATTTGATGTCGGAAGCGATGAAGCGAGCTTATGCCGATCGGGCCAGACATCTGGGGGATTCAGATTTTATCGCGGTGCCGATTGATGGGCTCATCTCGAAAAAGTATGCGGCTTCTCTGCGCGCTGGGATCGACCTGAACGTTGCTTCCAACAGCAAAGATATTCGGTTCGGGAATCCGACAGGTTATGAAAGTAGCGAAACCACCCACTTTTCGATCGTCGATCAATACGGAAATGCGGTGTCGAACACTTACACGATTAATTTCAGCTATGGTTCCGGCATCGTCGTGGCGGGAGCCGGTTTTTTACTTAACAATGAAATGGATGATTTTTCGGCAAAGCCGGGTATCCCCAATGCTTATGGGTTGCTCGGTGGGGAAGCAAACAAGATTGAGCCGAACAAAAGGATGCTCTCGTCGATGTCTCCGACGATTGTTGTGAAAAATGGCAAGAATTTCCTCGTCACCGGCTCCCCAGGCGGGTCCAGGATTATCACAACGACTCTGCAGGTGATCATGAATGTTATCGACCATAATTTAAATCCTCAAGCCGCCGTTAATGCCCCCCGAATTCATCACCAATGGTTTCCTGATGAAATCAGGATCGAAGAGGGGATCAGCCCGGATACTGTCAGCTTGTTGCGCTCGATGGGGCACAGGGTAAAAGAAAAAAAGTCTATGGGGGCAAGTCAGACGATTCTGGTCGGTGAGGATGGCACATTCTTCGGCGGGGCAGATCCAAGAAGAAGCACTTCATCTGCCTTGGGTTTTTAACTCGAAGGCAGCAGCACCTGAAAACCGGCCCGATGATCTGATCTCCGGGAGATAATAGTCGTCCAATACCCTGCCCGGCAAAAGGCCGTTAAGCACCTTCAAGCTGCTGCTTCACAAAATTCAGTATGCCGCCGGCCAGCAGGTGCTGTCGCTGGCGATCAGAAACCTCAAGCAGCGTGACAATTTCACGTGCACCGATTTGAACCGGGATCTCTTCAGCGCCTCTTTTCAGCAATGCGTCGATATTTTTGAAAACAATCCGGTCTCCTTGCCCGAACGCCTGGCAGTCGGCCGGATTTTTAAACGTCAGCGGCAGGATACCGAAGTTGCAGAGGTTGGCCTTGTGGATCCGGGCGAAACTTTTGACGATCTTGGCTCTGACACCCAGGTAGCGAGGCGCCAGGGCCGCATGTTCCCGGCTCGATCCCTGACCGTAATTTTCCCCGCCGATCACCACCGCGTTACCGAACTGACGACAGCGATGATGAAACTCTGGATCGATCTGATAAAAAACGTACTCGCTGATCGCGTCAATATTTGAGCGCAGCGGGAGGACCTTACTGCCGGCCGGCATGATACTGTCGGTGGAGATATTATCCTCAACCACCAGCGCCACACACGCTTCTAGGGTCGCCGGCAATTTCTCCAGCTCCGGGAATGGTTTGATATTCGGACCGCGGACCACTTCGGTTCCCATGCTTTTCCGGCTGGGAAAAATAATTGACGAGGTATCGACGATATACTTCTTTGGTTCGACAACCTGCGGATAATCCATTTCGGCAGCGAGATCGCGTGGATCGGTAATCACCCCTTTTAGGGCTGAAGCTGCTGCGGTTTCCGGTGAGCAGAGGTAGACCTGGTCCCCCTTGGTGCCCGAGCGGCCGGGGAAATTACGCGGGAAGGTCCGCAGGCTGATCTGATTGGTTCCCGGCGCTTGGCCCATGCCGATACAGCCGAGGCAGCCCGACTAGTGAATCCTGGTGCCGGCCAGCAGCAGCGGCATCACCTCGCCGCTGTCGGCAACATTTTCCAGCACCTGGCGACTGCCGGGGTTGACGTGGAAGGAAAGATCGTGGGCGGCGTGTTTTCCTTTGACCATCCGGGCGGCGACCATCAAATCGCGATAGCTGCCGTTGACACTGGAGCCGACGATCACCTGATCGACTTTGGTTCCGGCGACCTCCTTGAGCTGTTTGATATTTCCCGGTGAGGTCGGACAAGCGATCAGCGGCTCGACGAGCGCCAGATCGATTTCAGCATATTCATCGTAGCTGCAGCCGGGATCGGCATGCAGTTCCTGCCAATCCTCCTCGCGCTGCTGGGCGGCTAACCATTGCCGAGTGCGTTGATCCGACGGAAAAACAGTCGAGGTGGCGCCCAGTTCGGTGCCCATATTGCCGATCGTCATACGGTCGGTGGCGGACAGGTTTTTCACCCCGGGTCCGTAATACTCGATCACCTTGCCGATGCAGCCTTTGACATCGTAGCGGCGCAGCAGTTCAAGAATCACGTCCTTGGCACTGACCCAGTCGGAAAGCCGGTTGTGCAGTTTGATCCCGAGGACTGCCGGACAGGGGAGATAATAAGGGTGTCCGGCCATGGCCAGCGAGACATCCATGCCGCCGGCACCGATCGCCAGCATGGAAACTCCCGCTGCACCCGGGGTGTGACTGTCGGCACCAAGCATCGTCAACCCCGGGCGACCGAAGCGCTCCATGTGGACGATGTGTGAAATCCCGTTGCCCGGCTCGGAATAGTGTACGCCATAGTGGGCGCAGGCGGTACGCAGGTACCTGTGATCATCGGCATTCTTGAAGTCGGTCTGCAGCAGGTTGTGGTCGACGTACTGTGCAGCCAGTTCGACCTCGACCCGATCAATTCCCAGCGCTTCGAATTCAAGCATCGCCATGGTGCCGGTGGCATCCTGCAACAGGGTATGGTCGATGCGGAGCGCAATCTCCTCACCGGGGGTCAGTTCACCATCGACCACGTGCGCGGCGAGAATTTTCTGGGTCAGATTTTTAGCCATTTTGTCACTCCTTCTCTAATTTCTGTACACTTTGAATTGTACCTCAGCTGGTTATTTGCTGTCAGTTTTCGGATGCTTAAAACCTGCCTAACACCGGTGTGTTATCCTTGTTGTTATTATCTGATTTGAGAGGTCGACGGAATGAAACGACAATTGCTGCTGGCAGTCGGTTGCATGATGCTTGTGGCAGGCTGGCTAAGCGCTTTTCTCTATCGCAGCATCCCGCAAAGCCACGACATCTATTACTTGGTGCCGACGCTGTTGCTCGCCGTCGGCATGGGGCTTGTGTTGAAGATTGTCGGTGGCCGGATGACCGCTGTGGTGCTCTCCCTGACGGCTTTTGCGGCGATTATGGCGGTCAATGCTCTCTATCCCGATAATGGTGTCTCGCTTGCCGGTTTACAGAAGAAATTTGCACAGACCAGCCCGGGGAAAAGAATTAAGTTGCAGGTGAAAGCAGCCGACCGGACGGATGTTTTTGCCGAAGAACGAATCCTGGAGACCTTTGCCGACATTGAGGTTAACCTGTTTGCCCGGACTCCCGGTCCGGCCCGGATGCTGGAATTTGATTCTGCCGGAAACCTGTTTGTCAGCATTCCTAAACTGGATGCCATCTACCGGTTGCGCGACGCAGACCAGGATGGCTATGCCGATCAATTGCAGCTGTTCTCTGCCGATCTGGATCGCCCGCACGGTTTGGTCTGGAAGGATGATCGCTTATATGTCGCGGAACCCTCGCAGTTGCTTGAGTTGCGCGATATCGACAATGACGCGAAAGCGGATCGATCACGGGTGGTTCTGGAGGGTCTGCCGGATGACGGCGGCCACTGGACTCGCAGCCTGGCTATGGGTCGGGATGGTTTTCTCTACCTGTCAATCGGCTCACGTTGCAATGCCTGCGACGAACCGGATCAGCGGCGGGCGTCCATCATGAAGATCAATCCCACGACCGGTGGCGCGGAGAATTATGCCGGTGGGCTGCGGAACGCGGTCGGTTTAGCCTTTAGTGCCGAGGGGGAGGCTCTTTGGGCCAGCGACAACGGTCGGGACCGTTTAGGTGACGAACTGCCGCCGGACGAGATCAATCAGATTATTGCCGGCGGTGATTATGGCTGGCCCTTCTGCTACGGCATGCAAGTTCCCGATCCTGGTCTTGGTAACCAGGCGATCTGTAGTGATACGCTACCGTCGGCGGTCGATTTGCAGGCACACTCAGCTCCCTTGGGGATCGCCTTTGGCGATCAGCTTTCCGCACCGCTTAAATACCGCAACAGTCTTTATGTGGCGTTTCACGGCTCCTGGAATCGCAGTGTTCCGACCGGCTATAAATTAATCCGGATTCCTTTTACCGATGGCCATCCGGTCGGCCGAGGGAAAGAATTTCTGGCCGGCTGGCTGGCCGACGGACAGGCTTGGGGGCGGCCGGTTGCTCCGATTGTCGGACCGGATGGTGCTCTGTATCTCAGTGATGATCGAGCGAATGCTATCTATCGGATCCGTTGGAAAAATCAGGAGTGATGGCGTCGCAAAAAGTCCGCCCTACTGCGTTGCAGCGTTTTTTCAGGATCTCGACATACCCTATGTATGCCTTCGCCCCTGAAAAAACACTACGCCTTGTAGGACGAAATTTTTGCTTAGCCATCGTTCTTTTTGCAGCAGTTCCCGGCCGCACCCTAAACCCGCTTAAACAGGGAGCTTGAGATTTTGGCCTTCGTAAACATCCGGCAGTTTTGATATTGCGTTCCGCCTCTCGGACCCTGTTGAGGGTTTATTGGTTGAGGCCGTTGAAATGGCAAAATATATTTGAAAGGACTGAGCTAAGCCACTGATTTAAATAATAAATATCCACTTGCCGACCATTTTTGTCTTGACATCGGCAATGAGATGCAGGCGCGGATTTTTCATTAGCAACCCTTATTTAAGGAGCAGTGAAAAATGCCGCGATTCAAGCAACTTAAACCAAAGTACCAGCGACCCTCAAAGCTCAAGATTCGTAAACATTTGAACATGGATGCCATGCTTTCATCACTTTATCAAGGTTTCTCCGCCGTTGCCGACCATCGCCAGGGCAAAGTCGATATTCCCCTGGCTGATGCTTTGATGTCGGGCTTTGCCATGTTTTCTCTGAAGGAACCGTCACTGCTGGCCTTCGACAGGCGACGCAGTAATGACGGAAATCTCGGTCAGGTTTACGGTATCGGCAAGATCCCCAGTGACACCAGCATGCGTGAAATTCTCGACCCCGTGGCCCCGCAAAGTTTGCGACCCTTGTTCAGCGATATCTTTCGACAGCTGCAACGGGGCAAAGCCTTGGAGCCAATGGCTTATTTTGAGGGTTCCTATCTGTTGAGTCTGGATGGAACCGGCTCTTTTTCCTCAGAAAAGCTAAGCTCCGCCTCCTGCATGGTCAAGAAGAGCCGGTCGGGTAAAGTGACCTACTACCAGCAAGTTTTGGGCGCCGCTATCGTTCATCCGGATTTCAAAGAAGTCATTCCCTTGTCCCCAGAGATGATCATCCGTCAAGATGGATCGAACAAAAACGACTGCGAACGCAATGCCGCAAGGCGTTTTTTGCAAAAGCTGCGGCAGGACCATCCCCATCTACCGCTGATCGTTATCGAAGATGGCTTAAGCTCCAATGGCCCACACATTCTGGACCTGCAAAAACACCGGATGCATTATATCCTCGGGGCCAAGCAGGGAGACCACCCCTTACTTTTTCACCGTCTGGAAGAGGCCGTAAAAAAAGGCGAAAGTACCGAACTCACCATGACGGACCCCGGAAATCCGAAGGTCACTCATGCTTTCCAGTTTGTAAATGGTCTGCCACTTAATCAGTCCAATCTCGATCTGCCGGTCAACGTGATCGACTACTGGCAGCACACTGAAGGTAAAAAGTCCCTTCATTTTTGCTGGGTTACCGATTTTACCGTGACCGAAGAGAACGTTTTTCAGCTGATGCGCGGTGGCCGTGCCCGCTGGAAGATTGAGA
>JAJRQI010000020.1 GCA_024280335.1 Deltaproteobacteria bacterium
AAAAAGGCGAAAAAGGCCCTGCTTGCGAATTCGACAACCAGTGCATCACCCAGCGCCTCTGGATGGAAGGCAGCAAAATCCTCGGTGATTATTTTGATTCCTTTTCGCTGAAAGACCTCTGCGAACAGGGCAAGGAGATGGGCCTGGAAAAGGAACTGGATCATCGCTTCATGTATTTCATCTAGAAAAAAACCCGCTAGAAATTTACCTGCCGGATGGAGGAGCCAGTATGCCGCAAGCCTGTAGTCACACGACGCTCAAGCAGATCGGAAACACCCCGCTGGTCGAGCTGACAACCTTCCGCAAACCGGGAGCAGCAGCTATCTGGGTCAAGCTGGAAGGGACCAATCCCGGAGGCAGCATCAAGGACCGCATCGCTCTGGCGATGGTCGAAAATGCAGAAAAGCAGGGTGAACTCAAGCCCGGCATGACAATCATCGAACCGACCAGCGGCAATACCGGCATCGGTCTGGCACTGGTCGCGGCAGTCAAAGGCTACCGACTGCTCCTGACAATGCCGGATACGATGAGCATCGAACGGCAACGGCTGTTCGGCGCCTACGGTGCCGAACTGGTCCTGACGCCCGGCAATCAAGGGATGCGCGGTGCAATCGAAAAAGCGACCGAACTGGCCAAAAAAATGCGCGCCTACATGCCGCAGCAGTTTTGCAACCCGGCGAATCCACAGATTCACGCAGAAACCACCGGACCGGAAATCATCGAAGTGCTCAATGGACAGGTGGATGCCTTTGTCGCCGGGGTCGGTACCGGCGGCACCATCACCGGGGTCGGTCGTGCGCTGCGCAAGCACAATCCGAAAGTCAGAATCTTCGCCGTCGAACCAGCCAGTTCTCCAGTCCTCTCCGGCGGCGATGCCGGGCCACACAAAATTCAAGGGATCGGCGCCGGATTTATCCCGGAGATTCTTGACCAGAGCATCTATGAAAAAGTAATCTCGGTCAGCGATGACAATGCGATCAGGGTCACCCAGGAACTGGCACGTCAAGAAGGGCTGTTCTGCGGCATCTCATCCGGGGCCAATGTTTTTGCGGCAGCCAACCTGGCCGGAAAGATGGATGAAGATCAGACGGTGGTCACCATTATTTGTGATACCGGCGACCGTTACCTCTCAACCGGAATCTACGACTGACGACCATGACACTGGACGAAAAATATACCCAACTGCAACAACAACTCAGCCGCTTAGGTTCGGTCGCGGTGGCTTTCTCCGGCGGGGTCGATTCAACCTTCCTGCTCAAGGTCGCCTGTGACACCTTGGGGCCGGACAAGGTTCTGGCGCTGACCGCGACCTCCCCGACCTACCCGGCTTATGAGTTTGAGCAAAGCCGAAAACTGGCTGCGCAGATCGGCGTCAAACAGCTGGATTTTGAGAGTAACGAGTTGGTGATCCCCGGCTTTGCCGAGAACCCCCCGCGCCGCTGCTATCACTGCAAGCATGAGCTGTTCAGCCTGTTTTTACGTCAGGCGGAAAAACTCGGCTACCGCAACGTACTGGACGGCTCCAACCTGGATGATCTGGGCGATTACCGCCCCGGACGCGATGCCGTCACCGAACTGAAAATCTGTTCACCGCTGCTCGAAGCGCAACTTAGCAAAGCAGAAATCCGCCAACTGAGTAAACGGCTCGGCCTGCCGACCTGGAACAAGCAACCCTTTGCCTGCCTCTCGTCGCGCTTTCCCTACGGGACCCAGATCACCGCGGAACGACTGCAACAGATCGATCGCTGTGAAAGCTGGCTGCGGCAGCAGGGATTCGGCAATTACCGGGTTCGTTTTCACGAACAGATCGCTCGGGTCGAAGTGGCCGCAGAGGAGATCGGCAGACTCCTCGACAATGATCTTCGCCGGCAGCTGGTCGCAGAATTCAAAGCCGCAGGTTTTACCTACGTGACCCTTGATCTGCAGGGCTACCGAACCGGGAGCATGAACGAAACTCTGCCTGAGGCCCAATAGTCAAACAATCGCTGCAGTACACCACCAACAGGCTCACCAGCCTGTCACCACGCAGGAGATGGGATGGCAAAAAATAGCGCGCTATTTGCGGTCTGTTTTACCGCCGGGTTGCTTGCCGGGCTGGGAAACAGTCTGTTTGTCTGGGCGTGCGGGGAATGGCAGCTCACCGCGTTTATCGGGGTGAAAATCTCCCCAGCCCTGAATCAGGTCTGGCTCTATCCGCGGCTGATTTTCGGGGGAATCTGGGCGCTGGGCTATTTTTTCACCGTCAGTACCCCCCGCTATCGTCGCCACTGGATCCGCAAGGGGATCTGGTTCAGCCTGCTGCCCTCCGCCTACACCCTTTTCTACGTTTTCCCCTACGTGAAGCAGCTGGGTCTCGCCGGTTTTGAGCTAGGGATGCTGACGCCGCTGTTTGTCGTCACCGCAAACCTGATTTGGGGGGTTCTGACCGGTTTCTTCACCCGGCTCTTCTGGGGCCGTTGAAAAGATGCTGAAACCACTGCTGCTCGGCAGTCTGTTCCTGCTCTGTGCCAGCTCCCTGTTCGCGGCCGAATACTCAGGTACCGTCAACTGGATCTATGATGGCGACACCCTGCTGGTTACCGGAATCGGCAAGGTTCGTCTGCTCGGCGTCGACACCCCGGAAGGCCAAGATTCGCAGCGTGACCGATTTTATCTCAAGCAGTTCGGTATCGACAGTAAACGGCTGCGGACGGTCGCCCGTCAGGTAAAAAGGTTCAATATCAAAACGATCAAAGGGGTGCAAGTGCGCCTGGTCACCGACAGCACCGATGGCCCTGAACGTGACAAGTATGACCGACTGCTCGCCTACCTTTATCTGCCGGATGGCCGAATGCTCAACCGCATCCTGCTAAAAAAGGGCCTGGCTTCGGTTTTTCGCCGCTATCAATTCAGCTTCAAGGATGACTTTTTAGCCGCTGAAAAGATCGCCCGCACTGCCGGAATCGGCCTCTGGCAACCATTAATCCCTTGCTCATTGCCGGCACTTTCTGCTAAGCCAGCAGAAAAAACAGCGGAGTCGCTTTAAGTATGGAAAGACTGCAACAATTACAAGAGCTATTCGACCAGACGCTGCTCGGCATCAGCATGGGGCGCCTGCTTGCCGCCTGCCTGATGCTGTTTCTGGCCCTGCTGCTGAAGCGGGTGTTTGCTCACCTGGCCACCAAGCTGATCTTTAAGGCGGTGCAGCACACCTCCAGCGAGATGGACGAGATGCTGCTGAAGAGCCTGCGCAAACCGGCCGAATTTCTGGTGCTGGTTGTCGGCCTCTCATTCATGGTCAAAATCCTGCAACTGCCGCAACAGCCGACCGATCTGGCAGGCTTGGCGAACGACGGCATCCAGATCCTGCTGACCTTCAATATCGCCTGGTTCTGCTACAACCTGATCTCGCTGCTGGCGCACTGGCTGAGCCACTGGGCCAGCAAAACCGAGTCGACTCTGGACGACCAGCTGATCCCCTTTATCCGCAAGAGCCTGCGCATCTTTATCGTCTTCATGGCGCTGCTGATGCTGGTTCAGAACCTCGGCTACTCGATCTCCGGCCTGCTCGCCTCGCTCGGAATCGGCGGACTGGCGGTCGCCCTGGCAGCCAAGGACAGCCTGTCGAATATCTTCGGCTCGCTGATGATTCTGCTTGATCGCCCCTTCATGCTCGGCGACTGGGTGAAAGTGGGAGACATGGAAGGGACCATTGAAGAGGTCGGCTTTCGGTCTACCCGCATCCGTACCTTTGCCAAAACCCAGATCACCATCCCCAACAGCACACTGATGAACATGTCGATCGACAACTTCAGCCGTATGCCGAAACGACGCATCAAGATGACCGTCGGCGTTACCTACAACACCACTCCTGCACAAATGCGTCAGGCGGTTGCCGATATCAGGCAGATGCTGCGCAACCATCCGGCCATCGACCAGGATTTTTTTCTGGTCAACTTTACCGACTTCGGAGCCTCCTCGCTCGACATCATGATTTACTGTTTCACGACCAGTACCGTCTGGGGAGAATATCTCGATGCACGCGAAGACGTCTGCCTGAAAATCATGGAGACGCTCGAGGCGCTGGGGCTGGAGATTGCCTTCCCGAGTCGTACTCTCTATCTACATGAGAGCCAGCAACCGTCAAGTGAAGATCCGATCCATCGAGCTGGTTGAATTCATGGAGGTAAAAAATGGCATCTGCAGTCTGGTTTGCTGACTTACGATCCGGGGTACGGGAAAACCTGTTTGACAAACTTGAACGCTTGCTCAATGCGGCAGGACTTGCCGAAGTTGTCAGTCAGGGAGATCTGACTGCGGTTAAAATCCATTTCGGCGAAAAGGGTGGCCACGCTTATATCCGCCCGGTCTTCATCCGCAAAATCGTCGAACAGGTAAAGCTACAGGGCGGCAAACCTTTCCTCACCGACTCCAGTACCCTCTATCCCGGTCAGCGTAAAGAAGCAGTCTCGGCCCTGACCTGCGGCATCGAAAACGGCTTTGCTTATGCCGTAGTCGGCGCACCGTTGATTATGGCCGACGGGCTGCGCGGCTCTAGCTCCCGCCGGGTTCCGGTGGAGGGCGAACTGCTTAAATCCGCCGATATCGCACTGGAAATTCTTGAGTCTGATGTGCTGCTGGCGGTCAGTCATTTCAAATGCCACGAACTGACCGGCTTCGGCGGGGCGATCAAAAACCTGGCGATGGGCTGTTCAAGCCGCGCCGGGAAGCTGGAACAGCATTCAACCGTCGCCCCCAAGGTGGCGGAGAAACGCTGTACCCTCTGCGGTGACTGCCTGCAGGCCTGTGTTCATGATGCCATCCAGCTGAGTGCCGCATATGCCGTAATCGATGCGGCTAAATGCACCGGCTGCAGCCGCTGTATTACCATCTGCGGCGAGACCGCGATCCAGATTCAGTGGAATGAGCAGTCGGGCAAAGTGATGCGCAAAATGGCTGAATACGCCGTTGCCGCGACCAGCAACAAAACGGGCAAACAGCTCTATCTCAACTTTATCACCCAGGTCAGTCCATCCTGCGACTGCTACGGGCATTCGGACGCCGCCATCGTCCCGGATCTCGGTATTCTCGCCGGCAGCGATCCGGTGGCTCTGGATCAGGCCTGCGCTGACCTGGTTAACCAGGCCACGGGCTTACCGGATACGGCACTGAGCAGCGGCCATGAAGCGGGCGGCGATAAGTTTCGCGGTGTGCACCCGAAGATCGATTGGGAGATCACCCTGGAACATGCGGAGAAGGTCGGCCTGGGCAGCCGTGAATATGTTTTGAATAGATTGGAGCCGCAAGGTAAGGATTGGTAAACAAATCCCCCTCAATCCCCCTGTTTCAAAGGGGGAGGCTACGACCTTGTCCCCCCTTTGAAACAGGGGGATCAGGGGGGATTGAGGAAAGTTCCAGCTGTTCTTTCAGCCATGCTAGCCGCTGCTGCCCGGCAGCATCGGCATATCCGGCCAGCGCCACCAGTTCATACTGTCCATCCGGCTGTCGCACCACCCCGACGGCACGAAACGGCTGCAGGAGAACCACCAGCAAACCGCAGATCAACAGAATTGCACCACCCCAGACCAGCGGTTCCCCCGGATCACTGGAGAGCTGAAACCCGACACTCCAGACGCCGTCGCCATGGTATTTATAGGCGGTCTGGTAGATACTGACGCTGCCGATGGTTAATGGCTGGTTGACCCGAATCTGCCCTTTTTGCAGAAAGCGGCTTTCGAGAAAGATCGAAACCTCCGTCTCCATCTGTTTCAAAATCGGATCACGAAACTGGATATTGTTAATTTGAAAGCCTGGATTTCCTAAGGTGCCGAATTTTTCACCCTTTGCGGTAACTTCATAAATCCCCAGAAACTGGTTTATCCGGTAAACTTCGACTGTAAGCATCCCGACATCCGGCTCAAAATGGCTCACCTTGCCGGTCAAACCGAGTTCTTCAACCCCGAACTCCTCACCCTCTTGCAAAGTAATTTGCCGTAATTGACGGCCGCTATCCACCGCAAACAGATCGAAGCGCAAAGTAATCGGATAATAGCTGGCGCGGAAGCTGTCTGCCCGCAAACCAATGCCGAGCGGCAACTCGCTCTGCGTATCCCAATCGTAGTAGCGCTCGTTGACCGTGCCGAGATAGGTGTTGATGGTGCCGACAAAACCGGCCTGACCAAGAATGGCCCCGGCCATGATAATCAACAACGACAGGTGCACCCAGGTCGAGCCCCAGCGCCCCAGCCGACCCCGGCGAGCCAACAGATTCTCGGCAGCACAATGAGTCGCAAAACCGACCTGCTGCAAAATCTTTTCACTGGCTTCCAGTTCTGTCACAGTCAGCGGGGTCCCCATTGATGACTGCTGCAACAGCTGCTGAAAACGGTTGTGATCGGTAAAATTCCTGCGGACGGTCTTCAAGGTACAACAGAGCAGATTAAGCGCCAGCAGGCCCAGCAACAAGCGATACCAGGGGGTCTGGAAATATATTTCATAATGCCCGGCCTGCTCAGGAACTCCGGTACCGAACATGGCAAAGACCACCAACAGCAACAGTAAGCATAGGGTCAACTTTACCGAGGTAAAAAACTTAAACATCTGCGCGATTCAATTCTAGAAAACAGACTATTGGGAGCATTTTTGATCCGCAGAGGGGAAAGAAATTTGTGAAGACCGGTAACGAGCTATCAAATTGCAACCTCAGCTTCGGTCATTCTCCAGCGCGACGTCTCGCGCCGAAAACGCCAAACATGCGTAGCATCTTAAAAATCTGCTGTAAATAAAAAAAACCGGACGGAACAATCGCTCCACCCGGCCAATCCACCTCAAGGTTCCTGTGGCCGGGGTGCGTTGAGGTTGTAGCCTCGCTGGGGGCAATTGTTTTTTGGTAATGATAGTGTAATTCTAGCGTTGATTTATCTTAACTCACCAGCCTCGGCATATCCAAAACACACCCAATGTCTTCTTGAAACACCTTAGGTCCCACGCTGTTGCCGAAGTTTCAGCAGTCGAATGAAGGCCAGGTCGCGAGCCCCGATTTTCCCAGCAGCAAGGGTTCCCTGCCCCTCTTCGTACTGATAAAAGCCCCGCCCGGTTTTGATGCCTAAATGACCCTGTTGGTTCAACTGCTTGATGACTGTCGGGACCGATTTAGAGCAGTCGAGTTCGGGAGAGAGGTTTGCCATGACGCTTTGCCAAGTATCGAGACCACCGTAGTCAGCTATTTCGATAGGGCCTAAAGTCGACCAGCGAAAACCGAGGCCGGAGGTTACGATATTGTCTATGTCCTGAGCGTCCGCGACTCCACTGTCAATCAGATAAAGAGCTTCGCGAAGCAGGGCGGCCTGCAGTCGATTGGCAATAAAACCCGGCACCTCCTTTTTCAGGATGACCGGAACTTTGCCGAGTTTCTCCATCAAGCTCAGGGTGGCAGAAACGACCTCTGCCGAATTTTTTTCCGATTTGACAATTTCTACTAATGGCACCAGATGAGCCGGATTAAAAAAATGGGTGATCAGCAAACGTTCTGGCCTGACCAAGTGCTTTGCCAGATCACTAATGGGCAGGGTCGATGTATTCGAAGCAATGGTGTATTCATCTTTGGCGCATGCTTCGATCTGTGCATAGATGTCCCATTTGAGTTCCAACCGCTCAGGTACTGCCTCAACGATAAAATCAGAATTAACTACGGCAGAACTCAACTTATCGACAGTGACAATATTGTCGAGAGCTGCTTGCTTTTTGCCGGCAGGCACAAGCTGCTCATCGATCATCAATGAAAGGTCTTTAGCGATCAGATCTTTTGCCTTGTTTAAGGACTCAGGGCTGGAATCATAGATAACGACCTTGAAATTATTTAACGCAAACAGCAGGGCAATGCCTCTGCCCATTATCCCGGTGCCGATTACCGAAGCTTCAGCTCTCATTGTTATTATCCCTTCCTGGTTTTAGATTTTCTGCGTTCAAAATTCAACAATATGGATAGAGCCTTCAGCCGGTCACGGCTCACTTTCCGCTCTGTCGCGCAAAACCCGGCGGATGATTTTGCCGGTTGTTGTCATCGGCAGGGCAGCCACAAACTCCACTTCCCGGGGATATTCATGGGCGGCAAGCCGAACCTTCACCCAATCCTGCACCTCTGCAGCAAGTTCAGCGGTCGGCTCAACACCCTCTTCCAGAATAATGTAAGCCTTCACAATCTGGGTACGCACTGCGTCCGGTTTGCCCACGACACCGGCGATTTTTACCGCAGGATGACCGATAAGGCAGTCTTCGATCTCGCCCGGACCGATCCGATAACCCGCAGAGGTGATCACATCATCGTCACGGCCAACAAAACGGAGCCAACCGTCACTGTCGCAGATGCCCTTATCACCGGTCAGCATCCACTCCCCGACAAACTTGCCCGCCGCTGCGGCTGAATCGTTCCAGTATTCGAGAAACATCACCGGATCAGGCGATCTGACCGCAATGTTGCCCAGCTGGCCAGCCAGAACGGGGATCCCCTCATCTGAAACAATAGTCACCTTATGCCCCGGCACAGGACGGCCCATGATACCCGGCCGCTCCGGCATCAGCGCCGCACAGGAGGAAACAATCATGTTGCATTCGGTTTGACCATAGAACTCGTTTATGGTCACGCCAAACACCCGCTGCCCCCACTCGAGAAGCTCGGCTCCCAGCGTCTCGCCGCCGCTGGCGATGGTTCGCATATTCAGTTTCCAGCGCGACTGTGCGTCGGGTACGGACCGCATCATCTTTAACGCCGTTGGCGGAATGAAGGCATTGCGGATACCGAAATCCTGAATCAACTGAAAGGCCGCTTCGCCGGTGAACTTTTCAAATCGCCGCGCCACGACCGGAATGCCGTAATGCATGGCCGGCAGCAGAACATCGAGCAAACCGCCAATCCATGCCCAATCGGCCGGGCTCCAGATCTTGTCGCCGGGTTGAGGAAACAGGTCATGACTCATCTCAACGCCAGGCAAGTGGCCGAGCAACACTCGATGGGCATGCAGCGCCCCCTTGGGCTGACCAGTGGTACCCGAGGTATAGATAATAAGCGCCGGATCGTCTGCCTTGGTATTAACCGGCTGAAAGGTTGTCGAGTGCGCGGCCATTCCGGCATACAGATCCCTGCTGCCAGCCTGCTCACCATTGATGGTGAATACCTGCTCAAGCTCCGGCAGACGATCGCGGATAGTGGCGATTTTCTCCGCACCCTCGGTGTTGCAGATCACCATCCGGGCACCGGAATCAGCCAGCCGATACTCAAGGGCTTCAACCCCGAACATCATGAACAGCGGGATTGAGATACCACCGGCCTTATGAATGGCAATGTGGGAGAAGGCAGTTTCCGGGGTCTGTGGAAGAAGAATGCCGATCCGATCACCCCGTTGCAGGCCACTAGCAACCAGCAGGTTGGCCAGGCTGTTGGACAAGCGTTTCAATTTGCCAAAGGAATAATCGCGGTTCTGCCCGTCGGCTTCGACGAAAGTCAGCGCCAGGCGATCCGGATCAATAGCGGCCCATTTATCGCAGACGTCGACGCCCATGTTGAAATACTCCGGGATGTCCCAGCTAAAACGGTCACAGAGTTCTTCATAGGTACTGCTGTCAGGTAACATTATTTACTGCTCTTGATTGCTTCTGCCAGCAGTTCGATGGTGTGCTGGGCGCGCACCTCGGAGCCCTGTTTCTCCAGTCCACCGCGGATCTGCATCATACAACCGGGACAATCCATCGCTACGCAGGTAGCACCACTTGCTGCGATATCGATCAGCTTGTCTTTGAGGATCATCTTGGCGATATCGGGGTGACTGGTCAGCGAGTAGGATCCGCCGAAACCACAACAGCGGTCAGCATGGGCCATCTCGACCAGTTCGTGGCCAGAAGTTTCGATCAGCTCACGTGGTTCTTTCCAGACTCCGGCGCCGCGCTTGAGGTGGCAGGAATCATGGTAGGTGACCTTTTCACTGGTCGCCAGTTGACTGAAGGCATCCGCTGCGCCGAGTTGGTTGACGATGAAACCGGCCGCGTCGACGGTGATCTCGGCCAATTGTTCAGCTTTCGCCGCCCAGGCCGGGTTATCCTTGAGGTGCGCAACGAAATCACGCTGCAGGGCCATGGTGCAGGTCGGACAGGTGGTCAGGACAAAATCTGGCTTACCTTCGAGCATGGCATCAATATTCTGTTTAGCCAGTTCGACCGCAGTCTCCTTATCTCCCGAATAGAGCGCGGGGACACCACAACAATTCTGCTTTTGCGGATAATAAACCTCAACATCCAGGGCGTTCATCACCGTCACCAGATCGAGTCCCAGCTCCGGATAGAGGAAATCGTTAGCGCAGCCGCCGTAGAAGGCCACCCGATAGCGTGGCTTCTCGACCCGCTGCGGCTGCTGCAGGATGAGATCGCGCAGCGGCTTGTCGGCCACCGCCGGCAGGGTCCGCCATTCGGTCAGCGAGGAGAAGAACAGCGGCAGATGACGAATGGTCCGTTCGCCCTTGGTAACCGGCTTCTGCAGAACACTGGCAGCGCGAAGCAGACTGTGAAACAGTTTGCGATTGCGCATCACCTTGCGGAACACCAGGTTCTTACCGGCGCCGATCCCCTCTTCCTCGCCGATAGTTTCGCGCAGCGAGAGGATAATCTCCTCCAGATCGATTTTGCTCGGGCAGATCGAGACACAGGAACGGCAACCGATACAGGCACGAACCAGCTCGGCGGCATTATCGAGGCCGTGGAAGAAGGCGGTCAAAATGATGCCGATGGCGCCGATGTAAATGTGGCCGAAAACGTGGCCGCCGACGGTCTGGTAGACCGGGCAGACGTTGGCGCAGGCACCGCAGCGGATGCAACGCAGCGCATCCCGACACTGCGGCGATTCGGCCAAAGTGCTGCGGCCGTTATCGAGCAGTACGATATGCAGCTCTTTCTCTTCGTCGGCACAGGGAACGGCACCGCGAATCCAGGTAACATACGAGGTCAACGCCTGACCGGTGGCGTTCTTCGGCAGCACCTGGATAATTCTGGCGGCATCCTCCAGGGTCGGCACCAGCTTCTCGATACCGACCAGCGCCACATGCACTTTGGGCAGGGTCGAGGCCAGCCGGGCGTTGCCTTCGTTGGTCACCAGGACGAGACCACCGGTTTCAGCGACCGCAATGTTGGCTCCGGTAATGCCGATCTCAGCATCCATATAGCCTTGCCGCAGCTGCTCCCTGGCGACCTGCACCAAGTGAGGAATCTCGGCCGCTTCCTGCCGACCGGTCTGTTTGCTGAACAGCTCGGCGACATCTTCCTTGAACATATGGATCGCCGGCATCACCATGTGACTGGGTCGCTGCCCGGCCAGTTGGATAATCCATTCCCCCAGATCGGTCTCCAAGGCCTGGGTTCCGGCCTTTTCCAGAGCGACATTCAGATGGGTCTCCTCGCTGGCCATACTCTTGCTTTTCACCGCCAGTTTGGCGCCCTTTCTTTGTGCCAGTTCGGCGATGTAAGCGTTGGCATCCTCGGCGGTTTTTGCCAGACAGACGATCGCCCCGGCAGCTTCAGCATTCTGGATAAACTGCTGCAGCAGCTCGGCACGGTTCTCACGCACGCCATCCTTCATCGTCGCGATCTCGCTCCGCAGTGCCTCAAAATCCAGACCGGTAAAAGCCTTGTCGCGCGAAACCAGGTAGGCATCACCGAACTTGTGCAGAGCGTCCTGCAGTTTTGGCGTGGCCAGCACCTGATCGATCCGACCTTTATATTCGCGCTGTCGTCGTTTATTCATGGAAAAACCTCTTAAGGGCAAAGCAGTCAGCAGTTAGCAGTCAGCAGTTAGCTGTAAGCTGTAAGCTGTAAGCTGTAAGCTGTAAGCTGTAAGCTGTAAGCTGTAAGCTGTAAGCTGTAAGCTGTAAGCTGTAAGCTGTTAACTGTAAGCTGTTAACTGGCGTTTTTCTACATTTCCAGCAGATCGCTCGACCAGTTATCAAGCAGCAGGATATACAACTGCTTGGGGCCGTGGACGCCGATGGTCAGAACCCGCTCGATATCCGCCGTGCGGCTCGGACCGGTAATGTAGGCGACATAATTACGCGGCTGCTGCTGATGCAACTGCCGTAGCGGCGTAACCGCCGCCAGGCCATCGGCAACGATCTTGCTGCGGTCGAGCAACACAAAATGCCGCGGCGGCAGAGTGCTCGCCAGCCGCACATCTTCGGCAGTGCTTTCCAGCACCAATGTGCCGGTGTCAGCGATCGCGAAACCGGCACTGGTCACTCCGGCGGCAGCATCTGCGGCCTGCGTACGGTCGACCGCCAGCAGACGGACTCCTGCGGTTTGCAGCTGTTCGGCCAACTGAGCACGTTCGCAACTGGCCGAAACCGGCAGCAGCACAGCGCCATCGGCCAGTTCGGCGATGCGGGCCGCTGCCTGCGCCGGGCTTTTGCACTCGACCAGCACCGCTCCGGCCGCTTCGGCCGCCGTACAAAACGTCTTGAGTAAATCCATAATTCCTCCAAATTGGTCAGACCAATTTACCTTAAAAGAGCTATCTGTTCCCTGTCAAGAGAAAACCTTTTTACCAGAACGCTGGTTTGAATCTTATCACTGTCTCGCGCAGGAGTCTGTCCGAGAATAGGGGCCGAAGCGAAAAGTCAGAAGTTTGAGGTCAGATTTTAGCTCGTTTGAGTGTTCATAGCATTAAGCTATGGGCAGAAAAGGAGCTGAAATATGGACCAAACAGCTGGCTTTGCAGCCGGTCATTGTATTCTCGGACAGCCTCCTGCTATCAGCTCAACGGGATCTGGTATTTACGCATCTTCTTGTAGAGCACGGTCCGATGAATGCCGAGAATTTTTGCCGCTCGCGCCTTATTGTTGCCGCTGACCTCCAAGGCTTTGCGGAGCGCCTCACGCTCCGCCCCGGCGACCACCTCCTGCAAGCCCCACTCCGTTACCCCCGAGCTTATCGCTTGCGGCCGGCTCAAATAGAACGGCAGGTCACAGGCATCGATGGTATTTCCTTCAATCGTGAATGCGGTCCGTTCCAAGACATTCAGCAGCTCGCGGATATTGCCGGGCCAATGGAAGTTAGCCAGCACTGTTTCAGCTGCTGCGGTCAACCGGTAGTGTGAGCCGGGGTGCTTTTCGGCAACTTTTTCCAGCAGGTGCCGGGCCAGCGGGACAATATCGCTGCTGCGCTCGCGCAGCGGCGGGACATCGAGCGAGATCACATTGAGGCGATAAAACAGGTCCTCGCGAAAGCGTTTCTGCTTGATCATCCCGACAAAATCCTGATTGGTTGCCGCTATAATTCTGAAGTTACTCTTGATCATCCGGGTGCCGCCGACCCGCTCGAAAGCCTTATCTTCCAGCACCCGCAACAGCTTGGGCTGCAATTCGAGCGGCATCTCACCGATCTCATCGAGAAATAGGGTGCCACCATCCGCCAACTCCAGCTTTCCCGGTTTGCCGCCGCTGCTGGCTCCGGTAAAAGCCCCTCCGGCATAGCCGAACAGTTCCGACTCGAACAGATCTTTGGGGATCGCCGCACAGTTGATATGGATCGATGGATAACGATGACGGGGGCTGGCCTGATGAATCGCCTGAGCAAACAGTTCCTTGCCGGTTCCCGATTCACCGGTAATCAGGACGGGAAGATCGGTTGCCGCCGCCTTGCGAGCTTCTGCCTTGAGAGCAAGGAGCGCGGGGCTGGAGCCATAAATACTGTCAAAATTGTAGCGGGTGGCCCGTAACGAGGTCAGCTCTTTTTCGTAATGCTTCAGTTTCGATTCCAGCATGCTCAGATTGCTGGCCAGACGGCTGACGTCGCTGATCTGCTTGAACATCAGCTGTCCGAAAACCGCTACAACCTTACCGTCTTCAAAAATAGGAATCCGCTGGACCACCATGTCGCGACCCTTGGCGGTGAATATCTCGTTGACTTCGGCCTTGCCGGTTCTGGCAACGATGTGCATCCGGCTGTTTTCCAGAATGTCGGTGGCATGTTTGCCGATTGCACCTTTGGCCTCAACCCCGAGAAATTCCGCATAAGGACGATTAAAATAAAGAATATAACCTTCAGCATCGGTAACCAGTGCGCCGTTTTCGATATGATCGAAGATCAGGTCGGCCATTTTCAGCCGGTTGCCGAGCCCCCGCAACTGCTCGGAAAACCCTCGGGAAAGCTGCTGCGAATCGCTATCCGGATCTGTTTCAAAAATTTTCATTTCAGCTCCTGTTCCTTAAACCCTATTCTATTTTCCCTCAATCTAGCCCGGAACAAAAATGTAGTCAACAAACTACATGTCTTTAGATTGAGACACATTTGCTGCTCGTTTTGCAAACCGGAAAAATTCATGTAAAATATTCCAACTAGCTGAATTTCAGATATTATTAAATCGAAAAAACGATTAAAAACGCCATCCTCTAATATGGTACGAGCCTTGCCTTACAGTTGAGGACAACTTTCAAACAACGTTATTCATTTATCAAACAACCGAAGGGAGATTAACCAGATCTGCGAAAGGCACATGAAAAAAACGAGTGCCTATTTTTATAGCAGTGGGCCCAAATCATTCGAAAACATACCAACCTTGGAGGAAAACGAAACATGAAAGCGATACACACCGACGCCGCCGCCGCCCTTGAGGGCCTCCTCAGCGACAACATGACCGTAGCCGCCGGCGGCTTCGGCCTCTGCGGAATCCCCGAAAATCTGATTACCGCCCTGCGCGACAGCGGCAGCAAAGGATTGACCGTCATCAGCAACAACGCCGGCATCGATGAGTTCGGCCTCGGCCTGCTGCTGCAAACCCGCCAGATCAAAAAGATGATCTCCTCCTATGTCGGCGAGAATGCCACCTTCGAACGGCAGTTTCTCGATGGCGATCTGGAGCTTGAGCTGACCCCCCAGGGAACCCTCGCCGAGAAGCTGCGCGCCGGCGGTGCCGGGATTCCGGCCTTCTACACCCGCACCGGCTTCGGCACCGCTCTCACCGAAAAGAAGGAAACGCGTGAGTTCAACGACAAGGATTATGTTCTGGAAACCAGCCTGACCGCCGACCTTGCCATTATCAAAGCCTGGAAGGCTGACAAGGCAGGCAACCTGATCTTCCGCAAGACCGCCAACAACTTCAACAGCGCCTGCGCCAAGGCCGGTCGGGTCACGGTTGTCGAGGTCGAAGAGGTCGTCGAGATCGGCAGTCTCGATCCGGATCAGGTCCACCTGCCCGGCATCTATGTCGACCGTATCCTGCTCGGCGCCAGCTTCGAGAAGCCGATCGAACAACGCACCCTCAAAGTCAGCGATAGCGGCAGCGCGTCGATAAAACCGCAACGAGAATGGATGGCCAAAAGGATTGCCCGCGAACTGCAGGATGGCGCCTACGTCAATCTCGGCATCGGCATGCCGACGCTGGTCGCTAACTATATCCCGAGCGATGTCGAAATCATCCTGCAGTCGGAAAACGGCCTGCTCGGTATCGGCCCGTTTCCGACCGAAGAGCATGTCGACGCCGACCTGATCAATGCCGGCAAGCAAACCATCACCACCATCCCCGGCGCGGCATTTTTCGATTCTTCAGAATCGTTCGCCATGATCCGCGGCGGCAAGATCGATCTCTCGGTCCTCGGCGGCATGCAGGTCAGCAGCAGCGGTGACCTGGCCAACTGGATGATCCCCGGAAAAATGATCAAGGGGCCCGGCGGCGGCATGGATCTGGTCTCCGGCGTCAAGAAGGTGGTGGTGATGATGGAGCATTGCGCCAAAGACGGCAGCCCGAAAATCCTCCAGGAATGTATTTTACCGGTCACCGGCAAAGGGGTCGTCGATCTGCTGGTCACCGACAAAGGGGTGTTTGAAATTAATGAAAACGGCATGACCCTGATCGAGATTTCGCCGTTCAGTTCGCTCGAAGAGATCAGGAAATGCACTGGCTGTGAATTCAGCATCCGGGTTTAATCCTGCATTCAAAGGAGCTCACTCACATGTCTGAACAACAAATTGCCTTGATAACCGGTGCTTCCAGCGGCATCGGGCTGGCAGCAGCCGAAGCCCTGGCGGCTTCGGGACGCCGGGTGGTGCTGGCCGATGTCAACCGGGAAGCCGGCGAAGCAGCGGCAAAACGCCTCGGCGGGAACTATATCCAAGCCGATCTGAGTCGCCGAGACGGCTGTAAAACCCTCACCGACAGGGTTCTCAAGCAGTACGGACGCTGCGACATTCTGATCAATAATGCCGGCATCCAGCATGTCGCACCGATTGAGGATTTCCCTGAGGAGAAGTGGGATTTTATTATCGGCCTGATGCTGACCGCCCCGTTTTTGCTGAGCAAATATCTCTGGGGCCGGATGAAGGAGAACAACTGGGGGCGGGTGATCAATATCAATTCGGTCCACGGTCTGCGAGCCTCTGAATTCAAGGCCGCCTACGTCAGTGCCAAACATGGCCTCACCGGTCTGACCAAAACCGCCGCTCTCGAAGGCGGGCCATACGGCATCACCGTCAACTCGATCTGCCCGGCCTATGTCCGCACCCCGCTGGTTGACGGCCAGATCGATTCGCAGGCCAAAACCCACGCTATCCCCCGCGAGGAAGTGATCAGTGACATCATGCTGAAAAAAGCCGCGGTCAAGCGCCTGATCGAACCTTCGGAGGTCGGTGACCTGGTCATCTATCTCTGTTCAGATTCGGCCGCCTGCATCACCGGCTCGATGCTGACTATAGACTGTGGATGGACAGCCAATTAACCTCCGGTCGATATCCCGCAGGCACTTGAAGCGAGCCTGAGCAGGAATGACAATCCAGAGTTCGGGCAAACCCTGAACTCTGCGGCGAAAGCCTCACAGACTGAAAACACTGTTATATTTTTCTTGACAGGGCGGAACAGTCCGCAATATGGTATCCCACAAATTGGCCTTACCACTTGCCGGAATTACAAATAAAACATTCGCCCTGGTTGTACCACTCACCCATGTAAGAGGAGGAAAGAATGAAAAAGTTCAGAATCTTAATCGGTCTGGCTCTGATCCTGACCCTGGCGCTGGCACCTAACGCCTTTGCCGCCAAGCGGGAGAAATTCGGCGCGGACAAACGTCACGCAGAAGTAAAGAAAGAAATGCGGACCATCAAAACCTCTGCGGAAAAGTTCAAGTGGAAAATGGTTATGCCATGGTCCAAAGGCCTGTTGTTTTATGATGTGGCTCAGCATTTTGCCGACTCGGTAAAGCTTGCATCGGGCGGCCGTCTTGACATCAAACTGTTTTCGGCCGGCGAGCTGGTTGGCGCCATGGAAAGCTTTGATGCTGTCAGTAAAGGGCAGGCAGATATCGGCCACGACTGGCCAGGCTACTGGAAAGGCAAGAACGAAGCTTTTGTCGCCTTTGCTTCGGTTCCTTTTGGACTGGACACTGAAGGTTACAACATCTGGCTGTATGAGCGTGGCGGTCTGGAAATGATGCAGGAACTCTACGGTCGCTACAACCTGTTTGTCCTTCCCGGCGGCAACGTCGGCCAGGAAATGGGCCTATTCTCCAATAAAAGAGCTTCCAAGCAAGAAGATTTCAAAGGTATGCGCGTTAGAACTCCGGGTTGGTACATGGACATTTTGACCGGTCTTGGCGCCAGTGTTACCCCTCTTCCGGGTGGCGAAGTCTACCTCGCTCTGGAGCGTGGCGTTATCGATGCGGCTGAATTCAGTACCCCGGCGATCAACTACCCGATGGGTTTTGATGACATCACCAAGTACGTCATTCAGCCGGGCGTCCACCAGCCAACCAGCCAGTGTTCGTTCTTTATGAATAAAGACTCTTACAACAAGCTGCCTGCTGATCTGAAGTGGATCGTTGATATCGCTGCCAAAGAGACCCAGCTCTGGTCGACCGCCTGGCAGGAAAACCTCAATGCCAAGGCCGTCAAACTCTTCAAAAAGAAGGTCGAATTTGTCCGTATGGACGAAAAAACTATCAATCAGTTTGCCCAAGCTTCTCACGACTATATTCAGGGTCTGAAAGCGAAATTTCCTGACGTGAAAAAGGTCATGGATTCCCAGGACCTCTTCAAGGCTGACTTCGCTGACTGGCGTGAAGAACGCGGCGGTGTTGTCCCTTGGCCGCACGAGATGTTTGTAAAAGGAAAACATAAGCAATAAATGTAAGCCACGCGGGGGCCTGTCGGCCCCCGCACCTTTTACCCCCGAACTGAAAAGCAAACCGCTACTGCATTAAGAGGTTTCTATGTTTAAGATTGCTGAAGCGATCGACGCCTTCAACGAAAAATTTGGCTTTTATGCCTCTTATCTCGTATTGCCACTGATTTCCGTGGTCGTTTGGGAGGTCTTGATGCGCTACGTATTCAACGCACCAACCTCCTGGGCTTTTGAACTGACGGTTTTTCTTTACGGTGTTCACTTCTGCTTTGCTTTGGCCTATGCCCACAAACACAACACGCATGTCGCTATCGATGTCTTCGAAGCGCGGCTGGCGGAAAAACCACGGCTTATTTTGCGGATTATCACCAACACAGTTATGTTTCTGCCGACCATCGGCCTGCTGACGTTTTACATCTGCGTCATGGCGGTGAACTCATGGCAGCAATGGGAACATGCTTCCAGTTCCTGGGCTCCACCGATATATCCGCTTAAAACGCTCATGGCGCTGGGCTTCTTCCTGTTCTTCCTGCAAGGGGTCGCCAAACTGATCAAAGATATCCGTTCACTGAGAGAAATTCACTAAAACCTGTTTGCGCCTGGAGCAAAGATCCCAATGACTGTAGAAGTCCTGACTATACTCATGTTCGTAACGCTGATGGCGTCGATTGCCCTGGGGCATCCGTTAGCGGTAACGCTGGCCGCAGTTGCGACCGTCTTCGGCCTGATTGACAATGGTTTCAACGTCTCTGCGCTGATCGGCCTGTTTGCCAATAATGCCTGGGGGATATTTCTCAATTACACCCTGGTTGCCATCCCGCTGTTCATTTTCATGGCCCAGATTCTCGACCGCTCCAAGGTTTCCGAGGGACTGTTTGATGCCCTTTATACGGTTATGGGCGGCCTGCGCGGCGGCCTGGGGATGGCGGTCATCGTTGTCTCAACGGTCTTCGCCGCAACCACCGGCATCGTCGGCGCCTCGGTGGTCGCCATGGGCTTGATGGCCGGGCCGGCCTTGCTGAAGCGCGGTTACGACAAAGCTCTCTCGGCGGGAATCATCTGTTCTTCGGGAACCCTCGGCATCCTGATCCCGCCATCGATCATGCTGGTCGTCTACGGCGGCCTGACCGGCCAGAAAGAGACCTCGGTCGGCAACCTGTTTGCCGCGGCCATCCTGCCTGGGCTGTTGCTGTCCGGCATGTATCTGCTCTACGTTGCGGTACGCTGCTACCTGAATCCCAAGCTCGGCCCGCCGCTCCCTGCGGAAGAACGTACGGCAACGTTAAAGCAAAAATTTTCCATGACGATGAAGAACTTTGTTCCGCCGTTCGGTTTGATTCTTACCGTCATGGGCACCATTCTGGCCGGAGTCGCGACTCCGACTGAAGCCGCCGCTTTGGGCTGCGTCGGCGCACTGATCCTGGCCCTGGTAACGCGTAAACTGGACTGGAACGTCATCACCCAGGCCTGCATCTCAACCGCTCGCACCACCGCCATGATCATGGCCCTGTTCGTCGGCGGAAAACTCTTTTCCGTGGTGTTTCTGAGCATGGGCGGCGGCGATGTGGTGGCGGATGTGCTGCTGGGGATGGATGTCAATCCCTATGTAGTCTTCGCCATCATGATGGCGGTGGTCTTCTTTATGGGGATGTTCATCGACTGGGCGGCGATCCTGCTGGTGGTGGTGCCGATTTTCACGCCGATTGCAATGGATCTGGACTTCAATCCGCTCTGGTTCGCGATGATGATCTGCATCAACCTGCAGACCTCTTTCTTGACCCCGCCGTTCGGCTATTCGCTCTTCTACTTCAAGGGCGTGGCGCCGCCGGAATACAGCATGGGCGATGTCTACCGCGGAATTCTGCCGTTCGTGACCATCCAGTTGATCGGCCTGGCCCTGCTGATGGTCTTCCCGCAAGTAATCACCTGGCTGCCGGATATTTTCTTCGGTCGGTAAACAAGAATCGTTGCAAACGACCCACAAACAGAATGCCTGTCGGCGACGGTCAATATTCGCTACACGGGCAAAAACAATGGGGAAGAAATGATCCAACAAGCAACCATCGACAGATTGATCCGCGAAATCGGCGAGGAAAACGTCATTACCGCAGCGGAAGACCTGCTGGTGCTCGGCTACGACTCAACGCCCGGCCTGCACGCCACCCCGGAGCTGGTTGTCTATCCGACCAGCAGCGAGCAGGTGCAAAGCATCATGCAGATTGCCCGCGACAATAGTCTGCCGATCACTCCGCGCGGCAGCGGCACTGGACTCTCCGGCGGCAGCATCCCGGTCAACGGCGGGATTGTCATCTGCCTGAACAAGCTGAACAAGATCCTCGAAATCGATGAGGAGAATTTGACCGCCACCTGCCAGGCCGGTGTGATCACCCTCGACCTGTTCAACGCAGCAGCCCAAAAGGGGCTGTTCTACCCACCCGATCCAGGCTCGCAGAAAATTTCGACCCTGGCTGGTAACGTGATGGAAGATGCGGGAGGGCTGCGCGGCCTCAAATATGGTGTCACCCGCGATTACGTGATGGCGCTGAAATGTGTGTTGCCGGACGGCAGCCTGCTTTCCACCGGCGGTAAAAGCGTCAAGGATGTCGCCGGCTACGCCTTCAAGGATCTGCTGGTCGGCAGCGAGGGGACCCTGGCGATCATCACCGAGATCACCGTCAAGCTGATTCCGCCGCCGCAGGACAAGCGTACATTGCTCGCCTATTTTGACGATATCCGCACGGCCGGAGCAGCAGTCAGCAAGATCATCGCCGCGAAAATCATCCCCTCAACCATGGAAATTATGGACAAGGCGACCATCAACTGTGTCGAGGATTACGTCAAGATCGGCCTGCCGCGCGAGATGGCCGCATTGCTGCTGATCGAGGTCGATGGCCACCCGGCGATGGTCGCTGAAGAGGCCGCAGCGGTCGAAACCATCCTCAACCAGGTCAAAGCAGCCGAGGTGCATATCGCCAAGGATGAAGCTGAAGCCACAAAATTGGCCGAAGCCCGGCGTACCGCCCTGTCGGCGCTGGCGCGGGTTTCTCCGACCACCCTGCTGGAAGACGCCACGGTACCACGCTCAATGCTCGCCGACACCTTTACTCTCATCGAAAAACTGACCGAGAAATACGCTTTGACGGTCGGCACTTTCGGTCACGCCGGGGACGGCAACCTGCATCCGACGGTGCTCTGCGACGAACGGGATAAAGACGAAATGCGGCGCGCCCACGCCTTCTACGATGAACTCTACGAGCAGGTACTCGCCTGGGGCGGCACCGTCTCCGGTGAGCACGGCATCGGCATCGCCAAGAAAGAGTATCTGGCCCGTCAGATCGGTCCGGGTGGCGTAGCGGTGATGAAACGGATCAAACAGTCCTTCGACCCGCAGGGGCTACTCAATCCTGGCAAAATCTTTGCGGATAATTAACAGAGCCACAGATACAAACAACCTGTAGGGGCGACCCGCCGGGTCGCCCAAGGCGAGGCACCGCCGCCCCTACAAAGGTCAAGATATGAGCAAAGAAAAGCTAGGAAATTTCACCGAACGTGACGCGCCGACCTATGAATCAATGCTGCAGTGCATGCGCTGCGGTTTCTGCCTGCCGACCTGCCCGACCTTCGCCCTGACCGGCCGCGAGCGCTCCAGCCCGCGGGGCCGGGTTGCCCTGGCGCGCGCCGTGGCCGAAGGCAAGCTGCCCTTCAGCGAAGCAATGAAAGAGGAAGCCTACTTCTGCCTCGATTGCCGCGCCTGTACCAGCGCCTGCCCCTCCGGTGTTAAAGCGGGCGAGGTGATGGAGATTTGCCGTTCGCAGGTGCATCAACAGCGACCGCTGCCGAAATGGCAGGCCGGATTCCGTAACTTTATCCTGCAGAAAATGCTCCCCGATCCGGATCTGCTGGAAACTTCAATGTTGCCGGCGCGGCTCTACCAGAAGCTCGGCATCCAGTGGCTGGTGCGCAACAGTCACTTCCTGAAACTGGGGCCGAAGTGGATCGATAAAGCCGAGGGGATGCTGCCGGAGCTGCAGCAACCGCTGCGCCAGCGGCTGCCGGAGTTGACCCCGGCCAAGGGGGAGAAACGCGGCAGCGTCGCCTTTTTTCTCGGCTGCATCATGACCCTGATGTATGCCGAAGTCTCCAAGCAGACAGTGCGGGTGCTCAGTCATCAGGGCTTTGACGTGCTGACGCCGAAGCAACAGAAGTGCTGCGGCGCGCCGCACTTAACCGAGGGCGATCGTGAAACCGCCCGAAGGCTGGCGACCCACAACCTCGACCTGTTTCTTGAGCTGGATGTCGATGCCATCGTCACCGACTGCGCCGGTTGCGGCAGCGCGCTCAAAGAATATGAGGAGATTCTCGCGCAGCGGCAGGATCACGCCAGGCTCGAGCGGTTCCACAACAAGATCAAGGATGTCAGCGAATTTCTGATCGAAGTCGGCCTGCGTAGCGATGATCTGCAGCCGGTCAATAAATCGGTCACCTATCATGAGCCTTGCCACCTCTGCCACGCACAGGGGATCAGCAAACAGCCGCGCGAGTTGATCAAGGCGATTCCGGGGATTGAGTATCGGGAGATGAAAGAGGCCAGTTGGTGCTGCGGCAGTGCTGCCACCTTCAGTCTGAAATTTACCGAAGAGAGCCAGCAGATTCTTGATCGAAAACTGCAGAATGTAACGAATACCGAAGCGGACATTCTGGTCACCGCCAACCCCGGCTGCCAACTACAACTGGCCTGGGGATTACGCGAAGCTGGGATGTCGCAGCCGGTGCTGCATTTGATGGAACTGCTGGGAGAGGCGACGCCGGGTTAAACAGTAAAACAGGGCGACTGCCTCGCTACCGGACCCGCAGCTTAGTCAGGAAAGATGAAATGGGGACCGTCGATCGGTCGGCTGGCAAGCATATTGAAGGTGTCCTGAGCCGGCAACGCCTTACCATATAAATAACCCTGCACTTCACTGCAACCCAGGTTGCGCAGGTAGGCGAGCTGCAGCTGGGTTTCCACTCCCTCTGCGACCATGTGCAGATTGAGCCCCTTGGCCATCATGGCGATGGCATCAACCACGCAGGAATTGTTTCGCTCCGCATCTATTTCACGTACAAACGAACGATCGATTTTCAAAGTATTGACTGGGAAATTCTGCAGATAGCTGAGGGAGGTGTAACCCCGGCCGAAATCGTCAATCGCAACAGCGATCCCATACTCCCGTAAGGCATGGAGTTTTTTGACCAGTTCACCGTTGCTGCCCATCAGCCCCTGTTCCGTGACCTCAATCTCGAAGATATCGCCGGACAAGCCATATTCTTGCAGAACACCGATAAAGTTGCTGACAAAATCATCCTGCTCCAGCTGCACCGAAGAGATATTGAGCGAGATCTTCAACTTCGGCACGCCCTCTCCCTGCCACCTGGCAATCTCTTCACAAGTGGTGCGGAGCACCCAATCCCCAAGCGGCACAATCAGCTTTGACTCTTCGGCAATCGAAATAAACTCAGCGGGAAAAACCAACCCTCGCTCGGGGTGCCGCCAGCGCAGCAACGCCTCCATACCGATGATCCTATGACTGAGCGGATCGACTTTCGGCTGAAAAAAGACCTCGAACTGCTCCTTTTCCAGCGCAAGATACATATCCCGCTCAACCGCCAGAAAATGGGAATTGCTGCCGCTCATGGCGTCACTGTAGAAACAGTAGCCATCCTTGCCGCTCGCCTTGACATGATACATGGCAATATCAGCGCTCTGCAGCAGCGTCTCCCTGGTTTCCCCGGCGCTCGGATAGAGAGCGATGCCGATACTCAGACTGAGCCGAACTTCATGCTCGTTGATCAAGAACGGCAACCGGACCGCGTCGAGAATCTTTTCGGCAACGGCGGCAACATTCTCCTTGCAAGAAATATCGGGAAGCAACAGTGAAAACTCGTCGCCGCCGAAACGGCAAAGCGTATCTTCGGCGCGCAAGCAGCCGAGAATCCGCTCGGAGACCTGCTGCAACGCCCGATCACCCATGGCATGGCCAAGACTGTCGTTAATCTGCTTGAAGCGATCCAGGTCAAGAAACAACAGGGCAAACTGCTGTTGATGCCGTCGGGCATGGGCAAAGGCCTGCTGGATCCGATCATCAAACAAGATCCGATTCGGCAAACGGGTGAGCAGATCATGATAGGCCCGATAGCTGATCTGCGCTTCAGAATGCTTGCGCGCGGTAATATCCCGGGCACAGCCGAGAGTCCCGAGGAACTTTCGGCGCCCATCCGGCTGGTCATCGTACATGCCGAAGGCATCCAGCTCGACGATCAATTCGTGATTGTCGAGACAGCGCACCTGATCACTCTCTTTGTTGACCTGCAAACGCACTTCGATATGTTCCGTCTCACGCGACATGGAACGTTGTTCACTGAAGAACCTATGGATTTCATCAGCGTTGTGGGGATGAATGATGCAGGAAAAATGTCTTCCGAGCAGCTCTTTGGGTCGGTAACCGAGCAGATCCTCGACAGTATCGTTGGTGTAGGTAAAAATCCCCTGCGGATCGAGGGTATAGATAAAATTAGGCGAGCGGTTGACCATGAAACGGTGCATCCGCTCCGATTCTTTGAGCGAAAGTTCTGCCTGTTGCAAGGTCCGCGTCTGCCAATGATATTCCAGGCAGTTACCGACGGCCGCTAACAATTCCTCGGCGACATACGGCTTGCGAACAAAATCATAGGCACCGTTGCGCAGAGCATCCTTGACCGCCGAAAAGGAGGATTCGCCACTGACAACGATCACTTCGACCGGGACCGCATGTTCGTTGATAAAGCGCTGCACCTCGAAACCGTCGATGACCGGCATCTGCAGATCGAGGAGCATCAGGCTGAAATTGCCCCCCTGCAGCTTGCGAATCGCTTCGGCACCGCCGGTTGCCAGTTCAACCTGGTAACCTTTGATCCGCAACAGCGCCTGCAGGCTTTGCAGCATTGCCCGCTGGTCGTCAACGATCAGGATTCGCGATCGCTCTATTCTGTCAGGAGTCAAAACTCCATCGGTTCCCCTGATTGGCACAAGCCCCCCTGATCAATTTACTTCCGGAAAAACATCCCCACCCGGTATCCGCAGGCAGAAACCGGCGCCTGCTTCCGGGACATGATGATAACTGATCTGGCCGCCCAGATCATCCGTCATACTCTTGACAATACTCAGGCCGACTCCGGCATGCCCCGGCCCCTTGGTGCTGACAACCGGCTGGAACAATCTTTTCTGCATCAGCGCATCGATCCCCGGACCGTCATCCTGAATGTCGATCTCAGCATAGCGCTTGCCGTCGGAGCAGTAACTGTCGCGCGTCAGCAGAGAAATCTGCCCGTCTTCACCGATCGCCTCGGCAGCGTTCTTGATCAGATTGACCAGAATCTGCTTCACCAGAACCGCGTTGGTCGAAACCTTCGGCAAATTCTTCTGCAAGCTCAGCTCAACACTGATTTTACGCGGCTCCAACTCACTCTGCGTCAGGGATTCCAGCGTTTCCTGGATTAGTTGATTCAAGCAAACCCCGGCGCCGGGGAAGTTCGGCAACTCCTGCTGATTGAGATAATAGGTGATAATATCATCTATCCGCCGCACCTCATTCTTTATCGATTCCGACAAATCAGAGGCATCTGAATCGGCTAACAGATGATTGAGCACTTCTGCATAGTTACCGATAATCGTCAGCGGTGTGCTGACCTCATGACTGACCCGCCGCAGCAGACCCGGCCCCTCGCCGAAAATATCGGCGCCGTTCATACTGATCTGCGCGAAACACTCACTGGTCACCCGGGCAAACATCTTCAGGCGCAACGACTGCAGATGCGCTAATTCCTGTTCAGAATCAAAGCCTAACACGACCGCGCCGAGCAATCGCCCGTCCGCGTGCAGCGGCTGGCAGTACAGTTCACGGCTGCTGCAGAGCCGAAGTAATACTTGATCGGTGATCGACAGCGGGCGCTGCGCCTGCAAGGAATCGAGCGCCTCCCTCTTGAGCAGCGCCCGGACAGCGAGTCCGGCAGAACCATCCAGCGGTACCGCCAACTCCCCGATCAGGCGAGACTGACCTTGCGCCGCGATACCGACCAACTGTTGGCCGCGCTGATCGAGCGCAAGAAAAAATACTTCCGGGACGGCACTGCTTTCCAGGTACAGTTTGCGGGCAGCGGTCACCAGCTCTTCAGGAGTGTTGCTGCCGGCAAGTCGCGCCCGGACGCCCTCCTGATCAGCGAGGATGAACATCAGTTCGTTCAGCCGCAGCAGCTGTGCAGCAAAATCGACCCGCAACCCTTCCAAATCATCAAGCTGCGGCTGGTACTGCTGATAAAAATCACGTGCCCAGCTGAACAGGTACTCTATTTCACTGCTCTTAAAACCGAAGAACCTCTGCGCCAGCAGTGTGGTTTCTTCTGACAGTTGCTCCGGTTGCCGGCAAAACTGAAAAGCCAGACGGGTCATCTTCAGCAACGGATTGCTTCGCTCTATCTGCACCGTATCGATATGCAGAAAGCGTACAGCATCAATCAGAAAAGAGTCGAACTGCCAACTGGCAACCATCTCTTCGAGCAGGCGCAAATTATCGGTACCGAACAATTCATCCTCGCGCCGCCGCAAGCCGGCACTGCTCAAAGGGTCGGTCACCTGTTCAACATAGCTTCGACGGTGACGTGCGAACAGCAGATGACTCCCGAGCTGGAGCAAGGTCCCGGCTAACTGCGCTTCCTCAACGTGCGGATAACTGATCGAAGGAGCAATACAATGAGCCGCCTGTCCGGCGATCCGCGACAGATACCAGAGTCGATTAAGAAAGCGCAACTCCTCGGCAGAGAAATCCTGGCCGATCAGCTGCTTGGCCGCCTGCAGGGCCATGCTGCCCAGAACCGGCAAACCGACAGTCTGGACAGACGAGCTGATCGGCTCGACAGAGCTGAGCGATTCGGGGCAGGTTTTCCGCGCCAAATGGATTAGCCGCGCAGACAGCACCGCATCCTGCAGGATAATATCCGTCAGAACCTGCGGTTCACTCCCCTCCAGGCAAGCCTCCAGAAGCTGCACCAGCACCTGTGGCGCACAAAACAGGGCGGCAATCTCCTGCTCATTGAAATGCATACCGGTTAACGTCATACTCGCTGAATTCTATTCTTTCCCGGCAAGGCAGACTTTGTACTACGATAGCCTCAAACCCTGCCATCCCTCAGACAATTAATATAAAAATCCCCGATTCATTATCGCCTGAAAGCCCGATGCAAGCAAGTCGTAAATAGATAATTCTACTTAATATTCGGATACTTAGACCCACCCATCAACAGGTTGCTCCGCTAATTAAGAACCGACAATCATGAGAGTTCACCGACACAACCAATCTCTCATCTCTGTCCTGCAACCCATTGAAAACAAATAACTACATCCTCAGTAAATAATTACAGTGAAAATGTAAAAACTGGGAAATCGACCCAAACTTCCTGTTCAGGCAGGGAAAATTAAAACAAATCGGCCAAATCGCCACACCGAGTCGTCAATACGCTGAGGCCGTCACGATAAAAGCGGGGCCCGATGAGTTGAAACTTTGACAGCAACAACACAGAATCCATATACTCTGCTGAGTAAAAAACTACTTAGAAATCAGGGGACAACTATGAGCGTTGACGCCAACCAACAACTTGAGTCGATCACCGAGCAGTTCGAACAGTTAGGCAAGGAGGACCTCGAAGAAGTCCTGCATGCCCTGATCGAAGGGGCCCAGATGCTAGTCGAAGGGGGTCGCTGCCGGATCTATCTGGAGGATCTGACGCTGGGTGCGCTGGCCTGTGTTGCTGCAACCGGCGGCGAAGTCGGCAAGATACGAGAAAAATCTTTTCCGATCAATGATAGCAGCTACCTAGTATCGCAAACGTATCAGCTGCAGGAGGAGCTGGCGATCGACGATCTGGCCGACCATCCTGCGGATATGCCGGCAACCTCGGCACCCCAGCGCACCGGGGCCTGCTATCTGTTGCCGATCAGCCATCTGGACCGCCCGATCGGGGTTCTCTGCCTGGATTGCGGCCGCCCCAACCGGTTTCCGACCGAAGCGACCCTGCGACAGATCCGCATCATCCTCAATGCGGCAACACCAAGCCTCAACCGGGCACGCAAATACCACCAACGCTTACTGCTGGCCCGCCGAGTCGACCAGGCCAAAAAACATGATGCGGCGCTGTTTATGGTGCAGTCGGCAGCCCATCTGATCGACCAGGTTGCGTTGGCGTCGATGCTGATCCCGGTCCCCTCAGAGGTAGAGGGCGAACGCACGCTGCAGATTCTCGCCTCCTATTCGAAGGAACCGGAAGCCGGCAAGCTGTACGAACAGGAACGGCTGATCAACCTGGCTCCCGGAGAGTCCTTAATTTCTCGCTTCATCGACCGGGCCGGGGTCATCGTCGACGACCGACTGCTGTCGCCTCTCTATCTTCCGGAGCTGGCAACCGAAACCCTGCAGAAGCGCTTCTTGACCGAAGATCTGGGTCTGAAATCACTCTACATGGTGCCGCGCTTCGATAAGCGCACCCGACGGCTGATCTGCCTGGTCAACTACTACACCAAAGAACACTACCAGTTCAGCTCTTTCGAGCGCGGCCTGCTGGAAGCTCACGCTGAAATGGCCCAGCGGGTCGTGCAGGAGATCGGCGATGAACACCTGGAGGTACAGGTTCTTTCCGAAATCGGCGATCTCCTGCAGCAGTCGAGCGACGGCCTGCAACCCTTTCTGCATCGGGTCCTCTCCAAGGCAACCCAGCTGATCGGAGCAGATACCGGCAGTATCGCGCTGGTCCGTGAGCAGGAAGGGAAACGCTGGCTGCTGGTCGAGGAGGCGCAGGGAATGCTGGTCGGGGCGAAGAGTAAAGATTGGCTAAAAAAGAACATCCCGCCGATCCTCATCGGCGGCCGGGAACTGCCCGAGGCACAACGCAGTCTGACCGGTCTGGCGGCAGCATCCGGCCGACCGGCGATTCTGGCCGACAGCCGCGATCTGAGCAGCCAGAGCAGATTCTACCTACAGGTCACGGAAACTATCCGCAGCGAGATCGCCGTGCCGGTAATCTATGATGACGAGGTGCTGGCAGTGATCTGTCTCGACAGTTTGCGACCGAACTACTTTACCGGCGAGCATCGGCGCATCTTGTTGATCATCGAACGGATGATCGGTCACCATCTGGCGATCCTGCAGAAAATCGAGCAGTTGACCAGCGAGATCGACCGGCTGCGGCAGGACGTCGACTACAAGGATCCGACCATCTCCTCCTACCGACTCGGGAACATCATCGGCAACTCGGCAAAAGCTCAAGAGATCATTGAGATGATTCAACGGATCACGCCGCCGCTCTGCCAGCGGATCGCCATGTGGAAAAAACAGGGGGTCTCGGAGCAGGGTGAGCTGCTCGGTCTGCCGTCGATCCTGATCACCGGTGAAACCGGCGCGGGCAAGGAGTTCCTGTTCAACAATCTGTTTACCCAACTGAACCGCATCTACCGTGAGTTACTGCCGGGCCAGGGAACCCTGCCGCTGAAAAAAACCAATATTGCCGCCTACAGCGGCGAACTGACCTACTCGGAGTTGTTCGGCCACAAACGTGGCGCCTTCACCGGCGCTCATACCGACCGCCGGGGTATTCTGGAAGAAGCCCATGGCGGAGTGGTCTTCCTCGACGAAATCGGCGATGCCGACCCGAAAACCCAGGTCCAGCTGCTGCGCTTTCTCGACAGCGGTGAATTTGTTCGTCTGGGAGAAAATATCACTCGTCACGCGCAGGTCTTGCTGGTCGCTGGCACTAACCGTGATCTGCGACAATTGATTGCCGAGGGGAAGTTCCGCGAAGATCTCTACCATCGGCTCTCTGAATTGATCATCGAAGTCCCCTCCCTGAATCAACGCCGCGAGGATATTCCCGACCTGGCGGTACACTTTCTCGGCCGCCTGTTTCAAGTCTACCGACAACCGGAGCAGTCGACTGAAGATGCCCCGTCGCTCAGCCGGAAAGCGAAAGAGCTGCTCTCTCAGCACCACTATACCGGGAATATGCGCGAGCTGCGCAGTATTTTGCTGCGGGCCATGCTGTTCCGCAACGGCAAGGTCATCCAGCCGCAAGAGATCGAAAAAGCCCTGCAACCCCACTCTGGGCCGATCAGCAGCAACCGCAAAGAGGTTCTGAGCAAGCAACTCGCGGAAGAAATCCTGCAACAGATCAATACCAAGGGGAGCGATTTTTGGCGGGCGATTTACCGACCCTACTCGCAGAAGGAAATTACCCGCGAGGTGGTTTTGGCCGTGATCGAAACGGCCCGCCGGCAAGGGGCCTCCAGCATGCCGAAACTGGCCCGCACCCTGAATGCCTGCGATCCGGCAGACATTTCGACCGAAGGTCGAAAGAGCTTCTACCGCTTCAAAAATTTTCTCTACAAGACAATCCGGATCAGTTAGTGTCCCGTGCGGCCGATCCTATCCTTTAATTCTGGTCCTTTTGTCCGCTGTCTGCGTTGTGCCTCTTTGGCTTAACGCAGGCTAGGCCTGCATCGGCACGCCTTGACAGCAACCAAAATGACTCAGAATTATGCGGCATGACTAACCGCACGGGACACTAGAAAAAAAGCGGGGGGAAGAGCAACCGCTCTTCCCCCCGCTTTTTAAACCGCCAGTTCCGCCGCTGTCGGCGGCTGATAGTCGGTATATTTTTCCCGCCGCCAGCGGAACGGCAGATCCACAATGGTTCCGGCCTGTTCAATCTGATAGAGAGCGCGAAACGCCTCAAACAGAATCGCTCGATGCTGCGAACGCTTATTCGGCTCGCCGAGTGGATGGCCGAACGGCCAGTGCAGAAACAGCGTCCGCGGTGGCCGCACTTTCTCTGAATATTCCCGCGCGATGGAAATGCCGATGGTAGCAATCCCGACCCGCTCAATCTCTCTTTGTATCAATCCCACGGATTGATTGCAGATCCCTCAAGCAGGGGTCAGCAGAACCAGATCGACCTGATCCCGCTTAAGCCGTCTGGCGACCGCCTGGGCTTTCTCTTCAATCAAAGTCAGGATATGTCGACCATCGATATGCCCCATGAAAGCGTAATGGGTGTTCGCCAGTTCGCCGAGAATCCCCTCGGCGACGAATTCCCGCAGCGGATCAAGAGGAACAATAATATTCGGATCCCGCTCGGCGTCACTGTGGTCATAATAGTCGTGACTGATCTTAAAATCGTCAAACAGATTACTGCTGTCCAGCACCCGGAAGCTGGGGTCACCATCCTTGTCGTCCATATCGAACGCCGGCTGATCGGCATGATGGATCCCCGAGGTCGTAACGATCGCCAGCTTGGCTTCATGCAGTGGCTTCTGCGGCTGCGACCAGGGAATTTCCCCTTCCGTCTCCCAAGGTTTGTAGGCAGCGATAAACCGTTGTCCCAGCGCCGGATAACGGGTCGCCAGCCGGGCAAAAAAACGGGTTTTAAGGCGCGAAAATAACATTCACTTCTCTCCTGAGAATCAATTTGATTTTACCAGCCCTTGAGCACTTTCAAGTTTTCCAGCAGCATTCACAATCGGCAACGCCGGGTTGTTGGCCCATTCAATCCAGGAACCGTCGTAATTTTTGACCTTGCTGTAACCCAGGCCGAGCAGCACCAGAGTCGCGTAGGAAGAACGGATCCCGGTCTGGCAATGGGCGATGATCTCCTTGTCCGAGGTAATCCCATGTTCCTGCAGCAACTGAACGATCTCTGCCTCACTCTTCAGCACCTTGATGCCGTTCACCTCTTTTTGCAGCTGGGTCCAGTTCAACGGCACGGCACCGGGAATATGACCGCCCCGATCCGCACGGACTTCACTGCCGGCAAACTCTTGCGGGCGGCGGGTATCCCAGATCAATACGTCGGGATTTTTCAGACAGCTGACCAGATGATCGGCCTCGGCACGCGTATCCTGAATTTGCGCCGTGATCGGCAACGGGTAGTCAGACGGCTGAGCAGCCGACGTCGGAAACAAACTGGTCGCGCGCTCCTCAGCCGCCCATTTTTCATAACCGCCATCAAGCACGTAAGTCCGCTGATGGCCGAAATAACGTAAGGTCCAGACAAAGCGCGCGGCATAGGGATTATCGTCTTCGGCATAAGCTACCACCGGGGTCTCTGCAGTCACACCAAGGCGGCTGAGAAGAGCAGCTAAAGCCTCGGCCTGCGGGACCAGACTTTTGACATTGTTACGGGTCTCCAGAAACTCGGCCCGATCGACATGATACGCACCGTCGATATGCCCCAGGACAAAGAACGGCAGGCGCCGCACATCGACGACTACCACTTGAGCACGCTGCTTGGCCAGCCAGTCGCTGCTGACAAAGTAATCTTCAAGCGCCGCATCAGCAGGCACACTCGAAAGCGAGAGTAAGGTCACCGCTAGAAAGCCAAACAAAGAACGTAACATTCAATCCTCCGATCCTGGTTAGTTTAATAGGGTTATATTATCATAATTCTACACTGTCAAGCTATTATCCACATAGCGACATACCACACCTATTCGGGGTATTTTATGATTTCCCAAAGAAAGGGCGGAGACATTCAATCGGCAGGCTCGGGGTGACCACGCCAAAACAGCTATTACAGCGAAAAATAGTTCCCTTGAAATTTATCCGGGGAGGGTTTTATTGGAGAGTAAAGCAGACGTGGACTCAACCGAAGCGGTTCAACAGCAGTTCGACAGCCGACCGGTCCGTAGCATTCCAGGGACCGACGACGATCAACTTCATCGTCATTGCAGAGAAGATCTCAACGGCTGCCTGCTGAATCTGCTCAACGGTCAACTGCTGTAGTTCGACGCAATCCTGTTCGAAGCTGCGCAGATAGTCGACCTGAGTTCCCCAGCCGTAACGAACCGCCATCGATTCGGTCTGGTCGCGGGAAAATTCGAGGTCGAACAGATAGCTGCGCACAACCGCCGCCAGTTCCTGCGGCGGAACCGGCTGCTGCCGCAGTTCATCCAACACCTTGAGCAGTTCAACAACCGCCTGCTGCAGATTTTCCGGGGCCACCGACAGATCGATCGCCAGGTAACCGGCATCATCCAGCATTGAGCAGTTCGCTTCAACAGCATAGGTCAAGCCGAGCTCCTCGCGCAACCGCAGCGACAAACGGGCGCCGCCCCCCCAGGAGAGCAGTCTGCGCAGCAGGCGCAACGGCAAGGTACGAGCATCCCTGCGGCCGGGCAGACGAAATGCCAACTGCAGGCTGATTTGCGAATCGGAATCGAATACCCAACAGCTCTCCACCGGCTGCTGCTGCAGGGGTGGCGCGGGCAGAACAGCGGGAGGGGCCGCAGCCTGCCAATCGGCAAACTCTTTTTCCACCAGTTGCAGCAGTTGCTGCCGGGCGACCCGTCCACAGGCGGAGATAACCAGATTCTCCGGTACGTACCAACGTCGATAATACTCTTCCAGCGCCGCTTGATCGATTCTCTTGAGACTTTCCGTCGTACCGATCAAGGATCGACCCAGCGGATGCTGCGGCCAGAGCAGGCCGACCATCAGGTTGTCGGGGTTGATCTGCACCCCCTGCTCATTGTAATCCTCGCGCGCTTCTTCAAGGATAATCCGCCGTTCGGTATCTATCTCCCTGAACAAGGGTCGCCGCAACATCGAGGCGAACAGCGCCATCCCTTCGGCCAGGTAATCGGGATGCAGACGGGAATGAAAACAGGTGGTTTCTACATCGGTTGAGGCGTTGACCGCACCACCGACCGCTTCAAAAGCTCGTTCCAGCTCGGTGCTGGTGGCATACTCTGCCGTGCCGCGGAAGATCATGTGCTCAAGAAAGTGGGAAATCCCCGAGAACTCCGGCGGCTCGTTGCGACCACCGACTGCCAGGTAGCAGACCAGTTCAGCGGTGTGCAGATGCGGCATCGGCACAGTGACCAGCCGGACACCGTTGTCGAAGGTATCGATTGTGTAATCGGACATCTTTACTCGGGAACCTGTTTCTGATGTGAATGTTCAGCGCACCGCCAACGCAGCGGCTCAGGCAGGCAAGGTAAAACAGCTGGAGAGGAAAAGCCAGCAGAAACCATTGCCGGGGCGCTGACAGCGCAGGCCGTTGTCACAACGACAAAGGGCCACCGTCATCGGCAGCCCTTGCTTCCTTCAATATTTCAGCCCGTCAGCCGTTCAGCAGCACTGCCGCTTCCTTGGCGTGATAGGTAATAATCAGATCCGCTCCGGCGCGTTTCATGCCGAGCAGGGTCTCCATCATCACCCGGTCGCCGTCGATCCAACCCTTCTCAGCGGCGGCCTTGACCATCGAGTATTCGCCGGAGACGTTGTAGGCGACCAGTGGCAGGTCAAAATTATCTTTCAGCTCGCGGAGGATGTCCAGATAGGCGAGGGCCGGTTTGACCATCAGAAAATCGGCCGCTTCGGCCAGGTCCTGGTTCGCTTCGCGAAGCGCCTCCAAGCGGTTAGCCGGGTCCATCTGGTAGGAGCGGCGATCACCGAACTGCGGGGTGCTTTCAGCGGCATCACGGAACGGACCGTAGTAGGCGCTGGCATACTTGACCGCATAGCTCATCACCGGAATATCGCTGAAACCGTTTTCATCGAGGATATCGCGGATCGCCGCCACCCGGCCGTCCATCATATCGGAAGGAGCGACGATATCGGCCCCGGCCTGGGCGTGAGAGAGCGCCTCTTTGGCCAGCAGCTCCAGGGTGGAATCGTTGACCACATCCTCATTTTCGATGATCCCGCAGTGACCATGATCGGTGTACTCGCACATGCAGACATCGGTGATGACCGTCAGTTCGGGGACTGCCTCTTTAATGGCGCGGATGGTGTTCTGAATAATCCCGGTAGCAGAAAAAGCATCGGAACCGATTGCATCCTTGGATTCCGGGATGCCGAACAGCAGCACCGCCGGGATACCGAGTTCCTGCACCTGTTTAGCCTCGGCGACGATATTCTCGATCGACTGCTGGTAGATCCCCGGCATTGAGACAATCTCTTTTTTGATATTTTCGCCGAAAGCGCTGAACATCGGGTAGATCAGGTCTTCGACACGCAGGTGGGTTTCACGCACCATCCGGCGAATATTGGCGTTGCGGCGCATGCGGCGCGGACGATAGCTGGGAAAATACATATTCAGTCTCCTGTTGAAGGTAGGGGCGAGGCGCTGCCTCGCCCAAGGCGACCCGGCGGGTCGCCCCTACGGACAAGGCACATCTTACCTATTTATAATACTCAACCATCGCCGTGACCAGATCGTCGAGGGTCGAGTGCTGCGGCTCCAAAGCCACCTGGTATTTCTGCTTGCGGATCGCTTTCGAAGTCGAAGGGCCGATGGAGAGAAATTCCGCCTGTCCTTGCAGCTGTTTCAGCTCATCGCCGAACATTGCCAGCAGATTATCGAAGGTCGAGGGAGAGCTGAAGCAGATCCCGTCCAGCTCTTCGGCACTCAGCAGGTGACGGATCATCTCTTCCTTGCCGGTCGGCCGGATGGTGCGATATGCGACCGGGGCCAGCACTTCGGCACCCGCTTCCTTCAACTTATCAATAATCAGGGTGCGAGCGATTTCGGCGCGCGGATAGAGTATCCGCTTCCCGGCCACCCCCTGTGCCAGCAACTCTGCCACCAGCCCTTCGGCGTGGTAGTTTTTCGGCACCAGGTCGGGTCGCAGGCCGCGTTGTTCCAGCGCCTGGGCGGTTTTCGGCCCGACAGCGACCAGCTGTACGCCGGCCAGACTGCGCAGGTCGAGCTGCTGTTCGGTCAACCGCTCAAAAAAGGCCGCAACCCCGTTGGCCGAGGTCAGAATCAGACTGTCGATGGTGCTCAGCTGAAGGATCGCAGCATCGAGTGGCTGTAAATCTTCCGGCGGCACGATCTCGATGGTCGGGATACAGATGGTTTCAGCACCCTGCTGCTGCAGCAGAGCGACAAATGCAACCGCCTGCTCACGCGGTCGGGTCACCAGAAAACGCTTGCCGAACAGCGGCAGGTTATCGTACCAGCGCAACTCTTCACGGTATTTGACCACCTCACCGATAATAATGATCGCCGGCGGTTCCAGCCCTTCGCGAACGACATCAGCAGCGATACGGTCCAGAGAACCGACCAGGGTCCGCTGGCGCGGCAAGGTGGCCCACTGGATAACCGCCACCGGCGTATCGGCGGCACGACCATGGCGAATCAACTGTTCACTGATCTGCCCCAGGTTGGTCATCCCCATGTAAAAGATCAGGGTCCCGAGCCCGGTCGCCAATTTTTCCCAATCAAGGCTGGAGAGCTTACGATCCGGACGTTCGTGGCCGGTAAGCAGCGCCAGACTGGTGGTGACATCACGGTGCGTCAGGGGGATTCCGGCGTAGGCGGCCGCAGCAAACCCGGCGGTGACCCCGGGAACCACTTCACAGGGGATACCGCGCTCTTTCAGGTAGGCAGCTTCTTCACCGCCGCGGCCGAAGATGTAGGGATCGCCCCCCTTCAGACGCACGACCTGCAGCCCCGCCGCAGCCCTGTCAGCCAGCAGAGCGTTGGTCTCTTCCTGCGGCAGGTGGTGGTTGCCGCGCACCTTGCCGACGTAGATTTTTTCGGCAGCGGCACGGGCATGGCCGAGCAGCACCGGGTTGGCCAGGTAGTCGTAGATCACCACATCGGCCTGCGCCAGATACTGCTGTCCCTTAAGGGTCAAAAGGCCGGGATCACCCGGCCCCGCTCCGATCAAATAGACTTTACCAGCGGCCAAAGGTTTTAGTCCCTTTCGCCGAAAGTTTCGCTGCCGTAAACCTCGTTGAGGATCGGCCCGGCACCGTCGTCAAGCAGCTGTTTGGCCAAAGCGACACCGGTCTCTTTGGCTTGATCGACGTGACAAGTGACGGTTCTTTTCAGGACCCGCCGTCCTTCCACATCAGATACCAGCCCGGTCAGCTCCAACTGCTCGCCAGTAACCGTGCCGAACGCGGCAATCGGGACCTGGCACCCCCCTTCGAGGGTCGCCAGCACGGCACGCTCGGCAATCACTGCACAGGCGGTGGCCGGATGATTAAAAAAGTCGATCAGCTCGTTGGTGACAGTGTCATCAATCCGGCTTTCCAGTCCCAGCGCCCCCTGGCCGATTGCCGGCAGGCAGGTTTTCGGCTCGAAATATTCGCCGATCTGCTCGCTGAACCCGAGCCGGTGCATCCCGGCGGCGGCCAGGATCACCGCATCCAGATCATCCTCGACCAGTTTACCGATCCGGGTCTGCACGTTGCCGCGGATATCGACCATCTCCAGATCAGGGCGCAGGTTCAGCAGCTGCGCCTTGCGCCGCAACGAACTGGTGCCGATCCGCCCGCCCTGACGAATATCCATAAAGCTCTTGACGCCCTCTTTGAGAACTGCAATATCGCGCGGATCTTCCCGCTCGGTGATACAACGCAGCCCGGTCCCTTCGGGGAAGAAGGTCGGGACATCCTTCATCGAGTGGACCGCGATATCGATTTCGTTGCGCAGCATCGCCTCCTGGATTTCCTTGACGAACAACCCCTTGCCGCCGACCATCGCCAGCGGCACATCGAGAATTTTGTCCCCCTGGGTTTTGATCTTGGTCAGGGTGACTTCCAGACCGGGATATTTCTTTTCCAGCTCCGACTTGACCCAGTTGGCCTGCCAGAGAGCGAGAGCGCTGGCACGGGTGCCGATGCGTAAAGTACGGGTGGCCATATTATTTACTCCTTTATTTGATGGACTCACAAATTCTCCTGAAATGGCTAAGCAAAAATTTCGCACCACAAGGCGTAGTGATTTTTCAGGGGCGAAGGCCTACATATTGTAGGTCGAGGTCCTGAAAAAGCGCTGCAACGCAGTCGGGCGGACTTTTTGCGACGCCATCTTTATTTGTCGTCCGACTCGGCCGCAGCCTTTGTGTCGGAGTTTTCCGGCAGGTCGAACAGGGTCCGAACCGCATCAATGTATAGATCACCATCGCTGCCATTCTGGGATTTTTTCAGGATAGTGGTCGGTTGGTGCAGAATTTTGTTGACGATGGCACTGGCCATTGATTCAATCGCCTTGCGTTCTTTGTCATTCAAACCGTTCAGGTTGGCAAAGGTCTTCTGCAATTCAGCCTGACGAATCCCGTCCATCTGCCGCCGCAAGGCAACGATGGTCGGCTTGACCTCCAGGGTCGAGAGCCAACGCTGAAATTGGATGATCTCTTCCTCGATAATCTTTTCTGCCTTGGCGGCTTCTTTCTCCCGCCCCTTCATGTTGGCCTGGACCACACCCTGCAGATCATCGACATCGTAGAGATATACGCCGTCGATCTTGTTGACCAGCGGATCGATATCACGCGGCACGGCAATATCGATCAAGAACATCGGCTTGTGGCGGCGATCCTTGATCACCTCTTTCATCTTCTTGGCCGAGAGCACGTAATCAGGCGCGCCGGTGGAGGAAAGAACGATATCGACCCGGTGCAACTGCTCACGAAAATTTTCAAAAGAGACCGCCGTACCAGCGAACTCCTCGGCCAGTTTTTCCGCCCGGGAAAAGGTCCGATTGGTGACCAGCACCTTGGAGATACCGTTGTTGACAAAATGTCGGGCGGCCAGTTCACACATTTCGCCGGCACCGACCAACATGACGGTCTTATCTTCCAGGGTATCGAATATCTTCCGCGCCAATTCAACTGCGGCGAATGAAACCGAGACAGCGCTGCTGGCAATTTCGGTTTCGGTACGCACCCGTTTGGCAACGGAAAAGGCCTTGTGTAAAAAACGATTGAGGATCAGCCCGGAACTTTTGTGTTCGCTGGCATAACCGTAGGCGGTCTTGATCTGGCCGAGGATCTGCGGTTCGCCGATGATCATCGAATCCAGACTGGCAGAAACCCGCATGACGTGGCGAATCGCTTCCTGCCCTTCGTAGCGATAGAGGTGTTCATCCAGTTCGCTTAACTGCAGCTGGTGGAAGTCGGCGAGAAACTGTTTCAACTCAACCACTGCGGCATCGACATTGCGGCTGACCGCATACAGTTCGACCCGGTTACAGGTCGAGACGATGACCGCTTCGGAAATCGCCGGCAGCTCCAGCATCTGCTGCAGCGGCTCGGCCATCGCGGTCGGTGCAAATGCGACCTTCTCGCGAATTTCAACCGGAGCTGTTTTGTGGCTTAATCCAACAATAATAATATTCATACGTCAGCTCGTCAGGCTCCTGTCAGAGTTCCGTAAAAACTTCGAAGGTGTGTTGGCCATTGACCAGCAGATTGACCCCAAGAAAGGAAAACAGCAGCAAGAGAAAACCTATAATGGCAAAAATTGCCGCTTTTCGACCGCGCCAACCGATTGTCATCCGGCCATGCAGAAGCCCTGCGTAGAGAAACCAGGTAATCAGCGCCCAGGTTTCCTTCGGATCCCAACTCCAGTAGGTTCCCCACACGGTATTAGCCCAAACGGCTCCACTGATAATACCCAGTGTCATCAGCGGAAAACCGAAACTCAGGCAGGTATAGTTGACCTTGTCGAGAGTATCGAGGGACGGCAGCATCCGATAGATCCCAGTGAAACGTTTGCTTTTCAGCATCCGATCCTGAATCAGATACATAACCCCGGCACCGAACGAAAGGGCGAAGGCCGCGTTACCAAGAAAAGCAAAGGTGATATGGACCGGGAACAACCAGGTGCGCAACATCGGATCGAGCGGCACAACAACATCAGGACTGAGCGCGCTGCCGATCATCAACAGCAACGCCAGCGGGCTGGCGAAGGCTCCCATCACCGAAAGACGAAAGCGTAGATCGAGCAGCAGAAACAACAGGACCAGGCACCAGGCAAAGAAAGACAGCGATTCATGCAGGCTGGTCACCGGTGCCCCACCGACCGAAGCGTGGCGCACGGCAAAACTGCCGGCATGCAGCAGCACCCCGGCAACCAGCACCCAGCGGCCGATCCGCCCGGGCTGCGGACGACGACCGACCATGGCGACCAGATAGAGGACCGTTGCCAGCAGATAAACCAGCATCGTCAGATTAAACAACAGTGTCATCGCACCCATGGCATACCTTCCGGCAGTTGGATCAGCAACTGAGCCAGCGAAAATTCTTTTCCAAAAGTTTCCTGCAGCAAGCGATCAACAGCCTCAGCAGTCTCCTGCTCCAGCGCCGGGATCAGTTGCTCCTCCCAAAAATTGCGCAAAACCTGTTGATTATATTTTTTCAGCGGCTCCTCCGTCAACCCCTTTCGCCGCACGGCCGCTATGATCTCGACTCCCAGCCCCCAACTGTCCGGAAGCTGTTCAGCCAAGTGATCCCGCAGTTGGGCAGCCAGAGCCGGGCTCCCGCCGCCGGTCGAGACCGCGATCGCCAAGGGGCCGCGCCTGAGCAGGGCCGGCAAGGCAAAATCCGCTTGTGACGGTTGTTCGCTGCAAGAGCATAAGATTCCGTGCCGGCGAGCCTCCTCGATAACAGTCCGATTGACTTCCGGTCGGTCAGTGCAGGCAAAAACCAGTGCGGCTCCGGCCAAATCACCGGTTTCAAATCCCCGCGGAATCGTTTCGACACCCGCAGCAGGGCTGGATTGTCCAGCCAGACAGGGATCGATCAGCTTAACCTGCGCCCCACAGCGCAACAAACCAGCCAATTTCCGCCGGCCGACCGCTCCCGCGCCGACCAATACTACCAGCCGTGATTTCAGGTTCAGAAAAACAGGATAATCGAAAGGAACAGTGCCGGCAGACATCAGCGTAGCGACCTTAGACACCGAACAGTTCGGCTTCGACCAGTTCACACAGCAGATGACCGACGAACAAGATCAATTCGTGGCTGCGGGTCAGGCTTTCCGTACCCAGGTCGAGACAGAGATCAACTCCCTCACGACAGAGTGGATCGGCTTCGCCACGGGACGAGATCAGAGCGACCGGCTGGCCGTTGTCCAGCGCCTCATCGCGAACCGCGCGCAAAGCCGCAACATCAGAACCATCACTGAACAACAGCAACAGGTGCTGGGCACTGTTCTGGGTTCGATAATGACGGGCCAGCAGTTGCTCTGACTGATCGGCCTGGCCCATCGCCGCGGCCAGCACCGGATCGGATCCCAGGGCAACGGCAGGCAATACCGGCCGATCAAAACCGAGCTTAAAACTGAAATGACTGGCCAGCAACTGCGCCAACGGCTGCAGTGACCCGCAGCCTGCCACCAGCAACTGTCCACCGGAAGCGAAAGTGCTGCTCAGTTTTTGTGCCAGTCGGGACAACTCCCCGGCCTGTTGCCGGTTAAACTGTTCGAACAACTGAACAGCCTGACTACTGGCTTCAGCGATCTGCTGATTCATGCATGATCCTTTCGTGCAGCTGCACCATTTTTTGTACCGGTGAAAACGGTTAATAACGGTATAATATGAAGCCCGACTAAGACTGTCAAGCGGTTGACAACGGCACCGCTTTGCCGCTTGATTTTTTCGGCAACTGCTATATATTAAGGTTCAACTATGTTTTAATTTCGTCCCTATATGATAATTCATAAATAAAAAGGAGTAACTGATGGCTGGTGACAACATTGTGGAATTTACCGACGACAACTTTGATGCAGAGGTTCTGCAGTCCTCCGTCCCGGCTCTGGTCGATTTCTGGGCCACTTGGTGCGCACCCTGCAAAGCGATTGCTCCGGTTCTCGAACAGCTGGCGGGGGAATACGCCGGCAAGGTCAAGATCGGCAAGGTCAATGTCGATGAAAATCCAGCCACTCCGGGTCAATACGGTGTTCGCGGCATTCCGACCCTGATCCTCTTCAAAGACGGTCAGATCGTTGATCAACTGGTCGGCGCAGTCCCGAAAAACCAGCTGGAAAGTCTGCTGCAGAAAGCCCTGTAACAACAAAGCATATCAACTGCAATAAAAAACAGGCTGCCGCACGGGAGCCTGTTTTTTATTGCTCTACTCTTCGGCAACCCGCTCCAAGGTTGCCTTGATCTGCTGCTCTTCCCGGCCGGAAAGTGCTGCCGCGGACAACTCCTGCAACAGCTGCTGCTTCCCCTCCCGCAGCTGCTGAATCAACAGCTCAGACTTTTGGATCGTCTCGCGCGAACGGTAATTCCAGCGCCTCAGTGCCCGCCGTCGATCCGCATTGGCGGTTTCATAGTTCTCGGCCAGCTGCTCAGCGCGCTGCTGCAACTGCTTGCTGCGTTGCTCTTTCCGCTGCAGGTCGTGTTCAACCTCGCGAACGCTGCGATCGAAGCTGAGGTCACTGCCGCCCGACTCTGCAGCCGGCGGCACATAATTGAGGTTGTCGACAGTCTCATCCGACGCATGCGTCTGCGCCCGATCAAGACACTCTTCCGGCAAATTCATCAGACTATCGGAAAAAGACCAGCGCCCCTGATTGTCCCGGCAGGAATAACTTTCCGCCCGAACCATCGGTGCCAGCAACAAGACCAAAAGCATAGTCAGCAACTGAAAAGTACGCATATCAGCCCCTTTCCCGGTTAAAACTGATGGTGACTATCAAGCAGGATGGTCACCGGACCATCATTGACCAGATCTACCGCCATCTCGGCCTGGAAGCGACCGGTCTGCACTGACACCCCCAGTTGCCGCAAACGGCTGACAAAGTAATCACAAAGCGGCTCGGCTAATTCGGGACGGGCGGCTCGCGAAAACCCCGGACGGCGCCCCTTGCGGCAGTCCGCCAGCAGGGTGAACTGGGACACCACCAGCAGCTCACCGGCGATATCCTCGACTGAAAGATTCATCTTGCCGGCGGCATCTTCAAAAATCCGCAGCCGGACAATTTTCTCGGCCAGATAATCGGCCTCACCCTCATTATCACCCGAATCGACCCCTAAAAGCACTAGCAGGCCGACACCGATCCGGGAAATCTGCTCACCATCCACCCGGACTCCGGCCTGACTGACCCGCTGTACAACTGTCCGCATCGTTTACGTTCTCCTCGCCCACTGTCGCAGCAGGGCCAGATTTTCCAGATCATGACAATGCTGTTCACCGCTGGGGGTTTCAAGGATCTTCGCCACCCGGGTAAAACGTGGATCCTGCAGCAGAGCCTGAAACCCTGCTGCGCCGATCTCTCCCTGAGCCACATGCTGATGGCGGTCGACCCGCGCTCCGAGCGGTTTTTTACTGTCATTCAGATGGAACAGGGCCAGCTTTTCACAACCGATCAGACGATCAAACTCGGCCATGGTTGCATGATAAGCAGTGTCACTGGATAAATCATAACCGGCGGCAAAGGCATGGCAAGTATCAAAGCAGATGGCAAAATCTGCCGTCGGCAGCCGCTCGTTAATTTCCGCCAACTCTTCGAAACGAACGCCGAGACTACTCCCCTGCCCTGCGGTATTTTCCAACAGCACCCGCACTCCGCTCGGCGCCTGTGAGAAAATCGACTTGAAACTGTCGATCAAGTGCCCAAGCCCGGCCGCGCTCCCCTGTTGCATATGGGCGCCCGGATGCATGACCAGATCTTCGATCCCCAGTTGCCGGCAACGCAACATCTCATCCACAAAGGTGTCGATCGATTTTTTGCGCAGTTTTGGGTCGGGGCTGGCCAAATTGATCAGATAGCTGTCGTGCGCCGCGACATAACCGATGTCGCTGCTGCTGCGGGCCTGCTTGAAAGCGGCGATGGCGCCCGGATCCAGAGGCTTGGCCTGCCAGCGACTGGCATTTCTGGTGAACAGCTGGATGGCGGTCGCACCGACCTCTGCAGCGCGCGAAAAGACCTTTTCGATCCCGCCGGCGATCGACACATGAGTGCCGAGCAGCAGCGGCACAGGATTATCGACACTCGGCATCACAGGCTCCAATGCTCCGGCAGGGAACCGATCTGTGCCGACCGGTCCAATTGCGCATCAACAAAACTGTGTGCCGGCACTACCGGCAGATTTTTACCGACCAGCACAGTTTTCATTCCGAACTGCTTGGCGGTTTGCAGATTCTGCGGCTGATCCTCAACCATGACGCAGCGGCTGCCGCTCACCCGCAACGCATCCAGAACCTGTTGATAGGGGGCGGGATTCGGCTTCGGCAGATAATCGGCAATGCGGATATCAAAGACATCGCAAAAAACCCCTTCCAGGCCCAGTGCCGCCACCACCCGTTCGACATGACAGCGGGAGCCGTTGGTAAAAATGTAACTGGGCACCGCCAGTGCTTCGAGCGCCTGACGCAGTTCAACATCCTGCGACAGGCGGCTGCCGACATCGACGGCATGGACATAGTCGAGATAGTCCTCCGGATCGATATCGTGGTGGCGGACCAACCCCTGCAGGGTGGCACCGTAATCCTGCCAATAACGACGGCGCAGAGCATCGACATCAGCCGGAGCAATAGCGACGATCTCCTCCATGTAGCGGTTGATCCGTACGTCGATCAGCGAGAACAGATCACGCTCCGGAGGATAGAGAGTATTGTCCAGATCGAATAAAACCGCGTCCATAAAATATCCTACTTCAATTCGAACTCGCCGCTGAATACCTCAACTGCCGGGCCGGTCATCAGCACCGAACCCTCTTCCAGCCACTCCAACTGCAAGTCGCCGCCGCGCAGATGGTTGAGGATTTTCCGCTCGGTACGCCCGGTCAACACCCCGGCAACCGTCACTGCCGAGGCTCCGGTGCCGCAGGCAAGGGTCTCTCCGGCACCTCGCTCCCAAGTCCGCTGGATCACTTCGGTCCGGCTGAGCAGTTGAACAAATTCGACATTGATCCGCTGGGGAAACCAGGGGTGATTTTCGATCTGCGGGCCGATTTTTTCCACCGCGCAGTTTTCAACATCATCGACAAAGATCACCGCGTGCGGGTTTCCCATCGAAACACAGGTCACTTCGATCGTAGCATCATCCAGCGGCAGAGCGATAGCTACCGCCTGTTCATCGGCCACACCGTTCATCGGCAGATCAGCGCGATTTAATCCCGGCACGCCCATATTTACCCGCACCTGCTCGACCCGCCCCGAAGCGCCGGTGAAAAGTTGCAGCGGCAAGACACCATTACCGGTTTCTACCTCGATCTGCAAGCGATCGACCAAACCATGATCGTAAGCATACTTGGCCACACAGCGGACCCCGTTACCGCACATTTCGGCCTCACTGCCGTCGGCGTTGAACATCCGCATCCGCAGATCAGCAACAACCGACGGCAGGATCAAAATCAGCCCGTCAGAACCGATACCGAAATTGCGCGCGCTGACCCGCAGCGCCAAGGCAGCGGGATCCTCAACCTGTTCGACGAAACAATCGATATAGACATAATCATTACCTGCACCATGCATCTTGGTAAACTTCATAACCATCCCTTCGACCGGTTGTTGTTGACCTTTGCTTGCTGTTACTATAAACAGCAGGTTATCCGCTCACAACAGATTTTATGGAGAGGTTATGGCTTTTAACTTGAAAACCAAGCTCTGGCAGACTGGCGCCCTCGATTGGTGGGCGATGATCGAGAATAAGGATGTTTTTCTCGGCAGCCGGGAATTCCCCCTGCCCCCGGAAGAGGGGGACGAGTGGTTGGTCCGCAGCACCGGCGACCGCTTCAAGGTCATCGATAGCGAAATCCGCTGGCTCGGCAAAGAAGAGGTCCCGGAGCAATTATGGTAGCACTGGAAATTGTTCAGATCGACGCCGGCGAAATGGACAACTACTCTTACCTGCTTTACTGCCCGCAAACCATGTTGGGAGCCGCGGTCGATCCATCGTTGCGACCGGAGAGGTTGCTGGAGGCCGCGAAGCAACGCGGCGTCACCTTGAGGTGGCTGCTCAACACCCACGGCCACCAGGATCATATCGCCGGAAATCTGCAGATTCAGGCTCATACCAAGGTCAAGCTGGCTGCCCACCCGAAGGATCTGCCCCAGCCCGAAATCGAGCTGCAGGAGGGTTCGACGCTCGAAATCGGCAACGGCAGAATCGACGTCCTGCACACCCCGGGACATACCCCCGGCTCGCTGGTATTCCGGACCGGAAATGCCATCATCACCGGCGACACCCTGTTTGTCAGCCGCTGCGGTCGCGCCGATCTGCCGGGCAGCAATGTCGAAGATCTTTACCACAGCCTGCAACGACTCAAGCTGCTGCCGGCAGAAACTCAAGTTTATCCCGGCCATAACTATGGGCCGACACCGACCTCGACCATCGGCTGGGAACTGGAGAATAACGACTTCCTGCAATGCCCCGACTTGCCGAGTTTCATCAAATTGCGACTGGGCTGACCCGACAACAACAGCCCGCGAAATAACCATTTCGCGGGCTGTTCTACGTCTTGGCCGGATGAGATTGAAATCAATTCAATCAAACGATCAAAGCTACAGACCACCTTTTAACGAAATCAACCGGGTCCCCGCCAGGCGATCATTCCAGCCGCGCCGCTCCGGGCTCAATAGTGCGACCAGATAACCCAAGCCGACCGGCAACAACTGCAACAAGCCCCCGACACTGCGTAAAAAAGCCTGCGAAAAAACCAAGGGTTCCCCGTCAAGCGTCTCTACCCGCAAACCGGCAAGCATCTTCCCCGGGGTTTGACCGACAAGAAAATGGAACAGGGTGAAATAACCGAAAGCAAGGGAAAATAAAACCAGAAAATAGGGAATCGACAGGTCGATAAGGGTCTCAACCGAGGGCAACAATCGATCACTGTTGCCCGACATGGCCGTTTCTGCAGCAACGATAAAGCTGGCAGCAACAGCAGACAACAGTACCAGATCACAGAAAAAAGCGGCAACCCGACTGGCCAGAGACGGCAGTAGAAGGCTCTCCGACGACGGCGCCTCAAGCCCAACCGGTGCGGGTTCTCCACTCTCAATCGGTATTTCAACAACAGCCGCGGTATCTGCAGCAACGACACTTTCGACAGAAAGACCAACAGCCGTAGCGATCCCGGCAGAAACTTCTGCCACCGGAACGTCTGCCCGCTCAGCAGCAACCACGAACACCTCCTCAGAAGTGTCCTCAACCTCAGTCGGAAGCAGCAAATCATCCTCGGCAAAGGGGTCGGAGGCCGGCTCCTGAAACTCCTCTGTGAGTGGCTCACTGACTTCGAACAGCTCAGTGGTCGCTTCAACTGGCTCAGGGGCCAACGCTGGAAGCTCTTCGGTCTGCGGTTCGCTGAACAGAATCGACGCCGAGACCTGTTCAACCTGTTCAACCTGTTCAACCTGTTCAACCTGTTCAACCTGTTCAACCTGTTCAACCTGTTCAACTTGTTCAACCTGTTCAACTTGCCCGGCTAACAACAGATCGCTATCTTCTTCGGCAACCTGTAGTGTCTGTTCTGTGGACAGATCAAGATTCTGCTCCGGAGCCTCCTCGTCCCGAGGGGACTCCGGTAATTCAAAAGGGTCTTTGGGGTCCCCCTTGGTCCCGGCGGCTTCTTCCTCTGCGGTCTCTCCGAACTCGATTTCGTCAGTGCTGAAATCGAAACCCTCTTCCTCCGCCGGGGGCAGTTCAAAATCGTCCGCGGCTAAATCCTCTGCCGGTCCATCGCCGGTCTCGAGCTCAGCAGGTTCGTCAAGATCAAACCCGAAATCGCTGTCCAGATCTGACTCGGCTGCGACCTCTGCGGTTACAGGATCTTCCTCGACGGCGCTATCGAAGCTGAACTCCGTGACCTCCTCAACCTCTTCTGCAGGTTCCGGTTCAGGACCGGGAAGGGTCTCCTCGACATCTTCTTCGACGGGTGCCTCCTCGAACAGTTCATCAAAGGAAAGATCCTCCTCCTCCTCACTCTCGCCCATAAAATCAAAGCCGAAGTCATCCGCCTCACTGGTGGAAGGTTCACCACCGGCCGCCGCCGGAGCAGTCGCGGCACTGCCTGCCACCGTCGCTGCGGTCGCCGCTGCCATCGCAGCATCCACTACCGAGCGGTCGGAGTCGGACTCTGCAGCCACCACCGGTGTCATCTGCCCCGGGAAGAGTACACTCTTGATCCCGTAGCGCTGTTTATGTTCGAGCAACTCTTTGCCGCATTTTTTACAGTTTTCCAGATAGTCAAAACTGTTATAGCCGCACTTGGGGCACCTCATGAGCTATCCTTTCCCTCGCAAATCATCTGACTGCCAGTTTGAATGTCCGCTAAGTCACCATAAAGATATTGTAAAATTGACACGATCGCAAGTCCGGCGGTTTCGGTGCGTAATATTCTCGGCCCGAGGCGAACCGGCTGATAACCTGCAGATCGGGCAATTTCAGCCTCACAATCGCTGATCCCCCCTTCGGGGCCGACAACAATGCTGATCGACTTTGGAGCCTGTTCCGGTAGCAATTTTACCAGCGGCTGGGCGCTCTCCTCCCAAAGCAGTAACTTTAATTCAGCATCATTCGCGGAAACCGTGCCCGCAAAGGAGGCACCGACCTCCAGCTGCGGCAACCAGGGCTGGCCACACTGTCGGGCAGCTTCCTGAATAATTTTCTGCCAGCGTTGCAGCCGCTTTGCCTGACGCTCAGGTTTCATTCGGCCGACACTCCGTTCCATTTGCGCCAGAATGAACGACCCCACCCCCAGCTCCGTCCCTTTTTGCAGCACCAGTTCCAGTTTTTCACCCTTGGCTATCCCTTGGATTAAAGAAAGGACAAGTTGCGGCGGCTCAGCCTGCCGGATCTGCAGAATTTCCGCGGCAAAGTTTTGCTGCAGGCGAACTCGGACCTGCTGTCCTCGACCATTAAAAAGCTGAATCTGCTCTCCGGCCGAAAGTCGCAAAACGGTGTGTAGATGGCGGATCAGCTCGGCGGGAAGCTCGACCAGGTCACCGACATTACCGGTCAGGTTGGAAATAAAAAATCGGCGCATCTAACCCTGCTTGCGATAGAGGAGACAGACCCAGTCATCCTGATAACGGGTCGGAAAAGACTCCAGCGGCAGGTCGGCAAAACCTTCTCGGACCAACGCCTCCTTCTCACGCAAAATCCCCGAAAGGACCAACCAGCCGGTTGCACTCAAATGCTGAAGCAGTTCGTTTTTCAACCGCACATTTTCTTCGGCAAGAATATTGGCCGCAACCAGTTCAAACTGACCGGAAAGATTTTCCAGCGGTTGCTCGCTGATCCGGATATTGTCGGAAAAACCGTTTTTAGCAACATTTTCCCGCGCTACCGAACAGGCTTCAGCGTCAATATCGTTGGCAAGAATCTCCCGGCAACCAAGTGCTGCGGCACCGAGCGCTAAAATCCCCGAGCCGGTGCCGACATCAAGAAAACTCTGCGGTGCAGAGGGTTGTGCCAACAGTTCTGCGATCATCTCGAGGCAGAGCAGGGTGGTCCCGTGAGTCCCGGTGCCGAAAGCCATCCCCGGGTCGATCTCGATCACCACCTCATCCGACTGAGGCTGATAATCCTCCCAGCTGGGGCGGATGATCAGCCGTGAGCCGACCCTTAATGTGGAAAAATTCTGCTTCCAGTTTTCTGCCCAATCCTCCATTCGAACCGGGGCGGAAAATCCGACCACAACTGTAGCGGCAAGGTCAGGAAGAGACTGAAACCGGACAAAAAGTTCAGTTCGTAATTGCTGCGCATCGGCAACATTTTCAAAATAAGCCTTGAGCCGGTAACTTGCCGTGGCCTCAAGTTCAACATCAGGAACGACAAAAGTATCCAGCTGCCGCTCCTCAACGACAACCCCCCCACAGCCGTACTCAGTCAAGATGGCGCTGACCAGGTCGACAGCAGAGCCGGGGACACTTACCTCAATGACAATCCATTCATTTTTCATGACTCCCTAATTAGCAGAGTGTCTATCGCAAAAGCAACAATGAATTCTAAGAAAACGGTTGACAGAAAAACGAAACTCTGGCTGAATTTTGAGATATAACCAATGAAAACAGTAGACAAGTGCCGATTCACTGGGTTTAAGGTGCGAAAATCAGCGACAAAAGAATAATTAAAAAAATATTACATTCCGCTTGCACGGGTGCTTTTCCTCTGTTAAAGTTAGCTACGGCTTTCATGAGCCCTAACTATTAAAAAATAGAATGATGTGAGTTAAGTACGTTCAAGCCCATATACATAATATCAGCTCACGGTTTTTTCTAGCGGGCTGTTAAATAACTTAAGTCACGGTGGCGACAAGCTACCGACACCGGATTGCTACAAAGGAGACTAAAATGCGCATCCTGGTCGTTGAAGATGAAAAAAAGGTTGCCAGCTTTATCAAGCGCGGACTGGAAGAGGAAGAATTCACTGTCGATGTTGCTTATGATGGTGAAGAAGGCGTCTACATGGCAGAAAACACTGAATACGATTTAATTCTGATGGATGTGATGCTGCCGAAAAAAGACGGTCTGAGTGCGATCAAGGAGCTGCGTCTGAAGAACGTCCCGACTCCCATCCTTTGTCTGACAGCAAAGGATACCGTCGATGATATTGTTTCCGGTCTCGATATCGGTAGCGATGACTATCTGACCAAACCGTTTGCCTTTGCAGAGCTGGTTGCTCGCGTCAGAGCCCTGATCCGTCGCGGTTCCCAGGACCGCGGTGCCGAGCTGTATTTTGCCGACCTGCGTCTGGATCCGGTCGGCCACAAGGTTTGGCGCAGCAACAAAGAGGTCGATCTCACCGCCAAGGAATATGCCTTGCTTGAGTATTTCATGCGCAATCCGAACCAGGTCCTGACCCGGACCATGATCGCCGAGCACGTCTGGGATTATACCTTCGATTCGTTCACCAACATCATCGATGTTTATGTGAACTACCTGCGCAAGAAGATTGACCGTGACTTTGAGAAAAAATTGATCCATACCGTCCGCGGTGTCGGTTACGTTCTTAAAGAGTCTGATTAATTGCCAAACGGCAGCAGCCTGAAAACCCGCCTGACCCTGTTGAACACAGCCATTCTTGTGCTCATCCTGGGAGCAGGCGGGTTTTTTTTGCATTCTTCACAGCAACAACAGCGCCTCGACCGACTGGATGCTGATTTGCTGTCTATCGCCAGGGAAGTTTCCTGCAGTCGGCAGGGAACTGAGCCGAATGTGTTGCGCTATCAGGCCATCTGCCAGTCCTTCGATCAGGCAGCCCGGTATCGGACAGACAAATTTGCTGCAACCCTGTTTAGTTCACAGGGCACGCAGCTGTGCAGCAACAAAGCTCCGCTAACCAGTCTCCTGCAATTCTCTGCTGCCGAAAACAGCTCTTTCAAACCGGGCCAATTCAACTTCGACAGGATAAACGGTGACACCGGAGAAAGTCTGCGGCGCCTGCTCTTTCCGATCACCACCGCCGATCAGAGTCAACTCCAACTACAGATCGGAAAGTCTCTGGAGACGGTCAAGGAATCCTCGCGACTTTTCGCCCGGTTGTTACTTTTTTTCGGCCTGGCAACAACGATCGGCGTTGCCAGCGGCCACTGGTTACTGTTCAGCCTGCTGACCAGACCACTGAACAAACTGATCCAGCTGATGGGTCGCACCAACGAGGAAAACGTTCCGCAACTTTTCCAGGTTCAGAACAGCTGCGGCAGGGAACTGCAGCAACTGTCTGCAGGATATAACGACCTGACTGAGCGGCTCGCCCTCAGCCTGCGGAAGGCTCAACAGTTTTCTGCCGATGTTACCCACGAACTGCGCACCCCATTGACAATTTTGCGTGGTGAAACGGAACTGGCGTTGCGCGGAGACAAGGACAAGGAGCAACTGCAACAGACCTTAAGTTCAAACCTGGAAGAGATCAGTCGCATGGGACATCTGATTGAAGACCTGCTGCTGCTGTCAAAAAGTGAACTGGGCGAAATCCCGCTGAAGATGGAAGCCATCGACCTCGGCAGCCTGCTCGATGAACTGCACTCTCAAGCGCAAATCATCGCCGAAGAAAAACAGATCCGAGTCCACATACAACGCAGCGCTAGCCAGATCAGCCTGCTGGCTGACGCTCTCCGCTTACGGCAGGTGTTTCTCAATCTACTGACCAACGCGATTAAATATACTCCGGAGGGCGGTTCGGTGACCATCAACTGGTCACTGCAAAAAGACTTCGCCCGGATTATTATCGAAGATACGGGAATCGGAATCGATTGTAAGCATCAGGAGCACATTTTTAACCGCTTCTATCGGATCGATAAAACCAGCAATCGGTATGACGGCGGCTCCGGGCTTGGTCTGGCTATCGTTAAGTGGATTGTTGACGCCCACCATGGTTCAATCCGGGTCTGCTCCGATCCCGGCACGGGCAGTTGTTTCACGGTTATGCTGCCCTTGACCCATCTGCAGAGCGGTCCAGCGGATGAAAATGCAGAAAGCTGATGATTTGCTTTTTTAGGGTTCACTTTTCCTGACGATTGGTATATATACTTGCAGAAGAAACCCGCAAGGGTTTCGGGCCCCGAAGACCTACCCCCCCTCCAGGTCTTTGGGGCTTTTTTCTTTTCTCGCTATTCCCCGATTACATCTCAGCCCCAGAGGGCGAAACCAGACCTTCAACGACAGATCCGGGCTGCGCATCTGCACAGTGCAATCTATATTCCGGCGTGCTAAGGTGCGTCGATGCGAATTACTGTCAAACATCAGGTCCTGCTTGCTCCGGCCACCGTTTTGCTGCTGCTGACCTTGCTGCTGGGGTTCATGCACTATACCTACTGGGACCTGTCGGTGAAACGCCGGGAAGCCAAGGCCATCGGTACCACCGTTGTCGCTTTAGCAGAAGCAGACATGGCTGCCAGGCGCCTGCATGTCATTATCCGCACATTTCAATATACCGGTGTTGCCAGCGCAGAAGACATGGCGCTGAGTACCGATCTTTACGATCGTCTGCTTTCAGCCATCGAGCGGGTAGAACCTTTCGGACCGCTCAAGGGTTCGGCAGACATCGATCACCTGTACCAGTTGGCAAGCGGACTGAATCCCGCCAGCGCTCCGGAAGAAGAACGTACGGCCGAGGTTTTTGCAAAGTTCCGTGCCCACCTGTCTTCTCTCTCGAACATCACCCAGATCGCTCGCAACCAATTACGCCATAGTCAGAGTCAAGATATCACCCAGATGGTCCAACGGACGGCGCTGGTTTCAATCATCGTCCTCGGCCTGGCGATTCTGTTCGGGCTGGTCCTATCGATCTACTTCAGTCGCCGGATTCTCGGACGGATTCAGATGATTTCCGACAGCGCCGGACGCATTGCCAGTGGAGAACTTGAACTGCCTCCGGCCCCCGACCACATTCGAGATGAACTTGATGCGTTGGCACTGTCGATCAACCGCATGACCAAACGCCTGATCAACGTGGTCGGCACCGAAAAGCTGCTCGAAGGGGCCGAAGAAGAGCGGCGGCGCATTGCAATGGATCTGCACGATCAGTCGCTGGCCGATCTTTCCGGCGTACTGCGCGGCCTGCAAAGCCTGTCGGCAAAGTCACAGGACAATGAAACCACTCGCAGCGTCATGACTCTGGAGCAGGACCTGAATCGCGCCATCAGCAATCTGCGTGATATCATGAACAATCTGCACCCGCAAACCCTGGATATCCTGGGTCTCGGGGCCGCGATCGAGGCTCATCTCGATCGGCACTGTTGCAATGATGAGTTGCCGGAATATCATTTCTATATCGATCCGCGGGTTACTGTACTGAAGCTTGAGCGCCTGCACCAGTTGGCCCTCTATCGGATTCTTATCGAGGCAATCCAGAACGTCATCAAACATGCCGCGGCCAGTCGCTACGAAGTCAATCTTGAGGTCCGCGAAAAAATTCTGGTCCTATCAGTAGAAGACAACGGTTCCGGCTTCAGTCAGGACAACCGGTCCAGCAACGGCCGAGGTCTGAACAATATCCGTGAACGAGCTCGCGCCATCGGCGCTGAAGTCGTTTGGCGGGATTCGCGTTTTTCCAGCGGCACCCGCTTTGAGCTGACACTGCCACTCCCCTGACTTTGGAGGATTGCCATGATCCTGGACATTCTGATCGCCGAAGACAATCCGAAAGATTATGAATTTCTCGAACAGCTGCTCAGTGAAATCGACGTAGACTTTCGGATTACTCGCGCCCCCAACGGCGAGGCGGCACTCGAATTGGGAAAAACCCGCAAAAGCCCGCTGGTGATCAGCGACATCCAGATGCCGGAGATGAACGGGATCGATTTCGCCCGCAACCTGTGGGAAATCCAGCCGGATGCACGGATCGTCCTCTGGAGTCAGTTCAAGGATGAGATGTACGTCCGCGCACTGGCAAAGATTGTCCCGCCGGAAACCGTCTACGGATACATTCTCAAATCAAATTCACGGGAAAAGATCGCCTCGGCCATCCGCACCGTGCTGATCGACGAACAGTGCTGGATCGACCCCGAGGTGCGCAAGGTTCAGGGACGCACCGGCCACAGTTTGACCGCCCTGTCCGACATTGAATACGAAGCGCTGCTCGACATTTCCCTCGGTCTGACCGACAACCTGATCGCGCAAAGACGCTATCTCTCCAGGCGCGGGGTCCAGAGCCGGCTCAATTCGCTCTACAACAAACTGGGGATCGATCAGGAACAGTTCCACTGCGACAAGTATGGAGACTCCTTCAACCTGCGCAATCGAGCGGTAGCAGTTTCTTTGGCGAGGGGTTTGGTCAACGCCTTCGAAATGGAGCGCGAAGAAGTAGACTTTCAGGCCTGGTTCAAAAAATACAAGCGCAGCCACAAAGAGAAAAACTAGAAAGCGGTCCGACAGCCTTCCAGGGGGTTGGTCAGACCCTTGCGTCGATGACCCCAACAACCTGGAACCTCCCTGCAAAAGCACGTCAGATACCTGCTGGCTTCAAGCCTTTGCCGTGCTCTTCACTTGTTTTCCTGCCAACAGCTATGGTAAAAGGTCTTACCATAAACCTTGGAGGAATCTATGGCCACAGTCTTCAAACCGATCCGCCCGAAAAAACTGTCAGAAGAAATCGTCAACCAGATCAAGGAATTGATCTCGCGCGGCGACCTGAAACCTGGCCAAAAAATTCCTTCCGAGCGCGAACTGGCCTCTTTTCTCGGTGTCAGCCGGCCGTCGGTCCGCGAAGCGATTATGGTCCTTGAGGCGATGGGTTTTCTTGAGTCGCGACAGGGCGGCGGCACTTATGTCCGCTCTTTGGCCGACGTCACCATGGCCGACCCCCTGGCCAGCATGGTGGAACAACGTGATCCGCGGATGCTTCACGCCCTGACTGAAGTTCGTATCGGCCTGGAGACCTGGTCCGCCTATCTGGCGGCCAAGCGGGCCGAGGATTCAGACATCGAAAGGCTTCGCGAACTGTACGCAATCATGGTTGAACAGGCAAAAAGCGGCGGCTGGGACGCAGAAATCGATTTTCAGTTCCACCTGACGATCACCGCAGCCTCGCACAACACCCTGCAGGTGCATATTCTCGACACCATCCAAACCCTCTTTCAAGCCACCATCATGGTGGCGCTGAGTGAATTCTACAGTAAAGAGGGTTACATCGAACTGCTGCTCAACCATCACCGGGAGATCATGGAAGCGATCGCCGCCCGCGATCCGGAACTGGCGCGAGACAAGATGATGGAGCACTTGACCCTGGTCGATGAGAAGCTTGCCCTGTTTTTACAACGGGACAAGTCGGACCGCGTCTGACAGCCCTTTCGTTCAAAACCACTTAACTCTCGGCTCCAAGACAAGCAAGCACAACAGGACAATTCCATGCAACGTGAAGAGATCTATCAGGCAACACTCGACAAATGGGGAGAGGAGGCCCAGTACGATCAGGCGGTTGAAGAGTGCGCAGAGCTGATTGCGGCGCTCAAACACTTCCGCCGGGGAAAGATCGATGCGCAGGCGGTGATCGACGAATTGGCGGATGTCACCCTGATGATCGGTCAGCTGACCTGGATGTTCGGTAAAAAAGAGATCAACAGGGCGATTGAGGAAAAACTGGTCAAGCTTAACAAACTACTCGAAGAATAATTCTCATCTCGATCCTTTCAGGGCACCGTCGCTGCCCTGGAAAACTTTGCCAACACCGCAGCAATTTTCTTCGTCACCTGTGCTGCGCAATCGTTCAAACCATGCCGCGTGGCCAGATACCGCGGGTCATTGTACGTCAACCAAACCTGACCATCTTCCCCCTGCCAAATCAGCGCTTTTTGCGGCAAATCGATCGCCACCGACTGCTGGCACTGCATCAGCAGCGTACCGACTTTCGGATTACCAAAAATCACCAATTCAGTCGGCCGCAAATTCAGACCGACAGATTCGGCCCCGGCGGCATGATCGACCCGAGCAAACACCGTCATCCCCTTTTTCAGTAAAGCCCCCTCCAAGCGATCCGCGGTGGTTTTAACATCGTGCGCACTTTTGACCGTCACAACGCCATCAGCGGCCAGAGAAAGGGGCGCAAAAAACAAGCAGAACAGGGCAATAAAAAATATCGAACGCATAGCAGACCTCCTGTCGACGAAATAGTTTCACGTCAAGCATACCCGACATTCGACCAATTTCTCGCGCCAGTGAGATTTATTACCGAAAAAGTCATTCAAATCAATCGCAAGGTCCCACCGCAATCGGAATGAAAATATTTTCGGCGACGATTCAACCGCCGGGTGCGACGGAATTCGGTTCCACACTGCCGGCAAACGGCCACCAGCTTCAACCGTTGCAGATAGAGTTTTTCCAGTGCGGCACTGCTGCCGCATCGTTGCGGCGTTGCCCCCAGCAATGTTGCCCACTGCTGCCAGTGCGGCCCGTGGGCGCGGCGATAACGCTTGCCCGGCTGGTTGCAGAGATGGTCGCAACAATGCGAAAGTTCGTGGAGAAAGGTTTCCCTCAAATTCTCCAACTCCTGAGCAAACTGCAGGCGGATACAGACCGGCTCACCCAGTCTGGAGACATAAACGCCCAAACTGCGGGTTGCCCGGCTTTGCGTAACCGGCAGTTCGGCCAAACGCGGCAACAGTTCGCCAGCCGCCGCAGCCGGTAATACCGCATTGATGGCAGTGGTGATTTGTCTCCAGAGATTCAGTTTGCGGGCGAGATCGATAACGGTCATCTAAAGCATCCGGCAGGCAGCAACAAAGTCTCCCTTTAGTAGCAGTTCTCTGATGACCTGACAACCAACTTCTGTAAAGATAGCCGACATGGAAAGCGATCCGCAGATAGCTATCGATCAACAACAATGGCGCACGATTCCACCAGAGCTCAGGGATGGCTTGAGCCGACAACGCCTGTCGAAGCGCAAACTGCACAATTGGGCGCTGGTGTTACAGGCGCGACAGATCCCCTGCAGAACTGAACAGCACCAAGCAAACAGGCAACTGCTGGTACCGACTGCTCACTTCGAAGCGGCCTGCGAAGAATTGCGCGTTTATGAAGAGGAAAACCGCAACTGGCCACCACCACTGCCGGTTGAACAACCGCAGCAAGAGAATACCGCTACGACTATCTGGGTGCTGATCGCACTCGGACTTTTTCACATCCTGACCCAGCAGCAGATCACCCTGTTCGGCCACCGCCCGGTTGACTGGTACGCTCTCGGCAACGCGCACGCCGGTAAAATCCTCGACGGCCAGTGGTGGCGTCTGGTCACCGCCCTGACCCTGCATTCCGGCGGCATCCATTTGTTCGGCAATATTGTCGTCGGCGGTATCTTCATCACCCGCCTCTGTCGCGATCTCGGCTCCGGACTCGGTTGGAGCCTGGTGCTTGCCGGCGGCGTCCTCGGCAACCTGGCCAACGCCATTGTCCAAAATCCCGATCACCGCTCCATCGGCGCCTCCACTGCAGTTTTCGCTGCCGTCGGCCTGCTGGCCGCGCTCAACAGCATTCGCTACCGCCACAATTTACGCCATCGTTGGCCGCTGCCGGTGGCCGCAGCGTTGGGATTATTGGCACTGCTCGGCGCCGGTGGAGAGAATACCGATATCGGGGCACACCTGTTCGGGTTTATTTTCGGGATAGGGTTAGGGCTGGTGACGGGATTCTTTACAGACAGGAGTGGGCGGATTAATCAGAAAACCAACCAAATTCTGGCGCTTGCCACGCTATTTTTCATACTTTTCGCCTGGTGGAGTGCGCTGTTGATTTAGTCGGCAACTCGCAACTATTGATAAGGACACAACATTAGCTTTTCAGGGCGTCGACGCACGTCGACGGGGACGTTCATAAGTTCATAAGTTTCTTAAACCCGACAACTTATAATCCTGCTCTGCCGCCAATCGTTCCCCGCGCTGCACCGACAGGCTCACAGCCGGTTGGCTGATGCCAAGCCGCGTGGCCAACGAAGTTGCGGTGCAGCCCAACTCTCGCACCGCCCAAAAGCAGAAAAGACTGCGCGCCCTCACCCGTTGTGGTTGTTTGCCTCGGGCGAAAACTTCGGCAACATCAACCTGAAGCGTAGTCGCAACCACTTCCGCCAGTTGATCCAGACCGAAACCAGCCATGCGATAAGACTCTCTGGCTGCTACCTGCTCATCGGCTTGTGCCAGCACGGCAGCGACAAAATCCCCGTCACCCAGAATCCGCGCATCGCTCAAAGGCAAATCCCCAGAGGTAACGCTCTTTTGTCCGACACCGATCAAACTGCGAATCAACCCGCCACCGGACAGTTCGGGACGTTGCCCCTGCTCGACGCCATCAGCAACAAAACCAAGATACTTCTTCCGCGCAGCCCTCTCACGCTTGCCGAAATAGCCCAAAATCTCATCAACCGCCAGTGCTCCTGGATTGTTCAGCCCCAACAATTGTCGATGCCCACAATAGGGATAAAGCGCCAGATCGTCCAATGAAGCAACCAGCCCGGCCCGCAGGGGATTAAGGTGGATATAGCGGATCAGCTCAAACAGGTAAAGCTCGTCCTGACAGATGATCGATTTATAGCGATTTTGAAACAGATGGCCGCTGCGCTTGTGGCGGAGGTTGAAAGCCACCGCGTAGCCGGTCAGCAGACGACGCATCACCGTACTGATAGGGGTCGGGCCGGTTTGCAGCAGCAGATGAAAATGATTGGGGATCAGCGCCCAGGCGTAGCAACTTGTCTCAGTGGCCGCAAGAATAGTTTCAAGCCGGAAGACAAAATCGTCACGGTCGGCATCGGTGCGAAAGATCGGCTTACGCTCAATACCACGACAGATAATGTGGTGCAGAGCGCCGGGGGCGTCAATACGAGCTTGGCGAGGCATGGGAGAAGGATAGCAGCAGACATGGGGGATCGCAACTTATATTCTTATGAACGTCCCCCTGTCCGTCCTGAAACGCAACGAACACTTCGATTCTGGCTATTTCAGGAGATAGCAAAATATCCTGAAGTAGCCAGCGGCGAGAAGAGCCCGATCAAGAACGTTGAGGCAATGACCTCGGGCGGGACAAACTGGGCCTCTCACTGGAATCT
>JAJRQI010000021.1 GCA_024280335.1 Deltaproteobacteria bacterium
GGGCTACAATATTCGAGTACATCGAAGTATTCTACAATCGCCAGCGGCTGCATTCTTCTAACAGATATGAGGCCCCGCTGGTCTTTGAGATGATGCAAGAAGCTGCGTAATCTTGTGTCCGGAAAAGTGTTGACACATCACGGCTATAATCTATATCGTCGTTTTCGCAGTCATCTTTTGACAGCACATAGAATGTTCTGTCGAGCTCGATAAAATCGTAGCGTGAGTCGAAGGTGGTTAGCTGGTTCATTTATTTCATTACCCCGAGTTGACAGATCAGCGAAGCGTCGCAGGCCTGAGATGGAATTTCCTTAATGTCTCCTCGACTCTGAAGAGCCTGCCGCAGAAGGCCACCCGACATATACCAGGTTGGCGATTAGCCACAGCTTTTCCTGGCACCCCAATAATGTTCCTAAAATTGGACCAACATATATCGAAGCGACTGTTCAGGCAAGCAGCAGCGATTCTCAGACACCCTGCAAAGCAAAACACTCGGCCGGTCGCGATTATCGAAACTTAGAAGTCGTGAAAGACTACCTGCTCCTCCGTCGCCATCCCTTAAGTCCGCTGTATTTTCTGCAAAAGCCCTACCAGATATGGTTCGCAGAGATCTAAAGAAGTTTTGAAAAGAGGTAAACAGACATTTTGCTCGTGACGAAATCTGACAATGACTGTCAGATCAAGTTAGAGTGACTACAATTTAAAGTGCTTCCGTCAAACGCTTTTCCGACAACTGGCTTTCTTCTGCGCAGCGTTGCTGGTCCCAATCCAGCTCTTTGGCCATCAGTTCCAGCACTCTGGGAACTGTCCGCCTGGCTGCCTCACTGTCGAGCAGTGCCAGCGGCAGCCGCCGGGCCAGAACATCGATCACCCGTTCGGCCAGTTCATGGCGCACAGCATAGAGGACTTCCGCTTCCAGAACCGGGTGATCGTCGACCAGTCGCGCGCCGTAACCGGCTTCGGCCAATTTCGCAACCTGCTCGGCCTGATCGCCGTAGGTTCGCTGCAGATAGCTGGCAATGTCGGCGGCAAGGCCATAATTTCTAGTCAACTCAAGATCGCCTTTTTCGTCATAGTCGGCAGCACCGATAATCGGCAGATGCTCGGTCTGACAGGTCGGCTTCGGTGCGGACAGGTTGAACTGCTTGAGCGCATAATCCACGGTATCCAGGGCCATTTTTCGATAGGTTGTCCATTTGCCGCCGGCGATCGTCAGCAGGCCGTCAGGACTCTCTTCAAGCACATGGTCGCGGGCCAGTTTTGCTGTATCGGTTGCCTTGGGATCGGAGACCAGCGGTCGCAGTCCTGACCAGACGGCCTTGATATCCGATTTTTCGACCTGCAGGTTGAAATAACGGCTGAGGTGGCGCAACAGATAATCGACCTCTGCTGCCAGGGGTTGCGGATGCTCGCTGAGCTCTGCCGGTTCGTCGGTGGTACCGACCAGGGCGTGATTTTCCCAGGGCAACACAAACAGCACCCGGCCATCTTCGGTTTGCGGAATCATCAGGCCGGTGTCGGGCGGGGCGAAACGTTTATCCAGTACGATATGGATGCCGCTGCTGGCCGAAAGGATTTTTGTCGCAGCAGGGTTGTCCATCTGCCTGATCTGATCGGCAAACGGCCCGGCTGCATTGATCACTCCTTTGGCTCGCAACTGCCAGGTTGCGCCGCTCAAAGAATCGATCAGCTCCGCTCCGACGATTTTTCCATTTTCCTTGAAAAGTCCGGTGGCCGCCACATGGTTGACAATGGTTGCACCCTGTCGTTCTGCGGTTAAGGCCAGTGACAGGGCCATCCGTGCATCGTTAAACTGGCCGTCATAATAGAGTACTCCGGCTTTCAGCCCGGCGGCTTTCACGGTCGGAAAACGACGCAGAACTTCCTTGCGACTTAACAGGCGACTGCGACCGATATTGCGTTTTCCGGAAAGGATGTCGTAGAGCTTGAGGCCGGTAAAAACATAAGGGACGTCGATCCAGCGATACAGCGGGGTGACCAGGGCAAGGCGGTTCGACAGGTGTGGCGCATTTTTTAACAGCACATAGCGTTCACGCAGACCATCTTTGACCAGGTTGTACTGGACGCGATCGAGCTTTTTCACCGCCATCTCCAGGTAACGAACCCCGCCGTGCACCAGCTTGGTACTGCGACTGCTGGTCCCTTCGGCAAAATCATTCTTTTCAATCAGTGCGACCTTCAGACCGCGGCTTGCCGCATCCAGCGCAACCCCGCAGCCGGTAGCACCGCCGCCGATAACCAGCAGGTCAAAAACGCTGCCATCTTGCAGCTGCTGTAAGTTTTGCTGTCTGGCCATACTCGCCTCTCCACCGCAGCGGTCCCGCGATTGAATCCTGTAGAAAAATCAGGGGCCGGGGTTAGCAACCCGAGCCCCTGAAGGCTGTTCTTCGGATACTGGCCTCAATTGCTAAAGGCCAGGTTTTCAAATATCAACAGTGACAATCAACGAACTCTACCTTCACGCCAGGCTTTGATCAGGTCATCATAATTAACCGTCTCGCCCTGCGGTTTTTCGTTGGCAAGTTTCGCTTTCGGTGAGCCGGGCTTATTCAGCCAGTAAGCCTCATCCCGCTCTTTGTTCAGTTTCGGCCCCATATCTCCCTGGGCTTTACTCCGGGCGATCCGTTTGAGAACCTTGTCCTGCTCGCGAGCCAGGTTATCCATGGCGGTATCGACCGTCACTTCACCGGCGACCGCTTCGCCGATATTCTGCCACCAGAGCTGGGCAAGTTTCGGATAATCAGGAACATTGGTTCCAGTCGGCGTCCAGGCAACGCGGGCCGGGCTGCGGTAGAATTCGACCAGTCCGCCAAGTTGCGGCGCACGTTTGGTGAACGACACATGGTTAATGTCGCTGTCACGAATCGGCGTCAGACCGACATGGGTCTTCTTCAGCGAGACGGTTTTGGCGACGCAGAATTGCGCGAACAACCAGGCGGCCTTACGCCGCTTTACCGGGGTGCTTTTAAACAGGGTCCAAGAGCCGGCATCCTGATAGCCGAGCTTCATCCCTTCTTCCCAGTAGGGGCCGTGCGGTGACGGAGCCATCCGCCATTTCGGGGTGCCGTCCGCATTGACCACCGGGGTTCCCCCTTCGACCATCGATGCGGTAAAGGCGGTGTACCAGAAAATCTGCTGGGCGACATTACCTTTTGCCAGGCTCGGCAGCGACTGGTAAAAGTCCATACCGAGAGCGCCGGGAGGAGCATACTTGCGCAACCACTCCATATATTTGCGCAACGAATACTTTGCTGCCGGGCCGTTGGTGGCACCGCCGCGGCTGACGCTGGAACCGACCGGACGGTTGTTTTCATCGACCCGGATACCCCATTCATCTACCGGTTTGCCATTCGGGATCCCTTTATCGCCGGCACCGGCCATCGACAGCCAGGCATCGGTAAAGCGCCAGCCGAGATCGGGAGCTTTTTTACCGTAATCCATGTGACCATAGACCGCTTTCCCATCAATTTCACGGACATGCTCGCTGAAGAACTCAGCAATATCTTCATAGGCGGACCAGTTGACCGGAACCCCCAGCTCGTAGCCATAGAGTTTTTTGAACTGTGCCTTGAAGTCGGCACGGTTAAACCAGTCATAACGGAACCAGTAAAGGTTGGCAAACTGCTGGTCAGGCAGTTGGTAAAGCTTGCCGTCCGGGGCGGTGGTGAACGATTTGCCCATGAAATCATCAATATCGAGAGTCGGCAGGGTCACATCTTTGCCTTCACCGGCCATCCAGTCGGTCAGGTTAACCACGTAGCCATAGCGATAGTGGGTGCCGATCAGGTCGGAGTCGTTGATGTAGGCATCAAAGACATTTTCACCCGACTGCATCTGAATCTGCAGTTTCTCAATGACGTCACCTTCCTGAATCAGATCGTGGACGACTTCGATTCCGGTGATCTCCTGAAAGGCCTTGGTGAGTACCTTTGACTCGTACTCGTGGGTCGGAATGGTCTCGGAAACAACCTTGATCTTCATCCCCTTGAAGGGCTTGGCGGCATTGATAAACCATTCCATCTCTTGCAACTGTTCAGCTTTTGAAAGGGTCGAAGGCTGAAATTCGCTATCGACCCATTTCTTTGCTGCGGCCAGATCTGCACTTGCCGATGTCGTGAAGAACATCAACAAAGCAGCGGTGAGACCGATCAACCGTCCCACGGGTGATTTTTGCCTGCGGATTGCACCTGCCATCATCTCTCCTCCTTCCTGCGGACCCCCATTAATATACCCGGTTTCCCGAGTCTCAGTGCCGGTGCGAAGGTCCTGAACACCAAACAATGAGGAACTCATGTAAGAGTTCTAGTGTCACGTCAATGCTGAAATGACGTAATTCAACGCCGTTATTTTTTGTGCCGGCAAGGCATGTCTTGAGTTGCATAGTTGTAACTACGTGGCTCAAGACATAACGAAGCTGGCGCGGAAAAGAACAAGTTGGATGCGTCAGTTTGTCGTTGACGCGGCACTAACCCCAACGCATCAAAACAATCATCCAGATCAGCGCAAGCACAAAAGCGATCCAGAGATTTAAACTGGTCAGGCCGATCCAGGCCAGATGGATAAAGGCGCTGCTGAGCAGACCGATAAACAGACGATCACCCGGAGTGGTGGCGATCGGCAAAAAACCCTTGCGTTCAATACTGGGAGCTTTGATTTGCCAGACCGTCATCGCCACCAGCAAGCAAGCGATGGTGATAAAGAAGATTGCTGTCGGCAGGGTCCAGGCCATCCATTTCAGAGACATCACAACCCTCCCGTTAAACCCGACCGAGGGCAAAGCCCTTGGCCAGGTGGTTACGTACGAAATAGATCACCAGCGCGCCCGGTACAATCGTCAGGATGCCGGCCGCCGCCAGTAATCCCCAATCCAGCCCTGAAGCGCTGACGGTCCGCGTCATGGTTGCAGCGATCGGCTTTGCTGCCGTGGTCGTCAAGGTTCTGGCCAGCAGCAGTTCAACCCAGGAAAACATGAAACAGAAAAACGCCGTGACGCCGATTCCGGTACGGATCAGCGGCGTGAAGATGGTCAGGAAGAAGCGTGGAAAACTGTACCCGTCGATATAGGCCATCTCATCGATTTCCCGCGGGATTCCCGACATAAAACCTTCCAGAATCCAGACTGCCAGCGGCACATTGAACAGGCAGTGAGAGAGCGCTACGGCAAAATGGGTATCGATCAGGCCGAAGGTTGAGTAGAGCTGGAAGAACGGCAGCAGAAAAACCGCCGGTGGCGCCATCCGATTGGTCAGCAGCCAGAAAAACAGGTGTTTGTCACCAAGAAAGCTGTAGCGCGAAAACGCATAGGCGGCCGGGAGCGCTGTCAACAGGGAGATTACAACGTTCATACTGACGTAGTAAATACTGTTCAGGTAGCCCGAGTACCAGGACTTGTCAGTGAAAATTTTCAGATAGTTGTCGATGGTCGGCTCTTGCGGGTAAAAGGAAAATACGCTGAGGATGTCGGCATTGGTCCGCAGTGACATGTTCAGCATCCAGTAGATCGGCAAAAGCAGCAGGATGAAATAGATAATCAGCCCGATGGTTCTCTTCTGGAACTTCATGACTTATCTCCCGTTCCGACCTTCAGCAGGGCCTGATAGAACAACCAGCAGAACAGCAGGGCGATCAGGAAATAGATCATCGAGAAGGCTGCCGCCGGACCCAGGTCGAACTGACCGACCGCCAGTTTGACCAGGTAGATCGACAAAAATGTCGTTGAGTTACCGGGTCCACCGCCGGTTAAGACAAAGGGCTCAGCGTAGATCAGGAAGCTGTCCATGAAGCGCAGCAGCACGGCAATGGTCAGCACGCCGCGCATTTTCGGCAGCTGAATGTAGCGGAACGTAGCCCAGGTTGACGCGCCGTCGATGCGGGCGGCCTGAAAATAGGCCTCGGGGATCGCTTGCAGCCCGGCATAGGCGAGCAAAACCACCAACGGCGTCCAGTGCCAGACCTCCATCATAAGTACAGTAACCCAGGCGTCAAAAGGCGCCGCGGTATGATCGAAGGGAATGCCGAGACCGTTGATCGCCGCACCCAGAAGACCGATATCGGGGCGCATGAAAATGATCCAGATGGTGCCGATAACATTCCATGGGATCAGTAACGGCAGCGCCACCAGCACCAGGCTGAGTGAAGCGGCCCAACCTCGTTTCGGCATCATCAGAGCAATCAGAATGCCCAGCGGGATTTCAATCAGCAGCACCAGCGAGGAGAACAGCAACTGGCGCTTGAGCGCGGCATGCAGCCGTGGGTCGGTCAACGCCTCCTGATACCATTCAATGCCGACAAAGACCCGCTGGTCAGGGCCGAAGATATCCTGCAGCGAGTAGTTGACGACCGTCATCAGCGGCAGGATGGCGGATACGGCCACGACCAGAAATACCGGGATGACCATGAACCAGGCTTTGTTATCTTGCCATTTTTTCATTGTCCAGGCTCCAGATCCACAGGTTGCTGCACAGCGATTTCGACCAGTTGCCCGGCGGCATAAATTCTGATCCATTGCGGCTGAAATTCCAGAAATCCGCGTTCTACCGGAACCTGCTGGTCTTCCGAAAGTTTGACCTTGAGGCTCTGCTCGGCAAAGTGGACCGTAACTATTTTGCAATTACCCAGGTCCTCCACCCCTTGGATGGCAACCGGATGGCTCCCCGGAACTTCTTGGGGATGAAGTTTCAGAAATTCGGGACGGATGCCCAGCTCGAAGTCACCCTTGAGCTTTTCGCTGCCGTTAGCGACCAGGATCTGCCGATCCCCGACCGCAGCGCTGCCGTTCTGCATCCGGCAGGGTAAAAAATTCATCCCCGGGCTGCCGATGAAGTAGCCGACAAAGGTATGTTGCGGATTCTCAAAGAGATCCTGCGGGGTACCGATCTGCATGACCTGCCCTTGGTTCATCACCACCACCTGGTCGGCAAAGGTCAGTGCCTCCAATTGATCATGGGTGACGTAAACCATCGTCAACTTGAAGCGACCGTGGATCTGTTTCAGCTTGCGCCGCAACAGCAGTTTAAGGTGCGGGTCGATAACGGTCAGCGGTTCGTCAAACAGAATCGCGGCAACATCACTGCGTACCAGGCCCCGGCCGAGGGAAATTTTTTGCTTGGCATCGGCGCTTAAGTTGGCCGCGCGTTTGTGCAGCACCTCCTGCAGTTCCAGCATCTCGGCAATCTCTTCGACACGTTCGCGGATCGCCGGCTCCGGCAGCTTGCGGTTGCGCAGCGGGAAGGCCAGATTATCATAAACACTCATAGTGTCGTAGACCACCGGAAACTGAAAAACCTGAGCGATATTACGCTCCTGAGGAGGCAAGTCGGTAACATCCCGGCCGTCGAACAGGACCTGCCCTTCCGAGGGTTGGACTAAGCCGGAAATGATGTTCAACAGGGTGGTTTTGCCGCAACCGGAGGGGCCCAGCAGGGCATAGGCTTTGCCATCTTCCCAGACATGCTCCATTTTGCGTAGCGCATAATCGGTCTCGTCGGCCGGCTGGGCAAGATAGGAGTGAGCCAGTCGGTGTAAATTGATTCGTGCCATGGCCGCTGCTTTCAGGTCAGTTGTCGTGAAGCGTTATCGGGGGAAACAACCAGCTGGTCGGTAAGGTCGAAAACGTACAGCCGCGCCGGATCTACATAAACCTGGAGCTGTTGATCCAGTTGATACTGATGAATGCCCGGTTGCTGAACCGTCCAGGCATCGCCATTGTGAACAACGTGAACAAAGGTTTCCGAGCCGCTGATCTCAGCGAGCCCGATACTGGTTTGAAATTCGATATCCGCAGCGCTGTTGCGCTGTAATTGCAGATGGTTGGCGCGCATGCCGAAGCGGTAATTACCGGGGGCCAGACCGCGCAAGTGCTGCTGCAGCGGAACCTGCCTGGCCTCTCCCAGACGGAGACTTCCTGCGTCGACAGTACCCGCGACAATATTCATCGCCGGATCACTGAACGCCTGGGCAATCCGCGAGGTCTGCGGATGTTGATAAACCTCAACCGTCGGGCCGAACTGCTCCAGGCGCCCCTCATAGAGCACGGCGGTATTGCCGCCCAGCGCCAAAGCTTCCGGGGGTTCGGTGGTGGCGTAGACGACGATCGAATCGCGCCGTTTGAAGATTTCTCGCATTTCCGCGCGCAATTCTTCGCGCAGCTTGTAATCCAGATTCACCAGCGGCTCGTCCAGCAGCAACAGCTCGGCATCCTTGACCAGCGCGCGGGCAATGGCGGTACGCTGCTGCTGACCGCCCGACAGCTCTACCGGCAGCCGCTCGAGCAGGTTGTCAATCCGCAGCATCTCGGCAACTTCACGGACCTTGCGATCGATCTCGGCAGCGGCAACCTTGGCCAGCCGCAACGGCGATGCGATATTTTGGTAAACGCTCATCGAGGGATAGTTGATAAACTGCTGATAGACCATCGCCACGTCGCGCTTGCGCACCGGCACGCCGGTCAGATCCCGACCATTCATCAGGATTCGTCCCTGCGTCGGTTTATCCAGCCCGGCCAGCAGCCGCATCAGGCTGGTTTTACCCGACAGCGTCCGGCCGAGCAGAACGTTGAAGGTGCCCGGTTCAAGCTGGAGTGAAATATCATCGATATGACATTCATTCGCGACCCGTTTGCTGACATTTTGAATCACCATGGCCATGAAACAGTTTTCCTCGTTTTAGGTTGACTCTGCGGGACGTTGCGTTTTTCGTTCGGGCATCCCGGCGGTATGGACGACAACGTTAGCTTCGCTAAGAAGCTGCCGAATGTGCTGCGGGGGCGGCTGGTCGGTAAACAGGGCGTCAACCTGACCGATGCTGCCGAGCCGGACCATCGCACAACGTTCGAACTTACTCTGGTCGGCCACCAGATAAACCTGCCGAGAATTTTCGATAATCGCCTGGGCAACCCGGACTTCGTGATAGTCAAAGTCGAGCAGGGTGCCATCCGCATCAATACTGGAAATACCGATGATGCCGAAATCGACCTTGAACTGGCGGATAAAATCAATGGTTGCTTCGCCGGTGATACCGCCATCCCACTGCCGGACAGCGCCCCCTGCTATAATGATTTCAAAACTGGGGTTGCTGCGCAGAATCACCGCAACATTCAGGTTGTTGGTAATAATCCGCAATCCGCTATGATTTTGTAATGCTTTGGCAACTTCCTCAGTCGTGGTGCCGATGTTGATAAAGATCGACGCCCGGTCAGGGATTTGCCGTGCAGTCATCGCGGCGATGCTGCGCTTTTCTTCCAGATGCATGACCTGGCGGGTTGCGTACTCAACATTTTCGACACTGGAGGAGAGCCCGGCTCCGCCATGATAGCGGGTGAGCAATTGCTGGTCGCAAAGGGTGTTGATGTCGCGACGGATGGTTTGCGGGGTAACCTTGAACTGTTGCGCCAGGGTTTCGATCGTAACGAAGCCCTGCTGTTGAACGAGAAGCAGAATTTTCTGTTGTCGCTGATTCATGCGAAAACCGGACTGGCCAGAGGATAACAATGTTCTGCTGCTGATCAAAGATAGTTCTTACAACAATAATTGTTCATTTGACAAGTAAAATAGCGATTTATTTTTCACTTACGAACATTCTGAACCTTGATATTTTTCGCTATTCAGTGATTATGGATTTGTGGTAATTAAACCAGCGTTGTAACTTGTAGCACATCCCGCCTTCGGCACCCTGGCGGCGTTGCTGCGCTCTATAGTTACCCTGGAGTTACAGGAGGCCTTTATGAGTGGACGCCATATCCTCGCTATCGACCAGGGGACAACCAGTTCCCGGGCGATGATTTTTGACCAGAGCGGGCACTGTGTCGCGCTTGCCCAGCAGGAATTCAAACAGATCTATCCGCAGGATGGTTGGGTCGAGCATGACCCGGAAGAGATCTGGCAATCGGTGCTCGCGGTCTGTCGCCAGACCCTGCAGCAAGCCGGCGAAACCGGCATCGAGGTCGTTGGAATCGGCATTACCAACCAACGTGAAACGACCCTGGTCTGGGACCGGCAGACCGGCAAGCCGCTCTACAATGCCATCGTCTGGCAGGATCGTCGCACCGCCGCTGACTGTGCCGAACTGAAATCTGCCGGCCATGAAGAGCAGGTCGCAGAAGCGACCGGGCTGCTGCTCGATCCCTATTTTTCGGCCACCAAGCTGACCTGGATTCTCGATCATGTTGAGGATGCGCGGGCCAGGGCGGAAAAAGGCCAGCTGGCGTTCGGCACCATCGACAGTTTTCTGCTCTGGCGCTTGACCGGCGGCAAGGTCCACGCAACCGATGCAACCAACGCATCACGAACCCTGCTGTTCAATATCCATTCACAACAGTGGGATCAGTCGTTGCTGGATCTGTTCCGCGTCCCGGCGTCCCTGTTGCCCGAGGTCAAGGATTGTATTGCCGATTTCGGCGCAACAGAGGCCCAGCTGTTCGGCCGGACCATGCCGATCGGGGGCGTTGCCGGCGACCAGCAGGCGGCCGCCATCGGCCAGGCCTGCCTCGAGCCGGGGATGATTAAAAGCACTTACGGCACCGGCTGCTTTGTCTTGCTGAACACCGGGGAAAAAGCATATCGCTCGCAAAATCGCCTGCTGACCACCGTTGCCTATCGGGTAAACGGCCAGACCAGCTACGCCATCGAAGGCTCCATTTTTGTTGCCGGAGCCGCCATCCAGTGGCTTCGCGATGGGCTCAAATTGATCGACTCTGCAAGCGAAACAGAAGGTTTGGCGCAGCGGCTTGATTCCAATCGCGGTGTTTATCTGGTCCCCGCGTTTACCGGCTTGGGCGCTCCGCACTGGGATCCGCAGGCCCGCGGGGCGATCTTCGGCTTGACCCGCGATACCGGGATTGCCGAAATCGTCCGCGCCACCCTGGAATCGGTCGGCTATCAGACCTATGACCTGATGGCAGCGATGAAGCGAGACAGTGAAGCCGGCTCAATGACATTGCGGGTTGATGGCGGCATGGTCGCCAACGACTGGTTCCTGCAATTTCTGGCTGATTTGTTGGATGTACCGGTTGAACGCCCACAGGTGACCGAAACCACCGCCCTCGGGGCTGCCTACCTGGCGGGAGTCCAGTTGGGACTATTCGAGTCGCTGAGCGATATCACCAGCCATTGGCAGCGGGATGCGTTATTTACCCCCCGGCTCAGCGCTGCGGAACGGGCTGACCTGTTGCGTGGGTGGGAAAGGCGGTCACCAGAGTTCTGGAGAAGGGAACCTGAGCAAGGGATCGGAGTTGGAACAGAACTGCAGAGGTAAGCTTGCTGCGTTTTGTTTCGTAACTGTTCAGCTCGGTGGCCTCGGGTTACCCACGGAAAAGTTGCCTGGCACCGGGATGGCGACAGCCAAGCTCCAGGGATGGTTTCATGCGGTCCGTGGAGTGGGCAGCGCAAGGCCATTCGCCGAGGTACTGACATGTTGTGCGTTTATGTATGCAACCGATAAGTGGGATTATTTTGTCACAAGCTTCGAGCCGTCCGGCTGACCGGCCAGGGCGTTGGCCACCCGCGAACCGGATGGCCGCTCGAGAAAACTGGAGATGTAACGTCCCGCTTCGACCAGCGCCTGCAAGTCGACACCGGTCTCGATACTGAGCCCCTTGAGCATATAGAGTAGATCTTCGCTGGCGACATTGCCCGAGGCGCCTGCGGCAAAGGGGCAGCCGCCGAGACCGGCGACCGAGCTGTCGATGACCGCGATGCCGCGTTCCATCACCGCGAGGATATTTGCCAGCGCCTGGCCGTAGGTATCGTGGAAATGGACCGCCAGGCGCTCAAGCTGGACCTTCTGCGCGACCGCATCGATCATCGCCTGGGCCTTACCCGGGGTACCGACGCCGATGGTGTCGCCCAGAGAGATTTCATAGCAGCCGAGTTCCATCATCCGCCCGGCGACCCAAGCGACGGCTTGCGGTTCGACATTCCCTTCGTAGGGGCAGCCGAGTGCGCAAGAGACGTAACCGCGTACCCGCAACCCCTGCTTGCGGGCGGCATCGCAGACTTCGCCGAAACGGTCGAAACTGGCAGCGATGGAACAGTTGATGTTCTTGCGTGAAAAGGATTCCGATGCCGCGCCGAACACCGCCACCTCGTCCGCACCGGCGGCAACAGCCGCCTCAAGGCCTTGCAGATTCGGCACCAGAACCGGGTAGCTGACCCCCGAACGACGCTTGATCCCCTTCATCACCGCAGTGCTGTCGGCCATCTGCGGCATCCATTTCGGCGAGACGAAGCTGGCACCCTCGATCGCCGCCAGACCGGTTGCCGAGAGCCGGTCGATCAGGGCGATCTTCACCTCGGTCGGGACAATCGCGGCTTCGTTCTGCAGGCCGTCGCGCGGCCCGACTTCAACCATCTTGATCCGTTTCGGCAGTCTCATCGTCAGCTCCCCTCCTCTGCGGCAAAGGCCAATAAGGGTGCGCCATCATTGACCAGCGCTCCGACCTTATAGTTCATCTGGATGACCGTGCCGTCGCAGGGGGCGTTGATGGTATGCTCCATCTTCATCGCTTCGAGAATCACCAGCGGCGTACCGCGCTTGACCTGCGCTCCATCCTCGACCAGCACAGCGATGATCTTGCCCGGCATCGGTGCGTTCAAACTGCCGCCGGCATCCTCCTGATCGAAGGCTTCGGCATAGGGATCGTGCAGAATCAGCCGGTGGCTGCTGCCGGCGTACAGTACGCTCAGTTCCATCCCGCGTCGCACGACCAAGGCAGTCAGTTGCCGACCGTCAATCGTTGCCAGTAACCGCCCGGAGTTGTCGAACTGACCAGTTACGGCGAGTGTCGCGGAGGGGAGTTCGAACAGGTAGCCCGCTGTTCGGTAATGCACAGTCACCTGGACATCGGTTTCACCGTCAGTAAAACAGAGGCTGTGATGATTGTCGCCGTTGAGCCGCCAGCCACCGGTCTGATTCCAGGGGGCATGAGGATCGGTTGAATCGGCCGCCGACTGCCGGGCATCGGCATCACGACTGAGCAACAAATGGAGACAGGCCAGTATCAACGTCTGTTCGGATGCCGGGCTGGCAGCAGGAATCAACTCATCGTGGTGTTGTTCAATAAATCCGGTATTAAAATTGCCGACGGCAAACTCGGCATGACCGGCAACGGCCAGCAGAAACTTGACGTTGGTGGTAACACCGACCACCTCAACCTGCTCCAACGCGCGCCGCAGCCGCCGCAGCGCAGCTGTCCGGTCGACATCCCAGACGATCAGCTTGGCGATCATCGGGTCGTAATGGATGCTGACCTCATCCCCCTGACGGACCCCGGTGTCGATGCGCAGCTGGACATCTTCGCTCGGAAAACGCAGATGTTGCAGGAAACCGATCGAGGGGAGAAAATCACGCGTCGGATCTTCGGCGTAGATCCGTGCCTCGATGGCGTGGCCGTTGATCCGCAGCTCCTCCTGGCGACAGGGGAGTGATCCTCCGGCGGCAACCTGAAGCTGCCAGGCGACCAAATCCTGACCGCTGATCATTTCGGTGACCGGATGTTCGACCTGCAGGCGGGTGTTCATCTCCATAAAATAGAAGGAACCATCGGTATCGAGCAGGAACTCGACAGTCCCGGCACCGACGTAGTCGATCGCTTTGGCGGCGGTGAGCGCGGCCGTTCCCATCGCTTGCCGCAACTCTTCACTCAGGCCGGGCGCCGGGGCTTCTTCAAGGACTTTCTGGTGGCGGCGCTGCACCGAACAATCACGTTCGAACAGGTGCAGGGCATGACCCTGACTGTCGGCAAAGACCTGAATCTCGACGTGACGGGGTTGTTCCAGGTAACGTTCGAGCAGCAGCTGATCATTGCCGAAACTGGCCGCGGCTTCGCGCCTGGCGCCCTCGATGGCGGCATCCAGCTCGGCGGGATCGCGGACCACGCGCATCCCCTTGCCGCCGCCTCCGGCACTGGCTTTCACCAGCAACGGATAGCCGATCTCGGCAGCCTCTGCACGCAGGGTTTGCAACGACTGGTCGTCGCCATGATAACCCGGCACCAGCGGCACCCCGGCCTGCTGCATAATCAGTTTGGCCGCGCTTTTCGAACCCATGGCACGAATCGCCGCAACCGGCGGACCGACAAAAATCAAACCCGCCGCGGCACAGGCAGCGGCAAACTCGGCGTTTTCGGCCAGGAAACCATAGCCGGGATGAATCGCTTCAGCGCCGGACTCGCCGGCAACCTGCAACAGCCGCTCAATCTGCAGATAGCTCTGCGCCGCCGGGGCCGGTCCGATATGCCAGGCCTCGTCGGCCAGGGCAACGTGGCGGGCATCGCGATCGGCATCCGAATAGACAGCAATACTGCGGATGCCCAGCTCTCGGGCGCTGCGGATAATGCGGCAAGCGATTTCACCACGGTTGGCGATCAGCAGAGAATCGAACATCAAATCTATCCTTTCACCCAATCGGGGCGACGTTTTTCCAGAAAAGCACTGAGTCCCTCGCGGCCTTCATCGCTGGCCCGGGTCACGGAAATCCGTTCGGCAGTTTCAGCGATCAGTTCTGCGTTCAAGGGGCTTCGGCAGACATCGGCAACCAGCAGCTTGGCCGCAGCCATCGCCTGCGGGCCGTTCTGCAACAGCAGGCGACCGAGGCGATCCGCCTCTTCAGCCAGCGCTTCGGCCGGAACGATTTCGTGGACCAGACCGAGCTGCAAGGCCCGCTCGGCGTCAAAACGTTCAGCGCTGATCGAATAACGCCGGGCCGCCCGGGCGCCGATCGCAGCCACCACATAGGGAGAAATCACCGCCGGGATCAGGCCCAACTTTACCTCGGACAGACAGAATTTGGCCGCAGGGGTCGCCAGAACAATGTCGCAGCAGGCGACCAGACCGACGCCGCCGCCAAAGGCCGCACCCTGTACCAATGCCAGGGTCGGTTTCGGCAGCTCGTTCAAGGTCCGCATCAGTTCGGCCAGAGCCATGGCATCACTCAGGTTTTCAGCATGCGAGTAGTCGGCCATCCTCCGCATCCAGCCGAGATCGGCCCCGGCCGAAAAACTTTTGCCGGTCGCCGCCAGACAAACCAGGCGGACCTGCGGATCGTCAGCCAGTTGCTTCAACGCTGCGGTCATTTCAGCAATCAGCAGATCGTCGAAGGCATTGTGCACTTCCGGGCGATTGAGGGTCAGGGTGGCGCGCCCAAGCTCGTCGATGGTTGTCAGTAACTGGTCATTGGCCATAATCTTCTGCCTTCATCTATTGTTTTCATTGCATAGTCCGGCTAAGCAAATTTCCATCCACCAAGGCCCGCTGTTTTGTCAGGGGCGAAGGCGTACACAATTATGTCAAGATCCCGACAAAGCAGTGTAACGCCGGTGGGCGGAGATTTGCGACGCCAGACCTACATTCTGAAAATGCCGAAGTTGGTCTTTTCAATCGGCGCATTGAGTGCCGCAGAGATCCCCAGACCCAGCACCATTCGGGTGTCGGCCGGATCGATGATCCCGTCATCCCACAGGCGGGCACTGGCGTAATAGGGGTGGCCCTGATGATCGTATTGATCGAGGATCGGCTGCTTGAAGGTTGCTTCTTCCTCGGCACTCCAGCTTTCACCGCGCGCCTCAAGACCGTCGCGCTTGACCTGGGCGAGAACTCCGGCCGCCTGCGGACCGCCCATCACCGAGATCCGCGCATTCGGCCACATCCAGAGCATCCGCGGGCTGTAAGCCCGGCCGCACATCCCGTAGTTGCCGGCACCGTAGCTGCCGCCGAGCAAAACAGTGAATTTCGGCACCTTGGCACAGGCAACAGCCATGACCATCTTGGCGCCGTCCTTGGCGATCCCGCCCGCCTCATATTTGCTGCCGACCATGAAGCCGGTGATATTCTGCAGAAAAATCAGCGGGATGCCGCGCTGACTGCAGAGTTCGATAAAGTGCGCGCCCTTCTGGGCCGATTCGGAGAAGAGGATACCGTTGTTGGCCAGAATGCCGACCGGGTAGCCGAAAATATGAGCAAAACCGCAAACCAGAGTCTCGCCGTAAAGTTTCTTGAATTCATCGAACTCCGAGCCGTCGACGACGCGAGCAATGACCTCACGGACATCATAGGGCTTACGGCTGTCGGTCGGGATCAGGCCGTAGATCTCTTCTGCGGCGTAGAGCGGCTCGACCGGTTCACGGATGCTGAGCTCCGGCCGTTTGACCCGGTTGAGATTACCGACGATCCGCCGGGCCAGACCCAGCGCGTGGGCATCGTCGGCTGCGTAGTGGTCGGTGACGCCGGAGGTACGACAGTGGACATCGGCGCCGCCGAGATCCTCGGCGCTGACCACCTCGCCGGTCGCCGCCTTGACCAGCGGCGGCCCGCCGAGAAAGATCGTCCCCTGCTCCTTGACGATGATACTCTCATCGGCCATCGCCGGGACATAAGCGCCGCCGGCGGTGCATGAGCCCATGACCACGGCAATCTGCGGGATGCCTTTGGCGGACATCTGCGCCTGATTGTAGAAAATCCGGCCGAAATGCTCACGGTCGGGAAAGACATCCTCCTGCAACGGCAGGAAAGCACCGCCTGAATCGACCAGATAAACGCAGGGCAGATGATTCTGTTCGGCGATCTCCTGGGCCCGCAGATGTTTTTTAACCGTCAGCGGCAGGTAGGAGCCCCCCTTGACCGTGGCATCGTTGGCAATAATCAGACATTCCTGACCGCAAATCCGGCCGATCCCGGTGATGACCCCGCCGGCGGCAACCTTGCCGTCATACATATCCCAGGCGGCAAACTGCGAAAACTCCAGGAACGGCGAGCCGACATCGAGCAGTTGCCGAATCCGCTCACGCGGCAGCAGTTTGCCGCGATCCAGGTGCTTCTGCCGGGCGCGCTCACCACCGCCGTCGCGGATCTGCTCGGCCTTGCTACGCAGATCGGCAACCTGGGCCCGCATCGCTTCGGCGTTGCGGGCAAACTCTTCAGATTGGCACTCGAGTGAACTTTTCAAGGTACTCATGGATATCCCGATTCTACCCTCGACCTGATGGAAGGGGTGTCGTGGCAAGTTGAACGCTGTTCAGTCGCTGGTCTCGTCAAACAGTTCGCGACCGATCAACATGCGCCTGATCTCACTGGTACCGGCGCCGATTTCATACAGTTTGGCGTCGCGCAGCAGCCGGCCGGTGGAAAACTCATTGATATAACCGTTACCGCCGAGACATTGAATGGCATCCAACGCCATCTGGGTGGCCTTTTCTGCCGAGTAGAGAATCGCTCCGGCAGCATCCTTGCGCAGCGAGCGTCCCTTGCGCACCTGGGTCTCTCGGGCGACCGCATAAATATAGGCGCGACAGGCGTTCATGCTGGTGTACATATCGGCCAGCTTGCCCTGCATCAATTGAAACTCACCGATCGATCGGCCGAACTGCTTACGTTCATGAATATAGGGGAGCACCGCATCCAGGCAGGCGGCCATGATGCCGAGCGGGCCACCGGAGAGGACGATACGTTCATAATCGAGTCCGCTCATCAGTACCTTGACGCCGCCGTTGAGCTCACCGAGGATATTTGCCGCCGGTACGGCGCAATTTTCGAAGACCAGCTCACAGGTATTTGAGCCGCGCATGCCGAGCTTGTCGAGCTTCTGGGCGGTCGAGAAGCCCGGGAAACCCTTTTCCACCAGAAAGGCAGTGATCCCGCGTGACCCGGCGGTCGGATCGGTTTTGGCGTAAACCACCAGCACCTCGGCGTCCGGGCCGTTGGTGATCCACATTTTGGTGCCGTTGAGGATATAAGCGTCCCCCTCCTGCTCGGCGCGCAGCGTCATGCTGACCACATCCGATCCGGACCCGGATTCACTCATCGCCAGCGCACCGACATGCTCGCCGCTGATCAGTTTCGGCAAGTATTGCTGTTTCTGGGCAGTGGTACCGTTACGGAAGATCTGATTGATGCAGAGATTGGAGTGAGCGCCGTAGGAGAGGCCGACCGAGGCGGAAGCCCGGCTGATCTCCTCCATGGCAATGACGTGATCCAGATAGCTCATACCGGCACCGCCATCCGCTTCGCTGACGGTAATTCCGAGCAGACCGAGATCCCCCATCTTGCGCCAGAGATCGGCCGGAAACAGGTTGTCACGGTCGATATCGGCAGCTCGCGGCGCGATCTCATCGGCGGCGAAATCTCTGACGGTCTGGCGCAGCAGAGTCGTGGTATCGTCCAGATCGAAACTGAGCCCGGGAAAGTTGATCACTGTCATGGGTAACTCCTGTAGGGTAAATCCTGAAACGAGTAACTAGCAAACCAGATGCCAAACCCGGCTGAGATTTCGTTAAATCAATAATCTTTTCAACCTGGTTGATTTACTCACTTAATTTTCTTCTCGCCGCCGACAAGCCGAACCCTGAAGCGCGGGTGTCAACAGAAGGAGACGGCTGCAAGTTGACAGTTGTCTACCTTGGGAGCCTGTCGGACAGCCCCCGGATGAACCCGATCTTCTCTCCGACTCAGCGGGTAATGGTGGTGCCGATGACGACCCGTTGGATCTCATTGGTCCCTTCGTAGATCTGGGTGATTTTGGCATCACGCATCATCCGCTCGACCGGGAAGTCACGGGTAAATCCGTAACCGCCGAAAACCTGGACCGCCTCGGTGGTCACCTTCATCGCCACGTCTGAAGCGTACATCTTGGCCATCGCCGATTCTTTGCCGTAGGCCTGCCCGGCACTCGCCCTGTAAGCAGCCCGATAAACCATCAGCCGCGCCGCATCGATTTCGGTCGCCATGTCGGCCAGCTTGAACTGGATCGCCTGAAAGCTGGCAATCGGCTGTTCAAACTGCTTGCGCTCACAGGCGTAGTCGAGGGCCGCCTCATAGGCTCCCTGGGCAATCCCGAGCGCCTGTGCGGCGATACCGATCCGCCCGCCGTCGAGGGTTTTCATCGCCACCTTGAAGCCGCTGCCCTCCTCGCCGAGCAGGTTGGCGAGCGGAATCCGACAGTTGTCGAAGACCAGTTCACGGGTCGGTGAAGAGCGGATGCCCAACTTCAATTCCTTCTTGCCGAAGGTGAAACCAGGCGTATCTTTTTCGACGATGAAAGCGCTGATGCCGTGATGCTTCTGCGCTGTTTTGTCGGTCCGGGCGAAGACAACATTGATTTCAGCTTCGCCGCCGTTGGTACAGAAAATTTTGGTGCCGTTAAGTACCCAGCTGTCACCGTCGCGCACGGCAGTGGCCTTGGTGCCGCCGGCATCCGACCCGGCGGCGGTCTCGGTCAGGGCAAAAGCCCCCAGCTTGGTTCCTTCTGCCAGCGGCACCAGGTATTGCTGTTTCTGCTCTTCCGTGCCGAACAGAAAAATCGGGTTGGCACAGAGGGAGAGGTGCGCCGAAAGGGTCACTCCGGTCGAAGCGCAGACCCGCGAGAGCTCTTCAACGGCAATCGCATAGCTGATATAATCGGCCCCGGCACCACCATATTGCTCAGGAAAAACGATCCCGGCCAGACCGAGTTCGCCGACCTTGTCATACATCAGCGCGCGGTCAAAGCTTTCTGTTTCATCCCGCTCAGCGGCACTCGGCTTGATCTCCTTCTCGGCAAACTCACGGACCGTCTGGCGGATCAGGCTCTGTTCTTCAGTCAGTTCGAAATTCATTGGTGGTTTCTCCCGTTGGATGTCAGTGAGTCAATGGCAAGAAAAGCCATCTAACGGAGAGACGCTGAGAGGGAGAGTCGGAGAGATAATCAAAAATCTTTTGTTCTGGTTCTCTCTGCGTTTCTCTCCATCTCTCCGCCTCTGCGTTAAAGTTGTTAGTTTATCTCTCAGCTGAAGCTGCGCAGGATATCCCGCGCGATAATCAGCCGCTGAATTTCGCTGGTGCCTTCGTAGATGGTGGTGATGCGTGCGTCCCGGACATAACGTTCCACCGGAAAATCGCAGGTGTAACCGTAACCACCGTGAATCTGCAGCGCTTCGTAGCAAACCTGATTGGCCGTTTCGCTGGCAAACAGCTTGGCCATCGAGGCTGCGCGAGCAAAAGAGCGACCCTGCTCTTTCTGAAAAGCGGCGTTCATCAGCAGCAGCCGGGCGGCTTCCAGTTCGGTGTAGGCATCGGCGATCTTCCACTGAGTCGATTGAAAATCGCTCAGTTTCTGCCCGAACTGCTTGCGCTCCAGGGCGTAACGGCTGGCGCAATCGATCGCTGCCAAACCGACACCCAGTGCCAGGGAACCGATCCCGATGCGGCCACCGGCCAATTCGCTGACGGCAATCCGAAAGCCGTCGTTCAATCGGCCCATCAACGCTGTCTGCGGAATCCGGCAATCGGTGAAGGTGATCTCGTTGGTCGCCGAGGCATGCTGACCCATCTTCTCTTCTTTTTTGCCGATACTTAAGCCCGGCGTTTCACGTTCGACCAGAAAGCAGCTGATCCCTTTGCCTTTGGGGGCATCTTTGTCGGTCACCGCCCAGACGACGAAAACCCCGGAGTAGGGGGCGCTGGTGATGAAGATTTTACTGCCGTTGAGTACCCAGCTGTCGCCGTCGAGAACCGCGCTGGTGGTCATCCCGGCCGGATCGGAACCGGCACCGACTTCAGTCAGGGCAAAGGCCCCGGCCGGATATTCTCCCGAGCAGATTTTGGGAATGTACTCTTGCCGCTGCGCTTCGCTGCCGACCGTCTGGATCACTTCGCAGACCATGTTATTTACCGACAGGGTCACCGCGGTCGAGGCACAGACACGGGCAATTTCAGTCAGCGCGACAGAGAAGGCAACCACGCCGGTTTCAGCACCGCCGTACTCTTCACGAATGTTCAGGCCCATGAAGCCGAGTTCGGCCAGCTTCAGCAGATTATCGAAAAAAGGTTGCTGGTCACCGCCCTGATCAAGCTGTGCGGCGACCGGAGCAAGCTCCGCTTCAGCAAATTCACGCGCCGTCTGCTGGATCAGTTTCTGTTCTTCGTTCAGATCAAGATTCAATGCGTTAGTCCTTTTCGTCAATCCAATCACTTCAGGTTTGCCACCCGCTCGCCAAGCTCGCTCAAGACACCAAGTTCACCAAGAAAATCTCAAGGTCCTTGACTTAAACCCAACTACCTCGCTGTACTTGTCCTTCTTGGTGTCTTGGTGTCTTGGTGTCTCGCTTAAGAGCGCCTACTTCTGGTGGTGGCAAATTGGTTTTCAATCTCAAACTATTTCCCTGCAAACTTCGCCGGGCGCTTCTCCAGAAAGGCCAGCATTCCTTCTTTCTGATCGGCGGTGGCGAAACAGAGACCGAACAGATCCGCTTCGTGGCTGCACGCGCGAGTGAGATCAGTCTCCAGCCCGTCGCGCAGGGCGCTCTTGACAAAGCTGACGGCGATCGGCCCTTTGGAGGCGATTTTTACCGCCAGCTTACCGGCTGCCGGCAGCAGCTCGGCGGCGGGCAGGACCTTGTTGGCCAGACCGATCCGGTAGGCCTCGGCGGCGTTGATCATATCGCCGGTCATCAGCAGTTCACAGGCCAATCCCTTACCGATCAGTCGCGGCAGACGTTGGGTACCGCCGAAGCCGGGAATCACGCCGAGATTGACTTCGGGCTGACCGAAACGGGCGTTTTCGCTCGCCAGACGGATATCGCAACAGAGCGCCAGCTCACAGCCGCCGCCGAGGGCGAAGCCGTTGACTGCGGCAATTACCGGCTTGGGTAGATCCTCGATCGTCGCGGCCAGTTGATGACCGAGCAGAGCAAACTGTCGGCCGGTTACCGCATCGATCGGTTGCATTTCGGCGATATCCGCTCCGGCGACGAAGGCTTTTTCTCCCGCTCCAGTGAGAATCACCACCTTGACCGCAGCCTCATCCTTGAGCCCGGTGAACAGGCAGAGCAGTTCCTTCAGCGTCGCTTCGTTCAGGGCATTGAGCGCCTTGGGGCGATTGACGGTCACGGTGGCGATGCCGTCGCTGCAGTCGTAAAGCAAATTTTCGAATGTCATGGGGTTTCTCCTGAATCAATATTTGTAGGGGCGAATCTGGTATTCGCCCTTTTGTGTCATACCGGGCAACTGCCCCTGCCATGCCGGGCAACTGCCCCTATCAGACCGGGCAACTGCCCCTATCAGACCGGGCGATCACAAGGATCGCCCCTACGGAAGATCGCTGGTCAGCTCGACATCAGTACTGGAACCGTCATCTCCTTGAGCAGCTGGGTAGCCATCGGTGCCGGCGCCGTGGGGAGAGCTCCGCCGGCAACCAGCAGATCAATGCCTTCTTCCGCCGCCCGGTTAAGCAGGGCATCAGCAAAACTGATATCGCTGATCAAGCGAGCTTCGGTCGTGGTCTTGACGCCATGCCGAGTCAGAAATCCAGCCAACTTTTCCAAGGTAACCTCGCCCTGCTCACGTTCAGTCTTGCTCGTCGCAAAGCTGAGGAGGTGCACCACGTCGGCTTGTGCCAACAGCGGCAGGGCATCGTAAACCGCCCGCGACGAAGAACGCCCGGATCGCCAGGCAACCATCACCCGCGTTCCAACCCGTTGAAAACCCCCGGCAAAGGGGACGATCAGGATCGGTCGGCCGGAGGTCAACACCACTCTGTTCGGCAAATCTCTCGGTGGCGCCGGCGGCGGACCCGCATCGGCACCCGGTTGACCGATCAGGGTCAGGTCAGCGAAGAACGACTGGTAATTCAGGCGCTCCTCCAAAGACTGATGGGCTGTTTCCTGATCTTCCGGAACCCAAACGCATTCGACCCCGGCTTGCCGCGCTTGTTCCAGGCAATCGGTCTGGACCTGATCACGGTGTTGTTGTTCCGGCCCCTGAAACAGGTACGGCGTCGAAGTCGCATAGAAGGTACTCAGACAAGCCTGTTGGCGTTTCGCCAGATCGAGAGCGAGAGTAAAGCGGGTTGCACTGCGGGATGTCTGGTCGAGATGCACCAGGATATTTTTGTAAGCCATGCTTTCCTCCAGAGATTAGCTGCTGTAATCGTAAAAACCCTTACCGCTCTTTTTACCCAGCCAACCGGCTTTGACCATCTTGCGCAGCAGCGGGCAGGGACGATATTTACTGTCGGCGAAGCCCTCGTAGAGCACCTCCATGATCGCCAGGCAGGTATCCAGACCGATAAAGTCGGCCAACGCCAGCGGCCCCATCGGGTGGGCCAAGCCGAGTTTCATAACCGTGTCGATCGCCTCGGCGTCCGCAACCCCCTCGTAGATGCAGTAAATCGCTTCATTGATCATCGGCATCAGCAACCGATTGGCGATGAAGCCGGGATAGTCGTTGACCTCGACCGGAACCTTGCCCATCTTTTCGGCCAGCTCCTTGACCGCGGCGTAGGTGACGTCACTGGTGGCGATCCCACGGATCACCTCGATCAGCTTCATCACCGGCACCGGATTCATGAAGTGCATGCCGATGACCAGTTCGGGACGCCCGGTCACGGCCGCAAGTTCGGTGATCGGCAGCGAAGAGGTGTTGGTTGCCAGAATCACACCGGGCTTGGCAACCTCATCGAGACTACGGAAAATTTTCTCCTTGAGGGCCATGTTCTCGGTCGCTGCCTCGACGATAAAATCGACATCAGCGGCATCCTTAAGATCGGTGGATGGGGTCAGCCGGGAGAGGATCGCGGTTTTCTCCTCGGCGCTGATCCGTCCCTTGGCGACGTTCTTGTCGAGCAGACCGCCGATAAAGGCCAGCCGCTGGTCGATAAAGTCCTGGTTGATGTCGTTGAGGACCACCTGCAGCCCGGCGGTAGCCGCTACCTGGGCAATGCCACCGCCCATCTGTCCGGCACCGATTACCATGATTTTGTTGATTGCCATGCCTGTTCTCCCTGTTTAGTAGCTACTGTGAAAATCCCCTTCAAGCCCCCTTCGGTCAGCGGGCAAGGGGGATTTATTTCCCAAGCTTCTTCTCTTCTTCACGCCGCCGCAGTTCGACCCGGCGGATTTTGCCGGAGATGGTCTTCGGCAGTTCGCTGACGAATTCGATTTCCCGTGGGTATTTATACGGAGCAGTCTCGTGCTTCACGTGATCCTTGATTTCTTTAATCAGTGCCGCAGAGGGCTCGACCCCGGGAACAAGAATGATAAAGGCCTTGACAATGGTCCCGCGCATTTCATCGGGTGACCCGACCACGGCACTTTCCGCCACCGCCGGATGACTTTGCAGCGCACTTTCGACTTCGAAAGGCCCAATCCGATAGCCGGCAGCATTGATCACATCATCAGAGCGGCCGACAAACCAGAAGTAACCATCTTCGTCTTTATAGGCCTTGTCGCCGGTCAGGTAGTAGTCGCCGACAAAGGATTCAGCGTTCGCCTCCTCGTTGTTCCAGTAGCTCCGCAACAGACCGACCGGAGCTTCCGGTTTGACCTTGACCGCGATGTTCCCCTCTTCTCCATCCGGGATCGGGTTGGCATCATCATCGACCAGATCGACCTGAAAGCCGGGAGTCGGTTTGCCCATCGAACCGAAACGGATCGGCAGGCAGGGGAAATTGCCGATCAGATTCACCGACTCGGTCTGGCCGAAGCCATCGTAGATCGTCGTCCCGGTGGTCTCTTTCCAGGTTTTGATGATTTCCGGGTTGAGCGGTTCGCCGGCCGCCAGCGAATGGCGGATCGAGGAGAGATCGTAACAACCCAGATCCTCCTGAACCAGCATCCGGTAGACCGTCGGTGGCGCACAGAAAGTGGTCACACCACAGCTTTCGATCAGTTTAAGGTGGGTAACTGCATCAAATTTTGCGGCCGCATCATGCACCATGACGGCACAGCCGATCTGCCATTGACCGAATAGTTTGCCCCAGGCCGCCTTGGCCCAACCGGTATCCGAAAGCGTCCAGTGCAGATCGGTCGGCTTAAGATCCTGCCAGAATTTGGCAGTAATCAGGTGGCCGATACCATAGGAGGCCTGGGTATGCGGAACCATCTTCGGAAAGCGGGTTGTTCCCGAAGTAAAATAGATGAGCATATTATCGTCGGCACGGGTCGCTTCAATCTGGTCGCGATTAAGTCGTGGTGAAGCCTCGGCCAGCAACTTTTCGTAGGATTGCCAGCCGGGCTCAGAACCACCGAGGCAGATGCAGTGTTTCAGGCTCGGGCAGGCATCGCGAACTTCATTCACCTTGTCGGTATTCTCATGCCAGATGACTGAGCCGACCGCCTCAGCCTGATTTATTCGGTAGGTAATATCCTTCGGCACCAGAATATTCGGTGCCGGCAGCGGGATAACCCCAAGCTTGAAGCTGCCGAGCATCACCGCATACCAATCGACCAGGCGTGGGACCATCACAAACAAACGATCACCTTTTTTAAAACCGAGATTCCGCAGCAGGTTAGCGAAACGGTTGGAAAGCACCTGCAGGTCAAAAAAGCTGTATTTGCGGATATCGGTCCCGCTCCGGTCGGCACAGACCAGTGCCAGCTTGGTGCGATCAGCGGCCCAGTGATCGATGACATCAAAGCCGTAATTGAAATATTCCGGGATATCGAAGCGATAATCTCTGATCGCTTGCTCGTAATCGAGCATGTTGGGACCGGTCAGGTTGACCGGAATATTATCGTAACGGGTTGTCAACGGCATGCTTTTCTCCTCTGGGTCGCCAGCCTATGGATAGCCCGACAGGCTGCGGGATAACAGCTCAGGTTGAATCGTTAATCGAGTCGCTCGATGATCGCCGCCACGGCTTCGCCGCCGCCGATGCAGAGCGTCGCCAGGCCATAGCGGCCGCCGGTCTCCTGCAGGCCGTTCAGCAGGGTTGCCACTAGGCGGCCGCCGCTGGCACCGACCGGATGGCCGATGGCGCAGGCGCCACCGTTGATGTTGACCTTGTCGCGATCGAGCTTGAGGTTTTTGATCGCCATTAAGGTCACGGCCGCAAAAGCCTCGTTGATCTCAAACAGATCGATCTGCTCCAGCGAGAGCCCGGCTTTTTTGCAAACCCGCTCGATAGCGCCGACCGGGGCTAGTGGAAATTGATCGGGATGCAGACTGTTGGTGGCGTAAGCGACCAGTTTCGCCTTGGCTTTCAGACCGTACTTTTCTACTGCCGCGCCGCCGGCCAACAGGGCAAAGGCAGCGCCGTCGTTGATCGTCGAGGCGTTACCGGCGGTCAGGCTGCCGTCCTTCTTGAAGACCGGGCGCAAACCGGTGAACTTGTCAAAATTGACCCGTGCAGGTTCTTCATCGGCAGCAACGGTGACCTCCCCTTTACGGGTCGCTTTGACCACCGGGACGATCTCTTTGGCGAGAAAACCGTTCTCTGCCGCGGCCTGGGCACGGTGATAGGAGCTGAGAGCGTACTCGTCCTGAGCCTCCCGAGCGATCTTCTGCTCGGCGATCGCGACCTCGGTCACTTCACCCATGTGCCGACCGCTGTAAGGGTCGAGCAGGGCATCATGAATCAGCAGGTCGATCGCCTGGCCATTGCCCATGCGCATCCCGTAACGGGCGGCGGGCAGGGCGTAGGGGGTCAGCGACATATTCTCCATGCCCCCTGCGATCACCAGCTCATCGTCGCCGAGGCGGATCGAATCAGCGCCGAGCATCATGGCTTTAAGGCCGCTGCCGCAGACCTTGTTGATGGTCATCGCCGGGGTTCCATCCGGCAGACCGGCAGCGCGCATCGCCTGCCGGGCCGGAGCCTGGCCGACCGCCGCCGACAGAACCTGGCCGGCGATGAACTGCCCGACCTGCTCGGCCGACACGCCGGTTCTGGCCAGCAATTCTTTCACCACCGTCGCGGCCAACTGCGGTGCCGGGACGTCCGCCAGGTTGCCGCCAAAACTGCCGAAGGGGGTACGTAAAGCCTCGATAATGAATACATCCTGCATGGATTTGGTCCTTTCATCTATATCGCCAACATTGAAATCCCCCTCAGTCCCCCTATATGAAAGGGGGAAGCTGTTGTTCCTCCTGATATAAAAGGACGACAAAGGGGACGCGGATATCCCCCCTTTGCAAAGGGGGGCAAGGGGGGATTTTTTACCCCACCAATTTCGCCGTCAGTGCCGGAGCAAACTGTTTGATATCGGCTACCACCAGCACATCGGCAATTTCAGCGATCGGTGCGTCTTTATCGGTATTGATCGCCAGCACAAATTCCGATTTTTTCATCCCGGCCAGATGCTGGATTGCTCCCGAAATGCCGCAAGCAACATACAGCTTCGGTGAAACCACCTGACCGGTGGTGCCGACCTGACGATCATGCGGTACCCAGCCGGCATCGACCACCGGACGGCTGGCTCCATATTCGCCGCCCAGCGCCTTAGCCAGCGCCTCAATCATCGCGACATTCTCCGGCTTGCCGACCCCGCGTCCGGCACTGACAATCACCTCGGCCTTACCCAGATCAACCTCACCGGCCTCGGCCTGCTCGTAACCGCCGAACTCGGTGTTACCGCCAGCGGCAACACTCAGCTCTTCGACCTGCGGCGTGCCGCCCGGCTCAGCCGCCATGAAGGCTCCCACCTGCAGGGTGACGACGCTCCGGTCGGTGGTTGCCTTGACCGTACGGCGCAGTTTGGAGTTGCAGGCCGGCAGCAAGTAACCATCAGCGGCAGCCTCGACCACCTCAGAAACTTGCGCGGCGTTCAGCGCCAGCGCCACGCGTGGAGCCAGGTCCCAGCCGTAGCTCGAATGCAGAAAGACGATGGTATCAGCACCGGCTTTTTGCGCCGCATCAAGAACCAGCTGCTTGTGCAACGCCGGATTGAACTCCCCCGCAGCCGCAACATCGGCCAGATGGAGCTTGCCATCGACCTGCGGCAGTTGATCTGTGCTGCCGACCAGAAACAGTTCGAACTCAGCTCCGAGCGTCTGTGCAAAGCCGATCAACTCGTAACTGCTCTCCAGCAGTTTGCCTTCTCTATATTCACCAACCAGTAATGCTTTCATGGTTTCTCCTCTGTTTTATAAAACCGCTGTTTTTTCCTTGAGAATCCCGATGACCTTTTCGACCAGGTCACCGACCTCACCTTCAAGCACCAGCGCCGAACCTTTTTTCTCCGGATAGGCCAGCGACACAGTTTCCAGCCGCGCTTCTTCCGTGAGCAAATCGGCAACCGGAACCTCGAGCAGTTCTTTCCGCTTCGCCTTCATGATATTCGGCAAGGTCGGATAGCGTGGGGTGTTCAGACCCAGCTGACAGCTGACCAATGCCGGAACTTTTGCCTTGACCACCGCCTTGAGTCCGCCTTCGAGCTCACGGCGCACGCTGATGGTATCGCCTTCAAGAGCAAACTCAACCGCAGTGGTCAGCGAGGGGATCGACAGCAGTTCACCGACCAGCACCGCGACTTGGCCGCTGCCGCGGTCCTGTGACTGCATGCCGGTGAAGATGACGTCAAAACTTTTGTCTTTGGCGAAAGCGGCAATGCTGCTGGCGATCTGGAAAGGGTCTTTTTCGTGGGCGGCGGCGTCAACCACATGCACCGCGCGGTCGCAACCCATCGCCAGAGCTTTTTTCAGCGCTTCCTTGAGCCGCGCCGGACCGATCGAGAGGACCGTCAGATCGGCGTCGCCGAGCTGCTCCTTGAGTTGCACCGCCTGTTCGATGGCGAACTCATCATACTCGTTGATCCGCCAAGCCAGGTCGCTCTCTTCAAACCAGGTACCGGCAGCATCAACCTTGAAACGTGATTCCATGTCCGGAACCTGCTTGATACAAACGAGAATGTTCATAAATTAACCTCCGAGTTAACTAAGTGGGCTGAATTTCTGGTTTATGCTTCAATCCGCTCTGCCAGAATTTCCAGCAGGTCGAGCGGTTTCAGTTGTTCGTCGAGATCGGCACCCTTGATGCCGTCCTCAAACATACTCATACAGAATGGACAGCTCGAAACCAAGGTCGCGGCACCGGTTTCAGCGGCCATTTTGGCGCGGGTCTGGTTCATCCGCTCGCCGAGATTCTCCTCAGCCAGAATTCGCCCGCCGCCGGCGCTGCAGCAGAAGCTTTCGCTGCGGCTCTTCTCCATCTCGCGGATACTGGCCCCGGCGGCCGCCAGCAACTGGCGCGGCGCGCTGTACAGTTCATTGTGTCGGCCGAGATAGCAGCTGTCGTGGTAGGTGCAGTCAAGGTTTTCAGACTTGAGCTTCAGTTTGCCGCTCTGCAGCAGTTCGGCAAGAAAACTGTTGGCATGCTCAACCGGCAGCTCCAGACCGAGATCGACGTAGTCCTTGGCCAGGGTGTTGAAGCAGTGCGGGCAGGCGCTGACGATCTTTTGCACCCCGGTGCTCTGAATCAGTTCGATATTTTCAGCCGCCAGCATCTGGTAGAGGTATTCATTGCCCAGCTTGCGCATCGGTTCGCCGCAGCACTTCTCTTCTTTGCCGAGGATACCGACCTTGACCCCGGCGGCGCTGCAGAGTTGCACGAAGGCGCGGGCGATCTTCTGATTGCGCTTGTCGAAAGCAGCGTAGCAGCCGACAAAATAAAGTACCTCGGCCGTCTCTCCGGCCGCCAGGTCGGCGACCTCCAGCCCCTCGGCCCAATCGGCGCGGGCAGCAGGAGCCATCCCCAGCGGGTTGCCGTTGACCTCGGCACTCTCCATCGCCTTGGTAACTTCTTCGCCGGGGAACTCCCCTTCCATCAACACCAGATTACGCCGCATATCGATAATCTTCGACACATGCTCGATCGCCGCCGGGCAGATCTCCTCGCAGGCGCGACAGGTGGTGCAACTCCAGAGCACATCGGTGGTGACCGTTTCGATCAGGTTAGCTTCGGGGTTGTCGAAGCTGACCTCCTGAATCTGATTGACCACTTTCATCGGCGACAGCGGTTTATCCGTGTTCCAAGCCGGGCAGCGATCCTGACAGCGCTTGCAGTAGGTACAGGCGTCACCGTCGAAGATATCCTTCCAGGTCAGATCGGCGACCTTGGCAGCGCCGAAGCTTTCTGCCTCTTCATCCTCCAGGTCGAGGCTGCGCAGTTTGCCGGTCGGGCCGAGATTACGGAAGAAGATGTTCGTCGGAGTCAGCAGCAGATGCCGCAACCGGGTGAAGGGGATGGCGCAGAAAAAGCCGAGCACCAGCGCAAAATGGAACCACCAGAGGCCGGTGTGCACTGAGCGCTGGGCGGTTTCACCCATCCCGGCGAAAGGTTGTGCGAACAGCAGCCCGATCGGCGACCACCAGGAAAGATCAGTACCAAGTTCGGTGGCGGCCATCCGTGCGCCCTCGAGCAGAAAGCCGGTCAGCAGGATCGCCAGCAGCAAGCCGAGCATCAGGGCATTGTCGCCGACGTTCGGCAGATCCTTGGGGCGCAACAGGTAGCGACGCACCGCCAGGCCGAGCAGCATGACAATCGCGGCCAGTCCGGCGAGGTCCAGAACGATCGAAAAGAACAGGTAAAAGTTGCCGGTCAGAAAACGTACCCCGAACAACGGATCGAGCAGATCGGCCTGCAAAAAGACCAGGGTGGTACCGATAGTCAAGAGGACGAAGCCGAAAAAGAAGATGCCGTGGGCACTGCCGGCCCCCTTGACCCGCAGCACGCGTGCCTGCAGAAAGATATCGCGCAGCACCCCCGAAATACGCTCACCGCGCTGATCGGTTCGATCCAGCGGTTGCCCCAGGCGATAGGCTGCGAGCCGCTTGCGCAGCCCCCAGATCAGCACGCCGAAGGCGGCTGCAACCAGCAGATACATCGGAATCAGTACCGAGTGGCCAACGTTCCAGTAGAGTTCACGAGTCAGTTCCATAGCTTCCATCCTGATAAAATGACTGCCATCCTTACCATAAGGTAGCAAAGAGAATACCAAACGACGTTCTATCTGCAATCGACATCAGTCGATCGTTCCAATCAGCTGTTTTCAAACAACTAATTCCGGCCAGCCGACTATTCTTCGACTGGCGGTGAGTTCAACCCGGATGCAGTCGGAGAACCTGCGACAACGGGGGTTATTCCTCTGTCAATTCAAACCCTTAACCTGCGAAACAAAGAAAAGGGACGGACTGTCCCGTCCGTGACACCTTATCCCGTTGTTTACAGCCTTCAGCGCGGCAGCAAGCCATTACAGAACAGCTTCGTATAAGCTTCGGCGATCTGCGCGATGGTCAGATCCCCTTGCGGTTTGAACCAGGTGCTCACCCCGGCGCACATCTTGATCAGCGCCCGACTGTAAAGCTTCGGCTCATCTAATTGCCAGCCCTGCTCCACCTGCCCTTCGCTCAGGATGTTCTCGATAATCTTCTGATAGCGATCCCGCTTGGCGACCACCATGAGGTAGTTTTCCGTTTCCAGGTTGCGCAGTTCTTCGTCGGTGATGTAGGTCTGATCGGGGCCGGTGACATGATATTCGATGTGAAAAAAGACCGTTCTGCGAAGTTTCTCGAGCGGGCTATCGGCATCGCTCAGCCGTTCCGTAAGCCGTTCGATCATGTCGCTCATGGTGTTGTCCATCAACTGAAAGAGGATCTCCTGCTTCGAGGCGAAGTGATGGTAGATGCTCCCCCCCTGGATTCCGGCCCGCCGCGCCAACTCACGCAGATTCGCCCCGGGATAGCTCTTCTCGCGAAACAGGTGCGCCGCCTCTTGCAGGATAATTTCCCGCCGTGAAATTGTCACTGACATGCATTCTCCGTAAGCAAACCTAACGTTTGTTAGGTAGCATAACAAACAGTATTTTGAAGTCAAGAGGAAAAAGGGAAGAGCGGGCTAGTTTCAAGCGGGGGGGGGAGGCAGTTTCTGCTCAGATCTCCAACAGCTGTTCTCGGAGAATCTCACTCGCCAGGGCCTGATTGTCGGTCGCCACCGCGACGATGCAGAAATCTTCCACCCGTTGAATCATGGTCAGTCCACGGATATCCAGGTTATTATCTGCCAGGTTACGGGCTATGCGGGCCAAGTTGCCCGGCTGATCTGGGATTCGCAGAACCAGCACATCGTCCGACACCGCTTGATAGCCGGCGTCCCGCAGCAACGCCAGGGCCTGATCGTAAGCGGTGACGCGCAGGCGTACGTAGGCACTGGTCCCTTCCGATTGTGCATTGATGGAAAGAATGTTGATCCCGCCGTCCGCCAGCAATTCGGACAACTCGGCGATCAGCCCCTTGCGGTCTGCTGCAATTACGGTGATCCGTTTCATGACGGCCTCATATCGGTTAAGAGATCGGCAACAAACCGGTCGATCTGCGCTTTAGAAACATTCGGCAGAATCAGCAGATGCGTAATCCCGTCTGCGGCGGCAAGTTGCCATTTTTGGCAGATCCGAGGGGAGGGACTGGGGAAAACCACGGTTATGGCGTTCGGATTGCTCCAGGCGTCGATGCCGATGTTGCGTAATCGACCTCTGGCATATTCAGCCACCTCCAGACTGCCCACTACCCGCGAGCGGAAGCCCGCTTCTCCCAACCGCTTGATCGCCAGCCAGAGAATCAGGGGCGTCAAGCCGTTGCGCGAACCGGTAATGGTGGTATCCAGATTGCCGATATAGGCGATCGAACGGGCGATCCGGTCGACATTGCGCTTGCGGGCCAGAACGATACCACAGGGAATCGGCGAGCCGATAAATTTGTGGCCGCTGATCGAGATACTGTCGGCGCCATCGGCAAAATCGAAGGCGGGCCGCGGGGTTAAAAACGGGGCGATAAAACCGCAGAGCGCCGCGTCGCTGTGAATATAGGATTGACTGATCGCCAATTCCTGAAAAATCTGACCGATTTTACCGATGTCGTCCTTACCTTCGGTCATGGTGGTGCCGATATTGGCGAAAATAATCGCCGGCAGGTCACGGTGAATCCGCAAGGTTTCACGCAAATCCTCATAATCGATCTCACCGTTCGGTTGAGCACGAATCATGATATGGCGCAGGCCGAGCAGGTGCAGATTTTTACTGACACTGTAATGGGTAGCTTGAGAAAAGTAGACCATCCCCTGCGGAAACAATTCCCGGGCCAGATAGAGTCCGTACAGATTCCCCTCGCTGCCGCCGTTGGTGACATACCCCCACCAGCTGTCGCTTTCTGCTCGCAGCAGCTGTGCGGCAAAAGTGACCACTTCGCGTTCGAATTCACGCGTATCGACCTGATAGGTGCTGGGGGCGAAGGGATCGCCCAGATTATTCACCGGCAGCTCCAGAAACGGGGCCAGCGCGCGGCAGTCAAAATCCTTGGCGACCGGATAGCCGAGAAACATCTCAGTCTGCTCTTGCAGGCGCTCCAGCAGCAGTTCCAGGCGGTTTTGATCCTCAGTTTCCAGCGACATAGGCTCCTCGACTTGTCTTGAAAAAATCTTTTGCTGACGATAAAACAGCAAATCCCGCTCCCCCCGTGCAAGCAGATAGTTGCTACCAATGAAGCTCTTGCAAAAGTCGTCATCCTCGTGAAAACGGGGATCCAGTCTTTAGATCGTCCCCGAGAACTTCTGGATCCCCGCCTGCGCGGGAATGACGGGCACTTGATTTTTCAGCCTTTTGCAAGAAGCTCAATAATAAACAAAAAACCGAACAAGTTCTTTTCAATCATTAGTCGTTATGGCAGTATTTTGATACTATTTTTCATGGTTTTAGTTTTTCGCAATAGGATTTTTCATGACACTCGACCGACAAGAGCGCATCATCCTGGAAGCCCTGCAGCAGGACGCAACCCTGCCGGTCGCCGAGATCGCGGCTTTGGCCAACCTCTCGACCCCCAGCTGCTGGCGGCGTATCCGCCAACTGCGCGAAGCCGGCTACATCCGCCGCCAGGTTGCACTGCTCGATCCGGGGAAAGTCAATCTCGGGGTTACGGTGATCACAGCGGTGACACTGAGGGATAAATCGGTGGCGGGGCAGAGCAGATTCGAACAATTTGCCATGGAGCGGGAGGAAGTGCAGGAATGTCTGCTGCTGAGCGGCGGGCGTGACTATCAGCTCAAGGTGATCGTGCCGACCATCAAGGCTTATGGGCACTTTTTGACCTCGGTTCTGCTCGACCTGCCGATTGTCGAATCTGCCGAGTCCAATTTTGTTCTGCGCGAGGCCAAACAGACGACCGCGCTGCCGCTGAGGCTGGTGGATCTGGTGTAGGGTCCCATTTACTTCATTTCTGCAAAATTGCCGGCAAGGTGCCGACAAGGCACCTCACCGAGTCAGGAACAATAAATACTGGCTATAGAGCAAAGGTTCGTGGCACTTTAGCCGTTCGAAGTAAAATCCTGACAGTTCAATAACATACTCTCCCGGTGAGAGCCCTTTGCGGTTTTACTGCCTACAGGTCGCACATGCGAAGCCCCTCGTTACGCACGGTTCTGATTTTTCCCTATGTTGCTCTGGTTATCGTCCTTGCCGTTGCCATCGGCGGTCTGTCCTATCGGACCGGCAGTCAGGCGGTTTTGACCGTATCGGAGCATCTGCTGCAGGAAACGGTCAGCCGCATCGGCCAAGCGATAGATCGACATGTCGTCGGCTCAGTCGCCACCCTGGAAGCGGCGTTTCCCAACGGGATGCTGGCGCCGGAAACGATTGAAGCCGATTTTGACGATATCCGTACCCGTTTCTGGATAGCAACATCGCTGCATATCGACCCGAATAACTATGTCTATTATGGCAACCTAGAAGGGCAGGCGATCGGTCTCTATCGGCATTCCTACCAACAGGGTGAGCTGCGCATCAAGTATCGACCCGAGGAACATCGCAAACGTTACCGGATTGACGGGATCAACGGCGTCCCGCAGTTTGAATCAACGGAGCAGGCTCTTTTCGATCCTCGTACGCGGCCCTGGTTCCAGGCGGCGAAAACCAGTAACCAGGATATCTGGACTTCGGTTTATATCGACTTCGGCACCCAGGATCTGGTCGCAACCCGAGCCCGGCGTGTGCTGGGGCCACAGGGAAAACTGCGAGGCGTTGTCGCAACAGATATGCCGTTACGCGCGCTGAACGATTTTGTCGGCAGTCTCGCTATTTCACCGAACGGGTTGGCCTTTGTCATTGAGCCGGATGGGCAACTGATCGCCTCATCCTGCAGTCCCAATGTCAGGCAGATAGCTGACGGTCAGAATATCAGGATCAACGCTGCTGACAGCGGACACCCACTGCTGACAGAAATTTACTTGCAGATCCTGCCCGACCTGACTCAACCACTGGAAAGTAATCTGGCCAAAACCTTTGTTTTTACAGACAGCCTCGGCGAAAAAATCCACGTCGCCTTTGCCCTGTTTCAAGATAGCGCCGGACTACAATGGATCAATGTTGTGGCACTGCCGGATCGTGATTTTATGGGTGGGATCAGTGATAACGTCATACGTACTGTCATCCTTGCTGTTCTGGCGACAATCATCGTTATCTTGCTCGGGCTGTGGATTCTCCACTGGGTGACCGCCGACCTCAAGCAACTGTCCATTGCAGTTAACCAGATCGGCAGCGGTTTTTTGGAAAAACCACTGAATATTCGCCGCAACGATGAAATCGGTACCTTGGCGCAAAGTTTTCAGGCCATGCAGTCCCGGCTGCAGACGGACCATCTGACCGGCCTGCCGAACCGCTATGCTTTTGAGCAGAGCCTCAATACCGCCATTCATCAGCATTCGCAGATCGGCCAACCTTTTGCCATCATGTTTATCGACATCAACGATTTCAAGATGATCAATGATCGCTTCGGACACGATATCGGTGATCAGGTTCTGATCGAACTTGCCTTGCGTCTACGGACCCACGTTCGTCAGCAGGATTTTGTCACCCGCTATGCCGGAGATGAGTTTGTGGTGATTCTGGAGAACATCCATTCCAGTGAAGATCTGGCCCCGATCAGAAAGAACATCGTGGCAGCCCTCGCCACCCCTTTACAGGCTACCGGTTCTGCCGCGGCCTGCGTCGGAGGGGCCATCGGCGTAGCCCATTTTCCCAATGATGCTGATAATGCCAATGATCTGCTGATTGTGGCTGATCGTAATATGTATCGCCACAAGGCTGAGATAAAAGAAAAAAGCTGTTGATTGATCGCACGGGGCCCTAAGGGATGAACTGTTCATGAAAAGTATTCTGCAGGATTTACTCAAGCATTTGACACTTGAACGTCTCGAAGAAAACCTTTATCGCGGCCAGAGCCGGGACATCGGCAGCCCCAATGTTTACGGCGGGCAGGTTCTCGGTCAGGCCCTGTTTGCTGCCAGCCAGACCGTTGCGGAGCGTGCGGTTCATTCGCTGCACGCCTATTTTCTTCGCCCCGGCAATAAGCAGGAACCGATTGTTTATGAGGTCGATCGGATTCGTGACGGTAGAAGTTATACGACCCGAAGGGGTGTGGCTATCCAGCGCGGCAAGCCGATTTTCAACATGTCAGCGTCCTTCAAAACCGCAGAGGAGGGAATCGAACATCAGTGCGAGATGCCCAAAGTGCCCGGTCCGGAAGGGTTGCCGAACATGACCGAGCTGGGAAAACAGGCATTGGCCGAAATCCCGGAAAAACTAAGTCGGTTTTTGCAGTGGCAGCGGCCCATCGAATTTCGACCCGTACAGCCGGTCCATCCCCTCCATCCTGAACCCTCTCCCCCGGTTCGGGATATCTGGATACGGGCCGACGGAGTTTTGCCGGATGATCCGGCGCTGCACAAGGTTTTGCTGGCTTACACGTCCGATTATTCCCTTCTCGCCACGGCCCTTCTGCCGCATGGGTTAACCTTTTCTCAGAGCACAATCCGCGCTGCAAGCCTTGATCACGCCATGTGGTTTCATCGTGACTTCCGCATGGACGAATGGCTGCTCTATTCGATGGACAGCCCGAGCACTTCCCATGGCCGGGGTTTCAGCCGTGGCAATCTGTTTACTCGTGACGGGAAACTGGTCGCATCGGTGGCTCAGGAGGGGATGATCCGTAAGAGCTGACGCTTAAGAATAGGGATTATGTCCCCCGATTCTTAACTGCTCCAATTACCACCGATCTGGGTATCGGCAGGGGAAGCTTTGCCCTCGCCATCGCAAGCCAGAATCTCCTCTGGGGCGCAGTGCAACCCTTTGTCGGCATGATCGCTGATCGCTGATCGCTACGGATCATACCGGGTTCTCGCTGCCGGGGCAGTGCTTTATATTCTCGGATTATTGGTGATGGCCGGTGGGTCACCTCTCGCTCTTAACCTTGGGGCCGGACTGCTGATTGGCCTCGGCCTCAGTGGTGTCAGCTTCGCGGTCGTTCTCGGCGGGGGCGGCAGACTGGTCGCACCTGAAAAGCGAATGACCGCCCTCGCCCTGGCCAGTGCCGGCGGTTCCTTGGGTCAATTCCTGATGATCCCGACGACCCAGGGACTCCTCGCATCTTTCGGCTGGCAACAGGCGCTTATCGCTCTCGCTTTCTTCGTTACCCCGATGTTTTTCCTCGGCAGTATGCTGCGGGGGAAGGCCGTGGCAGCGGCAGATGGCAGCTCACCTTTTAGAGCCCTTAAGGAGGCCTTCGGTCACAGTGGCTATTTGCTGCTCACGCTAGGTTTTTTCGTCTGTGGCTTCCACGTGGTCTTTATCGCTACCCACTTACCTGCCTACCTGGTCGACCTTGGCTTTGAAGCCTCACTTGGGGCAACCGCTCTCACCATAATCGGTCTGTTCAACATCTTCGGCACTTACGCTTGTGGGACTGATCGGTGGTAAGTATCGAAAAAAAAACCATGCTTTCACTTCTCTACGCATTGCGGGCGATTATCCTGTCCCTCTTTATCTTCTTACCTAAGAGTGAACTGACAGTACTCCTCTTTGCCGGCAGTATGGGGATCCTCTGGCTCGGGACTATTCCCCTTACCAGCGGCCTGGTCGGCGACATCTTTGGCGTGCGCTACGTCAGCACCCTTTTCGGCATGGTCTTCTTTGGCCATCAGGTCGGTGCTTTTTGTGGCGCCTGGCTGGGCGGTTTTGTCTTTGATCGAACCGGTTCATACGATGCCGTTTGGTTGACGGCATTAGGGCTGAGTATTGTCGCGATGGTTATTCATCTCGTTTTACGCGATAACAGCCAAGGGCAACAGGATAGATCGAGGGAGCATTAAAGCCAAAGGGGCAAGGATCCAGTCCGCTTGCTCTACTCCAAGCAGCTCGCTTTACCCCCCTACTCTGCCAGCAATTCTTTGGCCTTGGCGAAGGCTGACGTCAGGTCGGGCAGGTGAGAAAGTTCTGGCACCACCTGGATATAGCGCACCGAACCCTGCTGATCGACCAGGATGACTGAGCGCGACAGCAGATAAAGTTGGTCGATCAACAGGCCGGTCGATTTGCCGAAATCCGCTTTCTGAAAATCAGAGAGAAAGAGGATGTCCTTGAAGCCGGTTTGATCGGCGAAGCGCTGCTGCGCAAAAGGCAGGTCGCGGCTGATAGTGACTCGCCGGATGCCGGCGGGCAGCGCGGAACCCTCCTCCCCCAAGATGTGGGTCTGCCGTTCACAAACATTAGTGTCAAGTGAAGGAACGATGCTCAGCAGCAACACCTCGCCTCGCATTTTGCTTAGGTCGACCTTTTTCAGATTTAAATCGACCAACGCTATGGAAGGAAGTTGATCGCCGACTCGAATCGGCTCCCCCAGCAGATTGAAGGTTGTGGTTCCGCCACGGGTGACCGACTCCCCGGGATTCACACTCTGTTCATCGACCGGGATGACCGGCACTTTGGTACTGCAGCCGAGCAAGGACAGAAAGAAAACCAGAGAAAAAACAATTATTATTTTGTTATTTAGCATGAGATCGCTCCTTTTGCTGACCAATTCACTTCAATACTAACCTAGATCGTCGACTCCTGAACAGGTCACCCGAAGAAGCAGAAAAAGCAAGTGGACCGAGCAAGTCTACAGCCTCAAGAACATTTATCCCGGCCCTAAGTAGAAACCCGTTTACTCGCGACGGGAAACTGGTAGCATCGGTAGCTCAGGAGGGGATAATTCGTGCAGCTGACACAAACCACAACTTGGACGCAAAAAAATTGGGGCGATAGATGGGACTTTCCTTACAAGAGCAGCTACTTAATGCTGGGTTGGTTGACAAGAAACAGATGAAGAAGGCTGACCATGAAAAAAGGGTGAAAAATAGAAAGAAAAGAAAAATAGGCGACTCCTTCGAAGATCGGGACAAGCTCCGGCTGCAGCAGCAACAAGCCGAACGGGCAAAACAAGATCAAAAGTTAAATGCAGAACGGAACCAGCAAGCCCAACAAAAAGCCGATCAGGCTGCCGCGCAACAACTGATTGCAACCAATCAGTTACCGGTGGAAGAGGGTGATGTTGGTTATCACTATGTAGATGCTGGTGGAAAAATAAAACGAATTCTGGTTATTCAGGATATTGCCGACAAGCTGGCCAACGGACGAATAGGTTTGGCCATGCATAATGGGGAGTTTGTGCTGGTCTCCGCCGAAACGGTTATGAAGGTTCTGAAACGGGATAAGGATTTGATTCTGGCCTACAACGATCCGGCACAGATCGAGGATGACCCTTATTAAAACCAAGGACCTTGGCATTTTCAAAACTATCATTAAAAACAGTTGCCAGCGGTCTTGAATCATAACTCAACTTTCGCACCATCATAAACGGTGCAACAACTTGATATCACTTTGATTTTTAAAATATACAGGCCGGAAGTAGCATCGGCCGCCGTAATAGGCCAGGTATCTGCGCCATGAATTCTTCCAGCGCCTCTGCGAC
>JAJRQI010000022.1 GCA_024280335.1 Deltaproteobacteria bacterium
ATTCAGTAGCAGCTCAGTTCACCACAAAAGCCCCGACCTGCAGGTCGGGGCTTTTGTGGTGAACTGAGCTGCTACAAACGGATCATTGCGGAATAAATGACTGATCTTTTTTCATCTGCAGCACCAGTGCGGTCAGCAGCTTGGTGCAGTTCTCCAGATCGGCGAGCGACAGCAGTTCAACCGGGGTGTGCATGTAACGCAGCGCCACACCGACCAGTGCCGTAGCGACACCGCCACGGGACAGCTGCATAACATTGGCGTCGGTGCCGGTGGCTCGTGGTGCGCCGATGATCTGCACCGGAATCTGCTCTTTTTCGGCGGTAGCGATCAACAGATCGAACAGGACCGGATTGATATTGGCCCCGCGAGCGATCACCGGCCCCTTGCCGACCTCAACCCGGCCGATCCCCTTGGCATCAACTTCCGGATAATCTGTGGCGTGGGTGACCTCGACAGCGATGCCGACATCCGGATTGATTCCATAAACGCTGGTCGCTCCGCCGCGCAGGCCGATCTCCTCCTGTACGGTCGAGACCGAATACAACTCGGCAATCGCACCACCGGCGGCCTGGACCCGCGTTAAAACCTGACTGACGATAAAAGCGCCCATCTTGTCATCAAAGGCCCGCGAAGTCACCCGATCTCCCTGCAACATTCCAACACCGACCGCGAAAGTCACCGGGTCACCGATCTGCACCAACTGTTCGACCTCAGCCCGACTGCTGCAGCCGATATCGATGTACTGATCCTTCAGCTTGATGACCGTATCGCGGTCTTTCGGCTCAATCAGGTGGATCGCTTTTTTACCGATGACGCCGCGGACCGGACCGTTCGCTGTATGGATATCGATCCGCTGCCCCGGCGAGAGATGGGGGTCAACCCCGCCGATCGCGCCGAAGAAAATAAAACCGTTATCATCGACATATTGAACCATGAAACCGATCTCGTCACAGTGTCCGGCCAACATCAGTCTGGGACCGCCCTGCCCTTGCAGATACGCGATCTGATTGCCGATGACATCGATTTCAAGCGAACTGGCGACCGCCTCAAGCTGCCGGCGGATCACTCGCTGGGCGGGCTGCTCATAACCCGAGGGGCTGGGGGTTTCAACCAGCTCTTTCAGAAATGCGAAATCTTTTTCGTTCATGTTCTTCCCTTCAGCCCTTGGCCTTTTTCACCAGCTCCGCTGAATTCTGTCGGGCTTGGCGGATCTGCTCATCCGTCATCCCAGCCCCTAAAGCGACCCGCTGCGACATCGCCTGCGAAACCAGATCGCCGGGTGCGTGAGTATCATTGTCAATGACCAGCCTGGCTCCATACTGCCGGGCAAGTTTGGCCACGTGACCATTGGTCAGTGAGTGTCCTTTACGGGTGGTAATCTCCAGACAGACCCCTTTTTCAGCGGCCAGCTGCACATCCGCCGGATCGATCAAGCCCGGATGCGATAGGATATCGACCCCGGCCTCTATTGCCGCACGGTTGGTTCCTTCCCTCACCGGTTCTACGATGGTTTCGCCATGAACGACAATCAATTCAGCTCCATTGTTGCGGGCTATTTCAGCAGCATCAGCAATCATGCCGGGTGGCACGTGGGTCAGCTCAACTCCGGCCAGAACCTGCATATTGTTGGCGGCGCCGAACGCATCGACAACCCCCACCAGTTTGGAGAGCAGCCACGCGACATTGCTCTGATCGGCGTGATCGGTGATCGCGATAGCCTGATAACCGGCAACCGCAGCACGGCGGACCAGTTCGGCCGGCCCCAGTTCACCGTCACTGAAAAACGTATGGGTATGCAGATCGATCATGATGCTCTCCTTGCTGACGCTGGACGGAACTTTTCCTTCAGACCCGCTCGCCCAGGTTCGAGTTGCGGAACACTTTGATAATCTTGACCGGTACGATTGTGCCGATCAAATCGGTCCCGGCGGTAAAATTGATAATCCGGTTCCAGGTGGTGCGGCCGAACATCTGCCCCTCCCCCTGCTTGCTTTCTCCTTCGACTAGCACCGGTAGCACCTTGTGTAGATCGGCTTGCCAGGTTTCTTCGCCGATGCGGTTCTGCAGAGCGAGTAAACGCTCAAAACGCTGCTGCTTCTGCATGCTCGACTGATCATCGCTCAATTCGGCAGCGGCCGTTCCGCTACGCGGCGAATAGAGGAAAGTGAAGGCATCGGCATAGCGAACCTGTTTCACCAGCTCGAGGGTGGCCTGAAAATCGGCCTCCGCTTCACCTGGAAAACCGACAATAATGTCGGTGGTTAAGCGGATTTCCGGACAGACCTGCTGCAGCCGGGCAACCTTACGCAGGTAATCGGCTGAACTGTAACCGCGATTCATCAGCTTGAGAATCCGGTCGGAACCGCTCTGCACCGGCAGATGGATATGCTTGCAGAGCTTCTCCAGTTCGCCGAAACAGTCGATCAGCTCATCGGTCATATCCTTGGGGTGCGAGGTGGCAAAGCGTAGCCGCTCCAGGCCTTCTATTGCATTGATCCGGCGCAGTAGCTGGGCAAAGGAAATTTCACTCTCATCCTTACTGCCGTAAGAATTGACATTCTGTCCGAGCAGGGTGACTTCACGAACCCCTTGCGCGACCAGACTCTCGATCTCGGTAACAATCTCGGCACTCGGACGACTGACTTCACGACCGCGAACTTGCGGTACGATACAGTAGGAACAGAAATTATCACAGCCCTGCATCACGGTGACAAAGCGGGTGATATTATCCCGCACGCTGCGCTGCGGAAACAGGTTGAGACGTGTTTCACGATCGAGAAATTCGGTGGCACTGCCGCGCTGGCGCTTCGCTTCGACCTGCTGCACCAGTTCCGGCAAACGATGGACGTTGTGGGTGCCGAAAACCAAGTCGAGGTAGGGGATTTTTTCCAGCATCTTCTCCCCTTCCTGTTGCGCCACACAGCCGCCGACGCCGATAATCAACTCAGGGCGCTGGTCCTTGATCGGCTTGAAGCGACCGAGATGACCATAGACCTTACGCTCAGCTTTGTCGCGCACGGAACAGGTGTTCAATAGCACCAGATCGGCTTTTTCCGCCGCATCGACCTGAGCGTAGCCGATCCCTTCGAGCAGGTCGACAATCCGCTCCGAGTCGACCACATTCATCTGACAACCGAAGGTTTCCAGGTAAAAAGCTTTATTCATTATTCAGTTTAATCCTGTGGGAGCGCCGGCAAAAAAAACCGGCGGGTTATGCAAAATTGGGCGCATCTTAACTGCTGCTTTCCGGGCAAGTCAAACAGATTTCCCGTCAGCAGGTTCGGCTTCCGATTGCGTGAAATGCTGCGTCAGAAGCTGTGGATGTTCGAGACAGGCAAAGATCAAGGGAGCTTGGTCACCGCGCAGGATACGGATGCTGGCCAACTGCTCACCGAAACACTTTTGTTGCCAACCGGAAATCTCGACGGCTGAATAACCGCAAAACCGGGTCTGCAGCAGCCCGCCACGCAGCAAAACACGACGATCAGTCAACGCATAGTAGATTTTTTCCCATCGCCAGCGTGACAGAATCAGCTGCCCCGGCCCCATCATAAAGCTTGCAATGACCAGCGGGACAGTCATCAGCAGCATGATATTCGAAGATTCTTCGCCGGCGGACAGTTGCAACCCCAAAAACATCCAGAAGCTGCAGGCCAGAAACAGAGCGGTCCCGGCCAGCGCCAACTTCCAGTTACGAAAAATATAACAACGAGGTGCCGGACGCCCCTGCCAAAGCAGCGTTTCGCCCTCTGTCAGCGGCCATTGCCAATCGGGTTTACTCATCGACCCAGCTTCTGTAACCGGGCAGCTGCAACCCGTCCAAGTTTACTGCCGGGGGCTGCCTTGGCCACGGCCTGATAGAGTTCACGCGCTTTACGCCGATTGCCGAGCGACTCTTCTGCTTCCGCCAGCAAAAATACCGACTGCTGCGTCGGCATCAGCTGCAACGAGGCCTCCAGGTAATGAGCGGCTTTTTCAGCATTTTTATTCTGCAGATAAATATAGCCAAGCCCCATTTGTGACTGATAGTAACCGGCATCCACTTGAACGGCCTTGAGCAGGTAACGTTTTGCCGGGATCAGATCTTCTTTGCGCAGATAAGCCATCCCCAAACCGCTGAGCAACAACCCCTGTTCAGGAGCTGACTGCATCGCTTTATGATAGGTGGCAATGGCAGAATCAAGCTGTTTCTTCGCTTCCAGACGGCGCGCCTGATCATACAGTTCGTAGGCCTGCCTGGTTCTCAATAGCGGAGCGATCGCCTTTTGATAGGCTGCTTTGTCAAGCCCGTAGGTCGATTTGCCGGTTGCATATTTTGTGCTGACGTAGTTGCGATTGGCGTCAAGTCGTTCCTTGGAAAAGGGATGACTGCGAAACAGGCCGGTCAGCCAGTCGGGATTGGCGCCGCCCTCTATCTTACGATAGAAAATTTCCTGTAACTCGATCGCTCCCTGCGGCGCGTAGCCGGCCAGTACCATGTAGTCGATGCCGATCCGATCCGATTCACTCTCCTGTTCACGGCTGTAACTTTTATCGATCAGGCCGGCCGTGACTCCGCCGAGCTGTGCGGCCAGGTCACCGTACCCGTAGTCACCGGCGATTCCGCCGAGAATCGACACAGTAGCGCCCAGCAGTGCCCCCCGCTGCATCCCCTGGACACTGTGTCGGGCAGTCACATGGGCCACCTCATGGCCGAGCACCGCCGCCAATTGTGCTTCGTTTTCCAGGTTGATCAACAGCCCGCGTGAGATCGCAATAAAGCCGCCCGGCAGGGCAAAAGCATTAGGTGAGGAATCATTGACCACTTTGAAACTGTATTTCAGCTCAGACCGATGACTGCGTCGGGCAACCCGCTGCCCGACTTTATCAACATAAGCACTTAGCGCTTTATCAGGATAGCTGTTCCCCATAGTCTGTAACGCCTGCCCGTAGGCTTGTTTGCCCATTTTAATCTCTTGCGCTACCGGGATATCCATCAGCGCCAGTTCATTTCGCCCGGTCACCGGGTTGACCGCACAACCCGCCAGGGCAACCAATACCAGCAGTAGAAAAAATCCTTGTTTTAGAACGATCACTATTTTGCCCCCTGACAGTAAAGCGAATTCTTTGCGAAAAGTGGTTGCCTACAGCCTGAGCAAACACTATAAATGAACTCTCTAGCGACTGACAACGTTTCGGCAATAAAATACGGAGTTTGTGGATGCTTTCCGACAACGATGCAACAGTACTACTCTCGATCGCCCGCGAAACCATTATCAACCTGGTTCTGAAACAGGAATACCGTCCGGAACCACGCGAAGAAAAAGCACTGAACGAACGATCCGGCTGTTTTGTCACCATCAAGCAAGACGGAGAATTGCGCGGCTGTATCGGCAGTTTCCAAAGTGAGCGGCCATTATTTCAGGAGATCGCCGGAATGGCAGCAGCCTCAGCCAGCAAGGATCCGCGCTTTCACCCGATGGAAGAAAGCGAATTGGACAACTTCTCCCTGGAGATCTCGGTCCTTACGCCGCTGCAGAAAATCGAGGATGTTGAAGAGATCGAGGTCGGCATCCATGGCATCTACCTGGAAAAGAATTTCAGCCGCGGTGTGCTGTTGCCTCAGGTCGCAACTGATCACAACTGGGATCGAACCACCTTTCTTCAGCAAACCTGTCTGAAAGCCGGATTGCCGAAGAATGCCTGGCAGGGATATGATGCTGACATTTACATTTTCAGTGCCCAGATTATCAAAGAGAAGAATTGAACCAAGATGACAGAAATTTCGATAGAACTGGTCCCCCGCTGTGAAAGTTCCCTGCGCAAAGAATTAGAGATTGTGCGCAACCATTTCCCCACGATTGACCGCATCAACATTCCCGACATCCTGCGTTTTGATATGCGCAGCTGGCAAGGCTGCCGGATCGCCGGAGAGACCTTCAGCAAAACTATCCCCCACCTGCGCGCCATCGATTTCGATCCCAACGTACCGCTGCCGATCGGCAAGGATCTGAGCGCGAAGAAGATTGAAGCCGTACTGGTGATCACCGGCGACTTGCCGCAGGACATGGGGCACAAATGCTATCGCACCAACAGCCTGGAGATGATCCGCCGGCTCAAGCGTGAGCTGCCGGGTGTCAAAATCTACGCCGGGATGGATCCCTATCGAAACGGGATCAAGGAAGAGATCGATTACGTTCGCGCAAAAATTGACGCCGGCGCCGAGGCCTTTTTCAGTCAACCTTTTTTCGATCTGCGCTTGATGGAGATCTACCAGGGATTCATGCATAACTGCACCGTCTATTGGGGAGTTTCACCGGTGCTGACCGAAAACAGCCAGAATTACTGGGAGAACAAGAACAACGCAGTCTTCCCGCCCGATTTCCAACCGACGCTTGAGTGGAATCGCAATTTCGCCAAAAAGGCGTTGGAGTTTGCGCGCAGCAATAATGATAATGTTTATTTTATGCCGATCAGGACCGATATTGCTGCTTATCTGGACGGCATCTTGTAACCGGTCCAGGTATCAGCTCAAACCTTGATGGTTAGGCAAAAAGTCCGCCCTACACGATTGTAGAACGAATTTTTTGCTTAGCCATCTTGTTCTTCCTTTGCAAGCCCAGCTAACATCAGAAATTCATTGTTCCTGCCGAAGAGCACAGGCCACTGAAAAAAAGGGGTGGCTATTTACAGCGCATCGTTTTCATGCCGTCCTCAAAAAGAATCTCTATTTTTTGCGATCCGACCACACGCTGCACAAGACCGAGACCGAAGGCGGGATGATTTACCAACGCCTTGACCTTGTAAGCAGCGTTCATGGAATAGTCCGCCGCCTTTGCGCTGTCCATGCTCGGCCGCAACCGTTCCCACTCTTTGCACTCGGCGCTTTTCGGTTTAACGGTTTGTCGTGCGGCAGCTTTTTTTGCTACGGAGGGGGGCCGGTACTTATGCTGACGACTGCAGATGTTGCATTGCACCTTAACCGGACCTTCTTCGTTCAGCGTAACGATTACGTGCTGGTTATTCTTGCGGCATTTTGTACAACGGGCTTCGATCGGATCACCGATCGAAAGTGTCTGGTCTTGCATCGCGCTACTCCTCGTCTTTCTTTCCCCGTTTTCAGTTTTCTTGGGGGGATAGGGGGTTTACCCTGCTCGAATTCAGTCAAGCGGATCAAAGTTATCCGGTGATGCATAGCAGAGCGGACAGACCCAACCTTCCGGCAGCTCGGCAAATGCTACCCCCGGCACAATTATATTCATGGTGTCGCCGATTTTCGGGTCGTAAATATAGCCACAACAGGTACAGATATAACGCACAACGCCCTCCACTATCAGACAGCGAAATACTTCGCCTGTGGATGATGGACAACAATCGCCGAAGTGGTCATCTCCGGCACCATTTCAAACGATTCAGTCAAAGTCACACCGATTTCTTCCGGCGTCAGCAGTTCAAACAACGGTTGATGTGCTGCAAGATCAGGACAGGCGGGGTAACCGAAGCCATATCTTGAACCTTGATATCCCTGGGTGATATAGGCGAGCAGCTCGGTCGATTGCTGCTGAATACCCATCTCTATGCGCATTTGCTCGTGCCAGTATTCGGCCAGCGCATCGGTCAATTCCACCCCAAGACCATGTAACATCAGATAGTCGTGGTAGCGGTCCGACTCGTACAATTGCCTGGTTCTCTTCGCCAGTTCTGCGCCGATGCTGACAACGAAAAATCCGATCGTATCGCCCCCCTCCCCTGCGGTGCGCAGATAATCGGCAATACAGAGTCCCGGAGCGGCGGGTTGACGGGGGAAGGTGAAGGTAAACTGCCGATCACCGTCATTCACCAGAAGCAAATCGCCACTGCTGCAACAGTCGAAATAACCATAAGTGACTTTAGGCTGCAACCAGCCCTCGGCCAGAGCCTGTTTCTGCAAGCGTTGATAGAGCGGCAGTACGGTCTTTGCCGTCAGCTCGGCATAGTCTTCTTTTGCCAGTTTGCCACGTCGATAGCCCCAGCGACCACGGAACAGCGCGGCTTCATTGAGATAGTCGAACAGCTGTTCAGCATCGATATCAGTAACGGTGCGACGTCCCAGAAAAGGAACCGACGGCGGAGCAAAGGAGCGATCAAGCAGCGGCTGCTGTGGTCCGGGCCGACTGGCCGTGACGGTCGCCGGTTGCCAATCGGTCGACAGTAATTTGCCGGTTTCGAACTCCCGGATCGCATTCAAGCCGGCGAAGGCATCAGCGCAGTATACCACCGGCGGTTGATAGTTGGGTACACAATCCTGGGCAACAAACTTGGCCGTCAAAGCGGCACCGCCGAGCAGTACCGGCTGGGTCAGACCACCGGCCTGAAACTGGGATAAACTTTCCTTCATCAACAGCGCCGATTTGACCAGCAAACCGGAAAGACCGATGATATCCACCTGCAGCTCACGCGCCTTGCTGATGATCGTTTCTGCCGGCACCTTGATGCCGATATTGTAAACCTTGTAACCGTTGTTCGAGAGGATGATATCGACCAGGTTTTTACCGATATCGTGGACATCCCCGGCGACGGTCGCCAAAAGAATGCTGGTGCGCCCATCGTCGTCCAGTTTATCCAGGAAAGGTTCAAGAAATACGACGCTCTGCTTCATCACTTCGGCGGACTGCAGTACGAACGGCAACAACAGCTCGCCGCGGCCGAACAGCTCACCGACCTCACGCATCGACGGAACCAACAAACTGTTGATGATATCGAGCGGCTGCCAGCGACCACGTAATTCGCTGAGCAGATCCTCCAGCCCGTCCTTGTCTCCCTTCAGGACCTTGTGGCGCAACTGCTCTTCCAGCAAAGCGTCGGCATCCTGCTCCTCGTCCTCAGCAACTGCCAGCTCAAAGTGCTCAATAAAATTCATCAGTGCAGCGGGGCAGCGGTTAAACAGCAGATCCAGGCAGAGAGTGCGATCCTCCTCACTGATCGCCGCATAAGGCAGTACCTTGGCGGCATCGACGATTGCGCTGTTCAGACCGACGGCGACCGCTTCATGGAGAAATACCGAGTTGAGAACCTTACGCGCGGCCAGCCGCAAACCGAAACTGATATTACTGACGCCCAAAGTAAAACCGACCCCGGGCAGCTCCTGTTTTACCTGTTTGATGGCATCCAGCGTCTGAATCGCGGCATCACGCATCGATTCATCGCCGGAACCAACGGTGAAGGTCAACAGGTCAAAGAGGATATCCGCCGGACGCAAGCCGTGCTTCTCCACCGCCAGAGCGTAAATCTGTTTGGCGGCCGCGACCTTTTCCGCGCAACTGAGGGCCATTCCCGCTTCGGTAATGGTCAGCGCAACCACGGCGGCACCGTACTTCTTCGCCAGCGTGCAGATCTTGTCGAGATTGGCGCCGCCATCCTCCAGGTTGATCGAATTGATAATCGCCCGCCCCGGATAGAGCGGCAGAACCGCCGCCAGGGTTTCCGGACTAGTCGAATCGAGCATCAATGGTGCTTTACAGGATCCAGCGCACAGTTTGACTAGTTGCCGCATATCGGCCAGTTCATCACGCCCGGCATAGGCGACACACAGATCAAGCAGCTGGGCACCGCGAGCTTCCTGATCGAGGGCCAGCTTGAGGCAGGCATCCCAGTCGTCGGCCAGCAAGGCCTCACGAAAGGCCTTGGAACCGTTCGGATTGCAGCGCTCGCCGATCAGCAACGGCGGTATTTCCTGATTCAGTTCGACCGCTTGATAAAGGCTGGAAACAGCAGGTTTCATCGGCTCAGCTCCCGTTGTTTCGGCTGGATATCGGTAAATCTGTCGGCCAGTGCGCGGATATGTTCCGGACTGCTGCCGCAACAGCCGCCGAAAATACTGACTCCCTCCTCCAGGGCAAAAGCGGCCATCTGTTCAGCAAACTGTTCGGGAGTCAACGGATAATGGGTCTGACCGTCAACCACCTCCGGCAACCCTTGATTGGGGATGCAGGAAATCCGCTGCGGCCAGTGCTGACTCAAATAATGAATGTGCGATTTCATATCCTGCGGACCGGTCGCGCAGTTGAGACCAAGTGAAAACAGCGGGAAGGGTTCCAGGGTTGCCACCACTGCAGCAATATCGGAACCGACCAACATCGTGCCCTGTTGTTCAATGGTCACCGACGCGAGCACCGGCAGTTCCAGTTTGGCCGATTTCAGCACCTCAAAAGCGGCAACCAGTGCGGTTTTGGTCTGCAACAGATCCTGGCAGGTTTCGATCATCAAACAGTCGACCCCGGCCTCAAGCAGTGCCTCGATCTGCTCGCGAGTCGAGCGGGCCAGCTCGGCAACCTCAATATGGCCAAGCGATGGCAGCTTGGTCCCCGGTCCGACCGAACCGGCCAGATAACACCCGCTCTGACCGGCGATGGCCGTACGGGCATGCTCTACGGCCAGTCGGTTGATCTGCTTTACCTGATCCTGCAAACCGTACTCGGCAAGCACCACCGAGGAGCCGCCGAAACTGTTGGTCTCCAGCACCATCGCGCCGGCAGCGAGCATCTGACAATGTAATTCGACGATAACCTCCGGCGCATGCAGGTTCAGCACTTCATTGCAGCCGTCACAGCCAGCCCAGGCGGTATCGGGGATCTCCATCCGTTGCAGATTGGTTCCGCAGGCACCGTCAAAGATCAGCAGCGGATGATCGGTTAAAGACATGATTTGACCTTCTATACGAGAGGCTGAGATGGCAAGGGTACATTTCCCGTTACGGGCGAAAGAGAACAAACCGTAAAACATTCTAACAGCATACTCAAGTTATGGCAGAAGAATCCTATCTCGAAAGCCGCATTCAGCACACAAGAAACAGGCAAAGAAGTAGTCTATTCCAATCCGAAGATGAGTCTGAAGAGTGGGTCTGAATCAACCGGCAAGTAAACGTTCATCGATAGATTCAAAGAGTTGGTGTCTGGCCTCTTGCAGGCGCTTAGCTGCTTCATTATCGCTGATCTCATAAGCGA
>JAJRQI010000023.1 GCA_024280335.1 Deltaproteobacteria bacterium
AATGGAAGCGGTGCAAACCGGGTACCTGCCTCAGAATTATTGAGGTGAAGAATAGGCAGGAGCCGTATACGAGGCCCGTACGTACGGTTCTGTGAGAGGGATGAGGCGAGCCTGATCTGCTCGCCTCACCCTACTCGATGGCTGTTTGTTGTTGCTTGACTCAGACTGCCCACTTCAAGGGAGCATAAACCGTTCATTGGGGCATGTACGACAATACTCCCTTTTTTTGTTTGATGCCTCCTAAAGCAGTTCCGGAGGGAGGGCGACAGAATCATCAATGTGACTCAAGTCGCAAAAAAGCATAATCAGGCGATCGATGCCGAGGGCAATCCCGGCAGATTCAGGCATATTGGAAAGTTCCTGCAGGAACGGCTCGGCGGTTGGATAGGCGATTTTTCCGGAAGAGCGGCGTTGTTTTTCTTCTTTTGAAAAACGGCGGCGCTGCTCATCGGTATCGACCAGCTCCGAAAAAGCATTTGCCAATTCCATCCCACCGATATAAAGCTCAAAGCGTTCCGCGACTGTCGGATCGGTCGGTTTTGGCCTGGCCAATGCGGCCTGGGAGATCGGGTATTCGGTCAGAAAGAGGGGGCGGTCGACCGCCAGGTTGGGTTCTATCTGTGAGACCAGCAGTTCATCGAAGCAATCCTCGGCCAGAGCTTCTGCGGCTGACATCGAGGCATATATGTTAAAGGCATCCGTTACGCTCAACCTTGGCCAGGGACGGGTCAAATCGATCCGGCTCCCTTGATAAATCAAGTCGTCATTGTTCGCCAAGGCTACGAACAGCTCTTCACAGTCGGACATCAGCGCCTGATAGTCGCAGTGAGAGCGGTACCATTCGAGCATGCTGTATTCAGGCAGGTGATATTGGCCTCTTTCACCGGCGCGCCAGCAGTGGCAAATTTGGTAGATACGTTCATACCCCGCTGCCAGCAAGCGCTTCATTGCCAGCTCCGGAGAGGTGTGCAGGAACCAGTTGTCCGACTCGACCGCATAGATATGCAGTTCCGGGGCGTTGGCCGGAATCCGCTGCGGGGTTTCCACTTCGAGGAAATCCCGTGCGATGAAAAAGGCCCGGATCGCATGAACGATCCGGGCCCGTTTTGTAAGGAATGGCCGCTTGCGGGCCAACTGCCAGTTCGGCTCCATGGTTATTCTTTCACCCGCGTGGCGTATTCTCCGGTTCTGGTGTCGATCTGGATCAGGACCCCTTCCTCAACAAAGGATGGCACCTGCAGGGTGTAGCCGGTTTCTACCGTTGCCGGTTTGTTGTTGCCGGCGGCAGTGTCCCCCTTGACCCAGGGGTCGGATTGGATCACCCGCAGGTTGACGAAGTTCGGCAGGGAGATACCGATGCCGATTTCGCCGTACATCAGGATCTCGACTTCCATGTTGTCGACCAGAAAGTATTTGTCATCGGCAAGGGTCTCTTCACTGAGGACCACCTGCTCGTAACTTTTCTGATCCATGAAAACATAGCCGGTTTCATCCTGATAGAGGTACTGCATGTCGCGTTCTTCCAAACTGGCCGGTTCAAACGATTCACCGCTGCGGTAGGTGCGATCGAACAGAGAACCGGTGATCATGTTGCGCAGCTTGCAGCGATAGAGTGACTGTCCTTTGCCCGGTTTGGTGAAATCGAAATGGGCAATGACGTGTGGTTCGCCGTCGATCAAAAGCTTCAGGCCTTTTTTTAAATCGGAACAGCTGTACATCTTCGGGATCTCCTTCGCATCTATCTATAAGTATCACAAACTCTTTAGTGGCCCGGCATTTAAGCATAAACCGACACTTGTTGTCATCGGAAAATCGCTCTCAGGTTCCCCCCGCTTCTGGCTGGCCGGAAGGGTCGCTTGAACCCCGGTTCAAGCGTTCGTAACGTTCGATCTGTTCGTCCATCGAGAGTTTTCGCCGGGCGCAACTCTTCAGGCAGAGTCGGCAACGATCGTCCGAGCACCACTGACATTGATGACAGTCGGGGCAGGGATGTTTTTTGGTCTTGGCATCCATACCCCCATTGTACGAAATCGGTTCACAGCGGCGCAAGGTGGCGCAGCTCTTCCGGTTGCCGCTGCCGCTGCCGGTACAGATAACCGGCTTCAATGATTTCGGCACAGAGTAGCAGGCCGATACCGATGCCGATCCCTGAAAATGCCGGCTGCAGATCGACCAACGGCCACCAGACCAGCAACAAAAAGCAGCATTTGAGCAGGGTGGAGCGGCCCAATTGGCCGGTTTGGTGGGCTCCGGCAAACCAGCCGCGCAACAGGTTGCTGGTTCCGTAAAAAACCGGAAACAGGGCGCAGCAGGCGAGCGGTAAGCGAAGATAGTGGCGCAGTTCAAGCTCGACGCCGAGCAGTCGGCCGAGGATCAGTTCATTGAACGGACCGGCTGTCAGCAGTACCAGCAGCCCCATGCCGCCAGCAACGATCAGGTTGAAGCGAAGCAGCACCCGATAATCTGCGACGGTTTTTACCAGTGTCAGATAGGCCTGCTGCAGATTGCGCATCGGCCCGGCCAGCAGAAACAGAAAACCGCGGATCACGCCGAAGGCGGCCAGTGCCAGCGTTCCATCCGGCAAGCGGCCGAGGATCGAGCCGATCAGCAGTGGGATGGTCTGTTGCAGGCAGGAGGAGTAGGCCAGTGGCAAGGAATAGCGCAGGATCTCCCCGGTATTTTTCTCTTCCAGGCCCCGCTCGAGCGGCAGATGCACCCGCCAGGCGAACAGGGCGATGACGATCGTTTCGGTGATGATGCAACCGACTAGGGCGAAGGCGCCGAGTTGCGCTCCGGCGAACCAGGTTTGACCGACAGCCAGATAGCCGAACAGGGCGGCGACCCGTACCCCGGTGGCGGCGGAGACCAGACTGGTGCGGCGGGCCTGGATAATCAGCCCCTGACAGAAGCCGCGAATGCCGGTGAAAAAAGGCAGCAGGACCAGGATATAGAGTGCTTCCCGGGCCGCTTGAGCCACCGCCGGCGGGGTGCCGAGCAGCTTGATCAGCAGCAGGTCACCGAGCGGTGAAAAAGCGATCAGCGAGAGCATAAAGGCTACGTAGCCGGCGATCAGGCCGACAAAAATCAGTACGCCGCACATCGATTTGCGGCCGCGAACCATGGCGATGGTGACGGTGTGGTTCTGGTAGGAGGGGGAGGCGATGAACAGGTGAACGATCAGCGCGACCGACATCCCGGCCAGAGCGGTGACGTAATCCTCCAACCGGGCCAGGGCGCCGTTGATGACCGTGTGTGAGATGCTCATCAGCTGGACATTGAGCAGCAGCGGAAAGAAAAACAGCGAAATTTCTTTCATTGACAGGCGGGAATCGTTCACTTAAGTGGGACCGGGGAAGAGTTGCAACAGGTCGGTCGAGTTGTCGGCGATATAGTCGGGGCAGAGTCCGTCGCTGTGTCCCAGGCCGTAGGCACAGAAACAGGTGGCGACCCCCGCAGCTTTTCCTGCATACAGGTCGGTATGGTGGTCGCCGATCATCACCGCTTGCTCAGCAGTTGCGCCGAGAGCTTCCAGGGCTTTTTGCACCGGCAGCGGGTGGGGCTTTTTCTCAGGATAGCTGTCGCCGCCGATAATTACCTGAAAATGCTGCGCCAGCCCCAACCCCTGCAGCAGTTCGAGCGATAAACGATGCGGTTTGTTGGTCACCACGGCCAACCGCTCGGCAGGATAGCGAGAGAGCAGTTCTTCAATGCCGGGGTAGCAGCGGGTGTGGTCTAGCAGATGCGCGCCATAGATCTCAAGAAACCGGAGCAGTTGTTCGCGTTGATAATGATCTTTGCCGAAGGCTCGCTTGATCAGCCTGGTGGCGCCGTCACCGACCATGTTGCGGACCGCGTCGACACTCAGCGGTGGGTTCCCCAGCTCTGCCCCGAGTCGATTGAGGGCGCCGGTCAGGTCGGCAACTGAATCGACCAGCGTACCGTCGAGATCGAAGAGCAGGTATTCAGGTCTGGCGATCATCGCTTCGGCCTGATCCGTTCGCCGAAGATCGCTGTGCCGACCCGCACCAGCGTAGCACCTTCTTCGATCGCCACCTCGAAATCACCGCTCATCCCCATCGATAACTCTTGCATGCTGACCGCGGGCAGCTGCAACTGTTTCATCTGCTCGGCGAGTTCACGCAGGCGGCAAAAATAGGGGCGCACTTCCTCTGGGTTTCCACAATAAGGGGGCAGGCACATCAGACCGCAGACCTTTAATTGGGGCAGGGCCGCAACGCTATGCAGCAGTCTCTCCAACTCCGCAGGAGTGCAGCCCGATTTCTGCAGTTCCTCGCCGATGTTGACCTGCAGCAGGATCTTGATCGGTTGTTCGATCTTCTGCCACTGACGGCTGATCTCTTCGGCCAGCGACAGACGGTCAACCGAGTGGATCATCGCCACCTTGCCGCGCAGGTATTTGACCTTGTTGCTCTGCAGTCCGCCCAGATAGTGCCATTCCACCGGGGCTTGAACCTGGGGAGATTTGTCACGAAACTCCTGGACATAGCTTTCGCCGAACCGCTGTTGCCCGCAGGCGAAGGCCGCTTCGATCTGTGCCGCCGGTTTTACCTTGGAGACGGCAATCAAATGGACTTCAGCCGGGTCACGGTCAACACCTTTGCAGGCGGCATCGATCCGCTTGCGGATCGCGGCAATATTTGCGGCAATATCGATCATCAGAATCTCCCGATTAAATCGGCAATGGAACGCCGAGCTCTTTCAGGGCCAAGGTTAGGCGACAGAGTGGCAGACCGACGACATTGGTGTAGCTGCCTTCGATCCCGGCGACGAAGCAGACTCCTAAGCCCTGGATGGCATAGGCCCCGGCTTTGTCGGCCGGTTCGCCACTGGCAATGTAGCGCGCTATTTCCACCTCTGTCAATTCACGGAAGCGGACCGCTGTGGAAACTGCTTCGGCGCGCTGTTCGCCGGTCTTGCGGTCGAGGATTGCATAACCGGACAGCACCCGATGTTCGCGGCCGGAGAGCAGCCGCAACATCTCTGCCGCATGCTGTTTATCCGCCGGTTTGCCGAGAATCTGCCGGTTGCAGAGCACGATGGTGTCGCTGCCGATGAACCAGCGTCCCGCAACCTCCGGCCGATTGGCCACTTCGCTCGCTTTGTCGATACTCAGTCGGATGACATGTGCTTCCGGCGTTTCATCCGGCAGCAGCTGCTCTTTTGCATTGCTCGGAATGACCTGGAACTTCAGGCCGATTTGTTCCAACAGGTCCTTGCGGCGCGGAGACGCGGAAGCGAGAACGATCTGCTCATGCATGGCGATCTCCTGTTAGGTATTCGGAACGTTGCCGGGCAATCGGAGCCCACCACTGCGGAAGTGCGTCTAGCGCTCGAGTTGCCATCGCCAGTCGCCGGTCGGCTCGCTTCATCTTGCGTTCGAGGACCAGCGGCGGAAAGAGGCCGTAATTGACATTCATCGGCTGAAAGTTTTTGGCGTCGGCTTCGCTCAGATGGGTCAGCAGGGCACCCAATGCGGTAACTGCCGGCGGTTGTGGTACCGGTTCTTTACGTAGCTGGTAGCTGGCAAAGATCCCGGCCAGCAGGCCGCAGGCGGCAGATTCGACGTAGCCTTCGACGCCGCTGATCTGCCCGGCCAGAAAGATGTGCGGCGCATTTTTCAGTTGCAGGCTGCGGTTCAGGCTGCTCGGTGCATTGACGAAGGTATTGCGGTGCATGCTGCCCAGTCGGGCGAATTTGGCGTTCTGCAGGCCGGGAATAGTGCGGAATATCCGCTGCTGCTCCGGGTAGGTCAGCCGGGTCTGAAACCCGACCAGGTTGAAGAGCGAGGCATGGCGGTTGTCCTGTCGCAGCTGGATAACTGCATGCGGAATTCTGCCGCTGCGCGGATCGGCCAAACCGACCGGTTTCATCGGTCCGAAGGAGAGGGTCTGCAGCCCGCGGGCGGCCATCTCCTCAATCGGCATGCAGCCCTCGAAATGGATCAGTTTCTCGAACTCGCGACCGGCTACCTTGTCGGCATCGAGCAGCGCCTGGACAAAGGTTTCGTACTCTTCCTTGCTCAACGGGCAGTTCAGGTAGTCGGCACCGCCTTTGTCGTAGCGCGAAGCGCGCCAGGCGATGCTGTAATCGATCGAGTCGGCTTCGACAATCGGCGCGATGGCATCGTAAAAATAGAGATGCTCGCTGCCGATCAACTTGGCCAGTTCCGCCGAGAGGCGCTCCGAGGTCAGCGGACCGCTGGCAAGGATGGTGGTGCCTTCGCTCGGCAGGCGGGTCATCTCTTCACGGATCAGTTCGATGTTCGGTTCGGCGGCGATCTTATCGCTGACGTAGGCTGAAAATTCACCCCGATCGACCGCCAGCGCACCGCCGGCCGGAACTGCGGTCGCGTCGGCCGCTTCAATGAACAGCGAGCCGATCCGTCGCAGTTCCTCTTTCAGGCAGCCGACGGCGTTGTTCATCCCAGCGCCGCGCAGACTGTTGGAACAGACCAGTTCGGCGAGGCTTTCATTTTCGTGCGCCGGGGAGAAACGCTGCGGTTTCATTTCGTACAGCTTGACCTGACAGCCTTCTTTGGCCGCCTGCCAGGCGGCTTCACAACCGGCGAGGCCGGCACCGATAACGCTGATCTGCATCTGAATATCCAATAATTTCGGTAACTATTCAACACCGCGTTGGATGGCCTCGCGCTCCCCATTCCAAAGGCCGCATAAACCCATCCCTGGGGCTTGCCTGACGCCATCCTGGCGTCAGGCACCCTTGAAATGGGCATCCCGAGGCCATCTGGATGAATAGCTGCTGATTTCGTAGGGGCGACCCGCCGGGTCGCCCGTTCTTAAAACGTCGGTCGTTCATTCGGGCGACCCGCCGGGTCTACACAGGGGAAAACGCAAAACCGGCCGAACCTGTTCGGCTCGACCGGTCGATTGTACCTGATGTCGGTTATGTTCAGGCGTCCTTTTTGGCAGGAGCTTTTTTTGCGGCGGTCTTCTTGACGGCGGTTTTTTTCGCCGGGGCTTTTTTTGCAGCAGTTTTCTTGGTTGCGGTCTTTTTCACCGCAGCTTTTTTGGCTGTCGTTTTCTTCGCGGCCGGTTTTTTCACCGGCGGAATCAGTTCCTTTTCCCAATCGCACTCTTCCTGCGGGCAGCGTTGCACGGTACCCCAGCGTTTGGTGGTCTTGATTTCGGTCAGCGGCCAGCTGCACTTCGGGCAGGCTTCTGCCTTGGGTGGATTCCATAGCGCGTATTTGCACTTGGGGTAGCGATTGCAGGAGTAGAAGATCTTGCCGTAGCGGCTCTTCTTCTCCATCATTTCGCCCTCTTTGCATTGCGGGCATGCGATGTCGAGGGCCTTAGGTTTTTCCAGCGGCTGGATATTTTTGCACTCGGGGTAGGCGCTGCAGGCAAGAAACTTGCCGTAGCGGCCCATCTTGATCAGCATCCCGGCACCGCACTTGTCACACTTCTCCTCCGACATGACCGGTTCTTCGGCCTCGCTGCCGTCGCTGTTCAGCGGTTCGGTGTGGCGGCAATCGGGAATCCGGAGCAGGCCAGAAAACGGCCGGAGCGGCCCAGTTTGATGACCAGTTCCTGCTTGCACTCGGGACAGATCTTGTCGGTCTTTTCGGTGGTGATGTCGGCTTTACTGACCTCTTTGTCTTTGCGTTGCAGCAGAGCGATAAAGGGGTCCCAGAACTGTTTGACTGTCGGAATCCAGGGTTTCTCACCACGCGAGATGGCATCGAGCTCCTCTTCCAGTTCGGCGGTGAAGTCGTAATCGACATACTGGCTGAAATGATCGACCAGCAGTTTGGCAACCACCCGGCCGGTATCTTCCGGGAAGAAGGTGCGTTTTTCCAGCCGCACGTACTTGCGGGTTACCAGGGTATTCATGATGCTGGCGTAGGTTGAAGGACGGCCGATGCCGTATTCTTCAAGAATTTTGACCAGGCTGGCCTCGGTGAAGCGCGGCGGCGGTTGGGTGAAGTGCTGCTCCGGGGTGAGCTCTTCCTTCGTCAGTCGCTCCTCTTCATCGAGCGGCGGCAACAGTCCTTCTTTGTTTTCGTCATCGCCGTTGTCGGTCCCTTCGATGTAGAGCGCCATGAAGCCGGGGAAACGGAGAATTTGGCCGGAGGCGCGGAAACTGTATTTTTCTCCGGCGGCAATATCGACGGTGGTCGCGTCAAAGATCGCTACGGCCATCTGCGAGGCGACGGTGCGTTTCCAGATCAGGGTATAGAGGCGAAGTTGATCGGAACTCAAATACTGTTTGAGCTGCTCAGGGGTCCGGGCGATGGACGTCGGCCGGATCGCCTCGTGCGCTTCCTGAGCATTCTTACTCTTGTTTTTGAAGGTGCGGGGTTTATCGAGGGCGTAGGATTCATCATACAGCTTGCAGATCACTTCGCGCGCTTCGCTGGTGGCGACGGTTGAGAGGGCTACCGAGTCGGTCCGCATATAGCTGATCAGGCCGTGAGTGCCGTCGTCGACCGCAACCCCTTCGTAGAGTTTTTGCGCGACAGTCATGGTTTTGCGGGCAGAAAAACCGATCTTGCGGCTCGCCTCCTGCTGCAGGGTACTGGTAGTAAAGGGAGCCGCCGGATTCCGTTTGCGCTGTTTCTTCTCTAGCTTGCTGACGCGAAATTCGACCTGTTGCAGTTCGACGAGAATCTCGTCCGCCTGCTGTTGGTTCGCAATCGCGAACTTGTCGAGGTTCTCACCGTTGCGCCGGTGCAGTTTTGCGGAAAGTTTGCTGTCGGCAGCATTAGCCAGCAGTGCTTCGATGCTCCAGTATTCGCGGGGCACAAAGGCCTCGATCTCAAGTTCCCGATCGCAGACCAGTCGCAGGGCGACCGACTGGACCCGTCCGGCAGAGAGGCCGTAGCGGATTTTTTTCCAGAGGAACGGCGAGAGGTTGAAGCCGACCAGGTAATCGAGAATCGACCGGGCCTGCTGGGCATCAACCAGATCGCGGGCAATGCTCCGCGGATGAGCCATCGCTTCATCGATCGCCGGTTTGGTGATTTCGTGAAAAGTGACCCGCTTGACCCTCGGTTTATCGGCCTTCTCATCGATGCCGAGGGCCTCCAACAGGTGCCAGGCGATCGCTTCTCCTTCGCGGTCAAGGTCGGTTGCGAGGATCAGTTCGTCGCTTTTTGCCAGCTCTTTTTTCAGCAGGGCAATGTGCTTCTGGCTTTCCGGCAAAACATGATATTTGGGGGTGAAATTCTGCTCGGTGTCGACTGAGCCCTGTTTGCTCGGCAGCGCCCGGACATGGCCGTAGGACGCCAGGACTTTGTAGCCAGGCCCAAGAAATTTTTCGATGGTTTTTGCTTTTGCCGGTGATTCGACGATAACCAGTGATTGCGCCATCTGTCCCTCTGATATTTCTGTCGATCAGCTGCCGACCTGGTAGTGTCGGCGTGTGTCGACCGATATCCGCAAAATTCGGATATGAAAAATGCTGCACTAATTTAAATGCTGCACTACATTGGGTGCAGCGCACCTTTTTTAGTGGTAAATCCGCTTCCAGTCGTTATCCATGAAACAGTCAATCTCCCGTTGCCAGAGATTGCTGCTGCGGGAGAGCAGGGTCAGCGCCGCGATCAGTTTGATTTCTTGCAAACCGATTGAATCCTCTGCCGCGGTCAGCGCCCGTGAAATGATTTCCTCGCAGGATTCGTCAGTGATCAGTCCCATTGCCCGAATTTTTACCAGGAAACCGGTGGCCTCACTGCTGAGTATCTGCTGTTCTTCGTGGTTGAAAATCCGGTAGGTCAGTTGTTCCCGGAGTGGCTCCGTCGGTACCAGTGTATCCGGTACCTTAAGCGCAACCGACTCCATCCAGGTGAAGGCATCATCGATCTCGTCCGCTTCAAAGCCGACCGACATCAGTTCTGCTACCAGTTCCTGCTCATTGATCGGGGCATCATCTGCTCCCAGAACATATTTAGCGATCAGGTTGACGATCGCCAGGACTCGCTCGCGCAAAGGGCCTCCGGGCAGGTCGATAAGATCCTGCGACAACCGGGGTACAGATCTTCTCAATCGATGCTGTACAAACAGCGAGGCGTTTCCTTAACTCAAACAGTGTGACAACGGTCTGTTATTACACTGCTTTTTAAAGTTGCCCACGGATGTAGCTGTTTCCCGGCAACAGTTGGACTCCACCTCGGAGTTCTAGGTCGAGTAAAATAGCGGAAACCTCCATGGGAGTCAAGCCGCATTTCCGGCCGATTTCATCGACATGAAGCGGTTCGTGACCTAACTGGTGATAGATCCTCAGGCTGTTCGTGTCAAGTTGATCGGCAAAGTTATCGACGGCCGATTGTTGCTGCCTGGAGGCCTGATTCGGCCAGAGGTTGTGGAGGATGTCGGCCGGCTCTGTGACCAGCTGGGCGCCTTCTTTGAGCAGGCGGTTGGTTCCTTTGCTGTTGGGGCTTTGCAGCGCCCCGGGGATCGCGAACAGTTCACGCCCCTGCTCCAGGGCAAAGTCGCCGGTGATCAGCGACCCGCTTCGCTCGGCGGCCTCGACGATCAATACGCCGCGGCTGAGGCCGCTGATGATCCGGTTACGGCCGGGGAAGTGTCCGGCCAGCGGCGGGGTGCCGGGTGGGTATTCGCTGATGATCGCGTTCTCAGTCAGCAGTTGTTGAAAAAGACGCGTATTTTCTGGTGGATAGATACGGTCGATGCCACAACCGAGAACGGCGATGGTCGAGCCACCAGCATCCAGGGCGCCCCGATGGGCGGCGCTGTCGACACCGCGTGCCAGTCCGCTGACAACGCAGATATCGTGATTGGCCAGAGCGGTCGAGATCTCCCGGGTCAGCTGCAGACCGCTGGCCGTTGCCTGACGTGAGCCGACCACGGCGAAGCAGTCCTGGTTTGGCAGCCTGCCGCGCAGATAGAGCAGCGCCGGGGGGTCATGGATTTCGCGCAGCAGGCCGGGGTAGTCGCTATCCCAAAAGCTGATCAGACGAACCTTCAGTGCCTCAAGTTTGCGGCGAATCCCCCGAATCTGTGGAGCGTCGACCGGTTGGATCTTTTCGCACAGCCGCATGCTCAAACCGGCCTCGCGCAACTGTTGCGGCGGAGCCTGCAGGGCTGCCGGAAAATCAGCGAAATAGTTGTGCAACTTGAACAGAGCGGTACGCCCCAGACCGGGCGTCAAGTGCAGACAGAGTAGTGCCCGTTCTTTTTCATCCATGTGGCTCCCCCCTCCAGAATCTTTATGTGGATGCTAGATAAAAGAGGGATTGAAGCAGCTTCAATCCCTCTTGATTAAGTTGTTGTTCCCTGTTCCCTGTTCCTGGATCAGGTCAGTTGTTGACGACCGTCACCTGATCGCCGATGAACATGGCGTCAACACTTTTGATGACGAGCGCTGTGGCACTCTTCCGATTGGCTTTGATGACCACGGCGGCACCTAGAACCGCATCCGGCAATGTTATCTTGCCCAGCTGTTTGACGATTTCAGCGGTAACCGTGCGCGGCCGGGAAATGTGGAAGAGGTTGCCCGGTAACAGACCGTCATCACTGCCGAGGTCGATAAAGACGATATCGTGGCGTCCCAACGCCAGTTTTTCTTCGCGGCTGGCGACGACATAGCCGGTCAGATCGGTTTTGCCACGTTGCAGGGTGATGTTTTTACTTGGCGGAACGTATTCAAACAGTTCGGCCATCCGCTCGATTTCCCGATAGACTTCACCTATCTTGGCGGTAACTGAGTCGCCGTTCACTTCGGTGATCTGCAAATAACCGAGGTTGTCCATCATGGTGCCGACCGGTTGTTTGGTCTTGGGATGCATAACCAGTTTGCCACGCTTGAACAGCCCGTAGGTATCGCCGACCGTGACTTTGTGGTTGTCCTTCATTTTCAGGAAAACCTGGTCGTTCTTGGTTAGCAGAACCCGGTTATCAACTGAATCGACCAAGCTGCCGAGTGGTTGCTCGTCGGTGAGGATGAAGCCGACACCGCTGCCGATCGATTTGATTTTGATCTCCGCTTCCGGTTCCGGCTGAGGCTCTTCTGCTGCAGGTTGTTGCTGAGCTTCTGCAGGTTGCTTCGCTTCCGGGTAGGCTGGAATAATGACCAGACGACCGTCTTTGATGTGGATTTTTTGCCCCGGAAAAATCAGGTGCGGGTTGGTAATGTCGGGATTGTCAGCCCAGACGTTCGGCCAGTAGTAGGGGTCATCGATAAAACGCTGAGAAAGCCCCCAGAGGGTGTCACCCTTTTTGATGGTGTAGACCTGCTCCTCGTTGGCCATGACCGGCAGGGCGGTCGAAAGGGTCAGCAGCAGGATAAGGGATGCTAACCGGCGCATACTCGTTTGTGTCATCGGTTTCCTCTCAAGCAGAGTTTAAGTCCGCCGTAACTATCTTGGCTCATCACTCTGGTAAAAATGTTGCGCTTCCGGACTGTCCGGATAGCGGCTGCGCAACTGTTCAAGGACATCATCGGCTTCGGTCGGCAGGTCCTGTCGGCGATAGAGTTGCGCCAGAAGAACCAGCGCTGCCGGAGCTTTTTGCTGGCCGTCACCGGCAACAATGATCCGTCGCAGATTGGACATCGCGGCCTGCAGGTTGTTTTGAGCCGCCTGGGCGTTGGCCAGCCAGTAGCGAGCGTTGGGGGTGTACTGATGTTCCGGATATTCGCGGAGAAAGAGGTCGAAACCCGCTTCCGCAGGAGCGAAACGGCCGGCAGCAAGGTTGGAAAAAGCCGCCAGATAGGTTGCCGCCGAGTCGGCCAGATCGCTGATTTCGGTCTTGACATAGATGGGAATTTTCGGCGTGGCGATAACCGCATCCGGTACCCTTGCCGGTTCTGCGACCGGCTCTGGTTGGGTTCCGGCGGCAGTGTTGCTGCCGATTTGTCCTTGCAGTTGAGCCAACTGAGCTTGCAGTGCTTGGAGTTGTTCCGCCTGCTGCTGTTGCTGCTGGATAATTGTTTTAAACTGTTGCCGCAGGGCTGTGGACGGCCCGGTTGGCGCAGGTGCGCAGGCACTCAGCAAAAGCAGGGTGAAAATGGTCAGCGGCAGCCAGGTGGCCAATGCAAAAGGGGTAAATTTCATCAGTTTCAAGATTTCCTGAAGTGAATTATCACAATAAATACTAATCTGTAAAAATTATAGGCTTATTAGCAGGTTGTCAAGTTTGAAAGGGACCTCTCGGCGCTAAAGGTGCTGCCGGGCAAGTTTTCTTTGTGCTATGCTGCGGCTCCAAATTGACACTGAAGGATAGAGGATTCATGATTGCAAAAGCAACACCACGCCGCCCGGAACTGTTGATGCCAGCTGGCAACCTACAGAAACTGCAGACCGCCATCCGTTTCGGCGCTGATGCTGTTTATCTCGGCACCGGCGATTTCGGACTGCGTGCCCACGCCGGTAATTTTAATTTTGAACAGTTGCAGACCGCCCGTGAACTGACCGGCGCAGCCGGGGTGGCACTCTACCTGACCCTGAATGCTTCTTTGCGCCCCGCTGAATTTTCCCGCCTGCAGGCGTTACTTGAAGAATTGAAACCGCTCGATCTGGATGCTTATATCGTTGCCGACCCGGGGGTTTTGGCGGTGATCCGGCAGATCGATCCGCAGCGGGCCATACATATTTCTACCCAGGCCAACAGCTGTAATCCACAGACCGCAGAGTTCTGGCGCTTGAACGGGGCCGGCCGACTCAATCTGGCGCGCGAGTTGACCCTGGAGGATATTCGTGGTTTTGCCGGGCAGACCCGGATTGAACTTGAGTGTTTTGTCCACGGCGCCATGTGTGTTGCCCATTCCGGCCGCTGCCTGCTCTCGACTGCGTTGATCGGCCGCAGCGCCAACCGTGGCGACTGCGCCCAACCCTGTCGTTGGAACTATTCTTTGACCGAAACGACCCGCGCCGATGAACCGATGGATATCGAGGAGGATGCGCGCGGCACCTATATCATGAACAGCCGGGACCTCTGCCTGGTCGAGCAGCTGCCGCAGTTGATCGCCGCCGGGGTGCACAGTTTCAAGGTCGAGGGGCGGATGAAGAGCCTCTACTACGTGGCGACTGCGGCGCGTATCTATCGCGACGCCATTGACCGGCTCTGCGTCGATCCGAACGATATCGATCCACGTTGGCGTGAGGAGTTGGAGAAGGTCAGTCATCGTCCCTACGACAGCGGGTTTCTGCTTGGCAGCGAGGATGCGAAAATTCACGCCGAGGATACCCACTATATACGGACCCATGATTTTGTCGGTTTTGTGCGTGAAAATGAAACCGGACTGTGGGTCGAGGGACGCAATCGTTTTCTGCCCGGTGACGAGCTGGAACTGATCGGGCCGCAGATGCGTCAGGAGAAATTCCGGGTGAAGGAGATCCGCTCGCTGGATGGCCAGCCGTTACCTGCCGGGCAACCCAATTCTCAACTGCTGCTGCAACTTCCGGCCTGGGCTGAAGCCGGCGACCTGATCCGTCTTAAACGGCCGGAAACAGCATGAAAATTCTACTGCTTTGCTGCTATTTGCTGGTCACGCTGCTGCGTTTCTCCCTCGATTGGCTCAATCTGCGCCATCGGCAGACTGCGCAGAGAGAGTTGCCAATCGCCTTTGCCGGAAAGATTGATGCTGAACGGCTGGAAAAAAGTGCTGCCTACGCCCTGGCCGGTGACAAGCTGGGATTGATTGAGGGTATTTTTTCTGTTCTGCTGACCCTGCTGTTTCTGTTTGCCGGTCTGCTCCCCTGGTACGATCAGCTGGTTGCCCGCTTGTCCGAGGGGTTTATCCTCAATGGATTGCTGTTTTTCGGCTTGCTGACGTTGCTGCAGCTGTTGTTGGGAATCCCCTTTTCGCTCTATCGTAATTTTGTTCTGGAAGAACGTTTCGGGTTTAACCGGATGAGTTTCAAACTCTGGCTGAGCGACACGCTGAAATCGCTGCTGATCGGTGGCCTGTTGTTCGGCCTGCTGGCCGGTGGTTCCCTCTGGCTGGTCGCTGCGGCACCACAGAGCTGGTGGCTGTGGGTCTGGGGTTTCTGGGCCGGGATGTCGCTGTTTCTGCTGTACCTCTCCCCTTGGCTGATCGAACCGCTGTTCTTCAAGTTTGCCCCGCTGGCCAAGCCGGAACTGGAAGACGGGGTGCGCGCGCTGTTGCGCAAGGCCGGAGTGCATGCGGGAAAAGTACTGCAGGTCGATGCCTCAAAGCGCAGCGGCCACAGTAACGCCTATTTCACCGGGATCGGCAAAGTCAAACGGGTGGTGTTGTTCGACACCCTGCTGGAGCAGCTGAGCGATGAGGAGCTGCTGGCGGTCCTTGCCCACGAACTTGGTCATTGGCGTTGCGGGCATCTGCGCAGTCGACTGCTGAAAAGTCAGATTCTTGCCCTGGCCAGTTGCTGGTTGGCCTTCACCCTGCTGAACAGCGGCTGGCTGCCTAGACTGCTCGGTTTGCAGCAACTCTCCTTTGCCGGACAGGTGCTGCTGCTCGGCTGGCTGGCCTCACTGCTCGGTTTTTTCTGGACACCGATCAGCAGCTGGTGGTCACGCAAACAGGAGCGGCAGGCGGATCAATTTGCTATCGAGCTGATCGGCAGCGGTCAGCCGCTGGCTTCCGGATTGGTGAAGCTGGCGCGGGAGAACCTGAGTAACCTGTTTCCGCATCCGCTCTATGTGGCAATCTACTATTCGCATCCGGCATTGGTCGAGCGGGTGTTGTGGTTGGAGAAGCGGAAGAAATCCAGCCTGTAGAAGGTGGACTATTTTCAGCCACCCGGCAAAAAAATAGGCGCGTTGACCAGGAGGGGGAAGTCAACGCGCCAAATGTTTGTTGCCTGTTTTTTAAACTACCAAAACGGTCACGATTTGGCAAGTGAAAAATGAAAATTATTTTCAATTACGGGTTTTAGCCGATCTTTTGCAGTGTGATAAAGCGATTGGCGGCATCAACGGTCAACAGAAAGCGGCCGTTGATGCCCGTTTGGGTCAGGAAGGGGCGCAGGCGCATGGCTGGAAATTGCAGTTTGCGGCCGCACTCGGACCTTACCTGAACGGTCGTTGCCGAGCCCTGATAATAGCGGAGCATTTGCTGCTGGTCGAGATGCAGGCGGAAGTAAAATTGTTGTTGGCGGGCTGCGCTCATCGTTTAACCGGGAAGCCGCAAGCGGACTTCTTTTGCGAAAGGTTTGGATCGATGCTGATCTATAAAGTTGTAGAAACCAGCCAGGTCGATGATCTGAGCCTGGAAACGATTCTCAACGACTGGACAGCGCAGGGCTGGCAGTTCGAGGGGCTGCACTTTGCCATGCGCGAAGCCAATCGACGGCCAGGCATGGCCTTTGTCACCTTCACCCGCGAAGAGCCCGTCCCCGAATCGCAACCGGAATAATTTCAGGTTGCTTCTCGTCCATTGCAGTTCAGTCGCTGCAGTTCTGTGCCGACAATTCAGTTTAGCAGGGATCTTAGTAGCCCAAGCCCACCTTCTTGCGCACCTTGCGCATGGTTTTGTCGGCTGCGTAGCGGGCTTTGTCGGCACCTTCGGCCAGAACTTTACGCAACCCTTGCGGATCGGCCAGCAGTTCCTTGCGCTTTTCGCTGTAGGGGGCAAAAAAATCGCGCACCGTTTCAAACAGCTCCTGTTTCACATCCCCGTAGCGCAGGCCCGGGGTCAGGTAGCGCTGACGCAGTTCGGCAACGCTCGCTTCATCGAGGAACAGACGATAGATCTGAAACAGGTTGCAGCTGTCGGGATTCTTTGCTTCTTCCACCGGCGTCGCATCGGTGACGATCTGCATAATCTGCTTGCGCAGCGGTTTCTCATCCAGAAACAGGTCGATGGTGTTGCCGTAGCTTTTACTCATCTTGCGGCCGTCCTTGCCCGGCACCGTGGCGACCTCATCGTCGATCTCCGGCTCCGGCAGGGTGAAAACCTCGCCATATTCGTTATTGAACTTGATGGCGATGTCGCGGGCCACTTCCAGGTGCTGCTTCTGGTCCTTGCCGACCGGCACCCTGTCGCTCTGAAACAGCAGGATGTCGGCGGTCATCAGTACCGGGTAGGCAAACAGCCCGTGGTTCGGTTTGATCCCCTGGCCGACCTTGTCCTTGTAGCTGTGGCAACGCTCCAGCAAGCCCATCGGGGTGAAGTTGGAAAGAATCCAGCTTAACTCCTGAACCTCCGGCAGGTCCGACTGCACCCAAAAAACACTCTTCTCCGGATCGAGTCCCAGGGCCAGAAAATTGGCCGCCGCCTCCAGAGTTCCCGTGGCTAGTTCTTTGCCGTTGGACAGCGAGGTCATGGCGTGATAGTTGGCGATGAAGCAGAACAGCTCTTCATGCTCCTGGTAGTCGATCATCTTCTTCATCATGCCGAAGAAGTTGCCCAGATGCAGAGAGCCGGAGGGTTGGATGCCGGAGAGGACGCGCATGGTGTTGAACTCCAATTAAATTTGTAAAAATGGGGGACAGAATTCTATTCTGTCCCCCTTTCAAAGAATGGGTGAATTTAGCAGATCAGTGTACGGCAGGTCAACGTCCTATTTCTGCTCTTGTTGCTCCCCCATCATTGCCAAAAATGGCAGCACCTGCTGCAGATCCATGCCGCTCTCCTTTAAAATCCCCAACAGTACCGGGAACAGTTGCAGCATGAAACCCGGTTCCTTGATAACCTCTTTGGTCAGTTCCGGCAGGGTGTCGAGAATGAAGGCCTGTTTTTCTTCTTTGCTCAAGCCCAGCAGGGCGGTTTTGATCTCTTCGGTGGACATTTTGTTTTGTTCCTTTCAGTTTCAAATTTTAGGAGCAAGGTACAAGGTTTAAAGTCTGAACCCTCGAACCTTGCTCCTTGCACCTGTTTCTATTTGTCGAAGGCGATTTTAAACACATCGGGATATTCTTTGACAAAGTACACCTCGATCCCTTCGCTCAGGTAATCGGGCAGGTCTTCGTAGTCCTTCTTGTTATCATGTGGAAAGATCAGCCTGTCGAGCCCGGCGCGGCGCGAGGCGATGGTTTTCTCCTTGACCCCGCCGATCGGCAGAACGCTGCCGGTCAACGACAGCTCACCGGTCATGCCCAGATTCTTACGCACCGTTTTTTTCATGATCATCGACAGCAGCGCCGTAGTCATGGTGACCCCGGCGGACGGGCCATCCTTGGGAGTGGCACCGGCCGGAACATGCAGGTGTATGAAGTGGCTGTCAAAGTAATCTTCGGGGATCTGATAGCTGTCCAAGTGGCCCATGACGTAAGAGTAGGCGATCTCGGAACTTTCCACCATCACCTTGCCGAGCTGACCGGTCTGCTTGAAGCCTTTGCTCTTGCTCTTCATGGCGGTCGCTTCGATCTGCAGCGTGGCACCGCCCATGCGGGTCCAGGCCAGTCCGGTGACGACGCCGGGGCTATCCTTGATCAACTCCTCTTCGGGGAAGATCGGCTTGCCGAGATAGTGCTCGATATCCTTCTTGGTCACCTGAATTTTATCTTCGCGCCCCTCGGCAAACTTCATCGCCGCCTTGCGCATGATCTTCTTGATCCGGTTTTCCAGCCCCCGCACGCCGGATTCGCGGGCATAACGGTTGACAATGTCGGCCAACGCCGCTTTGTTGATGCTCACCTTCGACTTGTCCAGACCATGGCTTTTCAGCGATTTCGGGATCAGGTAGCGGCGGGCGATCTCCAACTTCTCTTCGAGGATGTAACCGGAGAGGCGGATCACTTCCATCCGGTCGAGCAGCGGTGCCGGGATGGGGTCAAGCTGATTGGCGGTGGCGATGAACAGCACGTTCGACAGGTCGAAGGGGACATCCAGGTAGTTGTCACGAAAGGCATCATTCTGCTCCGGATCGAGGACCTCGAGCAGTGCCGAGGCCGGATCGCCCTGAAAGCTGGCGCCGATTTTGTCGATCTCATCGAGCATCAACACTGGATTGGCAGTTCCGGCACTTTTCATCGCCTGGATCGCCTTGCCCGGCATGGCGCCGATATAGGTACGCCGGTGGCCTTTGATCTCGGCTTCATCGCGCATGCCGCCGACCGAGAAGCGGTAGAATTTACGTTTCAACGTGTCGGCGATACTTTTACCGATCGAGGTCTTGCCGACCCCCGGCGGGCCGACCAGGCAGAGAATCGAGCCGGAGATGTCGCCCTTCATTTTGCCGACGGCGATGAATTCCAGAATCCGCTCCTTGACGTCATCCAGCCCGTAATGGTCGCGGTTGAGCACCCGGCGGGCGCGGGGCAGATCGTAGGTGTCTTTGCTGAATTTGCCCCAGGGGAGGATGGTCAGCCAGTCCAGATAGTTGCGGCTGACGTTGTACTCCGGCGAGGAGGGCTCGATCAGCTGCAGTTTTTCGATCTCTTCATCGACCGCTTTTTGCGCCTCTTCATTCAGGGTCAGCTTTTTCAGCCGTTGCTGAAATTTCTCGATCTCAGAAACCTTGCCCTCTTTTTCCAGCCCCAACTCTTTCTTGATCGCCTTGAACTGCTCGCGCAGGAAAAACTCCCGCTGCTGGGCGGAGATCTTCTCTTCAATGCTCTGCGAGATTTTCGTTTGCAGGCGCGAGACCTCCAGCTCCTTCTTCAGCAGGATCAACACCTTGTCGATCCGGTCGCGGACGTCGAGGGTTTCCAGTACCTCCTGCAGTTCAAAGCCGTCGGCGTTGGTCAGGTTGGCGGCGAAGTCGGTCAGTCGGGCCGGATCGTCCATGCTCGAGCGGCCGAGGAACAGTTTGATCTCTTCGGAGTAGAGCGGGTTGATCTGCACCAGCTCTTTCAAGGTCGAGATGATCGCCATCGAGTAGGCTTGCAGTTCGGCGTTATCCCTGCGTTCTTCATCGAAATGATATTCGACTTCGGCGAAGATGATGTCGTTCCTCTCCTTGACCGCAGTCACGGTAAAACGCTCCAAACTGTTCACCAGAACATGGGCGCTCTCTTCTTCGGAGTGGATCAGTTTGAGGATTTTCGCCGCCACGCCGACCGTTTGCAGGTTGTCGGTAGCGTCGTCATCGTCCAGTTCCAGGACCATCACCAGACCGATCGCCTGCGACGGGGTTTCCATCGCCTGTTTAATCGTTTCTACGCGGGCTTTGCCGTTAACGGTCAGCGGGATGATCACACCGGGAAAGGCAGGTCGCGGGCGCAGTGGAATGATCGGTAGCTGCGGCGGCAGCATGTCGCGCGCCAGCACCAAACCTTCGTCAGGGATCGCCTGGACATCGGCATCGGTTTCGACTTCAATTTCGTATTCGATTGAATCGTCGTGGTCTTCAAAGTTGTCGTGCATTTATATAGCTCCCTGAACAGGTCAAAAGCGGTACTTCGGCTGCCGCTGGTCGGCAACCGTGGAGAAAATAATCATTACCGTGAATCGTGTCAACCAAGACTAGCCGAATCGGTGCGGATTTCCAACCTTTAAGCGGAATCCTTTGAGTGGAGGAGGGATAGGATCATTTTTTTAGTCAACGTGGTCAATTGATCAGAGGGAGTTCGTTTGTGGATACGTAGAGGAACGGCTCAACCGGCAGATGAATTACGTGGTCAAGAATGACCGCACAGAGGTTGCGAAATGTTTTTAGTCCGACCAGCGGCAGCATTGATGTCAATGTTGCCGCTGGTTTAAATCTTTCCTGATTGGGAAGCTCCTGTTATTCCAGCGGTATGTAATTCTGTTGAGCAGGTGGGGCTGGTTGGCAGTTTGTTGCAAATGACGGCCTCTGGCCGGAACCTTTCAGCTGGAAACGTTGCAGCAATCCCCGCAAATTTTCCGCCTGACTGGCCAACTCCTCCGCCGCCGCTGCGCTTTCTTCGGCGCTGGCAGTGTTCTGTTGTGTTACCTGATCAATCTGTGAGAGTCCCAGATTGACCTGCGCGATCCCTTGCGCCTGTTCCTCGCTGGCGGAGGCGATTTCGCCGACCAGTTCGGTCACTTGGGCAACGCTGTCAACGATCTCCTGCAGTGCGCTGGCGGTATTATCGGCGATCTGCACACCGTTTTCTCCTTTGCTGACCGAACTTTCGATCAGTTCGGCGGTTTCCCCGGCCGCTTTGGCACTGCGAGCGGCCAAGTTACGCACTTCTTCGGCGACCACGGCAAAACCTTTGCCGTGTTGTCCGGCGCGGGCCGCTTCAACTGCCGCATTCAAGGCCAGCAGGTTGGTTTGAAAGGCGATTTCATCGATCACCTTGATGATGCGGGAAATGCTCTGGCCGGCCTGGTTGATTTCTCCCACGGCCTTGACCATCTGCTGCATCAGCTGATTTCCCTTTTTCGCCGTCTCGCGGGCCTCTCCTGCCAGCCGGTTGGCGCTTGCGGCGTTTTCTGAGCTCTGCCTGGTTTGCGAAACGATCTGGACCATGGAACTGGTGATTTCTTCCAGCGAACTGGCTTGTTCCGTTGCCCCTTGGGAGAGCGACTGGCTGGCACCGGAGACCTGTGAGGTGCCGGAGGCAATCTGTTCTCCGGCGGTTTGCACCTCGCCGAGCACCTCGCCGAGATTTTCGGTCATCAGCTGTAAAGCCTGCCCCAACTGGTCCTGATCTGAAGCTAAGGTTACGTCGACAGTCAGATCGCCTTTCGCGATCCGTTCGGTCAGACTGGCGGTATTCTGCAGGGTGTCCAGCATCGAATCGAGATCCTTGGCCACCATGCCGATTTCATCTCGTGAAGTGAAATTGAGCTTTTTCGTATCATGGATGCTCCCGGCAGCTAGTGCCTGGGCCAGAGAACGAATACTGCTGAGCGGTTGAATCAGCATCCGTTTGGTAAGGATATTGATCAGCACGGCTGAAACCAGCACGACAACAACCAGTAGAATCAGGGTCAGGCGGGTCTGCTGCTGGGCGGCGAGCAGCGTTTTTTCAATCTCCGCGCCGACCGTTGCAACGTACCCTTCCGAGGCCGCCGACAATCCTTCGAGCAGTTGCTCCCTGCTGTTGTTGATTTGTCGCAACTCCTGTTTCAGAGTGGAAAACTCCTCTCCGCTGACCAGTTTTCGATAATTGGTTGCGGCGAGGGCGGCATAGTTTCGGTAGTTTGTTTCCAGCGCCGAATTTTGTGTTCCGCCGCCGACTGTGGCGGAGATTTTGCCGATCTGTTCAAACTGAGCCAAAATTTCTGCTGCCAGGTCGTCTGCTTCCGAGACGGCGTCCTCTTCGCCGAGCATAACGCCGTCTTCATAGAGTTTGGCCTGTTCCTTAAACAGATTCAGCAGTTTGCTACCCTGCATCGACAGTGGAAAACGGACCTTTTTCAGGGTTGTCAGCTCACCGCTCAGGGTGGAGTTGAAATGGACCGTGTAGAGCGAGGAAGCGATCATCCCCAACAGTACGATTCCCACGCAGAGCCAGATTTTTGCTTTGATGCTGTGTAAAACGTTCATAATCACCTCACATCCCTACTTGATCTCCAATGCTTTTACCGAAACGATCGCCGTCCCGGCGGAAACATAGCCGATCGCCCCGGCGTTGGCGGCGATAAAAGCCATCACCTCGGCGTCATTTGGTAACGATTTGGGGCTAACTCCGGTGCCGGTAAATGTGGCCTTTTTCCAGAAATTGGCGAACTGTTTTGAGGATTTTCCGGTGATTGCCTTGGTGAAACCTTTGTGGATGGCAGATTTCTTCTGCTGCACCGGTTGCACCGCAGTCCCGTCGGACCAGGTGGATTTTTTGCCGAGAAAGATGCTTTTTGCATCACTTTTGGAGATGGAGCTTTCAGGGTTGGCTTGATTGACGATCAAGGTGAAGTCTGCTGCATAGACGCTTGACAGGGCAACAGAAACAATGAACAGTGCAAGTATCAAAGTCTTCATTTTCTGCTCCCCGTTAAAAATTGAATGTTGCTTTGAGCGCAAAGTAATCCCAGTCTTCCGCCAGCTTGCTGGCGTCGTTGATGACCGTGGCAAAAATTTCGTTGCCCTCCACCTGATGGTACTCCGCTTTCAGCGTCCAGTTGTCGCTGACATCGTAACGCGCACCGAAGCTCAGATCTTTGCGCCAGCCGAGAAAGTCCGGCATCCCCATGGCGACGAAGCTGTTGCCATCTTTGTCGTTCTTGTCGGCGTAGAGGACATCGTAAAGGGCCGAAAAGGTCAGCTGGTCGTTGGCGTACCAGTGCAGCATGACGTACCAGGCCTGGGGGTTCTTTTCCGCAGCTGAAATCCCGAGGAAGGTCTGGGTCGATTTCATCTCCATGTACTCGGCCATCAGCCCGAAATATTCTTGAATATATTCAAGGGAGAGGACGAAGTGGTTATCGATTTTGAGTTGCCCCGGGCCGTTCAGCCCGGCGCCGTAGTCCGCGGTGAAGTCAAGCTCCGAATCAAGGAACGAGATGCCGAACCGCAGTCCGTCCAACGGTGTGTTGTAGACCAGCGACCCACCGTATAAACTGCTGTCTTTCTCTTGGACGGCAGTCACGGTCTGGCTGGAAATTCTGCTGAAGGACTTGCGCAGGGTTTTGAACATCAGGGCATCGTCCGGCATGTTGCTGGTGCCGTAAAATAGGTGGTAATCGAGGTCACCGGCGTCATCGAATGCCAGGTTCCCGTAGATTCCGACCCCCTGGTAGGCCACCAGCATGTCGCGCTGATTCTCGTTGTAAATGCTCTGCGGCAGAAAGGTCATCGCGCGCAGAAAGTCGCTGTCGCGACCTTCGTTGTACAGCCCCAGCGGCAGCTTGACCTTGCCGGCGCGCACGCCGAAATAATCGGTGAAACGGTAATCACCGTAACCCCAGTCAAGGCGGACTTCGTTGTTGCCGACTTCGCCCAGATCGCGCGACAGCAGTTGGGCGCCGACCCGTAACTTGTCGCTGACCTTGGTGTTGACGGTCAGGCCGAGCTCGTTGTACTGAAATGTGCCGTCAGTGGTGTCGGCCAGAAAGTTATTGTCGGAGCTCGACAGGTAGCCCTGTGAGGCGAACCCGTTAAGCCGGATCTGGCTCCAGTCGAGGGCGGCTGCCTGTAGCGGAACCAGACAGAGCAGCAGCGCCCAAAGTAGACAATTTTTCATTTTCATGCGATTTCCCCTTTTTTCAGTTTTGCCTCCGGCAACGTCAGAGGCACCTGGATACTGCTGCATGGCCGAATCGTCATGCAGAAAATTAAATTTAAACGAATGGTTGACGCAAGTCAATGAAAGATAGTTAATTTTGCCGATGGCTGATCTCTTTATGTACTGCCGACTAAAATAGTTACGCTGCTTTCCAACCTTCCACTTTCCCTTTCGGTATGAAATAATCCAGCAACTTTTTTCTGCCAAGAAAGGTCATCCATGTCCGAACAGAATCAACGCGTCTATCTGGTCGACGGCTCCTCCTATATTTACCGTGCTTACTACGCCATCCGGCACCTGTCTAACTCAAAAGGGGAGGCGACCAACGCGGTCTACGGTTTCACCAACATGCTGCTGAATCTGGTGCGGGATGAAAAGCCGGATCGGCTGGCGGTGATCTTTGATGCCAAGGGGCCGACTTTTCGCAAGAAGCTCTATCCTGAATACAAAGCGAATAGAAGCGCCATGCCGGAAGACCTGGTGCCGCAGGTGCCGATCATCAAACAGCTGGTCCGCGCTTTCAATATGCCGGCGCTGGAGCAGGTCGGGGTCGAGGCGGATGATATTATCGCTACCCTGGCCCGGCAGTATGCCCGGCAGGGGCTGGATGTGGTGGTGGTCACCGGCGATAAAGATCTGATGCAGATTGTAAGCGACCGGGTCTGTCTGCTCGATACGATGAAAAAGAAAGTCACGCGGCGCGAGGAGGTGATCGAACGGTTCGGGGTGCCGCCAGCGCAGGTGCTGGAAATTCTCGGGCTGGCCGGGGACACCTCGGATAATATTCCGGGGGTGCCGGGGATCGGCGAAAAGACCGCCGCCGGGTTGATTCAGGAGTTCGGCAGCATCGACAATCTGCTGCAGAATATCGACCGGGTCAAAGGGAAGAAGCGCCAGGAGAATCTACGTGAGTTCGGCGAGCAGGCGCTGCTGTCGCGCAAGCTCGCCGATCTGGTTTATGACGTTGAGCTGGATGTGACGATTGATGATCTGACGATGGATGAACCGGATCGCGAGGCGCTTTGCGAACTGTTTGCCAAGCTTGAGTTTCACAAGCTGCTGCAGGAATACTCCGCTCCGGCAGCGGCGGCACAACAGCAGAGCAGCGGCGAAAACTATCATACGATAGCGACTGAGGCTGAATTGGATGAACTGCTCGGCAAACTGAAGAATGCCGGACGTTTTGCCCTCGACACCGAAACCACCAGTCTGGTAGCGGTGCAGGCCGAGCTGGTCGGACTCTCTTTCTCCATCAAGGCAGGACACGGCTGGTACCTGCCGGTCGGGCATATGTATCTGGGCGTTCCCGAGCAGCTGCCAAAAGCGCTGGTGCTGGAGAAATTGCGCCCGCTGCTGGAAGATCCACAGATTGAAAAGGTCGGCCAGAATATCAAGTACGACGCATTGGTGCTGCGTAACGCTGGGATTGAACTGGCCGGGGTCGCGCTCGATACCATGGTCCTTTCCTATGTTACTCATCCTGAGTCCAAGTCGCACGGTCTCGATGCGCTGGCTGCCGAGCACCTGAATCACCGGATGATCCCCTATTCGGAAATGACCGGAAAAGGTAAAAAGCAGATCTGCTTCAGTGAGGTTGAGGTGGCAAAAGCGACCGTTTATGCCGCGGAGGATGCCGATATGACCTGGCAGTTGGCGGAAAAACTGCTGCCGGAGCTGCCCGCGGGGCAAGCGGAGCAGCTGCTGTTTGAGGTAGAGATGCCGCTGGTAGATGTGTTGACGCGGATGGAGTGGCGGGGGATCCGCATCGATGCCGATTTCCTCGGTCAGCTCTCCAGCGAGATGGCCGGAAAGCTGGTTGCGCTGGAAGCGGAGATTCATCAACTGGCGGGTGGCCCGTTCAATATCAATTCGCCGAAGCAGCTTGGCGAAATTCTCTTCGAAAAGCTCGGCCTGCCGAAGGGGAAGAGGACCAAAACCGGCTGGTCGACCAATGTCGAGGTGCTGACCAATCTGGCTGAGGAACACGAAATCGCCGTCAGAATTCTCGCCTACCGTTCGGTCAGCAAGCTGAAAAGCACCTACACGGATGCGCTGCCGAAGCTGATCAATCCGTCCAGCGGTCGGCTGCATACCAGTTTCAATCAGGCGGTCACCGCCACCGGTAGGCTCTCCTCCAGCGATCCGAACCTGCAGAATATCCCGATCCGCACCGCTGAAGGGCGGCGGATCCGCGAGGCCTTCATCCCCGCGGAGGGCTGGACGCTGCTCTCGGCCGACTACTCGCAGGTCGAACTGCGGGTGATGGCGCACATGGCCGATGTCCCGGCGTTAAAGGAGAGTTTCGTCGCCGGGGAGGATATCCACAAACGGACTGCCAGCGAGATTTTCGGTATCTTCCCGGAGATGGTTACCGACGAAATGCGCCGCCACGCCAAAACTATCAACTTCGGCGTACTTTACGGCATGGGCGCCTTCAGCCTGGGGAAAGATCTCGGCGTCAGTCGCAAGGAAGCGCAGCAGTTTATCGACAACTATTTCGACCGCTATCCGGCGGTGCTCGACTATCTGGAGGCGAAAAAAGCCGAGGCGCGCGAACATCAGTACGTCACCACGATTCTCGGCCGGCGTTGTGCGATCCCCGAGATCAACAGTAAAAATGGTGCGTTCCGCAGTTATGCCGAGCGCAACGCCATCAACTATCCGATTCAGGGCAGCGCCGCCGATATCATCAAGGTGGCGATGGTCAATATCGACCGGCGCTTGCGTGAAGAGGGTTTGCAGGCACGGATGCTGTTGCAGGTACACGATGAACTGGTTTTCGAGCTGCCGGAAGAGGAGTTGGAGCAGGTCCGCGAACTGGTCCGGGTGGAGATGGAGAACGCTGTGCCCCTCGATCTGCCGCTGAAGGTCGATATCGGCGTTGGAAAAAACTGGGCGCAGGCACATTGATTGTAAATGTAGACATTTTGAGCCTCTTGCAAAAGTCCGAAAGTTTAAACGCTCGTCATTCCCGCGCAGGCGGGAATCCAGAAGTTCTCAGGGACAGCCTGGAAGCAGGATCCCCATTTTCACGGGGATGACGACTTATGCAAGAGCCCCATTTTATGAGGTGCAGGAGATGAGGGTTTTCTTCAACAGCGTGCAGATATCTCAAATCTGTCTGGTTTTTGCCCTTCTGGTTTGCTCGGGCAGCTCTGCCGTTTGGGCTGAAGGGCTTGCCCTGCGTCCTTTGCAGGTAAGCAATCAGGCCCCGTTGGCTTCTCTCGCTGGATTGCCGACGGCAGGCCGCCCGCGTTTGTTGACAGCGGGTGCATACGAAGCCGCTTTCAGTTGGGATCTGTCCAATAATTTTACCTCCGGCCGGAACGGGCAGGAGCAGCTGTTATTCGACGGTGAGAGCCAGCGACTGGCGCTGCGGTTGGATCGGGGCTTTGCTGATGGCTGGGAAGCCGGTATCGAAGTGCCGCTGCTTACCCGCCGCAGCGGTTCTCTTGATCGCTTTATCGAGGGCTGGCACGATTTTTTCGGTTTACCGCAGGGCGGCCGTGAAGAGACGGCCCGCGATCAGCTTGAATATCGTTATCAAAACGGCACCTCAACCCTCGAGCTGCAACAGGAGACGGCCGGGTTGGGCGATATCCGTCTGTTTCTCAGCCGTCAGCTCAGCATGAGCAAAGATTCAGCGCTGGCAGTGCATGCCAGCCTTAAATTGCCGACCGGGGATGAGTCGAAATGGCTGGGCAGTGACAGTTGGGATGCGTCGCTCCAACTCAGCGGCGATCAACGTTGGTCTTCGGCATGGCAGCGGCTGGCGCTGTTCTGGAGTGGTGGCGTCCTGTTGTCGGACGGTGGGGGGATTCTGTCGGAGCAAAGGCGGAAAGTCGCCGGAACCGCCTCTCTGGGGGCGGCTTGGTCGATGTGGCAGAGTGTCGCACTGCAGTTGCAGCTGGACGGGAATACGTCGCTTTTCGATGACAGTGAACTGCGACAGATCGGTGATGCGGCAGTGCAGTTGTCGATAGGGGGTGCTGTGGCGGTGACCGACAGCACCCGCCTTGAGCTTGCCGTTGTCGAAGATATCGCTGTCGATACGGCGCCCGATGTGAGCTTCCACTTGCGGGTTTCTCAGCGATTCTGAGTTGATAACGCAAAAGAGGCCTACATTTTTTTCAGCAATTCCAGCGTCTCGTCCGGTTCCGGCCGTTGCGTGTGATCGGTCGTCAGCGCGATGTTGTAAATACTTCCGTCCGGGCTGATGATGATCCGCCCCGGCAGCGGCAGACGCCAACTGTCGTCACCATTGAAACGCTCCAGGTCGATGCCGAAGCCTTGGTAAATTTCGATCAACTCATCCGGCAGCGAGTGGACCACGCCCAGTTGTTCCAGAAATTGATGGCCCGGATCACTGAGCAGCGGGAATGCAAGCTTCAGCTTGTTGACCAGTTGCGGGGCGTACTTTGTCAGCATCGGTGAGATGGCGATCAGGTTGGCACCGGTCTTTTTGATCTCCGGCAAGATTTCTTGCAGAGCTTCCAGCTCCGCATTGCAGTACGGTCACCAGACTCCCCGGTAGAGGCTGAGCAGCACCGGTCCCTGTTGCCGGAGTGTCGCTAAATCAACCTGGTCGCCGTTTGCGTCCGCCAAACTGAAATCCGGACAGCGATCACCGGTTTCGATCACCCGCTGAAGAATGTCTGAATTGCTCAGGTCTGCTGTTGTCTGCTGCATCCTGGCCCCGATTTCCGGTGGGATTTTTTCTGCGGATGCAGCCTTCATTGCGTTTAATTTGTTCTGCAACATTGTTGACCTCCGTGGTTGGTTATTGGCAAGTATTCAGTCTAACAGGACGATTTGTATCTGCAAGCCGGGGGCAGGTTTCGAAGATTTTGGAATTAATGCTGGTTCCGGATGTATCTTTAATCCCCTGCGGCTATAATTGTCATTTCATTGATTTCACGACCCTGAGACTTTTGACCGATTGAGAGATGGTACCGATGACTTATGATCGTTTTGAAACCAGTCAGCCGGCTCCCGGACTGACCGATGTTCCCCCGTTGGGGATGGATGCAACCAGTCTGGCGAGAGCTTTTCGCCACTATTACACCCATAATCTGGGCCGCGACAAATACTGCCGGATGACCCACTATGCTTATGAAGCGCTGGCGCTGGTGGTGCGCGATCGGCTGATGGAACGCTGGAAGATGACCCGTTACGCCTACACCGACAGCAACTGTCGCCAGGCGTACTACCTGTCGCTGGAATTTCTGATGGGCCGGGCGCTGGGCAATTCGATCCTCAACCTCGGCCTGGACGATGAGGTGGCCAAGGCGCTGGCCAAGATCTGTCTCGATTATGAAGAGCTCTCCGAGGCGGAGCAGGATGCCGGTCTCGGCAACGGCGGTCTCGGGCGGTTGGCCGCCTGCTTCCTCGACAGCTGCGCCACCTTGCAGCTGCCTGTGCAGGGTTACGGCATCCGTTACGAATACGGCATGTTCCGCCAGCGGATCAAGAATGGCTATCAGGTCGAAGAGCCGGATCACTGGCTGGGCTCGGAGAACCGCTGGGAGATCGAACGCCCCGAATATATCCAACGGGTGAAGTTCGGCGGGCGGAGTGAATTTTACCGTGATCACGATGGAACTCTCCGCAGTCGTTGGGTCGATACCCGCGATGTGCTGGCGGTTCCCCACGATGTGCCGATCCCCGGTCATCAGAACGGTACCGTCAACACCCTGCGCTTGTGGAAGGCGGCGGCGACCGCCGAGTTTGATCTGGGAGAATTCAACTCCGGTGATTATCCCGGTTCGGTGGCGGAGAAGAACCTGGCGGAAAAGATCACCATGGTTCTCTATCCCAACGATGCCAGCGAAAACGGTCGCGATCTGCGCCTGCGGCAACAGTATTTCCTTGCTTCGGCCAGTCTGCAGGATATCCTCGAAAAATGGCTGGAGATCAAGGGCCCTGACCTGAGCACCTTTGCCGAACTGAACTGTTTTCAGCTGAACGATACCCACCCCAGTTGCGCCGTCGCTGAACTGATGCGGCTGCTGATCGATGAACAGAAGCTGGGCTGGGATCAGGCCTGGAAAATGACCAGCGGGATGATGGCTTATACCAACCACACCTTGCTTCCCGAAGCGTTGGAGAAATGGTCGGTGCGGATGTTTGAGCAACTGCTGCCGCGCCTGCTGGAGATCATCTACGAAATCAACGCGCGCTTCCTGAAGCAGGTGGCTGAACGCTGGCCGGGGGAGACTGACCGGTTGCGGCGGATGTCGATCATCGAGGAAGGCCCTGTGCCGCAGGTGCGGATGGCCTATCTGGCGATCGTCGGCAGCTTTTCCGTCAATGGCGTTGCCGAACTGCATTCGCAACTGCTGCAGGAGGGGCTGTTCCGTGATTTCTACGAAATGTGGCCGGAGAAGTTCAATAACAAAACCAACGGAGTAACCCAACGGCGCTGGCTGGCCTGGTGTAACCCTGAACTGAGCAATCTGCTGAATGTGACGATCGGCAGCGAGTGGGTCACCGACCTGAAACAATTGGAAAAGCTCAAGCCGCTGGTGGACGACAGGGGTTTCCAGAAAAAGTGGCAGCAGGTCAAATACAATAATAAGCAGCGCTTGGCCGAGCTGGTCAGGAAGGATTGCGGTGTCGATTTTAACCCGAATGCCATGTTCGACGTGCAGGTCAAGCGGATTCACGAGTACAAACGGCAGCTGCTCAATATCCTGCACGTGATCCATCTCTATGATCGGATCAAGTGTGGCGATACGGCTGACTGGACGCCGCGCTGTGTGCTGATCGGCGGTAAGGCGGCGCCCGGCTATGCCATGGCCAAGGCGATCATCAAGTTGGTCAACAATGTTGCTGCCATGGTCAATGAAGATCCGGCGGTCGGCGAGCTGCTCAAAGTCGCTTTTTTCCCGAACTACCGGGTTTCGGCGATGGAGGTGATTTGTCCCGGCACGGATCTGTCAGAACAAATTTCCACTGCGGGCAAGGAAGCCTCAGGTACCGGTAATATGAAGTTCATGATGAACGGCGCACTGACCATCGGCACCCTGGACGGGGCCAATATAGAGATCCGTGAAGAGGTCGGCGAAGAAAATTTCTTCCTGTTCGGGTTGACCGCGAGCGAGGTGGAGGAGCGACGGCACGATTACAACCCTGCTGCGCTGATTGCGGCGGAGCAGAACCTCTCGCGGGTGATGCATCTGCTCTGCAGCGGCCATTTCAACCAGTGCGAGCCGGGAATCTTCGAGCCGATTATTCAGGCAATTTACAGCCCGCACGACCCCTGGCTGGTGGCGGCCGATTTTTCCAGCTATGTCGACAGTCAGGCACAGGCGGCAAGGGCTTATCAGGATCAGCAGCAGTGGACGCGAATGAGTATCCTCAATACCGCTTGCAGCGGTAAGTTTTCAACCGACAGAACCATGCAGGACTACAATGAGCAGATCTGGAAACTGCCGAGGGTGCCGGCACAAGTGTTGGAAGAGGCAATCAAGCCGATCTCGGTAGGGGATTGAATCAGAGGCTCTGTATGAAGGGCTGGCCGCAGCGGTTAATCAGCCGGACCTGCTCGATCCAGTCGTTTTCCCGAGTTACTGGCTGGCGGGCTTTGATGAGGTGACGTCGACGCTGAATTCTGAAAGGCTTTGCGGCAGATCACGGAAGACGATGACAAAGGAGATGGTTTGACCCTGGTTGATATTCATGTTGCTGAGAGATTTTCCGAACTGGTTGCCCATCAATTCTTCGATTTTGCTGAAGGGGAGCGACTGCAGTTCCGGGTCACTGATCGGGTTGCCGCAGAAGATGGTTTTTTGCAGCAACGATTTGCCGTTCTGATCAAAGATGACCCCTTTCACCTGGATCGATGCCCGGGTGTCCTTGAACTTGTTGATCGCTTCGCCGCGGATAATGAACAGCTCGCCCGCATCCTGATTGTTGATGAACTTCCCCTGCAGGTTTTCCAGTACGATCTGTCCTGAATCGTTCTGGTGCTCGGCCTGCTGGCCAAGCACCTGTTGAAACAGCTGTTCCAACTGCTCCGGGCCGTTCATGTAAAGCATTACGCCGCCGATAATCAGAATGCCGAGGATCAGCAGCAGCAGGATGCGGATGATGCTGGCGAACAGGCCGCCCTTCGGTTTTTCTGCCGCCGCCGCCGCCGGTATGACCGGTTCTGCCGGCTCCTCTTCAGCCGGGGTGAAGGCGCTGGCAATCTCATCGTCAGAGGCCGGTATTTCGCCCACAGGTGCTGCCGCCGGACTCTTTTCGGCCAGCGTAAAATTATCAGCTTCTTCACTGACCGATTCTTCCTGCACCTCGCCGAAACTGAAGGTCTCTTCATCGGCGGCCGGCAGGGGCTCATCTGCCGCGGTCGAGGGAGCCTCCTGTCCAGCGGCATCGTTGCTGAAGGTGAAGGACTCTTCCTCCGGGGCGATATCCTGCTCGCGGAAGCGGTTGTAGTCGAAAACCGTATCGTCCGAGACTTCTGGCGCCAGGTTGTCAGCCGCCGGTTCGTCACTGTCGGCCCGGCCGAAGGTTTCCACCGTTTCTGTGGTCTCAGCTCGGGGGGCTTCCGGTTCGAATCGGGGCGGCTCGCTGCTCGGCGCCGTCGGCAACTCTTCCATCTGCGGTTTCTCTGCCCAGAAGATGTGCTTGCAACGTGCACAGCGAACCTTTGCGCCGCGATCGGGAATCCGGTCAGGGTTGACGCGGAACTTGGTTGTACACTCGGGGCAGACGATGACCATCAGTTTCTCTCCTTTGCGAGGCGGCTTTTGAACCTTCAGTGATGTGGCCGATACGACAGCTGTTCAGGCCTCTTCAACCAGATAGATGTCGGGCAGGTTGCGATAGCGTTCATCATGATCCAGGCCGTAGCCGATGATGAAACCGTCTTCCATCCTGATGCCGATGTAATCCGCTTCGATGGCGACTTCCCTGCGTGCCCGTTTGTCGATCAGGGTGCAGATTTTCAACGAGCGCGGTTGTTGCAGCAGTAATTTATTATAGAGGCATTCCAGAGTATAGCCGCTATCAACAATGTCTTCGATAATAATAACATCACGGTTCCTGATCGGCATTTCCAGCTCTTTACGGAACTCGATGATCCCCGAGGTCTGGGTGCCGGAACCGTAACTGGCCAGTCGAACAAAATCGACCACACTCGGTGACTCTATCTCACGAATCAGATCGGCGATAAACAGGAACGAGCCTTTCAGGACTCCCACCAGCATGATTTCCTGGTCACCATAATCCCGGCTGATTTCCCGGCCGAGACGTTTGACTTCTGCAGCTATTTTCTCCCTGGAAAACAGGATTCTGCGGTTTTGTTCCGCCATAAGTCTATCTTGCTCCTTATTACGCAAATTAAACGAAACCTATAGCAGGAAGACCGCAATACTGTCAATTGCAACTGGACTGTTTTGCAAAAGGGTTTGTGCTATAATTCAAAGCCGTTAGAATGTTAACCACATCAGGGAGAAATCGTGTATGAAGATTTTGTTGGTTCTATTGTTGTTTCTTTTTACTGGTGTCGGCTCAGGGTTCGCTGCTCCGCAGCTGGTTGCTGAACAGCTGAGTTACAATTTTGGCGAGGTCCTGCAGGGCGGGAAGGTCGATTACACGTTCCGTTTCCGTAATGCCGGAGATGAAGTTCTGGAGATCAGCAATGTTCGCAGCTCCTGCGGTTGTACCGCTGTGCTGCTTTCAGCCCGCAGAATTGCGCCGGGCGATATCGGTGAACTGCAGGCCACCTTCGACTCGACCCGCTTTCATGGGGCGGTCAGCAAGGTGATCTCTGTAGACTCGAACGATCCGCAACATCCCCAGGTGAATTTCAGTCTGTTCGGCAACGTAAAAGTGGAATTGGTCCTGAACCCGGATCGGGTTCGCTGGGGAAAAGTCAACCGCAATGAGTTGCTTGAGGCGCAGGTGATCATCAGAAACCTGAGCCCGAAGCCGATCAATCTGCAACCTCCCGAAACAACAAATCCGGAGGTGAGTGCTGAATTGAGTGCCCTGCAGATCTTGCCGGGAGAACAGGTTGAGTTGCGACTGTCGGCTAAGCTACCGGACAATAAACCCCGCCTCGGCGGTTATGTTCTGATCGGCACCGACTATGCCGGCCATCCGCAATTAAGGGTGTCGGTTTCGGCGCGCCTGTCTAAATAACCTGGGGCAGCCACATCCTATTAATGTAATTTTCAATGTTTTCAAGGAGCGGCCATGAGTGATCCTTCTGCACAATCGACGGAACGCAGAACCTTCCTCGGAGTTCTTCTGGGCGGCATCGGCGCAGTGATTGCCGGCGCTTTCAGCTGGCCGTTGTTTCGCTATCTGTCGCCGATCGACAAAGGCGGAGAGCAGCAGCAGGTCCGTGTTCCGCGTCGACAGGTTGCTGTGGGCGGGACGCATTTCTTTTCTTATCAGGGGCGTCCGGCGGTTCTGTTGCAGCCGAAGGCAGGAGAGTTTGTCGCCTTGAGCGCGGTTTGCACCCATCTTGGTTGTATCGTCAAGTGGGTTGAAGAGTCGCAGGAGTTTCTTTGCCCTTGCCATGGTGGCCGTTTTTCGACCGCAGGGCAGGTGTTGGGGGGGCCGCCTCCGTCACCACTGGCAACCTATGTAGTCTCTGTTGATGGAGATGAAATTCTTATCGGCTGAGGAGGCTGGCAATGAAGCTACAGAAAGAGGCTATGAACTGGCTGGACAGTCGTCTCGGGATACGCGAGTTGTTGCACAGCAATCTCACCGGATACCTGCTGCCGCGCAACGTAAATGTCTGGTATACCCTCGGCTCAGTGCTGCTGGCACTGTTCGGTTTACAGTTTCTGACCGGTATTTTGCTGCTGATTTATTATGTGCCGGATACTGAAAAAGCCTTTGCCAGTGTCACTGCGATTATGAATCAGGTGCCATATGGCTGGTTGATCCGCTACCTGCATGTGGTCGGTTCCAACCTGATTATGGTTTTTATCCTGCTGCACATGTTCTCGGTGCTGTTCATGGGCAGCTATAAACGGCCACGTGAACTGACCTGGCTGTCTGGGTTCGGTCTCTTTAATATGGGTCTGATTTTTTGTCTGACAGGTTATCTGCTCCCTTGGAGCCAGCTCTCTTTCTGGGCGACCACGGTGGCCACCGATGCTGCCGGAGCAATCCCTGTGGTCGGCGACACGCTGCTGGAATACCTGCGCGGGGGGGCTTCGGTCGGCGATGCAACACTTGGGCGCTTTTTTGCTCTGCATGTCATGGGGCTGCCGATGGCTTTTCTCGGTCTAGTCGGTTTCCACCTGTTCTGTGTGCGTCGCGCCGGGATTTCCAGTGCACCATTCGGTGAAGATTATCGGCCGACCGAGTTGAGCAACAGTTTTCACCATCAGAAACACCCCGGCGGCGTTCCTTTTCACCCGAACTACACCATTAAAGACCTGGCGATGATCTTTTTTGCGCTGGCCCTGCTGGTGGCAATAACCTTTTATGCTCCCTGGTTGTTTATTCCGTTAGATGCGTTGACCCCGGCGGATCCTTTCTCCACTCCCGCTCATATAAAGCCGGAATGGTATTTTCTCTGGGCGTATCAGTCGTTGAAAATCTTCCCCAGCGCATTATTGGGCCTGGCGGCACAAGGAGCGGCGATGGGCTTTCTGGCGATGCTCCCATTTCTGGATCGCGGTCCTGAGCGGCGACCGGGGAAGCGGCCGATCTTTGTCACTCTCTATCTGTTGGGCATTTTACTGACGGTTGGTTTGTCTATCTGGGGGCATTATTCATGAAACGGGTTCAGAGCGTTTGTCTGGCGTTGCTGTTTACTCCTCTCCTGTTCTGGGTTGCCCCTGTCATGGCGGAGGATACGGTCTGTATTCAGTGTCATAGCGGTCAGGAAGGGTTGCTGGGGAAGCCGGTTGAGCTCTGGCGAGGCAGTGTCCATGCTGCCAATGGGATTTCCTGCCATGATTGTCACGGTGGTGACCCTACCGACTTCGCCATGGCGATGAGTCCGGAGCGCGGTTTTATCGGTGCACCTGACTATGTTGCCGTTCCCGAGTTCTGCGGTCGCTGTCACCTTGGCGTCAAGGAGGATTATCAGGGCAGTGCACACGGTCGGGCTTTGGCCGCCGGCGGTCCGCAATGTGTCCTCTGCCACGGCAATCATGAGGTCCAACTGGCGAGTATCGAGCTGATCAATGAGGAGAGCTGCTCACGCTGTCACGAGTATGAGCGAGCGGCAGTGGTCAAGCAGACGATCAATGGCACTGAGGTGACTTTGCACCGGTTGGAGCGATCAGTGGCAGCACTTCATCGGGTCGGGATCGACATGCGCCGGATTAAAGAAGACCTGTTTGCCAAGCGCAACAGCTTTCGGCGCTTGTTTCATACGGTTGAATTGGAGAAGATTAAAAATCAGACTGCTGAATTCAATCAAAGCCTTCTTAAAATCAAGCAACAGATTGACGATCATGAAAGTGAACTCGGCCAGCGAAAAATTGTCGGCGGTGTCATTGTTCTGTTACTGTTGCTTGGTGGTTGTATCGCTCTGCTGATTCGAAAGAGTTATCACGAGGAAGAGTAGCGTTAACGTTCTGGTAACTTCAGCCCATCCCGCCTTCGGCACCCTGGCGGCGTTGCTGTGCTGCTCAAATGCTCACATAACCATTGTATGCTCCGCTTCTGCGCTGCTCGCGCCTTGCCAGAGCACCAAATTCGGGCGTGCTGAAGTTACACGTTCTGAACGTAACCATAAAAAACGGCAGTGACTATTGAAAGGTCGCTGCCGTTTTTTATGGTTATTCGCCGTCCATGTAGCGTTGGATCCGACGCCCGACATAGAGTCCGATAGCGGAGCCCAAGGTACTGCTCAGGTAGGCTCCCATCAGCCCCATGGGCAAGCCCGCATACCAGCCGAGCGTCCCTCCGGCACTGATTGCGGTTAGCAGGACAATCTGCTTGAGCATCGCCGGCGGCTAATCCTGAGCAACAAAGATGGTCAATTCGAAAACTTCACCATCGGATAGATAAATCGGGAACATCAGGGCGGTGTGGTCGTCAGGAACCGTAATCCCTTCCTGGGCATCACTTCTCATCTCCGGCGGGGTGATGTCGATGGTATGGCCTCTTTGAGCCGCCTTGGCGACCACGTTGCCGCAGACGATATTGATGAACTCCATCACTGAATCATCGAGAACCTCAACCGGTTCATTTTCTACCGAAGTTTCGTCCAGAATCGCTTTGGCCACCAGCTCGCGGGTGTTTTCAGAGACCGAAAGCAGGTAGCGGGCGCTGACTTCGCCACAAAATCCCATTTCAGCAATAATCGGCCGGCTGGGAAGTTTGTCGATAATAGTACAGGGACCGGTGCGGATGGATAGATTGGCGACCCGGGTCAGCATCTTGTAGGTCAGGTCCGCGACCATCTCCCAGATCGGCTGATGAGGGACCCCGGCCGGAATTTCGATTTTTTCTGCAACATAGGCAAGTTGGTCATCCTTAAAGGCTTTCAGGTAGCCTTCAAGCTCAGCTTCTGAGAGAGCGCCAATTTTGATCAGGGCTTCACCGATGTAAAGGTGGTTGTTGCGCTGCCTGGTCAGGACCTGTTGCACTTGCTCGGCAGTCAAAAAACCCAATTTGACTGCCATGTCACCAAACTGGAGATCCTCGTTACGTTGTGCCTGGTGGGTTTTGGCAATATCGACGGTCGACATCAGACCCATCTCGACGACCATTTCACCAAATTTAAGGTTGGTTTTTTCCTGCAGGTCGATTGCTTTCAGCAGTTCCACCCGAGACACTGCGCCTTTTTCCACCACAAACTGGCCAAAGAATTTGACTGCCATACTATTCCGTTCTCCTTGTGGGCTGAGTCATGATCGCTTAAACGCGCCGCAACATTTCCAGGACAGAGTCTTTTTCGAACGGTTTCGAAATGACATCTTTGGCACCAAGGCGGAGCGCCTCGGTATATTTGTCGCCGACCCCACCCAAAGAGGTGACCATAACGACAGTAATGCCAGGCATCAACTGACTTAGGCTGCGCAGAGCCGTCAGACCGTCCATGACCGGCATGTTCATGTCCATGCAGACAATGTCCGGTTTGTGCTGCTGACAAAGCTTGATTGCTTCTGCACCGTTACGGCCCTGAGCGACCACTTCAAATTCTTCACCGCTGTTGACAATTTTCTCCAGCTGACGTGAGACAGCAATGCTGTCATCCACGATCAGAACCTTTTTCATGTGAAGCCTCCCCGTAATCATTGTTATGAAGACTAAAGGTTAGCAGATAAATTTAATCATGCCTAGTTTTAAAATAGACAATTTTAATTTATTTGAACAAATAACATGCTCTTCTTATCGATATTTTTTGAGCTGCTGGTAGGCACGTTCCACATTTCCGGGAGTGAAGCTTTGATAGCCGGAAAGATGGTCGTGTTTGGGCAGGGAAAACGTTGCCAGGGTTGTTTCCAGATTGTCTCCTTTTTCAATGTGCTCAAGGATTTTAGTCAGGAAATCTTTCAGATAACGTTTAAAGGTATTCAAGTTGTTCATGTCACCGACCGGGCCGAATCCGGGAACCACCTTTTTTACTTGCAGCGCCCCGAGCCCCTCCAGGGCGGTCGCCCAGCCAGTCAGGGAGCCGGCACCAAGAAAGCCGACACTGTCGAAATAAGCCAGATCACTGGTGAAAAGAATTTTACTCTGCGGGACGTAGGCGATCAGGTCGCCCTCACTGTGAGCAGAACCGATATTGGTCAGAATCAGGGTTCTTTGTGTTCCTTCGAAAGTCAGCCCCTCTTTAAAGAAGAGCAGCGGATTCTCCAGCGTTCTCGGTTCCTGCCGCATAATCAGGCGGGTCTCGATGCTCATCGCCAGGTCTTTGTTGGCCGGAATGTCAAAATCGATAAAGGTGTAACCGGGGTGATGGTGGGCCAGCACAAAGGCCCGAATCGGTTTGGGGCTGATTTCCGAGGTTGCCGCAATCAGATCATTGATCGCCCGGCGGCTGAAGTGGGCGCCGCAGACAACCATCTGGGTGCCGAGATCAACAATGAAGGCATTTGACGTTGCCGCACTGCCAGGCTCGGCCAAAGCAGCGTAAATACCGTCGTCCACCTCTTCAATCCGGTATGAATTCTGCGCCAGGACCGGTTGAGCCAGCAGCAGAGTCAGGAATAACAAAACGGCTATTCTGTGCATGTAAATCCTCTTATTTGCGGTTGCATTGTCGTCTTTTATGGAGTATATACTACAGCCCTACGCGCCCGTAGCTCAGCTGGATAGAGCGCTGCCCTCCGGAGGCAGAGGTCATAGGTTCGAATCCTATCGGGCGCACCAATAAATATCAAACGGTTAGCGAGTTTTCGCTAGCCGTTTTTTTATTGGTGTCCAAGCGGTGCCCATCTGGTGCCCGCTCCTTAAGTTGGGATACTTCTCCGTTGTTGGGCATTATGCCTCAGTTTGTGTGTCCGGGATAGTGCCGCCACTTCAGATCTGGATGGTTTCAAAATTCTTGCTATTTCACGCAGGCACATGATAGAAATTCAGTGTTTTTTGTAAACCATTCAAAGTGTGTCCCGTTTTCGGCACTCTCCTGATGAGGTTTTGCGGTCAAAGGCAATGGGACACGGATCTACACGGATGGGCACGGATTTAGATGCAACGCAAGGAGTACTCTTGTCGGTTTCGGCTTAATCCGTTGAAATCAGATTTTATCCGTGTTCAGGGGTTTTGAAATCCGAGGCAATGGCCGAAAGCGAATGACGGTGTTTTATCAAGGACTCCTGCCTGCGTCGTGCCACATAATGTGCTGAAGTTATCAATTTTAATTGTATTGCGTAATAGAAAAGGTGGTGTCATGGAAATGCCCAAAAGTTTTCTAGTCGCTTTAGCATGCTTTTCCTTGTTGCTTATTTCAACTATTCCGAAAGATTCCCACGCGGCTTGTCCCGCTCCAGCCCAAATTGTCGGGAGCACCTATAGCCCGACTTCTATTCAGGATGCTTATGATTACGCCCGTACGGCTTTGGGCCTGACAGATTTTACGCTTCGCCTTGCCGGCGAAATTTTTACAGGAGATTTACATCTCGATGGTGGCTCGGTCGTACTCGATGGTGGTTATGACTGCTCCTTCACGACCAAAACCGCCACGCCTACAGGTATTTTTGGGACGGTTTTCATTTCTGCCGGCGCTGCCAACTTTGCGGGGGGTGTCAATATTGTATCGACAACGCAATGTGATTTTGATGTCGATCTTGACGGCTTCACTTCGATAGGTTCCTGCTTGGGCACTGCCGATGACTGTAACGACAGCAATGCTAACGTCTACCCCGGTGCGTCCGAAATCTGCGATGGCATCGACAACAACTGTGACGGGCAGATTGATGAAAATGTCTTTCCGCCTGATGCCGATGGAGATGGATATTACGGTCCCGGTTGCGGCTTGGTTGGCGAAGACTGTAATGATGACGATGCCACGATTCATCCGGGCGCTCTCGATATTCCCTACGACGGGATCGACCAGGATTGCAGCGGCGCGGACCTGACATTCGACGGGGAAATCTGCATCGGCTGCCATGTAGGCCTTACGGGGCCACCAGAGACATGTACAGGCTTGCACGACCTGACGACTGCCCCGGATGCGTCCTGCGCCGGCTGCCACGCTCCGATTGTCAGCAATATTCTGCCCGGCCACTATGGGCGGACGGTTCTCTCCGACGGTAACGGCATGACCGCCGGTTCGACCATTGTCTGCGCTTCCTGTCACGATCCGAATGATATTCTGCACCAGTGGGGCAGCCAGACGGTCTGGCCGAAGGTTCTGGCGGTAACACCGAACATCGACTGTGACACCTGTCACGAAAACCGCGCAGCGGGGCATGAGACCGCCGCGGCGCATGACAACCGGGTCATTCTTGCCGAGTGCGGCACCTGCCACACCAGCGATACGACGATCATCGGCCCCAGCAGTAACGGGACGCTGACCAGCGCCGCCGATGTCGATACTCTGCACCGTTCCGACTGTGATCTTTGCCACAGCTACACCGGCAGCAAGCTGAATACAGCGACCGTTCGCCAAGTCATCGTGCAAGGGGTCGGCGGTACCCCGGTCAACTGCACCGCTTGCCACACCGGCAAGGCGACCAACCACATTGATTTCGTCCACCCGATCTCCGTCGGGCCGAACGATCTTTCTTTTAATCCCCCGGGGATTCTCTGTGGCAATTGTCACAATGTGTCGACTTGGGCCGAGATTGAAGGTGTCGAGCACAATGTTGTCACCAACGGAATCGGTTCCTGTGCGACCTGTCACAACAGTACCCGGCAGGATGTGGTCAATACCATCGCTCAGGGACTTAACCCGACTCACTGCTTGAACTGCCATTCGGATAAGTCTTTGACCGAGCACGGCATGGTTGACCACGCAGCACTCGGCTACGTGACCGGCGGTACGACCTACTGTCTTAACTGTCATGACGGAATCGATGCGGTGACCGTAACCCACAACTTCGATTGCTTCCTCTGCCATACCAGTCTGCCGGCACTGAAAGCAGGGTTGCCGATTCATGGCGGAACCTGCATCGACTGTCACACGACCACTTGGGAAGGCATCCACGCAACAAACCCGCCCAGCCATAACGCATTGGTCCAGGTCGCTACGACAAGCTGCGGCAACTGCCACAGCGATCCGCCGCCGCTGGCCGATGCGGTCGATCCGAAGGTGCACGACGCCTGTTCCAGCTGTCATGATACCACCGGTGGTCTTCTCAGCCTGGCGATCGGCAAGGACTTTATCTCTGGCGGAAATTGCACAAGCTGCCACGCTGGAAGCTGGGAGGGTATCCACCCGACTGCTCCGCAGTCCCATTCGAGCTGCACCAGCTGTCACAATGCAGCGACAGGCTCCCTTCTGATTCTGGGTCAGTAGAGGCTGTGTGGTTGAGGCCGTAACTGGCCTGTCAGCTTCTGCCAAGTATTCCCCGCAACAGACCCCCCGAGCTGCAACCTGCCGGCTCGGGGGGTCTGTTTGTGGAATCCTCAGGCTGCGAGCTCTCTACTGTCGCTGAGAAGTCCGATCCATGCTCAAGCAGCTCTGGATTTTTGACCTGAACCTGAATCTGATGAGCTGATCCCCCCCGATTACCGCTCGAGGTCTTCATTTCAAAGGATAAGATTTGCCGGCTGTGTCTTTGCACAGTTTCAATCTGGCGATTTCACATGAAAGGGTCAGTGAAAATCCCCAATTGGGCAAGTTTGGGCCGCTATTGTTGCAAACTGCCTGGCGGTGAAAATTTATTTTTGATCAAATAAACATCGGTAAGTAAAGGGGAAAAATCGAAAGATCAGCTTGTGCTTTCAGTTTGTGTTTTCTTTTTATCAAAGCTTGGCACACGCGTTGCTAGCTATACCCAATGAGTATCGCGAATCCCAATAAAACAAATAGGCGGGGTCGGTTTGAACTTTGTGATATGGCCGAAAGGAGGTGCAGCAGGATCGCTAGCCTGTCACGTCAAACTAGAGAGAATATAAAAAAGAATATCGAGTTGGAGACCTTGGCACTGCGTAGGGCAACGCCGAGCGAAACGCAAAATGAAAAACATTCATTTGGAGGAAAACGATGAAAAAAGTATTAGCAATAATTGCTATGCTGGCAATCCCTGGGATGTCCATGGCCGCAGGTCTGGTCGGTGACTGTTATGACTGTCACACCATGCACAACAGCGAAGCTGGCCAAGCGGTCGCCCAGATTGGCACCGTGGCTGGGACGACCACAAGTGCAAACCCGATTGCGAACCTGCTGAGGCTTGATTGTATGGCCTGTCACGCGAATGATCCGGTTGCTGGAAATAAAATCTGGACGATGCCTGGTGGTTCCGAAGTTCCCCAGGTTGCTCACGGCGACGCAACCGGCGACCTCGCCGGCGGTAACTTCTCTTATGGTTTTGTCGGCAACGGCACCGTCAGTCAAGTACACAACGTTAAAGAACTGTTCACGGCCGGGTCGGAAGACTACACTCCTGCGTTCGGCAACCCGCCGGGCATGGTCGGCGATGGCTCCACGCACACCGATATTTTCACAACTAGTGGTGGTCCTGGTGCCTATGACCAGTTCACCTGCGCCGGCGCTCGCGGCTGCCACGGTACCCGTGCTCAGTTAGTCGGTAACGGCACCGGCAACATCAAGCGGGTCGGCATGGCCGCCATCAGCGGCGCTCACCACTCCAGCTACGATGGTGCCAAGGATGCAACTAACTATACCGCAGGCGCAGGAACCCATGACGGTGCGAAAGTTGCTGAAGGCTACCGTTTTATTCCGGGCCTGAAGGGTTATGGAAATGAGCAGGCCGGCGATCGCTGGGAGAACTTTGATGCGAACTCGCACAACGAGTACTACGGCGATGCCGCCGGCGGCCTCACGGTGACTGGCTGTGACAACTGCCACAACGGTTTCACTGCTGTCAACGCCACCATGAACGTGCCGAACAACTCGGTGAGCGGTTTCTGCTCCACCTGTCACGGCAACTTCCACTCTTCCGGTGCTGCTAACGACGTTGTTGATAACGGCTTCAGCGGAGCGTTCTTGCGTCACCCGTCTGACTACATCATTCCGAACCAACGCGAGTACGCAGCCTACACCGCTTACGACGTCAGCGCTCCGGTTGCCCGTCCGGCCTTGGCTACCGCAACCAGCGCTCTTGTGACTCCGGGGACCGACATGGTCATGTGTCTCTCCTGCCACCAGGCGCACGGTACCGCCAATGATTACATCCTGCGCTTTGACTACGCGACCATGACCGCTGGTGGCTACCCGACCATCTCTGCTGCACGGGCTGCAGGCGGCTGCCTGGCCTGTCACACCGAGAAGGGCGCTGCAATCCAGTCTAACGGATTACCTCTTCCATAATAAGGGAACTGACGGGGAACTGAATTCCGTCGTAACCTGATCTGAAATACCGTTACCCGGTGCGTTGCGACGCGCCGGGTAACGGTTTCTTTTTTGGTAACTTCAACATAAACGAATGACGCCAGTTTAAGCTCTTTTTGCCGGAGTAACGCAGTAAACTCGGGACTGTCCCCAGGGTCATCGGGGGCTGTCCCAGAAGTTTACGGGCCATGAAACTCTGGTGCTTCGCGCCGCAAAATCCTGGGACAGCCCCCTCTAAAACAAAAGAGCGCGGGGACAGTCCCGGTTTTGCTGACATTTTCCCCCTGTACTAGCGCCATGCGGATGACAGACGTTATTGTCGATAGTTCGAATTGTGCTGAAGTTACCTTTTTTGAAGATTTGGACTGCCGGTTTGCTTGCTGCCACAAATGGGCCGGAGTCGGTAGACTGATTTTCGAATAAAATCTTGCAATTAGTGACTTGAGGGGAGGCGTTGAATCGGTTAGGATGCTCGTTTAATGGTGCTGTGGTCGAAATTGTTCGGTTCCGGGTGCCGTTAAAGTGTCGGTGCACATCGCGCGTAACCTTTATCCCGAGGGGCTGCCCCCGGGTATCGGCTGCCGACTGCAGCATAGGCGGGCAATCCCCACTTTAGAGAATCCAGGAGGCTGTCCAACAATCGATGACCGGCTGCAAACCCGGCTGTTTGGCCCATATTTCAGCTCCTTTTCGGCCCATAGCTACGGCTATGAGCTCTCAAACGAGCCTAAATCTGTTCTCAAACTTCCGAATTTTCGCTTCGGCCCTTATGGTCGGTCAGCATCCTAGGAGACTCAGCTTCGGCCCGAGTTACTGATTTGAATGCTTTTTCCTGTCCGCTACCTTAAACCGTTACTTGTTCTGCTGGTTCTGTTTGTGGTGGTGTGCGTCCCCGCTGTCGTGTTCGCCATCAACCTGAATGGCATCTGGACCTATCGCGAAAGCGGTGCAGACAGTGGCGAGACCTTTCGTGAATTACGGCAGAACTATTCCTTAGGGGTCGGTCCGACCCTGACCTTTAAACCCAGCCATGCGCTGACGGTCAACGCTTCGGTCGGCTATACTCAGACCAACCAGGTTGACGGTCAGGAGGAGCGCGCCGGTCGGACGATTACGCCGACCGCTGGCTTTACCCTGACGAACGACCTTTTTTCGGCCCGGTTTTTTGGTAATACTACCAGTTCTCGGTCGGATGGCGGAGATGGGTCGAGCAGTACTAACTGGGACGCGACCCTTACCAGCCAGTGGGATGAGCTTTATGTTCCCAAGTTGTTCTTCTCTTATGGGGAGTTCGGGGATTCCCAGGGGGCTGGCATCGTTTCGCCAAAAACTCAGAGTCAGGATCTCGGCGTCGGCGTCGATTGGGATCTTTATCTTGCTGAGATCTCCTACTATTACCGTCAGGCGCGCTTCGAAGACCTGCCGACCACCAAGTCGCATTTTGTCAAGCTTAAGACGGCGGGCAGATTCTGGGATAACCGCATCGCCTTTACGCTCTCCCAGCAGGTCCAGTTCGAATCTCAGGAGATAGACGGCGGCGCACTGGCAGGGGGCGCTGATGTGCCGGTTGGCAGCCAGGTCCGCACTGCAATCAGTCCTAATGACACCCCTGTTGAATACAGCGACGACGTGAACAGGATTCCGGGGCGCGATTGGTTGAGGTCTGCCCCGTTTCCATCCTCTCGGCTCCCTTATTCTGCTTCGGAGCAAGTTCTGATTGCGATTGACCCGCCGACAACCCGCCGGATCGGGGCGGTAGAAATCAGTTTCAATGCTGTTTTGGATCCCGGTGTCGGCAGCAGTAACTGGGATCTCTATGAATACCGACCCAGCAGCGACGACTGGGAGCTGATTGGTCCTAATATTACCAAGACTCAAGAGTTTGACGATGGAACGATCAGACGGCTGCGCTTCGAGATTCCGGAAACCGATCGGGAGTTCGACCGGGAGTTCCTGCTTGCGAGCGACAGGCCGAGCAGCAGGGGGGGGAGTGCCGGGGAAATAATCAACGTTGAGGTTTTTGAAATTTTTTCCGGTTCGGGCCGGATGATCCAGAGTTATCAGACCAACGCCGGAGTCCAGATGCGGTTCAGCGAAACCCTCTCATCTTCGCTGGGCCTGACCTACACTGGTGATAAATTGGAAACCGATGGCGGTGGCGCAGACGATATTGATACCGATATAGTGACGACCAGCGCTAATATCAGCTGGCGGCCATTTCCCTTTTTGACCGCCTCTCTCGGAGGCAGTGATTACCGGGAGCTGAAAATGGGTGAAGAACAACGTCTGAATCGGAACTATACGCTGATTGTCAATGCGGCCCCGCTGCCGACCATGAATGTCAGTTTTGGCGCGCAGTTAGACGAACGATACGGGGTTATTCTGGAAAGCGGTGCTGCTGACATTGATCAGAAAACTCTCGAAACGCTGCGCTACAGCATCAGCGGCAAGGCGCAGATTTATCCCGATCTTTCCGCGAGCTTTAACATGTCATACACCGAAGGGCACCGCTGGCTCAAGGATGAGGGCGCTGACACGGGGCAAGTTGTCAACACTACGGGGCAGGACGGGCGCCTTGACCTGAACGCCAAACTTTACAAAAATCTCACCGCTGACCTTATCACTCGTTTCTTTCGCTCGGTGAATGAAGGGATCGGAGTTGAATCGGGCTCTGCGGAGCTTGGTCTGCGCTTTCGGCTTTCCGAACTGTTGCTGGTTCGTGGCAGCTACAGAACGGATTTTATCGGCGAAGGTCGCCCCGATTCGTTAAGTCTCAGGGTGCAGACACGTTTGCTGGATACAGACAAGACGCGTCTGGAGACGGAATTTAGTCATACCCAGGCCGAGGTCGTGGTGGAAACAATCTCCATTAACGGCAGCTGGCGGGCCAGTAAGAATATCTCGCTGATCGGACGCGGAGGGTATAACTTTGGCGAGGTGAACAGCTACGATTTAACATTAGATTTGCTCATTGGGATCTAGAACAGGGGTAAGGTATGGGAATGTTGGAAACGATAGGTCGGTCCGTTTTTTCACTGGGGACGGAGAGAATGAAGATTAAACTGATCGTGGCGGTATTGCTGGGTGGTGTTGTCTTTTTGTCCGGGTGTGGCGGCAGCCCCAGCCTGACCCAGTCTTACATGCGGGAAAATGCGAGCCTCTCTTATATCAAAACTGTTGCCGTGCTGCCGTTTGAAGGCAGCAAGCGGGCCCCCCGAATCCGGGAATTGACGACAACCCAGTTGTTGGCGTCCGGGTTGGTCGATGTCATCGACAAGGGGCGAGTCGACAGCTTTCTGCAGCAGGAGGCGATTCCGCCAGCTGAGGCGCTCGACAATTTTACCATCAAGCGGATGGGAGAGAGCCTCCAGGTTAACGCTATTTTGCGTGGCTCGGTTGAGCAGACAGAAGGAGTACGCGGGAATTCGACATTTACGGAAATGATCATTACTCTGCGTCTGATCGATACCGAAACCGGCTTGCTGCTCTGGCAGGCCAGCGGCAGGGGCTCCGGCTATTCTTTACTCGACCGCATGTTCGGGTTTGCCCCGAAGGACTCTTTTACCGTGACTCTGGATCTGCTCAACGCATTGTTTGCGACCATGCGTTGAGGTCGTTTCAGCTTCTGTTGTATCGGCGTGGGCGAATCTGTCGGCAGCCCGGTTTTCAAGGATTGCCTGGTGTGCATTCGCGCAGTCGCGAGGTGCCGTTTTTTGGTTCGCTTTCTGCGTGATTCCACGTAATTGTTTTGCTGCCGCCGGGTTATTCTATGGCGCCCATCTGCTCTGTTTTCGTGCGGGAAAGCACTTGCAGCGGATGTCAATACCCGCCACAGTCGGCCGACGGATAAAAACGCACGACCAAGGATAGAAGTGATTTGAGAGTGGAACGAAATTTGCTTTTACTGGTCTTTCTGGTCTTGCTGATCAGCGCTCCCGGGGTTGCCGGCGCCGCCGGCGCGCCGATCGCGGTTTTCCCCCTGCAGGAACTGGGGGAGTCGCGAAACGGTGTGAACCTGGCGCTGACCAAAGAGCTGACGGAGCGTCTTGCCAAGAGCGGCAACGAGATTATCGGGATGGAATCGATGATGGCCTTTATGGCCATGAACCGGATCCGCACCCCCGGCTATCTCGATACCGTCAATATTTCGCGGTTGCGGCGAGATCTCGGTGCTGCATTTATCCTCTTCGGAACGGTCACTGAACGAAAAGAGCGCCCGGAGGCGAGAATCGGCTTGACTCTCAACCTGGTGCGTACCAGTGATGTGCGGACTGTCTGGGCATATGTCAATGGCCGCAGCAACAGCGAGGAGCGCAATGTGCTCGCGATTGCCGAGCCGACGTCGACCGACGCCCTGGAAGCGATCCTGCTTGCTGAGCTGCTCCGTGACTGGCCGTGGCAGATTATTAACGAAGAACAGTTTGCCGGCGCCCTGGAGCTGGACTCGGTTTTGCTACGGCCGCTGAACGTACGCCCCGGCGGCGAGGTTTCCTGCCGGGTCAGATTGGAGAATACCTGGGGAAACGGGCAGCCGCCGCGGGTGTTCTTCAAGGCGAATGAGCAAATTTATCCGGCCACTGTGGGCGCTGATGGGGTCACTTACGAGGGGAGCTGGATCGCCGGTGAAGACAACGTGCGAGTTCCGGTGACCCTGGTTCTGGACTGGCCGGTTTTTGACCGGACGGAATCGGCCCTGTTGGGAAATTACCTGGTCGATGGCACGCTTCCCCTTTTTAGACTCGAATTGCTTGGCGCCAAAAAATTGGCTGATCGCCGGGTTTTCGATAAGCAAGTGACGATTATTCCGCGGATGATCATTCGCAAGCAGCTGGCGCGCTGGCGGCTGTCTTTTTACTTTGAAGGCGTAGAGCGGGCGATAGGTCACATGGAGGGGGAAGGAAATCTGCCGAATGGTTTCGTTTGGCGGGGGATGCGTGGCTTGGAGGATCGGGGAGACGGGGACTACCGGATTCAGGTGGAGGTTTGGGACAAGGCGGGCAATACGTATCAGGTGACGGAAAAGGTCGAACTGCTGCGCAGCAGTCCCCAGGTTGAACTGGCGCTGACACATTCCGAAACAGAGGTTGTCGCGGATCTGGAGTATTCCGGCAAGGTTCCCTTGAGTTACTGGCGGCTCGAGATGTGGACTGAAGAAGGAGTGATCCTGACACAGGTCGAAGGGGAGCATCTGCCGATCTCGATCGACATGCAACTGCCGGAATCGGCGGAGGGCCGGGGGATCGAAGGGATTATTTTCTCCCGGGATGTCCTCGGCAAGGAGTCCCGGCAGAAGGTTTCGCATTTTTTGCCGAGTCTGTCTGAACTGGCGCAACAAGAAAAAGAGAAAGACGACGGGGTTTCGAAAAGTTGGGTTGATGAATTCTAGTCGTCTGCTGATCAATAGGCTGCTAGCAGGAATCGAGATGACGCGGGCGATGACTTTGTGTAAGTATAAGTATTTTCTGCCGACTTTCTTCCTCCTGGCTTGCGTCGGCTGTTCTCCGCTGTTGCCGTGGACTGACGGGGTGCCGATGCACCGTGAGGTGTCATCGTTGCCGTCTGAGAGCGGTTGCCGGATCGCCGTCCTTCCCTTTCTGAACGATTCGGAGTTCCCCCAGGGGGGGCTTCTTGTCCAGAAGGTGTTTGCCGCCCAGCTGCTCTCTTCCGGCGAGCATCTACTGACCCCGGAAGGGGATATCGTCAAGGCTTACCAGCAGTTGCATCTGCTTCCCGGCGCCGCGCCGACGCTGGAACAATTACGGATAGTCGCCGATCGGGTCAATGCCCCGCTGCTGCTGACCGGAATTATCCTCGAAATGCGCGAGGGGCGCAGCGAACATCAGACTATCAACCCGCAGCTGATCCTGGAAGTCGAGCTGCGCGATCCCGCCAGCGGTGAAATCCTCTGGACGATGTTCCACCGTCGTAAAGGGACCGATTACAATAAAACAATGCATTTCGGTACACTGCATACAGTGACCGGCCTCTGTCGACAAATGGCCGAGGAAATAATCAATCTCTGGTATGAAAAAGGATTTTCCCAATGCAACGAATGATTTCGATTTTGGCCCTGCTGCTTTGTTTTACTCTGCTGCCGGAGGCTGCGCGGGCGGGTTGGTTTTCTAACGATACCTTGCTGACGATCGACGGAACAGAGCATACGGTGGAGGATTTCAAGCGCTGGTGGCAATTCTGGCAGGAGAAAGACCAACCTTTGCCGGAAAGCCCTGATTTTTATATCGACTGGCTGCTCCTCAAAGAGGAAGCGGAGCGGATGGATCTGGCCAATGCCCCCGGTTTCAAAAGGAAGGAGCGGATTTTCCTGCAGTCGCGCGGGCTGCTGATGCTCAAGAACGAGGCCGTCGACAGCCAGATCAAAGTGACTGATGAACAAATCGAGGCGCGTTACCAAGAGAAATATCTGCCGCGCTGGCTGATTCAACGGCTGCAGTTTGTCGACGAGGAAGCGGCGCTGAAGGCATGGCAGGAACTGAGTGATGGTAAGGTGACGGTTGCCTCGCTGCTTGAACGAAGCGTCGAAGAGGGTGGCCCGGAAGGCTCTGGCGAAAGCTGGTTGCGTCCCAAGGGGACCGATCCGGGCTGGGTCGCGATTTTGCAAAAAAAATCGATCGGCGAAGTGGTTGATCCCGAGCTGCACAAGAAGGGGAGCGCCCTTTACTACATGAAGGACAGCGACAATGGCAGTGAAGAATATCTGGGCACGGTTCGGGGCGAGATCAGCAAGACTCTCTGGCGTGAGCAGGAGGATCAGCTGACGGCAGAGCTGCTCAAGGATCTGACCGAAAAGTACCAGATGAAAATCGATGAAGAGCGACTGGCTGCTATCGATCTGACGGCCGAAGACAGTACCTTCAGCGACGAACTGGTGATTACCAGCAGCAAGGAGAATGTTTCGGAAAAGCAGTTTGTGGCGGTCGTTCGCAAACTGGCGAAAACCCGGCCGACGGCGATGATGGCCATGACGGATGAGAAACTGGCGCAAAAATTCAAGCTGGAGACGGCGAACAACATTATCCATCAGAGTGTCACGAACTGGTGGACGCTGGATCGTCACTTCGAGAAAGAGGAGCCGTTCAAGTGGTCCTATCGGTTCAATTATAACTACCGCTTGGTGTCGATGCTCGAACAACAGCTTTTTCAGGTGAAAGTTAAGCCTACCGAGGAAGAGCTCGCGCTATTGTATCAGGAAAAGGCCAAGTTCTATATCGTGCCGGCCCAGGCAAAGCTGTATATTGTCGACGAAACCCAGGGTCCGATTGATAAAATCTGGGCCGAAGTCGCCGTTGGTAAGCCGTTTAAGCAGGTAGCCCGGGAGTATCTGGGCCGGTCGGTGCGACCTGTCGAGGCCCCGTTGAATCATCTTGACCCACAGGTCAAGGGTGTCGTTGCCAAGCTTGCGGTAGGAGAAACCAGCCAGATTTTCAAAGCCCAGGACGCTCGGGTCTTGGTCCACCTGGTCTCGCGGACTTCAAAACAGCCGATGCCGCTGGAAAAGATAAAAGACTCACTTCTTTCCGGGTTTATACGGGAAAGTTTTGACAAGGCGCGCAAGGCGTATCTGGAAACACTCAGATCCAGCACCAGGATTGAGGTGGATGAGGGGAATTGGAAATCAATTCAGAAGGAACTTGGAGGCGCATGATGAAACTTGGATCGGTACAAACTATCACCCTGCTCGGTCTTGTCCTCCTGGCGGTGCTGACGAGTTGCGCAACGACGACGGTCGACAAGAAGCCGGTCATCAAACGCAAATGTGCCCAGTGTCACCCTGAAATGGTCGCGACCTACCAGACCGGGGTTGTCCATCAACCGACCCGGAATGGCAACTGCGAAGCCTGCCATTTGACCCATGGTCTGGTTCCGTCTCTGCTGATGCGCCAGCCGGTCCCCTCGGTCTGCTTGTCCTGCCATTCCAAATTTCAGCAGGCGACCGGCAAGATGGTTGTGCATGAACCGGTCAGTGCCGGCAAGTGTGAAACCTGCCACGACCCGCATAATTCCGAAAATGCAAAGTTGCTCACCGCACCTGAAGAGCAGCTCTGTTTCGAATGCCACGATGCCGACCCCTTTACCCGCAATACGGTTCATGCTCCGGTCGAGGATGGCTGCATGACCTGCCATGATGCTCATATGGGCACGGAGAAAGGGCTGTTGGCGATGAACAAGGATGAGCTGTGCGCGACCTGTCATGAGTTCGCCGACAGCGCTTTCGTCAAGGCTCATCAGAATTATCAGGTGAAGAACCGCTGCACTGACTGCCATTCGCAGCACAGTTCCACTGACCCCGGGTTGTTGCGCGAGGTGGTACACGCGCCGGTGCGCAGCGGTGACTGTAATGACTGTCACCAGCTCAAGGGAGCGATGATCAGTCTGCAGTCTTTCCAGGATGGGGTCTGCCTCGCCTGTCATGAAGACACCCCGGCGGCCGCTCAGCATCAGCCGGTCAAGGACGCGGACTGTCAAGCCTGTCACGCTGAGCATGCCAGCGAATACGCAGGGATGCTCGGCGATCAGCCGACCCGGATCTGCCTGGGTTGTCATGAACAGGGCAAAAAGGCCCCGGAGGTCCGCAGCACGCATGCACCGGCGAACCGGGGCGAGTGCCTGACCTGTCACAGCGGCCACTCGTCTGTGCAGCGGGCGCTGTTGAAAGATGACACGCCAGCGCTCTGCTTTGATTGTCACGAGCAAACAGCCTACGCCTCGAAAAGGAACCCGCATCCGCCGGCGAAAGAGGGGCTCTGTCTGCAATGTCATGCCGCTCACGACTCTGAAAACGGCCGACTGCTGACGAACCGGGAAGGCTCGCTCTGTTTTTCCTGCCACCGACAGGTCCGTGGCGAGAAGGGACTGTTCAGTCAGCACCGCCCCTTTGCCCGTGGTCATTGCTCAGCCTGCCATGCCCCCCATGGCGGAGCGGCGGCTGGATTGCTCAGGGAGGAGTTGACGGCGGGGACGCTCTGTTTCTCCTGTCATGAAGATCTGGCCGAGAGAAAACAGGAAGAAAACGCGCATTCGCCTTTTGCTGAAGGTGACTGTCAGGCCTGCCACGGCGCTCACGGCACCGACCAGGCCAGCCTGATCAAGGGGCGCCCGGGCGACGTCTGCCTGAACTGCCATGACGACGTCGGCGATGAAATCAAAGCATACAAGGTTCAGCATGGACCGGTGGAGAAGATGGATTGTACCGCCTGCCACAGTGGTCATGGTTCGCCGCACTCCGGCTATACCAACAAGAATCAGCCGGCTCTGTGTCTGGGATGTCATGGTGAGGTGGCGACATTCTGGCGTGACGGCGCCTTGCATCAACCGGCCGCAGAGGATTGCACGACCTGTCACAATGCCCATGGCTCGAACCAGAAAAAGCTGCTGAGCATGACCGCCGGTGAGCTTTGCGCCGATTGTCACGACCAGCAGACCGATCGTTTCCTCGTTGCCCACCATGGGATCAGGCCGGGGCCCGATTCCTGTGTCAGCTGTCATGATCCACACGGCGGGCCGGAGCGGAACCTGCTTTATCCGGTCAGCCATACCCCGTTTTCGCCGAACAGCTGTACGCCGTGCCACGAAGGGAGGGCGAAATGATGATAGCCGTCAAATCTTTGCGACCCGCACTGATATTTACTCTGTTGCTTGGCTTGCTGGTTGTGACTCAGGGGCGGTCCGAAGCGGCAATCGACTGCTTCTCCTGCCACGACCGCGACGCTTTTCAGAAGCGGGTCAATCATGAGCCGGCCGCTGCCGGTGATTGTCTGTCCTGCCACAATCCCCACGTCGCCCGTTTCGAGGCGCTGTTGCGGGATCAGGTCAAGGACCTCTGCTATTCCTGTCATACCGAAGCAGCGGAAAAACAGTCTCGCGGACTGGTTCACCAGCCGGTCAGGACAGGAGACTGTCTGGGATGCCACAACCCGCACGCCTCGGATCAGGCGGGAATGCTCAACGACCGGCTGGCGACAACCTGCTTCAGCTGCCATCAGGAACTGCCGCGTCAGTACAAGAATACCCATGCGCCCTATGCGGACGGTGACTGTGATTCGTGCCACCTGCCGCATCAGTCCGAGTACCCCTATCTGCTGGCGGCGACTCAGGATCAGCTCTGCCTGAAGTGCCATTCCCAGCCGACGCTCAGCAAGAAACACCGGAACTTTCCAGCCGAACTGAAAAATTGCGGAAGTTGTCACCACCCGCACGGCAGTGATCGTCCGGGTCTGATCCGCAACTGGCTTCACGAGCCCTATGCGGAAGGCTGCTCATCCTGCCACGAAGGGAAGAATATCCCGGTGACGATGGATACCTGTCTGATGTGTCACCCCGAGGTCAGCGAACAGATGGCCTCGTCGCACAGTCATCTGGTCCGCTACCAGGAAAATGGTTGCATGGCCTGCCATTCGCCGCATGCAGGAGATGACAAGCGGCTGCTCAAGGGTAAGGAGCGCCACGTCTGTAGAAGCTGCCACGAAGCGACCTTTGTGCGATATCAGGAAAATAAATACAAGCATCAGATGACTGATGCCTGCAACAATTGTCATGCCCCGCACGGTTCCAACCACCCGGCGATGTTCAAGGGGCCGATCAACGATGTCTGCAGCGAGTGTCACGACCGGCATGGCGTCTTTACCCACCCGATCGGCGAGAATATCTTCGATCCGCGCACCGGGCAGATGATGACCTGTAGCAGCTGTCATGCCAGCAAGGGAACGGATCATGATTACCACACCCGTTTTGAACGGAAAAAGGCTCTTTGTGTCCAGTGTCATGCAGAATATTAGAACCGTAGAATGATTCGTGAAAGCTGTGATATCAGGATGCGAAAGGTAATTGAAATGCGCCAAAATCAGAACAATGCAGGTTATTCCAGGAAGCTGAAGTCAGGATTGCTGGTGCTGTTACTGGTGTTGCTGCCGGTGGCCGCCGCGGCCCAGTCCTCCGTCTGGGAATGGCGGATGAGCCTGAAGATAGAAACCCCTGGCGATGCCATGTATATGCCCTCTGCCGTTGCTTTTGACACCCGGGGTGAGCGTTACTACGCTATCGACACCGGTCGTAACCGGTTGGTCTCGTTCAGCCGCGACGGGGATTTGCTGAAGGCGTTTACCGCCAACGACCAGTTGAAGTCGCCGTTCGATATGGTGCGACTGGACAA
>JAJRQI010000024.1 GCA_024280335.1 Deltaproteobacteria bacterium
TGAGGGTTACATTTTGACCAAAGAAGAGGGTGGTCGTCATACCCCGTTCTTCAAAGGTTATCGTCCCCAGTTCTACTTCCGGACCACCGATGTGACCGGGATTGTGACCCTGCCGGAAGGGATCGAGATGGTCATGCCAGGTGATAATATCGCCATGGTCGTTGACCTGATCACCCCGATTGCAATGGATAAAGAACTGCGTTTCGCAATCCGCGAAGGTGGCCGTACTGTCGGTGCCGGCGTGGTCAGTGAAGTCGTCGAGTAATTCTCTAGTAAGACACCCCTTCCCAGCTTCGGTCGGGAAGGGCTCTTGAGGTAAGCATTATGCGTGATATCGTCACCCTCGCTTGCACTGAGTGTAAGCAGCGGAACTATACCACCACAAAGAACAAGCGAAATACTCCGGATAAACTGGAGTTTAACAAGTATTGCCGTTTCTGTCGCAAGCACACTCCTCACAAGGAAACCAAGTAGCCGACGGGAACTTTAGAGTTTCAGAATTCAGCCTGCAGGCCAGTAGCTCTAATGGCTAGAGCACCGGACTCCAAATCCGGGTGTTGGGGGTTCGAATCCCTCCTGGCCTGCCAGATTCTGTTCATTACACTGCAGTGAGGCCGACAGACCGATGATTGGAAAAACAAACGAGTTTCTAGCCGACGTCAAGGCAGAACTGAAAAAAGTAACCTGGCCGACCAAGAAGGATACCTATGCATCCACCATGGTCGTCATCGCTCTGGTGATTGTTTGTGCGGTTTTTCTCGGTGGTATCGACATAGTTCTTTCGCGCCTGATCCGCCTGATCCTCGGTTGAGGAGAGAGAGGAAATAACCATGTCGATGAAATGGTACGGCGTGCATACCTACTCAGGGTATGAGAATAAAGTAAAGTTGAACCTTGAGGAACGGATCCGTTCACAGGGGTTCGAGGAGCTGTTTGAAGAAGTTCTGATTCCGGCAGAAACTGTGGTTGAGATGCGTAAGGGTGAACGTAAAACGTCGACCCGCAAGTTTTTCCCCGGTTATATTCTGGTGCGGATGGAACTGAATGATGAAACCTGGCATGTGGTTACCGGTACCACCAAGGTGACCGGTTTCGTCGGCGGCGGGCTGAAACCCCCGGCGATTCCCGATGCAGAGGTGGCGAAGATCACCAACCGCATGGAAGAAGGTATCGAAAAGCCGAAGCCGAAGGTTGAGTTTGAAGTGGGTGAGACGGTCCGGGTTGTCGACGGTCCCTTCCTCAACTTTACCGGCATGGTTGAAGATGTGCGCCCCGATCGCGGGACGCTCAAGGTTATGGTCAGTATTTTCGGTCGGGTGACACCGGTTGAACTCGAATTTATTCAGGTAGAAAAAACCAGCTGAGCTGGTTTGAACGTTCCGTTCGTTTAAGGAGTCAGTAATGGCCAAGAAAATTACAGGACAGATTAAGCTGCAGATCCCTGCCGGTAAGGCGAACCCTTCGCCTCCGGTCGGTCCCGCGCTCGGGCAGCACGGGGTTAATATTATGGAATTCTGCAAGGCTTTTAATGCCAAGACCCAGGAGCAGGATGGGCTGATCATTCCCGTTGTGATTACCGTCTATGCCGACCGGTCCTTCACCTTTATCACCAAGACCCCACCGGCAGCTGTGTTGCTGTTGCGTGCTGCCAAGTTGCAGAAAGGTTCCGGTGTGCCGAACAAGGACAAGGTTGGCAAGGTGACCAATGATCAACTGCTGGAGATTGCCCGCCTGAAGATGCCTGACCTTAACGCCTTCTCTGAAGAGGCCGCGGTTCGGACCATCGCAGGGACTGCTCGCAGCATGGGAATCGAAATCGCCTAAACAGGGCACAGTGTGGAGATAGATCATGGCAAAAGGTAAAAATATCAAAAATGCGAAAGAGTTGATCGATCGTTCCCAAACATACGGGCTCGAAGATGCTCTTGAATTGCTGAAAAAAGGCGCATTTGCGAAGTTCGATGAAACGGTCGAAGTCAGCGTCCGCCTCGGCGTCGATCCGCGTAAAGCTGATCAGATGGTGCGTGGTGCAGTGGTGCTGCCGAACGGCCTGGGCAAGACTGTCCGGGTGCTGGTGTTCGCCAAGGGTGAAAAAGCCCAGGAGGCTGAAGCTGCTGGTGCTGATTTTGTCGGTGGTGATGACTTGGCGGCAAAAATCAAGGATGGCTGGTATGATTTCGATACCGCGATTGCTTCCCCGGATATGATGGGTGTGGTCGGTAAGATCGGCCGCTTGCTCGGACCTCGCGGCCTGATGCCTAATCCGAAGGTCGGCACTGTCACCATGGACATCGATCGTGCTGTTCAGGAAGCCAAGTCGGGTAAAATCGAATACCGAGTTGAGAAGGCCGGGATCATCCATGCCCCGGTCGGTAAAGTTTCCTTTGACGCGCAGAAGCTGAAAGAAAATATTCTTTCTCTGATGGATGTGCTGATCAAGGCAAAACCTTCGTCGGCCAAGGGAACCTACCTGAAGAAGATTACCATTTCGAGCACTATGGGGGCGGGTATCAATCTGGATATCGGCCAACTTCAAGCTCTGGTCAAGTAACCGATTGCCGGTCTTGATGCAGAAACAGGCTCAGGGTCAAAGACAGCAGGCATGAAAATTTAATGGCAGCAAGCCACCTGCCGAGGCTGAAGGGTACCTGTGATGACTTTGTCGTCTCCTTTCACCTTGACTTGGGCGGGATTTAATGATCCCAAGATCTTAACGAAAGGAGGAATGACGTGAACAGAACTGAAAAAGAACAGATTGTGCAGGAACTGTCTGAACGCCTGAAAAACACCGTGGCAGCATTTGTTGCTGACTATCGCGGAATTAATGTCGAGCAGGCAACTCAACTGCGCCGCGAACTGACCCAGGTCGGTGTCGAATACCGGGTCGTCAAGAATAACCTGCTCAAGCTGGCAGCCAAAGGCACCCCGGCGGAAAGTCTGCAGGATTTCTGCGCCGGCCCGACCGCTATCGCCCTGTCCGGCGCTGACCCGGTCGCCCCGGCGAAGATTTTGAGCAAGTTTGCCAAGGACGTAGAGGCTTTTGAACTCAAGGCTGGCGTGCTGAGCGGTAATCCGCTGACCGTGGCCGAGATCACAGCTCTGGCCGATCTGCCGAGCCGTGAAGAGTTGCTCGCCAAAGCACTTAGCTGCATGAATGCTCCGATATCCAACTTTGTCGGTACCATGGCAGCAATCCCGCGTTCTCTGGTCCAGGTGCTTGATGCCATCGGCCAAACTAAAGCAGCCTGATTGCTGCTCACGAATGATTTAAAACAATAAACTAGTTAAATATATCGGAGGAAAAAATGGCTGAAATCACTAAAGAGCAAGTTGTTGAGTTTATCGAAAACATGACCGTTCTGGAAATGTCAGAATTCGTCAAGGAGCTGGAAGAGAAATTCGGCGTATCTGCCGCTGCTCCGGTTGCTGTTGCTGCCGGTCCTGCTGCCGGTGCTGAGGTTGTAGAAGAAAAGGATGAGTTTGATGTTGTTCTGACCAGCTTCGGCGAGAAGAAGATCAATGTTATCAAGGCGGTTCGTGCGATCACCGGCCTGGGCCTCAAAGAAGCCAAGGAGTTGGTCGACGGCGCACCGAATACTGTCAAGGAAGCCGCTTCCAAGGCAGACGCCGAAGAGATCAAGAAGCAGCTTGAAGACGCTGGTGCCAGCGTGGAGCTGAAGTAGTAACTCCGCTGCGACAGTAAATTTTTAGCCAAGGTCGTCTTGTGCGGCCTTGGCTATTCTCGTTATCAGCCCCGGTGCTGGCCGGGGCGGACCTGTCTGTTGGTCCAGGCGGCTGGAGATCGTCTCCGGTTGTTCGTAAAGATGTTACTGCAAGAAAATCTTTAATGAATTTTTGCGGTGGCTGTAGAGTAGTATCTGCCAGGGTTGCAGAGCGACCCCTTGATTCTGGCTCGAAGGAGAAATCATGGCGTATTCGTTTGCGAATAATCCGCTCCTCAGGAAGCACTTCGCAAAGGTTACGAATATCATCGATATTCCGAACCTCATCGATATTCAAAAAACTTCCTATAAACGTTTTATGCAGGCTGACCTTCCTGCCTCGGCACGCAAACCGAGCGGTCTTGAGGCGGTTTTTCGGTCTGTATTTCCGATTCGCGATTTCAGTGATACCTGTTCCATGGAGTATGTCTCCTACGGTCTGGGTGTTCCCAAATATGATGTCGAGGAATGCCATCAACGCGGCATGACCTACGCGGCACCGATCAAGGTGAAGGTGCGGCTGGTCACCTGGGATGTGGACAAAGAGTCCGGGACCCAGTCGATCCGTGATATCAAAGAGCAGGAAGTTTACTTCGGTGAAATCCCGTTGATGACCGAAAACGGGACTTTTATCATCAACGGCACCGAGCGGGTAATTGTCAGCCAGCTACACCGCTCGCCGGGGGTTTTCTTTTCCCACGACAAGGGGAAAACCCATTCGAGCGGCAAGATTCTTTACAGCGCCCGGGTTATTCCGTATCGCGGTTCCTGGCTTGATTTCGATTTTGATCATAAGGATCTTCTCTGGGTCCGTATCGACCGACGCCGCAAACTGCCGGCGACCGTACTGCTGAAAGCACTCGGCTACAGCGCTGAAGAGTTGCTCAACCATTTCTATGATATCGAGCAGATCAGTTGGGATGGCGAGGTTTACCGCAAGCAGATCAACTATGACCTGCTGGCCGGTCAGCGCTCCAGTTGCGATGTGCTGTCGAGCACTGGTGACGTGCTGGTTAAGGCCAACCGCAAGTTCACCCGCGCGGCAATCCGCAAGATGAAAGAGGACGCTGTCGAATCGATCCCGCTGACCGGTGAGGATCTGGTCGGCAAGGTGGTCTCCAGTGACATTGTCGATGAATCGACCGGGGAAGTCGTCCTCGAGTGTAACGGTGAGTTGACCGAGGGCAAGCTGGAAGAGCTGCGCGAGAAAGGGATCAACACCTTCTCTATCCTGTTTATCGATCACCTTTATGTCGGTTCCTATTTGAGTGATACCCTGCGAGCCGACAAGGTCGAGACCGCCGAGGACGGCATTATCGAGATTTTCCGGCGCCTTCGCCCAGGTGACCCACCGACGGTCAAGACTGCAACCACGCTGTTTGAAAGTCTCTTTTTCAATGCGGACCGCTATGATATCTCTGCTGTCGGTCGTCTCAAGCTGAACCACAAGCTCGGCCTGGATAGCCCGGTTGAACTCTCGACCCTGACCAAGGAAGATATCTTTGAGGTGGTTCGCTACCTGATCGATCTGCGGAACGGCAAAGGAAATATCGACGATATCGACCACTTGGGGAATCGCCGGGTGCGTGCTGTCGGTGAACTGTTGGAGAACCAGTACCGGGTCGGTCTGGTACGGATGGAACGGGCGATCAAGGAGCGCATGAGCCTGCAGGATGTCGACAGCCTGATGCCGCACGATCTGATCAACTCCAAACCGGTGTCAGCCGTGGTCAAGGAGTTCTTCGGTTCTTCGCAGCTTTCGCAGTTTATGGATCAGACCAATCCGTTGTCTGAAGTTACCCATAAACGGCGTCTGTCAGCTCTCGGACCTGGTGGTTTGACCCGCGAACGGGCCGGTTTTGAAGTTCGTGACGTGCATCCGACCCACTATGGTCGGGTTTGTCCGATCGAGACCCCGGAGGGTCCGAACATCGGTTTGATCGCCTCGCTGGCAACCTATGCCCGGATCAACGAGTACGGTTTTGTCGAGACCCCTTTCCGGATCGTCGAGAGCGGCCGGGTCTCCAATGAGATCAAGTACTTCTCCGCGCTTCAGGAAGATGGCCATGCGATCGCTCAGGCCAACGCGCCGATCGATGAGCAGGGCAACTATATCAATGAGTTGGTCAACGTCCGCAAGGACGGCGAGTTCCTGCTGCTGCCGCCCAGCGAGATCAGCCTGATGGATGTCTCACCGAAGCAGATCGTTTCGGTGGCTGCCGCATTGATTCCTTTTTTGGAGAATGATGATGCCAACCGGGCGCTGATGGGATCGAACATGCAGCGTCAGGCGGTCCCGCTGATGCGCTCCGATGCACCGCTGGTCGGAACCGGCATGGAGCGAATTGTTGCTCATGATTCCGGCAACTCGGTGGTCGCCCGTCACGACGGCGTGGTAGAAAATGTTGATGCCGGTCGGATTGTCATCCAGATTGCTGAGAAAGAGGACGACGAAACCGGTACCGGGGTCGATATCTACAATCTGTTGAAGTTCAGCCGTTCCAACCAGAACACCTGTATTAACCAGAAGCCGATTGTCAAGGTCGGTGACCGGGTCACGCGGGGTGATGTCATTGCTGATGGTCCTTCAACCCAGTGGGGTGAGTTGGCCCTGGGGCAGAATGTCTTGGTTGCCTTCATGCCCTGGCATGGTTACAACTTTGAGGATTCGATCCTCATATCGGAAAAACTGGTGCAGGATGATCGTTACACCTCGATCCACATTGAAGAGTTCGAGTGTGTTGCCCGAGATACCAAGCTGGGTAAGGAAGAGATCACCGACGATATTCCCAACCTTGGTGAAGACGCCCTGAGCGATCTCGACGAGTCGGGGATCATTCGCGTCGGTGCCAATGTCAAACCGGGCGATATCATGGTCGGCAAGATCACGCCGAAGGGTGAAACGCAACTGTCGCCGGAAGAGAAACTGCTGCGGGCGATCTTCGGCGAAAAAGCCGGTGATGTTCGTGATACTTCTTTGCGGGTTCCGCCCGGTGAAGAGGGAGTTGTTATCGGTGCCCGGGTTTTCTCCCGCAAAGGTCTCGACAAGGACGCCCGGACCGAGCAGATCGAAGCTCGCGAAATCGAAAAGCTGCGTAAGGATCAGGCTGATGAAATTCGCATTTTGCGGACCTCAACGCGCAACAAGATTGCTTCGCTGCTGATCGGTTTGACCTCGGCGGTAGCGATCGAGGATGCCGAGGGTAACATCCTGTTGCCGAAAAAACGCAAAATCAGCGAAGATTCCTTTGCCGCTGTGCCCTTTACGCGGCTGCGGGAAATCTCGGTTTCCGGCGATTCAGAAGTGGAAGAACGGATCAGCAGCCTGCTGAATCGTCTTGCCGAGCGTGAGCAACTGATCATTGCGGTATTTGAAGACAAAATCGCCAAATGCAAGCGTGGTGATGATCTGCCGCCGGGCGTCATCAAAATGGTCAAGGTTTACATCGCCATCAAGCGCAAACTGCAGGTCGGTGATAAAATGGCCGGTCGTCACGGTAACAAAGGTGTTCTCTCGCGGATTTTGCCGCAGGAAGATATGCCCTACATGGCTGACGGCACCCCGGTCGAGATCGTTCTCAACCCGCTCGGTGTTCCCTCCCGGATGAATGTCGGACAGATCCTGGAGACCCACCTGGGGCTGGCCGCTCGTGGTCTGGGCAATCAGATCCAGAAGGTGCTGGACGAGCAATACACGGAAAAAGCCCTGAAAAAGCAGATCAAGGACGCTTATCAGGACAAGGAGCTGGATGGTTTCATCGATGGCCTGGATGAAGAAGACCTGAAGGTTCTGGCCCGGCGTCTGTCGCACGGGGTGCCGATGGCATCGCCGGTGTTCGAGGGCGTCGCCGAAGAGCAGATGAAGGCGGAGATGGAGCGTTCCGGTTTCAGCAGCAGCGGCCAGATGACCCTTTATGACGGACAGACCGGTGATGCTTTCAGAGAGAAGGTCACGGTCGGTATTATGTATATACTGAAATTGCACCACTTGGTCGACGACAAGATCCATGCTCGTTCGATCGGTCCCTACAGCCTGGTTACCCAGCAACCGCTCGGCGGTAAAGCGCAGTTCGGTGGCCAGCGCCTCGGGGAGATGGAGGTCTGGGCGATGGAGGCGTACGGTGCAGCCCATGCACTGCAGGAATTCCTCACCGTCAAGTCGGATGATGTGGCCGGTCGAACCCGCATCTATGAAGCGATCGTCAAAGGGAAGCATACCCTTGAGGCGGGCCTGCCTGAGTCGTTCAATGTCCTGATCAAGGAACTTCAGGCACTCTGTCTCGATGTCGATCTGCTGGAGGACGAGGGCTGATTCAAGTCTCTCTTGCTGGCGGCCATCAGGCCAACAATGATAAAAGCTGAACATCATCCTATAAGGAGGATGCGTTTTGGAAGATATTTTCAGTCTCTTTGAGCGCCCTAAAGATCCGTTGAGCTTCAATGCTATTCAGTTGTCGCTGGCCTCGCCGGAGAAAATCCGCGAGCGTTCATTCGGTGAAGTCAAGAAGCCGGAAACCATCAACTACCGGACCTTCAAGCCGGAGCGTGATGGTCTGTTCTGCGCCAAGATCTTTGGCCCGACCAAAGATTACGAATGCAACTGCGGCAAATACAAGCGGATGAAGCACCGCGGTATCGTTTGTGAAAAGTGCGGCGTTGAAGTCATTCCCAGCAAGGTTCGCCGTGAGCGTCTCGGTCATATCGATCTGGCTTGCCCGGTTGCCCATATCTGGTTTTTGAAGTCGCTGCCGAGCCGGATCGGTGCCCTGGTCGACATGACCCTCAAGGATCTGGAGAAGGTTCTCTACTTTGAGGCCTATGTGGTCCTGGATGCCGGCGATACAACCTTGATCAAAGGGCAGTTGTTGCCGGAGGACAAATACAGTGAGGCGATGGATGAATTCGCCGGACAGTTTGTCGCCGGCATGGGTGCCGAAGCCGTGCGTGAGTTGCTGTCTGATATTCAGCTCGAAGAGGAAAGCGAGCAACTACGGATCGAAATGAAGGAAGCGACCAGTGAGGCGAAACGGAAGAAGGTCTCCAAGCGTCTTAAGGTCATCAACTCCTTCCGTCATTCCGGTAACCGCCCCGAGTGGATGATCCTTGAGACCATCCCGGTGCTGCCGCCTGAATTGCGGCCGTTGGTGCCGCTTGATGGTGGTCGTTTTGCGACCTCGGATCTGAATGATCTCTACCGACGGGTGATCAACCGGAACAATCGGCTCAAGCGGCTGATGGAGCTGCGTGCTCCGGAAGTCATCATCCGCAATGAGAAGCGGATGCTGCAAGAGTCGGTCGATGCCCTGTTCGATAACGGCCGCCGCGGTCGGGCCATTACCGGTCCGAGTAAGCGTCCGCTGAAGTCGCTCTCCGATATGCTCAAGGGTAAGGGCGGTCGTTTCCGTCAGAACCTGCTCGGGAAGCGGGTCGACTATTCCGGTCGGTCGGTTATCGTTGTCGGTCCTGAATTGAAGCTGCACCAGTGCGGCCTGCCGAAGAAGATGGCGCTGGAACTGTTCAAGCCGTTCATCTATCAGAAGCTGGAGGAACGAGGTTTCTCGACCACCATCAAGAGTGCCAAGAAGATGGTGGAAAAAGAGAAGCCGGAAGTCTGGGATGTGCTGGAGGAGGTCATCAAGGAGCATCCGGTGCTGCTCAACCGGGCGCCGACCTTGCACCGTCTCGGCATTCAGGCGTTTGAGCCGGTGCTGATCGAAGGTAAGGCGATTCAGCTGCATCCGCTGGTTTGTACCGCATTCAACGCTGACTTCGACGGTGACCAGATGGCCGTCCACCTGCCACTGTCGATCGAAAGTCAGATCGAGGCCCGGGTGCTGATGATGTCGACCAACAACATCCTCTCGCCCGCCAGCGGCAAGCCGATTATCGTCCCTTCACAGGATATGGTTCTCGGTCTCTACTATATGACCCGTGAGCGGCCCTTTGTTCCCGGCAGCGGTCGGGCTTTCACTTCGCCCGCTGAAGTCCATATGGCCTTCAGCGCCGGTGAGGCTGATCTGCAGGCGGGGATCCGGGTGCGGATGGTGCCGGAAGATGGCGCCGAGTTACAGCTGGTCAAAACTACTGTCGGCCGGATTCTGCTGCGTGAAGTTGTCTCGACGAAGATTCCGTTCAAACATGTTAACCAGGTGGTCGGCAAGAAACAGGTAGCTGACCTGATCGATGTCAGTTTTCGCCTGTGCGGCAACAAAGACACCGTTATCCTCGCCGATAAGCTTAAGGAAACCGGTTTCCGCTACTCGACCATGGCGGGGGTTTCCATCTGCCTCGATGACATGGAGATTCCGGCGACCAAGGAAGAGCGGATCAAGGTTTCGGCCGAAGAGGTCCAGGATATCCAACAGCAGTACACCGAGGGTTTGATTACCGATGGCGAGCGTTACAACAAGGTCATCGATATCTGGGCCAAATGTACCGAGGATATTGCCGACACCATGCTCGGCAATATCGCTGTCGATAAGGTGACCTCGGCAGAGGGTGAAGAGGTCGAGGTCTCCTCGTTTAATGCCATCCATATGATGGCTGACTCCGGTGCCCGGGGATCTGCCCAGCAGATTCGCCAGCTGGCCGGTATGCGGGGTCTGATGGCCAAGCCGGATGGTTCGATCATCGAAACACCGATTACGGCAAACTTCCGTGAAGGTCTGACGGTTCTGCAGTATTTCATCTCGACCCACGGTGCCCGTAAGGGTCTGGCTGATACCGCGCTGAAGACGGCGAACTCCGGCTATCTGACGCGTCGACTGGTCGATGTCGCCCAGGATGCCATCATCACCGAGCAGGACTGCGACACGCTCGACGGGATCGAGGTTTCATCCTTGACCGAAGGGGGCGAGGTTATCGAACGGCTCGGTGACCGGATTCTTGGTCGGGTGGCTCTGGACGATATCGTCGATCCGGTTACCGATGAGTTGCTGGTGGAAAACAACCAGCTGATCGATGAAGATCTGATGGCCAAGGTCGAAGAGGCCGGGATCGAGAAGGTCAAGATCCGCTCCGTGCTGACCTGCAAGAGCAAGCGTGGCATCTGCTCGCTCTGCTACGGCCGGGATCTGGCCCGTGGCCATCAGGTCCATCTGGGCGAAGCGGTAGGAGTCATCGCTGCCCAGTCGATCGGTGAGCCGGGTACGCAGCTGACGATGCGGACTTTCCACATCGGCGGTACCGCATCGCGACGTGCCGAGCAGACCGCTCTGGAGGCGCGCTTCGATGGTCAGTTGAAGTTTATTAATCTGATCACCGTTAACGATACCAACGGCTTCCCGATTGTCATGAACCGCAAGGGTGAGGTCGCGGTTGTTGATGCAACCGGTCGTGAGAAAGAGCGCTATTCTGTTGTTTACGGTGCTCGCCTGACCAGTCAGGAGGGCGGCGCAGTCAAGAGCGGCGACGTTCTGGCCGAGTGGGATCCCTACACCGTGCCGATTATCACCGAGGTTGGTGGTATCGTCCACTATGGTGATATTGCCGAGGGGATGACCATGGAGGAGCAGGTCGATGAAGTGACCGGCCTCTCGCGTAAGGTTATTACCGAATCGAAGTCGGCGGATAAGCGACCACGCATAACCCTGAAGGGGGAGGATGGCAAGGCCGCTAAGCTGCCGAACGGATCACCGGCGCGCTATATGTTGCCGGTCGGCGCCAATATCAATGTTGAAGAGGGCGCGACGATTCATGCCGGTGTCATCCTCGCCAAGATTCAGCGGGAAACCACCAAGACCAAGGATATTACCGGTGGTCTGCCACGGGTTGCCGAGCTGTTTGAAGCACGTAAGCCGAAAGAGGTCGCGGTGATCACCGAGATCGACGGTGTCGTCTCATTCGGCAAAGACTCCAAAGGGAAGCGCAAGATAGTTGTGACCCCGGAGTTTGGCGAGCCGATGGAGTTCCTCATTCCGAAGGGCAAGCACATTTCGGTTCATGAGGGTGATTATTTGCGGGCCGGTGAGGAGCTGGTGGATGGCTCCAGTAATCCGCATGATATCCTGCGGGTCCTCGGCAGTAAGGAGCTTTCCAAGTACCTGGTTGATGAGGTGCAGGAAGTCTACCGACTGCAAGGTGTTAAGATCAACGACAAGCACATCGAGACGATTGTTCGCCAGATGTTGCGGCGAGTGCAGATAAATCAGGTCGGAGATACCAACTTCCTGCTGGAAGATCAGGTCGATCGCTTCATTTTCGAGGGAGAAAATGAACGGGTTCTGGCCGCTGGCGGCCAGCCGGCGATCGGTGAACCGATCATGCTCGGGATTACCAAGGCGTCACTTTCTACCGAGTCGTTCATCTCGGCTGCCTCCTTCCAGGAGACCACCAAGGTGTTGACCCAGGCGTCGATCCAGGGGAAGGTCGATCATCTACGTGGCTTGAAGGAGAACGTCATCATGGGGCGTCTGATTCCAGCTGGAACCGGGATTGCCAAGTACCGGGTTGCAGAGCTGATGATCCCGGAACCAGAGGTGAAACTGGAAGCGCCGCTCGAGATAGATGAGTCGGAAACTGGGGTCTCCGAGGACGCTGAATGAGTCGGCTCGAAGGCCCCGGAATAGGGGCCTTCGAGCTGTGTAAATGTTAATAAAATAGCGAGAAAAAAGGGCTTGACAAAGCCGGGGCCGATTGATAGTCTCTGCGGGTTTTCCCCTGAGAAGGACTGGCTGGGTAAGCCGAAACATCGAAGCGATTCGGGAGATAGTAAATGCCAACGATTAACCAATTAGTCCGCAAGGGCCGCAAGAAGAAAGTCACCAAGTCGACTGCCCCTGCGTTGAAGAGTTGCCCGCAGAGGCGTGGTGTCTGTACCCGTGTGTATACCACGACTCCCAAGAAGCCGAACTCCGCGCTGCGGAAAGTCGCTCGGGTCCGTTTGACCAATGGATTTACTGTGACTTCTTATATTCCGGGTGTTGGTCATAACCTGCAGGAGCACTCCGTGGTTCTGATTCGCGGCGGCCGGGTTAAGGATTTGCCGGGTGTGCGTTATCACATCGTCCGCGGTACCCTTGATCTTGCCGGGGTTAAAGATCGTAAGCAGGGCCGCTCCAAGTACGGCGCCAAGCGCCCGAAGTAATTTAGTCTGAAGACGAGGACGTTATGCCAAGAAGAAGAGAAGTACCTAAGCGCGTAATTCTGCCTGATCCGAAATTCGGCGATCAGCTGGTTGCCAAGTTTGTTAATATCGTCATGATCGATGGCAAGAAGAGCACCGCTGAGCAGATTGTTTATGGCGCTTTTGATCTGGTTGCAGAGCGCACTGGCAGTGATCCGCTGGAAGTTTTCAAGTCGGCCATGGATAATGTGCGCCCGGTTCTTGAAGTCAAGTCTCGACGTGTCGGCGGCTCGACCTATCAGGTACCGATTGAAGTTACCCCTTCGCGTCGGACAGCTTTAGCAATGCGCTGGCTGGCTATCTACGCCAAGGGCCGCAGTGAGAAGACCATGCGTGAGCGTCTGGCCGGTGAGTTTCTTGATGCGTCAAACAATCGTGGCTCTGCTGTCAAGAAGCGTGAAGATACCCATCGTATGGCTGAGGCGAACAAGGCCTTTGCTCATTACCGCTGGTAGTCCCGGCTGTATATAGTTCAGGAGTAAACTGTGGCTCGCAAGGTTAGCTTAGATAAAACTCGCAACATCGGTATCATGGCACACATTGACGCCGGTAAGACGACTACCACTGAGCGTATTCTCTTTTATACGGGGGTTTCGCACAAGATTGGTGAAGTCCATGATGGCGCTGCCACGATGGATTGGATGGCGCAAGAGCAGGAACGTGGGATTACCATCACTTCGGCGGCAACGACCTGCATGTGGCAGGATCACCGTATCAATATTATCGATACCCCGGGCCACGTTGATTTTACGATTGAGGTCGAGCGTTCGCTGAAAGTTCTTGATGGCGCGGTTGCCGTCTTCTGTTCGGTCGGTGGTGTTGAGCCGCAGTCAGAGACCGTCTGGCGTCAGGCCGACAAGTACGGTGTTCCGCGGATCGCTTTTATTAATAAGATGGACCGTACCGGTGCCGACTTTCTTAATGGAGTCGACATGATCCGGGAGCGTCTCGGGGCTAACCCGCTGCCTCTGCAGCTGCCGATCGGCGCTGAAGAGAACTTTCGCGGCCTGGTCGATCTGGTCACCATGCAGGCAATTGTCTGGGATGACGAGACCATGGGCGCCAAATACGATGTCATCGAGATCCCTGCCGAGATGGCGGATGATGTCGAGATGGCCCGCGAGGCACTGATCGAAGAAGTCTCGTCGCACGATGATGTGCTGATGGAAAAATACCTTGGCGGCGAAGAGTTAACCGAGGCTGAAATTAAGGCTGCGATCCGCAAGGGAACTCAGAATATTGATTTCTGCCCGGTGCTTTGCGGCAGTGCCTTCAAGAATAAGGGCGTGCAGACGCTGCTGGATGCGGTGGTCGACTATATGCCGGCTCCGACCGATGTGCCGCCGATCAAGGGCCTGCATCCGGATACCGGTGAGGAACTTGAGCGCCCGGCTGACGACAGCGCCCCCTTCTCTTCACTGGCCTTCAAGATCATGACCGATCCCTTTGTCGGTCAGCTGACCTTTTTCCGGGTTTACTCGGGGGTTGCTGAGTCCGGTACTACCGTATTGAACTCGACCAAGGGTAAAAAAGAGCGTTTCGGTCGTCTGTTGAAGATGCATGCCAATAAGCGCGAAGAGATCAAGCAAGTCTATGCCGGTGATATTGCCGCTGCTGTCGGTATGAAGCATACCACCACAGGTGATACCCTATGTGATTTGAGTAAGCCGTCGCTGCTGGAATCGATGGAGTTTCCTGAGCCGGTTATTCACCTTTCGGTTGAGCCGAAGACCAAGAGTGACCAGGAAAGAATGGGTGTTGCGCTTGGTAAGCTGCTCTCGGAGGATCCGTCACTGCGAGTTCGTACTGATGAGGAGACCGGTCAGACCATCCTTTCGGGGATGGGAGAATTACACCTGGATGTTATCGTCGACCGGATGAAGCGTGAGTTCAGTGTCGAGTGCAATGTCGGTGCGCCGCAGGTCGCTTACCGTGAGTCGATTACCAAAACAGTTGAAGTTCAGGGCAAGTTTGTTCGTCAGTCGGGTGGTCGTGGGCAGTATGGCGACTGTTGGCTGAAGCTGGAGCCGGGTGAGCCGGGTGAAGGGTTTACCTTTGTTGATAAGATCAAAGGTGGTGTCATCCCTCGTGAATACATCCCTGCGGTTAGTAAGGGTGCTGAAGAGGCTTCAGCGAATGGTATTCTTGCCGGTTTCCCGATCGTCGATGTTACCGTTACCTGTTTTGATGGTTCCTATCACGATGTCGACTCCAACGAAATGGCCTTTAAGATTGCTGGTTCCATGGGCTTTAAAGAGGGTGCCAGGAAAGCGGGGCCTGTTCTGCTTGAGCCGATCATGGCAGTCGAGGTCGTAGTTCCAGAAGAGTATATGGGTGATGTCATCGGTGATCTTAACAGCCGTCGCGGCCGGATCATGGGGATGGAAGCCCGCGGTGGAGCGCAGGTTGTAAGTTCTCACGTGCCGCTGTCCAGTATGTTTGGCTATGCGACCGACGTGCGTAGTGCAACCCAGGGTCGTGCCACCTACACAATGGTCTTTGACCATTATGAGCAAGTTCCTAAAGCTATCGGTGAAGAAATTATCGCCAAGGTCAACGGTTAACGGGACCGAGGAGAGGAGACGATCATGTCCAAAGAAAAGTTTGAGAGGACAAAGCCGCATGTCAACATCGGGACCATCGGTCACGTTGATCACGGCAAGACTACTCTGACCGCAGCAATTACCAAGGTACTGGCAGAGGCTTCCGGTTCCGGCGAAGTGAAA
>JAJRQI010000025.1 GCA_024280335.1 Deltaproteobacteria bacterium
GCAACAGATTGATCAGATTCAACTGCCAACTTGACGGTATCTTGCTTAAATTGGGACGAGTAACTTGAACTCATTGAACACACCTCCATTGTCGGGCATTATGCCTCGGTTTGTGTGTCCGGGATAGTGTAACCACTTCAATACTCCTTGACGAGCGTGCTGACGTTTGAATTGTTAATTGTCATTACAGGTATGTCCTTGTGGGGCTATCGATCAATAAAAATATTATCGCGATGCCAAGCCAAATGTTCAGGAGCTGGTTGAAATCGCCTTGGTTTTATGATGGGTTTGTTGTGGTAGTGCGAAATTAGATCGTGCGTTTCTTTTGCACCGTGATGAATTAATTTGTCACAAACGATTACAGTGAGGTTTTTGGATACGGAGATCAGGCCTCTGTCAAATAGTCGGTCAAAGGTCGCACTTAGGCATAAGCCGTTGGATGGTTCTGCCCTGTAACGCTCATCTTCAGCCCATGGGACAATATGGCTGGCAATAAGACAGTCCACTATTTTTAGGCCAGTTATGCAACATCTTTCCTCATAGCTGCTTAGGATCGCTTGCCTGAAAAAAGTTTGGTGGACTCGTTGCTTAACTAACTGAACTTTTTCGCTTGGGCCAGTAGGAATAATAGGGTCTATTCCTTTAACTGATTCATTTTTAAGGCTTTTTCGAAGTTTATGAGCTTCTAGTGTTAGACTGTTCCAGTCGGCATGGAATTCATCCCATATTTCGCGGTCCAGTTTGCTCGAATGAGTGAGGCCAGAGATACTCAACTTTAGTAAAGATGGATCAAATGCGCCAAAATTACCTAGTTTTCTCGCGATTCCTGCGGGGGAACGTCTGAGCATTTCTGCTAATTTAATAATCGCCGGATTATTTGCTTTTGTTTTTTTAAACGGTATGCGGCAATAGAGTTCGAAAGCGACAATTAGTTCATCCCGGCTCCATGGCTTACCGTAGTTTTCTGGTTTATCGTTGTTTGTGCTCATAGCTCTCACTTAATCTCTACGGGTTCAATTCCCCGTCCTCTTGGGGCGAAAGCTGACTCAAATTCAGCGCGAGATGGTTGCGCAGTTAATGTCTTGCTGCTTGCGGCGGGGGGCTTTATTGTTCCATCACGCCTGTTAAAACTATGGACTTTAGTCCAAGCCTTTCAGGTGCTACTCATTTTTTGTCATTCCCGCGATTGCGGGAATCCAGAGGTTATCATGGGGACTGGATCCCCGCATTCGCGAGGATGACGATTGAAGCAGGTTGTGACTTTGCTTGTAAAGGGACTTTCAGTTCCCATCAAACCTCTGCACTTTAGTGCAGAGTGGTTTAGTCTTTTACAGACTTGAGAGCCGTAACAATATCACCCAGCGAAAAACCCCGCCGCTGAAAGGAACTCACTACCCGACGGCGCTGTTTTTCATCGGAGTTGGCAAAATCAAAGTTGGGGAAACGGCGTTGCAGTTGGTCGCGCAGCAGGAGGTTGGAGTCGAATTCACTGCTGGCGGTTTCGAGAGCCTGAACGGCGGTGGTTTCTTCAATGCCGCGCCGGCGCAGATCGAGAAGAATCTTGATTCCGACCCCCCGGCCGTTACGTAGCATGGCGCGGGCACGTTCCGTGGCGTAGCGGCGATCATTCAGGTAGTCGTACCCGTGGCACTTTTCAATCGCACTGTCGACGGCCGCTGCAGAAAAGCCGAACTGCCCCAGCTTTTCACGCAGTTCGGCTTCGCTTCGGTCGCGACCGGTCAGCAACCGCAGGGCGGCGGCAAAGGGGTCAGAACCGGTCGACTTTGACGTTGCCATCCTCGTCCAGTCCCTTTTCTTCCTGGATTTTGCCCTGTTCGAAATCGTCCCATGACGCATCTGAGGTGGAATCGATGCCGGAGAACTTGAGCTTGAAGTCATCCGGGTTGGAGCTTTGTCGCAGGGCTTCTTCGTAGGTAATGACTTCCCGTTTGACCAGACTCATCAGCGCCTGATCGAAGGTCTGCATTCCGTAGGTGGTATATCCCTGGGCGATGGCATCCCTGAGCTGGATGGTTTTTTCCTGGTCATCGATCAAGTCACGAACCCGCGCGGTAGAAACCATGACCTCGACCGCTGCGACCCGCCCCTTGCCTTCGGCGCGGGGGATCAAACGCTGGGAGATGACCCCCTTGATCACGCCGGAGAGTTGCAGGCGGATATGACGTTGCTGGTGCGGCGGAAACAGGGAAACGATCCGGGTGATCGATTCCGGGGCGTCGATGGTGTGCAGGGTGGAGAGCACCAGGTGGCCGGTTTCAGCGGCGGCCAAGGCGGTTTCGGCGGTTTCGACATCGCGCATCTCGCCGACCAGGATGATGTCCGGATCCTGGCGTAGCGAGCTTTTCAGTGCCGTGGCAAAGCCGGCGGTATCGAAACCGACCTCACGTTGATTGATGATGCACTTGCGATCACGGTGCAGGTACTCGATCGGATCCTCAATGGTGACAATGTGCGCAGTGCGGGTGCTGTTGAGATGGTCGATCATCGCTGCCAGGGTGGTTGACTTGCCCGAGCCGGTGGCTCCGGTGACCAGCACCAGACCGCGCTGTTCCGAGGCGATTTTCTTCAATACTTCCGGCAGCAGCAGTTCGTCGAGGGTGGAAATTTTATAGGGGATGGCTCGAAAGACCGCCGAGACCGAATTGCGCTGCGAGAAAACGTTGACCCGAAAGCGCCCCAGACCTGGCACTCCGTAGGCCAGGTCGATCTCAAAGGATTCCTCGAACTGCGCCTTCTGGCGTTCGTTCATGATCCCTTCGCACATGCTGCGTACCGATTCAGCCGTCAGCCGTGGAGCTTTCGGCAGCGGCCGCAGGTTACCGTCGATGCGGAACACCGGCGGCAAACCGGCCTTGAGGTGGATGTCGGAGGTGTTGGCTTTCAGGGCCATGCCGAGAATGTCGTTCAGATTCATGGGGCCATCCTGTCAGATGAATTGCCGGCGTGCTATTCTTCGGCGCCGGTAGTAACAGCTTCAGTACCAAGTCCGTAAAGCTCGTGTAATTTGGCTTCGATTTCGCTGGTGACCTCCGGGTTTTCTTTCAGAAACTGTTTGGAATTTTCCCGTCCCTGACCGAGCCGTTCACCGTTGTAGGAGAACCAGGAACCGCTTTTTTCGACGATATCGTTGTCGACGCCGAGATCCAGAACATCCCCTTCACGGGAAATCCCGGTTCCGAACATAATATCAAATTCTGCCTGTTTGAATGGCGGGGCAACCTTGTTCTTTACCACCTTGACCCGGGTGCGGCCGCCGACCACATCCTGTCCTGATTTCAGGGAGGCGATGCGGCGGATATCAAGCCGCACCGAGGCGTAGAATTTCAACGCGTTGCCGCCGGTGGTGGTCTCCGGATTGCCGAACATTACGCCGATCTTCATGCGCAGCTGGTTGATGAAGATGATGCAGCAGTTCGACTTGGAGATCGTTGACGTCAGTTTCCGTAGCGCTTGTGACATCAGCCGCGCCTGCAGACCCATATGTGAGTCGCCCATCTCCCCCTCGATCTCTGCCCGCGGGGTCAGGGCGGCGACCGAGTCGACCACCAGCACATCGATGGCGCCGCTGCGCACCAGCATCTCGGTGATCTCCAGCGCCTGCTCGCCGGTGTCCGGCTGGGAAACCAGCAGGTCGTCCGATTTGACCCCCAGATGTCCGGCGTACTGGATGTCGAGAGCGTGTTCGGCATCGACGAAGGCCGCGATCCCGCCATTTTTCTGTGCCTCGGCGATAATGTGCAAGGCCAGGGTGGTTTTTCCCGAGGATTCCGGGCCGAAGATCTCGGTGATCCGGCCTTTGGGGACGCCGCCGAGACCGAGGGCCAGATCGAGGCTTAAGGCCCCGGTCGAAATATAATCGATGGCCGGCATCTGGTAATCAGAGCCGAGCCGCATGATGCTGCCTTTGCCGAACTGTTTTTCAATCTGACCCATGGCCAGTTCAAGTGCGCGGTTACGGTTTTCGTCGGACATGTCTGCCTCCTTGGCAATTGTTGCTTGATGGCGTCGAAAAAGTCCGCCCGACTGCGGTGCAGCGCTTTTTCAGGACCTCGACCCGCCCTATGTAGGCCTTCGCCCCTGAAAAATCACTACGCCTTGTGGGGCGAAATTTTTGCTTAGCCATCTCAAGAGAATTTGCGAGTCCATCATTGCTTGAATTCGCTTTTTTTTCGGACAAAAAAATCAATGCTCGGTGCCAAGCAGGTCGGCCGTTTGCAACGGCGTGTGGATGGCGCCTCTGGCGGTAAGTTTGCTACTGAACAAAATCATTCTGTCGATTTTAAGACTACCGCAACTGTATGACAGAAAAGGGCACAGAGCTTCAGTTTGTTTTGGGGGGCGCTTGAAACGGCCGATGGTCAGATGTGGCCGATATGGGCGTGGACCCGGTTTGGAATCCTGTTTTATAAGTTCGTCAGGCAGCCTGTCGTAAAGATCAATCAGCTCTGCTTCCGGCCGAATTATCAGCCAGAGGATTCTCGGTTTCCGCCGATTGGGGAAAAGATCCACGCCTTCCAGTGTGGCATTAAAATCCTTTTTCTTTTCCCCCTATCGATAGCATAGACGAGGCGATTTTCGCAAGCTGATCATGGCTTTGCTCACCAAGAAAATGCAAGGTCAGATGCAGGTTTTCCGGCTGGGTCGGTTTCAGTTCCGGGATCGCCAGGCACAGACTTCGTTGCAGGCTGGTGATCCGCTGTTGCAGACCCTCTGGTAGCGGGATGGCAATGAAACAGCGCAACGGCTCCGTCGCTGGATCAGTCATGCCTGGGCCGACTCGGTTGCTGCAGCGGCAGCAGGACGTGGAAACAACTACCGGTTTCGCTGTGAATCGACGGTTCCACCCAGATCATTCCGCCGTGTGCCTCAATCATCCCTTTGGCCAGCGGCAACCCCAGCCCGGCGCTCGGCCCCTGTATCGAGTGGAACTGTTTGCCGTGCAGGCTGATATCTCCGGCAACGTGAAATTTGTCGAAAATCTGCAGCCGGTCTTTTTCGTCGATGCCGACGCCACTGTCGATGATGCAGAGATCAATATGGTCGTGCAAAGGCGGCTGCTTGAAAAAACCGGGGCAGAAGGGCTCCATCTCCAGTTTTCGAGCCAGTAATTCTTCGCCGGTGCAGTGGCTGGCTTCCAACTTGATGAAGCCTCCGGGAGGAGTGAACTTGAGCGCGTTCTTGAGAATTCGTTCCAGTGCCTGACGCAGATGATGATGATCGCCGATCGGGCAGATGTGACCCGGAATCCGGCCGACTTCGAGACTCATCTGGCGGCGTAATGCTTCTTCCCCATACTGCAGCGACAGTTCTCTGAGCAGCAGGGTCAGATCGATGTTTTCCCGAGCCAGATAGATATCGCGTGCTTCGATTCTGGCCATTTCCAACAGGTCTTCTACCAGACTGCTGAGCCGTTTCGCGCCTTTGTCGATGGTCGTCAGCAGCGCCTGACTGTCGGTCGGCAGTTCCTCTCGCTGACTTCCCAGCATCTGGCTCGCGGTCATGATCCAGGTCAGCGGTGTCCGCAGTTCATGGGAGGCCAGCGCCAGAAAGCGATCCTTCATCTGGTTGGCCTTCTCCAGAGAGCGGTTACTCTCTTCCAGGCGGTTGACATGCTCACGTAACTGTTGCCGGGAGCGGTCCAGTTCCCGTTGCCCGGCGTGGGTCAGACGATGTTGCCATTCCAGTTTTTCCACCAGTTCCGAAGAATCGATCGCTGCCGCCAGCAAGAGGCCGCACTGGCCGAGCAGTTCGATCTCCGCTTCGGTGAACTGGCGGGCCTGTTGATGATAGAGAAACAGGACGCCCAGCAACCGTTCGTGAGCCAGCAGCGGCAGAGCCAGCAGACTGCACCAACCGGCGGCGAGAATTGCTTTGCAGTAGAGTTGCGGTTCGTCGTGTAGGTCGACCCAGTTGTGGGGGATGCCGCTATGCACCACCCGGGAAATCAACCCCTGACCAGCGGGAACTTTTTGCAATTCACGCGTCAAGTCAGCCGAAATCCCTTGTTGGGCGACCAGATGCAGGGGGGCGTCGATGTCAGGCATCTGGTAGACGCCGCAGCCGGAGACGGAAAAAAAATGTTGCAGCTCGTACAGGGTCGCGTCGAGCAGGCGGCTGCGGGCACGGGTGGTTGCCGCCAGAATGGCGATCCGGCGCAGCAGGTGCAAGCCAGCAATCTCCTGTTGCGGTTTTGTGATGCTTGCGTCGGTCGATTCGGGTGAATAAGGGGCCTGAATCATGGTCCACATCCTTTGTAACTTCAGTACCTCCCGCCTTTTTGCACTCTGGCGGCGTTGCTGTGCTGCTCGCGCCTTGCCAGAGCACCAAATTCGGGCGTACTGAAGTTTACTATCCTTTTATCAATCCTCAAGCTGCCTGACGGCAAAGCGCCGCAGCCATTCCAGTGCCATATAGGCACTCATGCGCTGGATTTTTTCGCGGTTGCCGTTGAAGCGATAGCCTTTGACGTGAACACCGTTGCTGCTGGCCAGCGAGATGAAAACCGTGCCGACCGGTTTTTCCTCGGTGCCACCATCCGGTCCGGCGATTCCGGTCACTGCCAGCGCCAGGTCGGTATCGGCGGCGCGGCGCAGACCGATCGCCATCGCCCGGGCGCAGGGATCGCTGACCGCGCCATGTTGCTGCAGGATCGGCAGCGGCACCTGCAACCAGTCGAGTTTGGCCGAGTCGGCGTACGTGACCGCACCCCGCTCCAGAAAGGCCGAGGCCCCCGGCTGGCTGGTCAGCAGGCTGGCAATCAGCCCGCCGGTGCAGGATTCCGCCAGCGACAGGGTTAGCCCGGCGGCGACCAGCAGCTTGCCGACATTGCCCTCAGCGGTTTCGCCGTTTTTCGCCATCAGATAGTCGCCGAGCACCTCGATCAGCAGCGCTTCTGCCTGATCGAGGCGGGTATCGGCATCCTCGCCGCCAGCCCGCAGTTTGACCTGCACCAGCGGATAGTCCAGCGCAAAGGCGACGTTAATCCCCTGCGGCAGTCGACTGTAGGGGATCATACGATCAATTTTCGGCTCCGCCAAACCGAACAGTTTGAAGCTGCGCTGCTTGAGCGGTGCCCCCGGCGGATGCAGTTGTTGCAGCATCGGCAATACCGACTGCTCGAACATCGCCTGCATCTCGCTCGGCACGCCGGGCAGAAAGAACAGCTCGCAGTTTGTCTCCCGCAGCCTGAAACCTGGGGCGGTGCCGAGCGGGTTCGGCAGCGGCAGCGCCTCGATCGGCAGCAGTGCCTGGCGTTGGTTGCTCGGTTCCATCTGCCGATTGCGGGCGGTAAACCAGCGCTGCACCATCGCCAGGGCTTGCTCGTTGATCGCCAGTGCCTGACCGGTGGCGCGTGCCGCAGCACGGGCGGTCAGATCGTCGCTGGTCGAGCCGAGACCGCCGGTGACGATGACGGCTTGCACATGCTGTCTGAGGTAGCACAGCGCCGCGATGATCTCCTTCTCCTGATCCGGGACCGACAGCGAACAGCGCAGCCGATAACCGTGGCGGGAGAGGGCCGCAGCGATGCTGCCGGTGTTGGTGTCGGCCAGGTCGCCGTTGAGCAGTTCGTCACCAGTGGTCAGGACCGCAATGTCGAAGGCCATCAATCACTCCTCAGGAAAAAATCGCCAGACAGATCCGCAGGGCGATGAGTGCATAAATTCCCGCCACAATATCATCCAGGGTGACGCCGACACCGTTCTTCATCTGCCGATCGAACCAGTTAGCCGGGGGCGGTTTGAGGATGTCGAAGAAGCGGAACCAGAGAAAACCGAGCAGCGCGGTCGACCAGCTGAAGGGCAGAAAGGCGACCGTGACCAGATAGCCGATCAGCTCGTCGATGACGATCCGGCCGTCATCCGCTTCACGATAGATTTTGCCCGCTTCCTCGGATGCCCAGAAACTCAGGAACAGGATGGCCATCAGGCTCAACAGCTGCAACGGGAAGTCGAGGCGCGACAGATAGTAGAAGCAGGGGATCCCGGCCAGAGTGCCGAAGGTGCCGGAGGCGACCGGCGCATAGCCGAGTCCGGCGTTGCTGGAGATCAGCAGGATCAGTTTACGCAGCGCCCCTTGCGGCGGTTGGTATGGGTCAGTCATGGTCGTTCCTCGGTGGCAGGTTCAGCTGCTGATATGCGGCATTTTCGACTTGGCGAAAGATCTGCTGCAACGGTCGGCCGCTCGCTTTTGCCAGCGTGCAGCAATCTTCATATTCGGCGCTCAGACGCAGGAACTGCTCTCCTTCATACAGCAGTTTAACCCGGGCGGAGCCGTTATCCGTGGCGATCGTTGCCGTGCGCCGCGCCAGTTTATAGCGTTGACAGGGGCTGCTGCGCACGCCGATGGCACTGCTCTGACGCATGATGATGGCCGCGAGTTCCGCCGCCTGTTGTGGTCGACAAACCAGCGTCAAACAGACGCCGGGGCGGTTTTTTTTCATCTGCAGCGGGCTGTAGCCGACATCGAGGGAACCGGCGGCGAGCAGCAGATCAAGCAGGTAGCCGAGCTGTTCCGGCGTCGAATCGTCAATATGGGTTTCCAGTAACTGAACCTGATCGGTTTGCTCAACGCCGGAAGGTGCTGTTGTGCCGATGATGCCGCGCAGCAGGTTGGGGCGATCCTCCAACTGCCAGCCACCGACGCCGTAGCCGCTGCGCTCGATGGTCATTGCCGGCAAGGGGCTGAACTCTGCCAGTTCGGCGACAATGGTTGCGCCGGTCGGGGTGACCAGCTCCTTGTCGCAGTTGCTGTCAACGATCGGCAAACCCTGCAGCAATTCCAGGGTGGCGGGGGCAGGGAGAGGCAGGGCGCCATGCGCACAGCGGCTCATGCCGCGAGATAACGGCAGCGGAGCACAGAGCAGCTTTTCGATGCCGAGCAGTTGCAAGCCGATGGCGGCACCAGTCAGGTCGACAATGGCGTCGACGGCACCGACTTCGTGGAACCGGACCTGGTCGATGTCGATACCATGAACCTTCGACTCCGCTTCCGCGAGGCGGCGGAAAAATTTGCGGGTCAGGCTGCTGATCGGTGCAGCGAGCCCGCTCCCAGCGAGCATCTTGTCGATAGAGCTCCAGCTGCGGTGATGGTGGCTTTCTTCGTGGACAACCTGCAGATGGCAGCCTTCAATCCCGTGGCGTTGCTCGCGGGAGAGGCTTAACTGGTACCCTGTCAATGGCAATTTCGCCAGTTCTTTTTCCAGTTGCGACAACGGCAGGCCCAGGTCGAGCAGCAGGCCGAGGAACATGTCGCCGGAGATGCCGGAGAAGGTATCGAGATAGAGAGTTCGCATGCTGGTATTCAATTATCCCTACTGCATCAACCTTTACGATTGATCCGATTCGCCGCAAACGCTGCACCGAAGCCGTTGTCGATATTCACCACCGTGACGCCGCTGGCGCAGGAGTTGAGCATGCCGAGCAGGGCGGCGATGCCGCCGAAGGCGGCGCCGTAGCCGACCGAGGTGGGGACGGCGATCACCGGGGTGGCAACCAGACCGCCGATCACCGAGGGTAGCGCGCCTTCCATCCCGGCGACGACGATAATTACGGTCGCTTTTTGCAGTTGATCGCCACGCGCCAGCAGCCGGTGAATGCCGGCAACGCCGACATCGATCAGTTCTTCGACCTGGTTGCCGAGCATCCGGGCGGTGATCACCGCTTCGCGAGCGACCGGGATATCCGAGGGTCCGGCGCAGACCACCAGCACGGTTCCCCGGCCGGTGATTTCAATTTTCTGTTGCAGCAGGCAGAGGGTTCGAGCGTCGACATCGTACTCAGCTTCGGGAAACTGGTTGCAGAGCGCGGTCACTTTTTCGCCATCGAGCCGGGTGACCAGAATGTTGCCGCCCTGTTTGGCCATCGCGGTCAGGATGATTTTCAGTTGCTCGAGGCTTTTACTTTCGCCGAGCACCACTTCGGGGACTCCCTGGCGCAGTTCACGGTGGTGGTCGATCTGTGCCACACCGAGATCCTCAAACGGCAGCTGCTTGAGACGTTCAACACCGTCGTCGATCGAGATTTGACCATCGACCAGGGATTGCAGCAGGCGGGTCAACTCCTTGCTATTCACAATGATTGTCCTTAAAGACCGAGGTCGTCGGCAATGTCCTGCATCGCCGCCAGGCAGAGGTCGCAGAATTCGGCAACCGGAATGCCGATCTGTTCGCATTCAGCGATGATCTGGCGGTTGGCTCCGGCGGCGAACAATTTTTCCTTATAACGCTTACGCACCGACTTGGGTTTTACGCTGGCCAGCTTTTTGTCCGGGTAGACCAGAGTCGCGGCGATAATCAGACCGGTGATGGTTTCTCCGGCTGCCAGAGCGTGGTGGAAACGCTCGCTGCGTTTGTCGTTGTGAGCTTCCTCATTGTGCATGCGGATCGCCTCGATGATCTCTTCGGCAACCCCTTCTTCACGGAGGATGCGTATCGTTTCGTCGGTGTGGCGGGACAGGTCAGTGAGGGTCAATTCGACGTCAAGGTCATGCAGCAGGCCGGTCAGTCCCCAGAGGTCCTCATCTTCGCCAAAATGACGGGCCAACGCCCGCATCACGGCTTCACTTGCCAGACAGTGCTTGATCAGGTTCGGATTGCTCAAATGTTGCTGGAGTCGTTCCAGCGAGTGCTCGCGGGTAATACCATAATCCATGCTGATTTTCTCCTGATTTGCGCAGAACTTCAATGATAGCAAAAAAGCCGGGTCTGCCAAAACGCTTTCGCTTTTATCTACTGAAAGTTTTCGATCCGGTTGACCCTGGGCTATTCACAGGGTAGTTTCTTTCCTGTCTGGAGACAGGAGATCACTATGGAACATCAACTCGAAGAAGATCTGCCGCTGAGTCGTACCAAAAAGAAGCAGCAGGCAAAAGAGATCGAACGGCTGGCCGATCAGTTGGCAGCGATGCCGGAGAAACAGTATGCACAACTGGTGCTGTCGGACAGTCTGGCGCAGGAAGTTGCTCTGGCCCGCTCAACCAAAGGGCGCGGTTCGCATAAACGGCAGATCAAGCATCTGGCCGGTTTTTTGCGCAAGCAGGAAGAGGAATTTCAGTCCTTGCTTGCGCAGTTATCCCGCCTTGATCAGGTTTCGCGCGGTGAGAAGCAGGAGTTTCATCGTCTCGAAGCGTTGCGGGACCGACTTTGTGCTAAAGACAGTTTTGATGAGGCTTTCAGTCAGATGCTCAATCTTTATCCACAGATCGATCGCAAGACGATCTCCCGCTTGGCGCGCTCGGTTCATCAGCATGAGGACAGGCGGGCAGCCCGGGAGATCTTCCGTCGTTTACGTGACGAAATGCAGGCGTCGGCAGAGGCAGGAGCCGCAGAGGATCTGGATTGATGCTCCCGCCGTAAGCGGCAGGGTTCGGCCTTGCAACCAGAAGCAAAAAAGCCACTGTTCCCAACTTGGAAACAGTGGCTTTTGGTTTTCTATCTGCAGAAAAAAATCAGCCGAGCAGATCGATCACTGAATCTTCCATTTCGCCTTCGACTTGCAGGGCTTTCAGATTGGCTTCGTAGTTGCGCTGGGTCGGGATCATAGCGGTCAGCTCTTTGCCCAAATCCACATTGGAGAGTTCTTCCAGCGAGCCGTCCGGCCGATTGATCATCACCCCGGGGCTGTTGATCTGCTGCACCCGGGTAGCAACCGCTTCGTTGCTGCCTTCTTCCAGAACCGCCCGCGATTTCTTGAATTCAGTCGAATCGACGTTGGCGATATTGTTGGCGGTGACCGCCTGTTTTGTCCCCAGGGCGTTCAGGGCGGAGATACTGTTATTGATCGACAAAGGCATGAGGCACTCCTTCGTGTGAGAATGCTAATAGAATGGCTCAATCGAAAGAATAAGTCAATGTTAATCTTCCGGCCTGTTCTTGAGCTTTTCTCCTTGGCCCCTGTTCCTGCGCTCTATTCCTGAAAGTCCTCTTTGGTCTTCTCGACCTGCTCGGCATAGTGGGCCAGCAGTGTTCGGCGCGACAGCATGTAGAGAACCTTTTGCGGGTGCTCAGCATCGACCACCGGAATCTCATCCAGATTGCGGGCAGTCAGCTTTTTCATAACTTCCGTCAGATGCTCGTCCGGGGTCGCAGAAATGACGTTGTGGGTGGCCAGGTCGCGGGCGATTACCAGGGTCGGCGGAATATCCTCATTGAGGATCCGGCGGATATCGTTGATCGAGAAGATCCCGGTCATCAACTTGTCGTCGTTGACCACCGGGTAGTAGGCGGTTTTAGCTGCGGCAATCTTGTCGAGGATCTTCGGCAAGGTCATCCCTTCGGGGATCAGGGTCGGCTTGCGCCCTTTTTTCGCCAGTTCGTGGACGGTAATCCCTTCGAGCACGTCGATGACGAAATCGCCCAAGTGAGCGGGCGAGTCGAAGCGTCCGGCGACCTGTTTCTCATAGATACTGTTTTTGCGCATGACGATCATTGCTACCACGCAGACCAGCATCAGCGGTGCCAGCAGGCCGTAGTTGCCGGTCAGTTCGCTGACCATGATCAGGGTGGCGATCGGCGCGTTGGCGACCCCGGCGAAGAAACCGGCCATCCCCACCAGCACGTAGGCGCGCGGATCCTGGGTCAGGGCCGGAAACAGGATTTCCGCAGAAGCGCCGAAGGCACCGCCGAGCATCGCCCCGATCACCAGGCTGGGGGCAAAGACACCGCCGGAGCCGCCGGAAGAGATGGTTAGACTGGTGGCGATGATCTTCGCCAGGGCAATGACCAACATCACCCAGAGGGCCATTTTGCCGTAGAGCGCCGCCTGCACCCAGCCGTAGCCGGAGCCGAGCACCTGGGGGATAAACAGCGCCATGATCCCCAGCGCCAGGCCGCCCAGCGCCGGTTTCTGCCAGTCCGGCAGCGGCAGCTTGCGAAAGGCGTCGCGCATGCCGTAGAAGGTTTTGACATAGACGACACCGAGCAGTGCGCAGATGATACCGAGAACCAGGTAGAGGATCAGTTCGCCCGGTCGCTCGAAACGGAAATGCGGGGTGTTGAGCAGTGGTTTCCAGCCGGTAACCGCGCCGAACAGTGAATAGGCGACGATCGAGGAGATAATACAGGGGATCAGCCCCTCATGCTCGAACTCGGGGTCGCGGTAGAGGACCTCGACGGCGAACAGCGCACCGCCCAGCGGCGAGCGGAAGGTGGCACCGATCCCGCCGGCCATGCCCGCCAGCAGCAGAATGCGCCGATCCATCGACGAAAGGCCCAGCTTGGTAGCAATAAAGGAGCCGAAACCGGCGCCGATCTGGGCGATCGGACCCTCGCGGCCCGCCGAACCACCGGTGCCGATGGTGACGATGGAGGCCAAGGTTTTTACGATCGGTACCCGGCCGCGGATCACCCCGCTTTTACGGTGGAAGGCTTCCAGGGCTGCGTCGGTGCCGTGTCCTTCCGCTTCGGGAGCAAACTTATAAACCAGCCAGCCGGAAAAAAGACCGCCGAGCGCCGGGATAACGAACAGGCACCAGCGATAGGGGGTCGAGAGACTGTCGATATAGCCGCTGAAGGAGGATTCCGGGGTGCCTTCCAGCGGCGGGTGGAAATTACCGAGTTTGCCGAGCATCAGGTGTTCGACACTGTTGGTGGCAAAATAGAAGGCCAGTGCCCCGCAGCCGGCGACGATTCCCACCAGCACCGCCAGGATAAGCAAGCGGAAGCCGGTCCGGTCAAGTATTTTCAGTGCTGTGGAGACGATCGGCATGAGAAAAGAATCCTAGATTCAGTTTGAGTCAATAATGTCCGTTAGATATTTGCGATCAGAACAAATCTACCAAATGACTGCATAAATCCCCCCTAGCCCCCCTTTTTCAAAGGGGGGAATTGAGCACAATATACTTGCCTCCCCCTTTAGCAAAGGGGGGATTTGATCGTCTTAAATCATCAGCAAGAACCAAACGGACACCATTGAAAGTTTAAGTAAAAAACGCTGTTGATTTTTAACAGTTTTGCCGATTTCGAACAAGGAAGAGCTGAAGAAATCCTCTTTTAGCTGGAATTTCTGATCCGGTTCGCCGCCGCCATCAGTTCATAGAACCGTGGCAGCGCCAGGTGACCGGCCTTCCAGGGGAGCAGGATATCAAGCCCGTCCCGCTCTACCTGTTCCAGGGCGTAGCGCAGTGACGGCAGCAACTCGTCGGTTTGCTCGGGGTTCCGTTGTTGGCAGTAGGCGAGCAGCCGGCCGATCGCTTCGGTCTGGCCGGCGTCGATCAGCTGTTCGACTTTTGCCAGGTCGATCCGTTTGCAGCCGTATTCGAGCAGCCGTTGTTCGCGGACCAGAATTCTCACTTGCCGCTGGCCGGGCAGAGGGGCGGTCTGCAGATCGATCCGGCGGGTCTGTGATGTGCGCAACGGCGGGGCCGTTATTGCGGGCGGTGGCTCACCCGCCAGTGACCGTGCTTTGGCGGTGACTTCACTGACCCGGTAGTTGTCGAGCATGATCACCCGGTCGGCAACCGCAAGATACGCCCCCGAACCGCCGGTGACGAGGATCGTCGATACCCCTTCCTTTTCATAGAGCTCCCGCACCCGGTGCAGCAGCGGAGTGATCGGTTCGCGTTCTTTCGGCACCAGTTGCTGCATGCGGCTGTCGCGGATCATGAAGTTGGTTGCCGAGGTATCTTCATCGATCAGCAGGCAGGAGCTGCCCGCTTCGAGCGCTTCGATGATATTGGCTGCCTGTGAGGTGCTGCCGCTGGCATTGTCGGTGGAAAAGCAGTCGGTCGGTCGGTTGCCCGGCAGGGTGCCGATAAAGGGACTGATGTTGACCTGATTGATCGCGCGATGATCTTCGGCGCGGATTTTTACTGCGTCCGCGACGGTTACCAGCAGTTCCCGGCCGTCGCCGGGAATATGGTTGTAAACACCCCGCTCCAAGCCCTGCAGCAGGGTCGATTTGCCATGAAAACCACCACCGACGATCAGGGTGATCCCCCGCGGGATCGCCATCCCTTTCACCGTCGCGCCATTCGGCAACTGCACTGATTTTTCCAGCGTCGGCGGGGATTGAAAGAGGATACCCTCGCGCAGTGGCCGATCGTCGATGCCGCCGGCGCGCGGCAGCAGGGAGCCGTTGGCGATAAAGGCTACCGCGTCTAAGCTTTCCAGCTGGCGGCGCAATTCTTCCTGATCTTCCAGCTGTTCGACATGCTGCCCTATCCCCTGTTGCGGACGATTGTTCCATTGCAGGGCCTCAGCAACAATTTGCGGCAGTTCGTCGAAGAACATTTCCGCCGCCTGTCGGCCGAGGATCGAGCGCCCCGAGCCGGGCAGCGCGAACAGCAGCCGAACCTCCAGCTGCTGATTGTCGATCAGTACCGCGTTGCGCCGCAGCACCTGCTGGCCGCTGGTGGCAATCTCCATCGCACCGCTGCGGCCGGTACCGCGCCTGCCTTGCACTGTTTTGCCGATTGCGGCAGCGACCGCCCGGCCGAGAAAATCCTCCAGTGCCGTCCGGCGGATCGCTGAATTCCAGAGTTCTGTCGGCAGGCCATGCTCCTGCGGGCTGAGTTGCAGGCTGATGCGCGAGGGCAGCGCGAAGGGATCGCCCTGTACATGATCGATGCTCAGCTGGAAATTGTCGAAACGATAGCGGCCTTTGAGCTGTTTGTAGGCCTTATAGCCGCGGCCGTCGAGCTGTTGCAGCAGTTCCCGCAGCCGCTTCATCGTTCGTGACCGAAGCGCGGGATCAAGTACTGACGGTAGAGCTTGTCGGCTACCTGATCGGTTGACGTGCCGCTCAGTTCGGCGAAGGTCAGTAGTGGATCGGCCAAGGTCAGCCCTTCCGGCTGCCAACCGGTCCAGCTGCACTGGCGGCCGAAAGGTTGCAATAGGGTGATGTTGCCGTCCGGGTCGGGCTGTAGGTTGAGCTGCAGCATCAGTTTCAATTGCTGTTCCGGCCTGACATAAAGAACCGCAGATTCGGGGGTGAATTTGGCGGAGAGTAAAGAGGCGCCCAGTTCCCCGCCGATCAGCAGCTGTTTGCCGTTACCCAGTTGCTTGAGCCGTTCCGGCAGTTGCTCCAGGGTTGCCGTCGGTGCCGCTTTACAGCGCTGCAGAAACAGTTTCGGCCGCAGCGTCTCCAGATAGCCCAGCTGCCAGCGTTGCAGTAACTCCTCCACTGCCGTCAACTCGCGGCGCCCCTCGCTGATTTGCAGGTTGGCCCGCGTTTCCAGTTCGCCGAACAGGCTGCCGATGGCTCCCAGAGCGATCCCGGCATCATCCGCCAACGCCCGGTAAGTGGCATTGACCGCCTGGCGGTTGCGCAGAAACAGGTAGACCAGTTTCAGCCCGGCGGTCCGGAACAGCTTGTCCGCTCCCGGAGCTTTCGGAGTATGCTTCTGTCCGCCGATTTCGATATAGAGCGGCATCCGGTTGAGATACAGGTTTCCGGCACCGTCCGCATACTCGATTCCGGCCTGTTTCAGTTTAGCGGCGAGCCTCGGCGAGATGTAGTGACTGATCAGCAGCGGGGTAGAATCTGCCGGGGCCGGGGTGGTTTTGATCTGATGGATTACCAGATCAAGGACCGTCGGGTTCAGTTTCGGGACCACTTTCAGATAGTAGTAACGCTCTCCCCAGGGACCGGAAAGCCGGAAGGTGCCGGAGAAGGGACCACCGATCTTTTTCAGGATGAATTCGATCTTGCTCTGCGGAATCCCGCGGATCGCCTGCATACTGTTATAGATGACCTGCTCGTCTTTCAAGAGTATTTTGCGTGGCATATATCCTCTTAACGATTGTTGTCTGTTCAAATAATTGGGAACGTTCATTATTGTATAGCTGTCAGATAATTGAACAGGGTTGTTTCGGCTTTGTCAAGGAAGAAGGTCGGTTTTGCCGCAGCCATTGACATTGTTGTTGCGGAGTTCTCATGAGACTTGTGGCGAGAGGTCGAAGCATGGTAGTAACTTTCTGGGGTAGTTGCTCACTGACTATGAAGGGGGAAATATGTATGATGTTTTTGCTCGATTGAGATGGGGGTCGTCAGCGGTGTTGCTGGCAGGGGTGTTCCTGCTGGCCGGATTGCTGACATGTTCGGTTGCGCATGCCAGCGCAATCTTCATCAATGAATTCCATTACGACAATGAGGGCGGGGATAGCGGCGAAGGGGTCGAGATCGCTGGGCCGGCAGGGACCGATCTGACGGGCTGGTCGCTACTCTTCTATAATGGGAATGGCGGTTCAATCTATGGTTCGCAGGGGTTGGCCGGAACTATCCCCGACGAGGGTGCAGGCTACGGGGCGCTGTTTTTTGAGCGAAGCGGGATTCAAAATGGTCCTGCTGATGGTTTGCTCTGCTGGATCCGGATCGATCGGTTGTACATTTTTTAAGTTACGAAGGGGTATTGACGGCAAACAATGGTGCTGAAGAAATGACCAGCACCGACATCGGCGTGGTAGAGCTTTCGACCAGTCCGTCAGGGTTTTCTCTACAGTTGGCCGGATTCGGCAGCTTGTCTGGGGATTTTTTCTGGACCCCGGCCAAATTGAACAGCTTCGGTGGGATCAATCCCGGACAGGGGTTCTCAGCTCCGGTTCCGACTCCGGAGCCGAGTACGCTGCTGCTGTTCGGCGTTGCGGGTGCAGCCCTTCTGCTGCGCAAGCAGTTGACAAGCTGACATTCAAAGCTCTTTTTTGAGAGGCTATCCCTGCACAAATAAAGAAGAGGGGCCGGATGACTAGCATCCGGCCCCTCTTCTTTTATCCAGAAACAGCGCTCGATCAGAACCGCACAAAGGCTCCGGCAAAGGGGCCGGAGAAGTCGGCATCGAGCAGACCGTCAAACTCATCTACCTTGATATCGATGATCCGATAACCGCCATAGATACCGACCAGCGGGATCGGAGAGAATTCGAGCTGCGCCTCGGCGTCGAGAAATTTATTCCCGGAATAGCTCATGTAGCCCGCCCTGGCGGTAATCCCGAAGAAATCCCCCAGGGCGATTCGGCCCCTTGCCCCCAGGGTTGGAATCGGTGCGGTCCCGGAGACGCTTTCGGTTTTATTGACTGCGCCGACAGTGCCGGAGACACTGGCTTCGCCATCAAAAACCTTGACGGCAACTTCCAGTCCCAATTGCAGGCGCGTAGGGGAATCATCCAGGTTGACCAGATAATAGGTATAGCCCAGATCGTAGAGGTCGGCATCGACCTGACCGGAAATCGTTCCGCTGAAGGTCTGACCGTTAAAGGTCAGGCTGAGAGCGTTGCTCTGTCCCGAAGTCTTGATCGGCATGTAACCGAAGGAGAGCCGTGAATTCCCAAAATTGAAGGCAACTTCAGCGGTGACTTCATTGCTGTCATCAAAATTGAAATCTTTTTCCATGTCGATGGTTGTATCCGCGGTACTTTTACCACTGAATACGCCGCTCGGTGCCAGGACCTGGTAACCGAGTTTTACCGAAACCGCTTCGTCAGCGTAGACCGGTGCGCCGAGCGCAAAAAAACTTACCGCGATTGCCAAGGTTGTCCACTTGATCATTTGTTGCCTCCGTTTGTCTGGAATGTTTTGCCCGAAAGGTACGGGCTTTCAGGTGTCACCACTGCGGGGATTCCGCCGTTCTTTTACTCAATTTTACTGATTAATACCTAGCGCGGCTTGCCGCTGCCATCGGAGTGACCGACGATCCCTTCGGTCTCCATCCGCTCGATCATCCGCGCCGCGCGGTTATAGCCGACCCGCAGGCGGCGTTGCAGCATGGAAATCGATGCGGCCCGGGTGTCGGAGACGATCTTCAGTGCTTCATCCCAGCGGTCGTCGTACTCTTCCTCTTCGCCAGTGTCGCTGGCGGCGGCCGGTGGAGCCTGAAGGATCGATTTATCGTAGTCAGGATTACCCTGTTTGGAGAGGAATTCAACGACCCGCTGGACTTCCAGTTCCGAAACGAAGGCACCGTGAACCCGTTGCAGGTAGCCGACGCCCGGCGGCAGGAAGAGCATATCGCCCATGCCGAGCAGGGTTTCGGCGCCCATCGAATCGAGGATGGTCCGGCTGTCGGTGCGCGAGAAGACCTTGAACGAGATCCGCGTCGGGAAGTTGGCCTTGATCAGCCCGGTGATCACGTCGACGCTGGGACGCTGGGTGGCCAGGATCAGGTGGATACCGGCGGCGCGGGCCATCTGTGCCAAACGGGCGATCGACTCCTCGATCTCGCGACCGGCGACCATCATCAGGTCGGCCAGCTCGTCGACGATGACGACAATGTAGGGCAGATGGCCGTGCTCCAACTCCTCTTCCGGCTCGATAAAGGGCGGGATCTCCAGCGCCTCATCGAGAGAATCCTCGCTCGGTTCCGGCCCCGGCGGCCGGTTTTCCGCCTCCTTGGCTTCCTTGACCAGCTTGCGGTTATAGCCGTCGATCCCGCGTACGCCTTTGTCGGCCATCAACTGGTAGCGACGCTCCATTTCACGCACCGCCCAGGCCAGGGCCAGCGAAGCCTTTTTCGGGTTGGTGACCACCGGCAGCAACAGGTGCGGGATCCCTTCGTAGATCGACAGCTCCAGCATCTTCGGGTCGATCATGATCAGCCGCACGTCCTCGGGGCTGGCGCGGTAGAGCAGCGAGAGGATGATCGTGTTGATCGATACCGACTTGCCGCTGCCGGTCGATCCGGCGACCAGCAGGTGCGGCATCTTGGCCAGATCGGAGACCACCACATGGCCGAAAATATCCTTGCCGAGCGCCATCGGCAACTTGCTGCCGGCCTTCTGAAACGATTCGTCGGCAATGATCTCCTTCAGATAGACGATTTCCCGATCCTTGTTGGGAATCTCGATGCCGACCACGCCGCGGCCGGGGATCGGCGCAACGATGCGGATCGAGACCGCCTGCAGCGCCATCGCCAGATCATCCTGCAGGTTGGAAATTTTATTGACCTTGACGCCGGGTGCCGGGGCAAATTCATACATGGTGACCACCGGACCCGGTTTGACCTCGACCACATCGCCTTCAACGCCGAAGTCGAGCAGCTTGTTTTCGAGCATCTGCGCCGCTTTGGTCAGGCTCTCTTTGTCGACCGGCTTGGGCTCACCGCCCTCATGGTCGAGCAGCGCCAGTCCCGGGATATGGTAGGTGCCGCTCGGTTCCAGAAAGGCAAACGCCACCTGGTTTTCTTCGCCGGTTTTTCTCTTTTTACTTTTGCTGCCCCTGGGTTCCGGGAGTTTTTTCGGCTCCGGCGGCAGGATCAATGGCGTCCTGATCTCCGGCTCCTGTCTATTTTTCTTGCGCAGTTCAGCCCGCGCCAGCCTGGCTTCCCGGCGTCGTTCCAGACGGCGACCGAAACGCTCTAAAAAGCCGTCGATAAACAGCACCAGGGAGAAGCGGGTCGAGAGGATCAGCGAAACCAGAAAGAAGACCGCCAGGATGATTGACGCGCCGCCGATATTCAGATAGCTGGAGAGCAGCTGCACGATCACCCGGCCGATGGCACCGCCGGCCTCGTTGATCTGGCTGCCGAACAGTTGCACCTTGTGCCATTGCAGGGCCAGCAGGCCGCCGAGAGTGCCCTGCAACAGCATGACAGCGATCAGGCGGACGATGCGAAAATGCACCTCGCGGAACTTCAACCAGCGCCAGGCCAGGTGCAGGCAGCCGAGTGGCCAGAGCAGGGCGGTCAGGCCGAAGGCCTGATAGAGCAGATCGGCCAGATGGGCGCCGAAAATGCCGATCAGATTATGGATCTGTTTCGGCTGGAGATTGTTGTTGAAGGATGGATCGTCATTGCTGTAACTGCCGAGACAGAGCAGCAGAAAGATTCCCAGGGCCAGCCAGATCAGGCCGAGGATCTCCTTACGCATGCGACTTTCTGTCGGAACTTCAGGGATAGCTTTGCTCATAGATGATGATTTTCCAATTTGATTTCGCTCAGCCTAGCAAAGAATAGCCGATAATACCAGCGCCGACCAGCAGGCAGTAGATGGCAAAGCCGACCAGCCGCTTGCGTCGGACCACGTCCATCAGCACGCGGATGGCGAACAGGCCGCTGATAAAGGCGATCAGAGCACCCAGTCCGTAGGCCGGCAGCTCGCCGGTGGCGACCTGCTGCAGGTCTTTCAGTGACAGCAACATCGCTCCGCCGACCGCCGGCAGCACCAGCAAAAAGGAGAAGCGCGCCGCCGATTCGCCGTCGATACCGCGCAGCAGCAGACAGGCGATGGTTGAACCGCTGCGGGAGATGCCGGGAATAATGGCAAAACCCTGAACGATACCGACCAGCAGCGCATCATTGGCTTTCAGTTGCGACAGCTTACGACCATCCTTGCGAACCTTTTCGGCGACAATCAACAATATGGCGGTCAGCAGCAGCATGCAGCCGATCACCAGCAGGTTCTCGAACAGCCCCTCAAAGAAATCCTTGAAAGAGAGGCCGATGATTGCGGTCGGAATCGAGCCGAGCACGATCATCCAGAAGGTATGTCGATCATCGAGGGCGTAGGCGTCTTTGCGGAAAAAACAGCTGAGCAGTTTCCAGATATCCTTGCGGAAATAGATGATCACCGCCAGGGTGGTCGCGGCGTGTAGCAGCACATCGAACAGGATCCCCGGTTGTTCAAAACCGGGCAGAAAATGTTGGGCGATAGCCAGATGGCCGGAGGAGGAGACCGGCAGGAATTCGGTCAGCCCTTGAACCAGACCGAGCAGGGCAGCGTGTAACATATCCATGAAAACTCAGTTCTCTTTTTGTAGGGGCGACCCGGTGGGTCGCCCATGATGACGCAATATCGAATCCGGGCGTCCCAGCGGGATGCCCGTTGTATGTAGGGCTCGACCCGGTGGCTCGCCCGTTGTGTTGCTGATAATGAGCGCGGGCGTCCCAGCGCGGGCGCCCCAGCGGGGCGCCCCTACAATTCCAGAATAACCGGCAGGATCAACGGTCTTCTGGCGATTTTTTTGTTGAAGCAGCGGCGCAATGCTTTCCGAACTTCGACCCGCAGCTCTTCCCAGTCGCTGACCGCGTCCAAACTGTGTTCTTGCAACAGATCGCGCACTGCCTGCTTGGCCTCTTCAAGTAAGGCGTCGCTCGACTCATTCTCTTCCGGGACGAAGCCTTTGCTGAAGATTTCCGGACCCTGGACGATTTCACCGGTCGACTGATTGATTGCCAGCATCAGGATCACCAGTCCGTGGTTGGCCAGGTGACGCCGGTCGCGCAGCTCCATCTTGCCGACATCGCCGACCCCTTTGCCGTCGACAAACACCCGGCCGGTTTCAAAGCGCTCTTCCGGTTGCCAACCCTCGGCATCGATCCGTACCGGCTGACCGTTCTCCAGAACGGCGGTATGTTCTTTCGGCATCCCCATTTCGACCGCCAACTGCGCATGTTTGACCAGATGCCGGTATTCGCCATGCACCGGGATGAAATACTTCGGTCGCACCAGCCCGTGGACCAGTTTCAGCTCTTCGCGACTGGCGTGGCCGGAGACGTGGATTTCACTGGTCTTCTCGTAAAAAACCTCGGCACCGCGGCGGTAGAGGTTGTTGATCAGATCACTGATCGCTTTTTCATTGCCGGGGATGAATTTGGAGGAGAGGATCACTGTATCGCCCCGCTCCAGTTCGATCTGTTTGTGGTCGCCCAGGGCGATCCGCATCAGCGCGCTCAAAGGTTCGCCCTGGCTGCCGGTGGTGATGATCAGCACCTGCTCGGGCGGCAGTTGGCGCATCTCGCGCAGATCGATGAACTGTTCTTCGGCAATATTCAGGTAGCCGAGCTGTCGGGCGATGGCGATGTTGCTGATCATGCTGCGACCGTTGATCAGCAGTCTGCGACCGGCGGCCGCAGCAGCGTCGGCGATCTGCTGGATACGGTGGATGTTGGAGGAGAAGGTGGCGACAATGACTCGCTGTGCGCAGTTCGGAATGATCTCGTCCAGGGCCTTTTTGACCGACTTTTCCGACAGGGTGTAGCCTTCGTTTTCAACGTTGGTCGAGTCGGCCATCAGCAGCAGTACGCCCTCTTCGCCGAACTCGGCCAGTCGGGCCAGGTCGGTATTCTCGCCGTCGACCGGGGTCTGATCGATCTTGAAGTCGCCGGTATGGACAATCATCCCGAGCGGGGTGCGTATCCCCAGACCGACGCCGTCGACGATCGAATGGGCGGCGCGGAAAGGCTCCACCTCGAAGGGGGGCAGATCGATTTTTTGCCGCGGTTGCACCTCGATCAGTTCAACGCGGCTGTCCAGTTCAAACTCTTTCAGTTTGTTGCGCAGCAGCCCCAAGGTCAAGCAGGTGCCGTAGATGGTCGGCTCGCCGAGCTGTTGCCAGAGGAAGGGGATGGCGCCGATGTGGTCTTCGTGACCGTGGGTCAGCACCAGACCGACGATATCCGCTTCCCGGCCGGAGAGACTGGAGATGTCGGGCAGCACCAGGTCGATCCCCAGCATGTAGGCCTCGGGGAACATCAGACCGCAGTCGATCAACAGGATTTTCCCTGCATACTCCAGCGCCAGCATGTTCATGCCGATCTCCCCCAGCCCGCCGATCGGCAGAACGCGGATTGAATCAGGCGACATTTTTTTCATCGGTCTTTACCCCTTCCAGCATGGCGGCGATCGGTTCGCGCACCTGCTTCAATAGATTGTCAGTATCAGCATTTTTCAGCCCCTGGGTTTCGATCGGCGGGAAGATCTCCATTTCGATCTCGCCGCTGTGAATGCGCAAGCTGTTCTTCGCCATCACCTTGTAACTGCCCTTGATCGCCACCGGCACCACCGGTACCTGTGCCTTGACGGCAATCAGAAAGCCGCCTTTTTTGAACTCTTGCAGCTTGCCGTCCGGCGAGCGGGTCCCTTCGGGAAAGATGATCACCGAGGTGCCGGATTTGATCCGCTGGACGGCGGCGTTCATGCTGTGCATCGCTTTGCGCCGATCGGAGCGGTCGATCGGAATGTAACCGCAACGTTTAATCCCCAAGCCGAACAGCGGCACGTCGAATAACTCTTTTTTGGCCAGCCAGCGAAACTGCAACGGCAGTCCGGCGTAGAGGGTCAGGATGTCAAAATTGCTCTGGTGATTGGCAATATAGATCGCCGCACGGTCACGCGGGATATGTTGCGAGCCGCGCACCTTGATCCGCAGACCGGCCAAGCGCAGGCAACTGCGGCCCCAGACGCCTCCCCAGTTGTGGACAGCGTTCTCGCTCAGCAACGAAATCAGCGGAGCCAGCAACAGCACGATCAGGGTCCAGGGAAGAAATGTCAGGTAGAAAAACAGCGTCCGCAGCAAGAAGATCCTCCAAGGGGAATAAACAATCCACAATACTGATTAACGCTTAGGTTCGTCAAATTATTTTCCCAGAAAAGAGCTTTCTCGTATTGCCAATTTTGATGGGGTGCAAACTACATAAATAAAAAGGTAATCTGTTCAGCACTCCCGAATTTGGTGCTCTGAAGTAATTATTCAGGAAGAGGAGGTTCGCCAAGCACTTCTTTCTAGCCACGCTCAGAGCAAGGATGATATTCTGCACAAGCTTTTGGGGTATGGCTTTAAACTTCAAGAAATTCTGGAAGTTATCTCCTCTCAATATATCAGTCGGGCAATCAATGAAGTCGGCGGAAACAATAGAAGAGCCACCCGTCTGCTTGGTATCGAGAACTACCAGACCCTGACCAACTGGATCAAAAAATACGACATCAAAACCTGACTGGCACAGCCGTTGCTCAATAAGGGGGCATGAGCGAAGAGAATATGACATCACAGAATTTTGAATTCTTACGTGAGCAGTATCCCGAGCTGGCCGATCTGGGCGGGTTCGCCGAGAAGTATCTGCACGAGGATCCGGCCAGCGCCGTGGCCAAGCTGCGGCTCTTCGCCGAGCAGCTGGTTGAGCGCATCTACCAGACCCACCAACTGCAAAAACCTTATCAAGCCAAGTTCATCGACCTGCTCACGGACGGCGCTTTTACCTCAATGGTGCCGCAGGTCATCCTCGACAAGATCCACCTGCTGCGCAGAATCGGCAACCGGGGCGTGCATGGCGAGGTTGTCCCAGCCAAAGATGCGGTGCAGAACTTAAGTGATGCCTTTGATCTGGCGCGCTGGTTCCATCTCTTTGTTGCCAAGGGTGAGCGCGAGGACTTGCCTGCTTTTCAGCCGATCCTTGCAATTCCCGAAGAGAGCAAGGGCAAACTCAAAAAAGAGAAGAAAGCGGCCCTGCAGCAGCTCAAAGTTCAGGAAGAGCGGATGCAGCAACTGCTGACTGACCTTGAGGTGCAGCGGGTCGCGGTCAAGACGGCTGAGAAAAAGACCGAGGAGCTGGCTGAACTTCTCAGTGCCGGTCAACAGGTCGCAGATGCATTGAAATTCGATGAAGCAACCACCCGCCGTCGCCTGATCGACGTGACGCTGGCCGAAGCGGGTTGGGATATCGGCGCCAAAGGCGCAAGTACCCCTGAGGTGGTGCAGGAAGAAGAAGTTCCCTACCAACCGACCGCCAGCGGTATCGGTTATGCCGATTATGTGCTGCGTGAGGATAACGGCAAGGCGTTGGCGGTGATCGAGGCCAAACGTGCTTCCAAAAGCCCGGAGCAGGGGCGCAAACAGGCTCAGCTCTACGCCGACGGGATCGAGAAGCGGGAAGGCCAACGCCCGCTAATCTTCTACACCAACGGTTACCAGACCTGGCTGTGGGATGACTCCCTCAACTATCCGCCGCGTCAGGTCCATGGGTTTTACTCCAAGGACAGTCTGCAGTATCTGCTGCAACAACGTGGGCTGCGCAAGAAGCTGGCCGACCTGCTGCCGAAACAAGAGATCACCACCCGCCTCTACCAGATCGAGGCGATCAAACGGGTCTGCGAACGGTTCGATCAGGGCCATCGCATGGGGCTGGTCGTCCAGGCGACCGGCACCGGCAAGACCCGGGTCGCCGTCGCCCTGACTGATCTGCTGATTCAGGCCGGTTGGGTGAAGCGGGTGCTGTTTCTCTGCGACCGGCGCGAGCTGCGCAAGCAGGCCAAGAACGCTTTTGATGATTTTATCGGCGAGCCGACCACCTACGTCTCCCGCCGTACCGCCAACGACCGCACCAAACGGGTCTATTTCGGCACCTATCCGGCGATGCAGAGGATTTTCGAGACCTTCGATGTCGGTTTCTTCGACCTGATCATCGCCGATGAATCACACCGCAGCATCTACAATCGCTACCGCGAACTCTTTCACTATTTCGATTGTCTGCAGGTCGGTCTCACCGCCACCCCGGTCGACTTTATCGCCCGCAACACCTTTGTCCTGTTTGGCTGCGAAGAGCAGAACCCGACTGCCTACTATCCGCTGGAGCAGGCGATCGCCGAAGGGCACCTGGTCCCCTATGAGGTTTTTACCCATACCACCAAGTTTCTGCGCAAGGGGATCAAGTATGCCCAGTTGAGCGATGAGCAGAAAAAGCAGCTTGAAGAAGATGGTGAAAATCCCGAAAGTTTCGACATCGAATCGAAGGATGTCGACCGGCAGATCTTCAACAAGGAGACCAACCGGGCGATTCTGCGCAACCTGATGGAGCACGGCATCCGCGAAGCGACCGATCAGCAACCGGGCAAGACGATTATCTTTGCCCGCAGCCACAAGCACGCCGTGTTGCTCGGACAACTGTTCGATGAAATGTACCCACAGTACGGTGGTGAATTCTGCAAGGTGATCGACAATTATGACCCGCGTGCCGAACAGCTGATCGACGATTTCAAGGAGAATGATGGCAGCAAGGAGTTGACCATCGCTATCTCGGTCGACATGCTCGATACCGGCATCGATGTTCCTGAGCTGGTCAACCTGGTCTTCGCCAGACCGATCAAATCGAAGGTCAAATTCTGGCAGATGATCGGGCGCGGCACCCGCTTGTGTAAGAATCTGTTCGGCCCCGGCAGGGATAAGAGCAAATTCCGAATCTTCGATCACTGGGGTAATTTCGAGTATTTCGAAGAGGATCGCCCCGAGGCGGAAAAGGCCACCGCCAAGCCTTTAATGCAGCAGATTTTCGCGGCGCGGATCGAGCTGGCCGAAACTGCGCTGAGCAAAGCCGATACAGAGAGTTTCACCCTGGCGGCAAAACTGATCGGTAGCGACCTCAACGCGCTGCCGGACAATACTATCGCCGTGCGCGAAAAGTGGCAGGAGAAGACCAAAGTCTCGCGCCTTGAAGTTCTCAAGCAGTTCGCCCCGGCGACGGTGGTCATTCTGCGCCAGGAGATCGCGCCGCTGATGCAATGGGTCAAGTTGAGCGGCCACACTGATGCCTGGCAGCATGATCTGCTTCTAACACAAATGCAGCTGGCGTTGTTGCGCAAATCGGGCAGTTTCAACGACCTGAAAGACCGCCTGCTTGATCGCGTTACCCAATTGCAGATGCACCTCAACCCGGTGCGTGAGAAGTTCGAGACTATCAAACAGATCAAGGGTGCCGATTTCTGGACAGATATCAGCATCGCCAAGCTGGAAAAGATCCGCACCGAACTGCGCGGCATCATGCACCATCGCGAAAAAGACGGAGATACCGGCCTCGGTCCCAAGGTGATCGACATCAGCGACGGCGATATCGAGTATCAGCAGCGCAAGACCAATATCCGCGAAGTCGATATGAGCGTCTACAAGAAGCAGGTCGAAGAGGCGCTGCGCGAGCATTTCGACACAAATGCGACCCTGCAGAAGATCCGCCGTGGTCAGCCGGTCAGCGAAGCCGACCTCAACGCCCTGGCGTCACTGATCCTCACCCGGCACCCCGGGGTTGATATCACCCTGCTTAAAGAATTCTACGCCGAGGCCCAGCCCCTCGATTTTATCCTGCGCCGCATCATCGGCATGGAAGCAGAGGCGGTCAATCAGCGTTTTGAGCATTTTGTGCAGAAGTATCCCGGCCTCGACGCCAACCAGACCCTCTTTTTGCGCATGCTCAAAAACCACATCAGCAAGTACGGCGCGATTGAACTCGAACGGCTCTACGAACCGCCCTTTACCCGTTTCGCCAGCGACGGCGTTGACGGCATGTTCACTGATGAACGCCAGATCGATGATCTGATCGGCATCTTGGATAGATTTAAACCTCAAGGAGTACCAGCATCATTATGACCCGCAGTGAGATGACCCATAAAGTCGACGCCCTCTGGACCAACTTCTGGACCGGCGGCATCACCAACCCTCTGACCGTGATCGAGCAGATCTCCTTTCTGATGTTCGCGCGCATGCTCGATATGAACGAGGCCAAGGCCGAAAAGCTGCATAGCCGCACCGGCAAGCCGTTCAAACGTCGCTTCCCCGACACCGAAGAGGGTCAGGCGCTGCGCTGGCACCGCTTTAAGAATCTCTCCGCTGAGCAGATGTTGCCCCATATCCGCGACAAAGTCTTTCCGCACTTTAAAACCGTCTCGGTCGATGGTGCCAAGTTCGGTGAGTACATGAAAGACGCCCAGTTGATGATCCAGAAAGGTTCACTGCTGGTGCAGGCGGTCAACATGATCGACGAGCTGCCGCTGGACAAGGGCGATACCAAGGGCGATCTCTATGAATACCTGCTCGGCAAACTGACCACCGCCGGCATCCAGGGCCAGTTCCGCACCCCGCGCCACATCATCAAGCTGATGGTCGAGCTGATGGACCCCAGTTTAGAAGCGGGCGAAACAGTCTGCGACCCGGCCTGCGGCACCGCCGGGTTCCTGGTCGAAACCATGCACTACCTGCAGAAGAAATACAGCTCGCCCGAAGGAACCTTTAAAGGTGACGACGGCAGCACCATCTATTCCGGTGATCTGATGGATGACTACCGCCAGCATGTGCAGAGTGGCCTGCTGCACGGTTTCGACTTCGACGTCACCATGCTGCGCATCGCCGCTATGAACCTGATTCTGCACGGCATCGAAGCACCCGATATCCACTACCAGGACACCATGAGCGGCAGCTTTGCCGACCGCTTTCCGCAGCAGTCCAAAGAAGCTTTCAATGTCATCCTCGCCAATCCGCCCTTCAAGGGCAGCCTCGATTACGAAGATGTCGACAGTGGTCTGCTGAGTAAGGTCAAGACCAAGAAGACCGAACTGCTCTTTGTCGTGCGGATTCTGCAGATGCTCAAAAATGGCGGCCGCTCGGCGACCATCGTGCCCGACGGCGTGCTGTTCGGCAGCAGCAAGGCGCACGTCGCCCTGCGCCAGATGCTGGTCGATCACAACCAGCTGGAGGCGATCATCTCCCTGCCGTCCGGGGTGTTCAAACCCTACGCCGGGGTGTCGACCGCGATTCTGGTTTTCACCAAGGGCGGCGAGACCCGTGATGTGTTCTTTTACGATGTGCAGGCGGATGGCTTCAGTCTGGATGACAAGCGCAACCCGATTGACGCCAACGATCTGCCCGATTGCCTGGAGCGGTTCAAGCAGCGTGATCCGAAAGAGGATACTGACCGCACCGCCAAGGCCTTTTTTGTGCCGGTGGATGAGATTCGAGAGAATAAATATGACCTGTCGTTGAACCGCTATAAGGAAGAGGTTTACGAAGAGGTTGTGTATGAAGAGCCGCAGGTAATTTTGGGGGAGTTGCGGGAGTTGGAGCAGGAGATTCTGCGGGAGCTGGATGAGCTGGAGGGGATGTTGGGATGAGTTACCCCTCTGTTTATTTAGGTGAACTTATACGCGCCAATTATGGCAAAGCGCTGAAAAAGGGTGAGCGAGACGAAAGCGGTTCTTGGGATGTCTTTGGATCAAGTGGTTTGGTCGGTAAACATTCTGAGACGCTTACCACGGAAGCGACAATTATCATTGGCAGAAAAGGCTCTGTCGGTGCAATCACCTATGCATCCAATGGTGGTTGGACCATCGACACGGCCTTTTACGTAGATATTTTAGATAACGAGAAACTTAACCTCAGATATTTGTACTATGCGTTGAATAATTCTGGTCTTGATAGACATACAATTACAACATCAATTCCCGGAATAAATCGCGACAATATCTACGGGACGAAAATCCCTCTCCCCCCACTCCCCGAACAGCGCCGCATCGCCGCCATCCTCGACAAGGCCGACGCCATCCGCCGCAAACGGCAGCAAGCCATCCGCCTGACCGAAGAATTCCTCCGCTCCGTCTTCCTCGACATGTTCGGCGACCCGGTTTTGAATCCGAAGGGGTGGCCACAAGTCCCAATCAGGGAACTTGGAACAGTGACTACGGGCAATACGCCTCCGCGGCAGGTTGAAGTCAATTATGGTGATTACATCGAATGGATTAAGTCTGACAACATAAACAAGCCACAGCATTACCTTACAAAATCAAAGGAGATGCTCTCTGAAAAAGGTGCAGCAATAGGTCGGGTTGTCCCCAGAAAATCTATTTTGGTTACCTGTATCGCGGGCAGTCCTGCCTGCATAGGCAATGCTGCTCTTGCCGATCGCGATGTGGCATTTAATCAACAAATAAATGCGCTTACTCCCAATCCTGAGGTCAATCCATATTTTCTGTATGCACAATTATTGGTAGCGAAAAAACATGTACAGAGAGCATCAACGGAAAGCATGAAGGGCATGATAAGCAAGGGAAAGTTCCAAGAAATTCAATTTTTGAAGCCACCGGCTGACCTGCAGGAAAAGTATGGGGAATTTTTTGAAAAATATCTTTCATTTACCCTGAAATCCAGCGGCGCAGATCTCACTGGAACGGAGCTTTTCAACTCCCTTGTCCAACGCGCCTTCAAAGGTGAACTTCTACCCTGAATATTTGTTGTTGTCGCAAAGGAATACACATGGTCACAAAAAACCAATTAACCGCATACTGCCTACTTGCGCACATCAATGACAATGATCGTGGCATTAGCGACCTTGCGCAGGTTTTCATCCCCTTGGTTAAAAAAACACTTGCAACCGTAATGGCTACAGGTGTTCGGGGTGGAAACACGAATGATATGAAGACAGAATTCGACCTTCTTTTTAGGTTAGATATCCCTTTTGGCCTGATGCATCGGCTTATGCGACAAATTCAAAAAGAGACGAATTGCGCAAACAAGTCACCTGCAATAGTTCTTAACGGTGACGGGTCGTTTGTGCTTTCAGAGTTTGAATTCACTGAGCTCGATGAAGTAATAAGCCAGCAGGCTGCCGATATAGAGTTGATAGAAGATTCATACATGGAGTTTGTCGAGCGGGCTGGATTGAAAACAGATAGCGAGCCATCTGTTTTTGAGTTCTTGGACAGGTATCACCAAGAACTATCTGGTCTATTTGCCACGAGATCTGATTATGAGCCGACTTTAGAGTATACGACGCCAGCATTATTCGTTGAAAGTGTAAAGAATAATGATACGCAATTTAAGATACTTCGTAGAATCTATTTGGGTTCACTTATCTCTTCATACCTTCAATTGCCCGTTACCACTTCAGGCGTGAATATCAAGGAATTGGTATTAGACACAAGTTTTCTTGTCTCCCTGCTGGATTTAACCTCTGTTGAGGCCTGTCATACATGCCAGATGGTACTTGAACTCGCCAGGAAGATTGGCTGTAAGATTACTGTGTTGGATATCACACTCGACGAGACTAGAGCTCTTCTGGAGAGATGTTCAGAGTCTATCGACAGACTATCTCTTACTCATTTCCTAGCTCCGACAAGTATTGAGGCTGGTTGTGCCCGCAGGAAATTATCGAAGACAGGTCTCTTAAGGATTGTCAGCTCCCTGCGGAATACACTAGATAAAGACCACGGTGTAACAGTTTATAATGTGTCTGCCCGCATGAAAAAAAAAGCCCAAACAAGCGAATTGTATAAGAAGATCACAGGTCGAACTCGCAACCCAGATGGTGCTCATCACGACGGTGTTGCGAATTACTATGTGGCGACTAAAAGAGGAGATACGCCCCGAAGTTTATTAAAGACGCAATGTTGGTTTGTCAGCAGTCAGGATCCACATAGCAGCCCAACCCTCCGAATAAAGGGAGATGGTACATTCTTTGAGTCTATAAGAGCTGAATACCTCTTGAATGTTATGTGGCTGTCAAGCCCATCTGCGAGTGATCAAGAGGTTGGAACATTAGGGCTTTCCAGATTAGTAGCGACAACAATCGAACGCTCACTGCCATCCCATACAATCCTACGGGAATTCAATACTAACCTTAAGGGCCTTGACCCTGGTGAACTGACTGCTGAGGATGTTGCGTTGTTGGCAAACTCTACTGCGGTTAAATCTGCAAAAAATCTGGAAAAATTAAACCAATTAGCGCAAACAGACAAGGAGCAGTTTTTCAGCGACGTTCTGTCTATTGCGGATGCTGAACGGGAAAGGGTTCGCGAACTAGAAGAGCGCTTAAATGAAGGAGGACTGCTACAACATAAAACAGAAAAAAAACAAAAAGCCGCTGTAGAGCAACTGAAAATAGCACATGCAGAACTACGCCGAATGAAATTGTCTAAAATTGAAGAAATTGAGAGAGAGATAGCAGCCCATGAAAATGGCATTGAGACATCAACAAGTGAAGCAAAACGTATAAATATGGAGTTGAGATGGTTAGGGGGAAGCTTGATCCTGCTTCTTTGCAATACTATCTGGTCAATCGCTCAGCGATTTGGATGGCAAGAAACAAATGCAATGATTTCCACACTCGCCATACCTTTATCCTTGGGCTTGTATGCAATTCTGGGGAGAACCCCAAGGTCTCTGTGGAAGAAACTCGAGGTGGCTGCTTTTACTTGGGTGGTGCAAAAAAATAATGTATCAGAATCAATAACCGTGGAGTTGAATGCTAAATTAGTCGATCTCCAGAATCAACTCAGCAAAATACCTCAAGAGAACTGAAAGGTAGTTTTTTTTTGGGGGGGGGCGCAATGACTAAAAACCGCAAAGTAACCAGACCCAAAGCCGCCAGTAGCGCATCCAAAACCCTGCGCTCAAAAAGTACGGGGTCGTCATCCAAAAAGTCGGCTGGCAGTGCCTTGAGCCAGACCAAGGCTCCGAAAAAACAGACCAGCACCAAAGCCGCGAGCGCCGCTTCAAAAATGCTGCGTGATGGACGGACCAGCAAGTCCTCAAAATCTGCTGCCGGATCGGCTTTGTCGCAAACGCCGAAACGGAAGAAATGAGTAATAGAGTATTATTGCTTAGGCTAGGGGGCAACATGCAACTACCCATTGTTGAGTATTATGTCCCCTGAACCCGCATTAAATGAATGGAATGAGATGCCACTTCAGTTTCTACGAAGTAAAAGCACAAAAGAAGGATAGGAAATTATGGATATTGAAGCGACCCTCACGCGCCTGCTTGCTCATGATTACGAAACAGAGGTGCTGGAGTTTAAGGAGGCAAAGAATACTTTTCCTTTTAAAGAAATTGGCCAATATTTCAGCGCCTTGGCCAACGAGGCGAACCTGAAAGGAAAGGAAGAGGCGTGGCTTGTCTTCGGGGTTCGGGATAAAGACAAGGCCATTGTGAATACTCGTTTTCGAAGTAATCCGGCAGACCTTCACAGCCTGAAAAAAGAACTAGCCGACAAAACCACCAATCGCATCACCTTCAAGGAGATCCACGAGGTTCGCACCGATTTGGGGCGGGTCATCCTTTTCCAGATACCTGCCGCTCCTTCCGGAATGCCAATTGCCTGGGAGGGCCATTATTATGGCCGCGATGGTGAGTCCTTAAGTGCCCTGAATATGGAGGAAATAGAGCGCATCCGTAGCCAGTCGAGAGAGGAGGACTGGTCTAGAAAAATATGCCCAGATGCCACCATAGCGGACCTCTCCCACGCCGCCCTTCAAAAGGCCAGAGAACTTTATGCGGAAAAGAATCCAGCGCTTGCTTTGGAGGTTGAGCAATGGGACGACATGACCTTCTTGAACAAAGCCAAGCTCTGCATCAGGGGCGAGGTTACCCGCACGGCTATTTTATTGCTGGGAAAGTCTGAATCTGAGCACTTTTTACAGCCAGGGCTGGCCCGGATCAGCTGGATTCTCAAAGATCGGGATAATATTGAAAAAGATTACGCTCATTTCAGTTGCCCTTTGCTGCTGTCGGCCGAAAAGGTGCGCGCCAAGATCAGGAGCCTGACCTACCGTTATTTGGCTCACGGCTCTTTGTTCCCTCAGGAAGTGGATAGCTATGATCCGTATATCATCAGAGAGGCTCTCAACAACTGCATAGCTCACCAGGATTACTCTCTGGGCGGTAAAATTAATGTGGTGGAACGGGAAGACAGCCAGCTGATCTTCACTAATATGGGCTCTTTTATCCCCCAGACGATTGAGACTGTTATAGAAGCAGATGCTCCGGAACCGCTTTATCGCAATCCCTTTCTGGCTGAAGCCATGGTGAACCTGAAGATGATTGACACCATCGGCAGCGGCATCAAACGAATGTTTAACATACAACGCCGAAAATTCTTTCCCCTGCCCGATTACAGCTTCAGTAATAACCAGGTAAAGGTGGTGGTGACCGGCAAGGTCATGGATATCAATTACGCCACGAAGTTGGCCCAGATGCCGGACTTGGACCTGCATGACATCATGCACCTTGACAAAGTTCAGAAGGGGAAGGAGCTAACTGATTTAGAGGTTAAATATCTACGTAAACGGAAATTCATCGAGGGCCGTAGGCCTAACTTTCACATCTCCTCCCAAGTTGCCAGTAAAACAGACCAGAAAGCGGCCTATATGAAGCTGAAGGGGATTGACGATGAGCATTACAAGACCGTCATCATTGAATACCTGAAGAAATTTAAAACCGGGCAAAGAGCTGATTTTGAACAGATCCTTTTAGACAAACTTCCCGACGTCTTAGACGATAGTCAGAAGAAAAACAAGGTGAAAAACCTTCTGCAGGCCATGAGAAAAGTCGGCATTATCGAGGTTTCAGGGAAAGTCTGGACAATGTCTAAAAAGATGCATAGATAGCTTTTTAGACATTGCTAGACATTTGAAAAAAAGGCCGGGCATTAATCTTCAGAGGTTGTTCTTGCCCTGAGCTTGCTCTCGATCGATGACTGGGCCACAGACACTGCATCACCGCCAACGCAACTGACAATGTAGCATTCCGGGGACATCTTACTTAATTTGGCCGGGGGTGGCATACGATGCCCCTGGTACTACCACCGGGCAAGTCACCGGGCAAGTTCAGCGGGCAAGTCACCGTGCAAGTCACCGTGCAAGTCACCGTGCAAGTCACCGTGCAAGTCACCGTGCAAGTCACCGTGCATACCCGGTGATTCAAAGCATTGAAGCAGATGAGTTCGTGAAAAAAATGCAATAACTCAAATGAGGGAGATATCTACCCATGACCGACAAGGTTGTTATCTACCAATCCGCAGATGGTGAAGCATCGCTTGATGTGCGCCTGGAGCAAGAGTCTGTTTGGCTGAACCAAGAGCAGATGGCCGAATTGTTCGGCCGGGAGCGTTCTGTCATCACCAAGCACCTGCGTAATGTTTTTAAAGAAGGTGAACTGGAAGAAGGTTCAGTACGTGCAAAATATGCACATACTGCCCCGGATGGCAAAACCTACCAGACCCAATTTTACAATCTTGACGTCATTATCTCCGTCGGCTATCGGGTCAAGTCGAAGCGAGGTACTCAGTTTCGCCAATGGGCGACCAGAGTATTGCGTGACCATCTGGTGCAGGGCTACACCATCAACCAGCAACGCCTGACTGAGCAGGCCGAAAAACTGGCCGAGATGCAGCGGGCGATGGAGTTGCTGAGTCGAACTCTTTCAAATCAGGAAATGGTTGACGATACGGGCAAAGAGGTGCTGCAGGTCATCACCGATTACGCTTACGCTCTCAACCTGCTCGACCGCTACGATCACGGAACCCTGGCCATCGAAGAGACGAGCGGCAATGCAGATTTTGTCCTCGACTATGAAAGTGCCAGCCGTATCGTCCAATCAATGAAAGGTGATTTCGACGGCCTGTTCGGCATCGAAAAGGATCAGGGTTTTAAAAGCGCCCTCGGCACCATATACCAGACCTTTGACGGAAAAGAACTCTACCCAAGTGCCGAAGAAAAAGCC
>JAJRQI010000026.1 GCA_024280335.1 Deltaproteobacteria bacterium
ACTTTGTTCAGTAGAGTCTTGATCAGCATTGCTTCTCTTTCGTGGAATGGATTGGTTCTCGCAAATCCATCCTAACCCCACTGGGGGAAGCAATGCTCTATTTTTTACCGCCGCCTACCCACAGATTCTGCGGAGGAGGCAGAAATATTTCCTATTCAGACAGCCAATCACTTCAAGCACTTATGGCAGGTTCCATAAACAACAACATTCTTTCTCTCAATCCGTCCCCAGCTATGCACCTCTTCCGGGAGCGCGGCCTCATCCATAAACTGCCAGTGAAAGTCGATGATCTCCTTACAGTCACGGCAGATCAGGTGATGATGCAACAGCTGCGCGACCTCAAAGCGCGCCTGACTTTCCACCGTTTGAACTTTGTGGATCAAGCCATGGCTGGCAAAAGTACCGAGGGTCCGATAGACCGTATCGAGCGAGAGGGTCGGCATCCCCTTGACCAGGCGCTGATGAAGGGTTTCAGCCGAGGGGTGATCAGTCGCTTTGGCCAGCTCACGAAAAATCTCCAACCGCTGGGGAGTCAAGCGCAGCTCTGCCTTGCGACAGGCGTGCTCAAAAGCGGTTAATTGTTGTTTGAACGTATGTTCCATGAAGTATCGCCGCACACTATAAGAATTATTCCTAGGTACAAGATTATATCGACCAGCCCTGAGATGTCAAGACTGAGGGGACAAATATGACTTGCCTAGTTGCTATTCAGCTGGATGGCCTCGGGGTGTCCACTCCAAGGGTGTCTGTCGCCCGGATGGCGACAGTCAAGCCCCATGGATGGGTGCATGCGACCCTTGGAGTGGGCAGCGCGAGGTCATCCTTCCGGGTGCTGAACAGTTACCTTGCCTAAAAACAGATTTGTAGTATTCTGCGAACCTGTCCTGACCATGAAGCCACTATCGCTGAGGAGCCTGACATGCCCGCTGAAATCAAACGCTCGGTTTGTCCCTACGATTGCCCCGACGCTTGCGGCCTGCTGGTCGAGGTGGAAGATGATCGCGCCGTCAGCGTCAGCGGCGATCCGGAGCATCCCTACACCCGCGGCTTTCTTTGCGCAAAGATGAATCGCTACCAGCAGACCGTCCACTCGCCGCGCCGGCTGACCGAACCGCTGCTGCGGACCGGCGCCAAGGGGTCAGGAGAATTCCGGCCGATCTCCTGGGACGAGGCGATTGCGCGGATCGCCGCACGCTGGCGGAAAATCATCGATCAGCACGGCGCCGAAGCGATCCTCCCCTACTCCTACGCCGGAACCATGGGGACCGTGCAACGCAACGCCGGGCACCCCTTCTTCCACCGCTTGGGGGCCTCACTGTTGGAACGAACCATCTGCGCCTCGGCCAAAGGGGTCGGCTGGGAAGCAGTAATGGGTGACAGCCCGGCACCCCATCCGGACCAGGTCTATCAGAGCGATCTGGTGATCCTCTGGGGCAGTAATGCAGCTGCCACCAATATCCATACCCTGCCCGGAATAAAGGCAGCGCAAAAAAAAGGGGCCGAGGTCTGGTTGATCGAGACCTACGAAACGCCGACCGCAGCGGTTGCCGATCAGACCTTCCTAGTCAAACCGGGCAGTGACGGCGCGCTGGCGTTGGGACTGATGCATCTGCTGGTGCGCGAAAATTTGCTTGACGACAATTTTCTTGCACAACAGGTGCAGGGTTTTGCCGAACTGCAGCAGCAGATTCTGCCAGGCTACCCACCGGAGGAAGTCAGTCGGATAACCGGGCTGCCGGTTGCGCTGCTGGAGCAGATGGCCGCTGATTACGGACGGGCAGCCGCCCCCTACATCATCCTCGGCAGCGGCCTGTCGCGCTACACCAACGGGGCGATGACGGTCCGCAGCATCGTTGCTCTGCCGGCGCTGATCGGTGCCTACGGCAAACCGGGGGCCGGCTGTTTCTGCAGTATCAGCACCGGAGCCGCCTTCAATATGGAGACGTTGCTGCGCGAAGATTTCCTCACCAGTAAGCCGCGCAGCATCAACATGAACCAGCTGGGTAACGCCCTGAACCAGCTCAATGATCCGCCAGTCGCCGGACTTTACGTCTATCACGCCAACCCGGCGGCGGTCACCCCGGATCAGAATCTGGTATTGGCAGGTCTGGCCCGCGAGGATCTGTTCACCGTGGTCCATGAACGCTTCATGACCGACAGCGCCCGTTATGCCGATATTGTCCTGCCAGCCTGTTCGTCGCTGGAGACCAGCGACATCTACCGTTCCTACGGCCACTACTGCATGCAACGAACCTGGCCAGTCATCCCGGCCGTCGGCCAGAGCAAATCGAACTGGCAGGTCTTTGCGCTGCTGGCAGAGGCAATGGGTTTTGACGAGCCATTCTTTAAGCAAAGCGCCGAAGAGCTGATCGAACAGCTGCTGGCCACACCCAGTCCGCTGCGCAAGGGGATCGACAGGGCAGCACTGGCGGCCGGTAAAGCGGTGGAATTCAGCCTGCCGGAAAACAACCCGCGCTTCGCCACACCGAGCGGCAAGATAGAAATCCTCAATCCGCAGCTCGCTGAGCCCCTGCCCCGCTACCTGCCGCCGCACCAGGGCAACTACCCGCTGCGGCTGATGACCGCCCCCTCGCTGCACGCGCTCAACTCTACCTTCTACGAGCGGGATGAACTGCGCGAAAAACAGGGTGCAATGTCTCTGCAAATGAGCCCGCAAGACGCCCGGCAGCGTGGGCTGTCAGCGGGGCAGTCGATTTACGCCTTCAATGAGTTGGGAGAAGTCACCTTCATTCTGCAGATCACCAAGAAGGTGCCAAGCGGTGTGGTGGTTGCTGAAGGAGTCTGGTGGCTGGAGTTCGCCCCCGGCAAACGATCGGTCAACGCCCTGACCTCGCAACGACTGACCGACCGGGGTAACGGCAGTACCTTTTACGACAATTGCGTCGATGTCCGGGCAAGGGAATAGATAACAGGAGTGGTCGAGGTAAAAACTGAAAAAACCGCCGCCGCCGATAAAGCCCGACAGGGCGTCTGGTTCGGTCTGGCCGCCTACACGATCTGGGGTTCCTTCCCGCTGTTCTTCAAGGCTCTGCACGGAGCGGCGCCGCTGGAGATCGTCTCTCACCGGATCTTCTGGTCAGTGGTGTTCCTGCTTGCGCTGCTCGGCGTCCGACGGCAGCTCGGCAGTATCGGGGAGACATTCAAGGATCGCAGCACCCTGCTGACGCTGTGTGGATCGACTCTGTTGATCGCCACCAACTGGCTGGTTTTCATCTATGCCGTGCAACGCGGTGAGGTGCTGCAATCGAGCCTCGGCTACTTCATCACCCCGCTGCTCAGCGTTCTGCTCGGCTTTCTGTTCTTGCGCGAACGCTTGACCCGCTGGCAACAACTGAGTGTGCTGCTGGCGCTGCTCGGGGTACTGAACCTGAGCTTGCGCCACGGCCAGTTCCCCTGGATCGCTTTGGTGCTGGCCGCATCGTTCGGCCTCTACGGCCTGTTGCGCAAGCTGGCGAAAGTGGAAGCAATGGTCGGCCTGACAGTGGAAACCTTACTGTTGGCCCCCTTTGCCCTCGGCTACATCCTCTATCTGGGCAAGCTGCAGCAGGGCAGTTTTCTGGTCGGTTCGCTGCGGCTCGACCTGTTGCTGCCGCTCTCCGGGGTGGTGACCGCCATCCCGCTGCTGCTGTTTGTCGGTGCGGCCCGGCGGCTGCAACTGGCCACCGTCGGCTTTCTCCAGTACATTACGCCGAGCCTGCACTTTCTCCTGGCGGTGGTTCTCTACCGTGAACCCTTTTCGCAGGGGCACCTGGTCAGCTTTCTGTTTATCTGGTTCGGGCTGGCCATCTACTCGGCCGATGCGCTCTGGAAAAACCGGACAAGCTTCAACGTTCGGCCAGGTTCTAATAACCGCTACTCTGTCGATTGAGTAAAATCCTGCCGAACAGGCCGGTACTGTGATTGGTAAAGACCGCATTCATCGTCTTGCCTTCAGCAACCATCTCCAGCGAGAAGATGCCGCTGGTGCCATCGGCCAGAGAGTAGTTGAAACTTAGCGGCCGGGAACCGTCGAGCAGCCCCTGACCGGTCATCATCTGCACGCCGAACTGATTCAATCCGGATACCTGTACGGTATTTCCATACTGTGCAAACAGGTAGGTCATGCCGTCGCTGCCCTGCCAACGACCGGCGATACTGTCGGCTTGAGGCGCGCGCCTGCTGGCGGTTTCGCGCGTCTGCATCGTATCAAGCCGGCTGGAAACAGCCTTGCCCCATGATCCCTGGGTCGGTTTCTCCGCCGAAGGTGCCGGGGAGCTCGGAACCAGTGCAGCCGGGTACTGCCCGATCAGCATCAACATCAACAGCACCGCAGAGGCAATGCTGCCGATCGCCAGCCCCCGCCCGCCGGACTTTTTCATTTTAACATCATACCAGCCGGCCACGCCGAAGATCAGTGCAATCACTGCCATAACCAGCGCCCCGATGATCGACTCAGAATCACTGAACCCTTCGGCAAACAAGGTAAACATCAGCAGCAGCGAGAGCACCAGAGCGACAATCGCCTTGACGTTTTTCTTGCTGCCGGGTGCCTTGTTTTTTTCGTCGTCTGCTTTTCGCTGTCCTTGGTCGGGAGGGCCGACCACTTTTTCCAGTACGGCCATCAGTTTATTGCAATCGAATTGCCAGCGTTGATCGCTCAGTTCATGGGCGTTGCGCCGTGCCAGCTTGACCATCTCTTCGGGAAGATCCTTGGATGAGGGCATCACCGCCCCCTTGACCAGAATCGGAAAGACCCGCACGTCCCTTCTGAGCGCGGCACTGGTTTCGATACGGATAAAATCGTCCGGATCATCCAGCCGCCGGTTGCCGCCGGCATCCCGGCAGTCAAGCCAGTCCTTGCCGATCAAGACCAGAAAGGTATCGCAGCTGTTGAGCGCCTTTTCGATAGAGTCGACAAAATCGACTCCCGGTTCGATACTGGAGATATCCATAAAGACCCGGTCTTTGCCGAAATGATCCTTGATGTGATCGAACAGCCGACCGGCATAACCGGAACTATCCTCACGCCGGTAGCTGATAAAGATTCGTCCCTTGGGCGTCTGCTTTCTCATGGCCGTACCCTCCCGTCAGCTCTTCTTTGTCTTGTCCTTCTGTTGTTTAACGTACTGAGTCCACTTGGAGTTTTCCTGCGAAATCAACCCTTCCACGGTCTCGACCAAAACCTGAAAAGCATCCCCGCCGTCGTAGGGGCTGGTCTGGGTCAAGAAGAGATACTTCTGATGCTTGAGGGTTTCAGCAGTGGTGCGATACTCGATCCAGTTCTCCTGAAACTTGAACAGGGCAAAGGCCCCGGAAATCACCGCGATCGCCACCCCGACCACAGCCACCACATGGCTCATAAAGGCAAAATCGGCAATAAACCCAGTCAGTAGAGGAATACTGGCGGCAGCAATTACCTCCAGCAAACGCAGCCGTTTGTACAAACGCTGATTCCAGCCGCTCTTGCGATCATACCAGTCGATCTGATCCTCCAACCGCTCCTGCAGATACCGTTCGAGATCCATAAACAAACCCTCACTGCCGGCAAGCATACCCTTCCGGGCGTCGCTACTCATTAACAGTTTAACAGGGACCAACGAAGTTGCTTTCAACCTGAGACTTCCGATTGACTCATCTGCCGAATTAAGGTAAACATTCAAACCTCTTCGCCGCTGTAGCTCATTTGGTAGAGCAGTTCACTCGTAATGATCAGGTAGCTGGTTCAACTCCAGTCAGCGGCTCCAGTAAAAAAAACAGGCACTCGCAAGTTATTTGCGAGTGCCTGTTTTTTTATTTTCCCGGTGCGGGAATTACCGTTGTAACCGGTCACACATCTGATATGCTCCAGCATCAATTGATCCGACTGTACAAACTCTCCCCCCGCCCCCAATAGGCATCATAGACATGCTGGTAGACATGCTCGCAGCGCAGGTCATAATATCACTTCGAGTACACCTCGGGCAGTTCATCAAGGACGATCTCGATAGTCTGTCGCACGGCAGCGCGGGTCATCTCCTTCTTGCGCCAGTCTAGAACCAGCTTCTCCTGCTTTAACTTTTCCAGCAGCTGACTTGCCACCCCCTTCACCTGTCGCCGCTCTTTGTCGGTTAATTCCGGCGGTGGCCTGAATAGCAGATCGAAAACGGCCAGCTCTTCTTCGGAGATTTCTTCCCGGACGTGACGACGCTCTTCTTCTTTAAGGTCTTGCGCAAACTTGATTAGCTCGGCAAAGCTCTCCTCTATGTTTCGCGCCCCACTGTTGTACTCATCGATCAACCGCTGGAACCGCTCCAGATAGTCCATGCGAGAACGGTTCAGAGATAGCAGCAATTTCAGTTTTTGCGCCAGGGCGGCCTTCAGCTTTTCAATCTCGGTACGCTTCTTCCCCTTGTCGAATTGCTTCTTCAGGGTCTCGAAGTCGATCTGCGAGATATCTACCGAGCCGTACCCGGTCTCTGAGGGATCACGGATGATATAGCCTTCAGCAGCAATCGATTCGTCGAGCAGCCCTTCGACCTGCTCCATCACTGCGGAGATATCGACCTCGGGATCGAGTGACTTGATCGCCTCGGCGATATTGATGATCACCGCCCGTTTGGGTCCGAACTCATTGGCTGCCGGATCGGGCAGGATTGCCCTGTAGATCCGTTTCACCCAGTTGGCAAGGCCCATGTAGGCTTTCCTTGAATCTTCGCTGTACAGGATCGCCTCGACCGCTTCATCACGCTGCGCAATGTAGTCAAAATCTTTGGCAGACAACAAAGAGCTCAGATCAACTCCGCGTTGTTTGAGAAAGTTTTCCGTTTCCGTCAGCTTCTCACGCAATCGATCCACCAGGAACGACTTAACCTTGACCGGGCATTCCCCTTCCTTAATGTCGTCACCGGACACCGAACCGTAAATGCCACGGGTCAGTTCTTCAATAGCGAGGTCGAGAGCCTGCTGAGGCAGGGAGGGGTTGAGCTTTTTCAGGGCAGCGAGCAGTTTGGGGCGCAGCACAATTTCGGCAGTCGTTTCGCGGCCCAGAGTGCCCTCTGATCCCAGAACCTCCTCGTAACAATCGAGCGAGGTCCAGCCCTGCGATTCAAACAGGCCGACAACGGCTTTTTCAAGTGAACCTTCGGAGAATGGTCCCGCCACTGGTGCCCCCCTATGAATTCAACTGCAGATCAGAGCGATGTTTACCCAGCCAGGTGTCAACATCTTTGAGCAGAGTTTGCGCTTCGGCAATGCAGGCATCGGTTGCCGCCTGATCGACATAGCTGCCCATGTAGTCCGCCGCGTTGCTCTTGCGCCGCAGCGCATCCAGAACCACGACCCGTTTTCGATCCAGACCGAGCGATTTCGGCAGGGTCTGGATCATCGTCATGTGATGCCCGGCTCCGCTGCCGGGGCGAAAGCCGTTGGCCAGCAGGGCAATCATGGAAAGCTGCATGATCGCCTTGTAAGCTGCATCGAAACGGGTTTTCAGGCTGATCGCCTCAACCTGCGCGTCGGCCAGGTTGCGCCGTACAGCCGTCAGCAGCGCCCGTATCTCATCCGCCGTGGCTTCATGTTCTTTGAGCTGTCCGGTCGCCAACAAGTTTTGCAAAGTCATCAGCCCCCCCCATGACATAGATTTTGGTTTCTTTTACGACCCGCTGTAAAAAGGGATCGGAAGTGCATTTTTCGCTGAACTCAGCAGACCGCATGATCACCGGATTGATTTCGCGACCCAACCGTTCGTGCAGATCGGCCAGCGCCTCGACAATCACGGGGAAAGAGGTCTCGCCCAACACAAACAGATCGATATCGCTGGCGCTGCGTTCTGTGCCCTGAGCGACCGAGCCGAACACAAAGGCCAGCTCGACCTGATCTGCCAACGGCAGCAGGGCGGCGCGAAGCACATCGGCCAGCCCGGAGGTTTTACGGAAGATGCCCGCCAGTTCGTTAAAGATCGGGCTCTGGCGGTTGGCCTGATAATAGACCTGACGGCCCTCTTTGGTCCGCAGCAGCAGTTCGGCCCGCGCCAGCAGGGTCAGCTCGCGATGCAGCGAACCGGCCGGAACGCCGGTGAGCCGTGCGATACCCCGCACATGAAAGCGCTCGTCCGGGCGCAGCAGCAGTAAAGCGAGCACCTGGCGGCGGTAGGCACCGAAGAGTAATTCTGCTGGTTGTGGTTGGTTGAGCATGTAAATCTCCTGCTTACGTTCTCAACATTGAAACAATTGTAGTTCTTTTGAGAACAAAAACAAGGGAAAATGTTACCTGATTAGAACGAATCTTCAGCCTACCCTTCTCCCTGAGGGAGAAGGTGGCCGAAGGCCGGATGAGGGGGGCGTTTTCGGCCTTTTCCCCCTCATCCTAGCCCTCTCCCTCAGGGAGAGGGGACACTTTTAGTGTATAGCTGAAGATTGATACTAATCAGGAAATGCTATGCGTCAATTTCCTGCCCCTTCATCACAACAAACACCACAGTGGCAGCTTTCATCGCAAAAAAGTGGCTCAGCTTTATTGAAAACGCATCAAACCTTCAATCGTCGTAACGCTCGGTTCACCGCCAGCAAGTCGAAGGCCGTCGGATCAAACGCACCGCGCCAGGCGAAATATTCTTCATGCTGTTCGTGGTTCGGATCAAGCACCGCTTCGCGGTATTCGTCATAGCCATGATGGCTGCCGCAATCCTCGGGCGGGCAGGCGTTGGCACCATCGAGACAGAGAGCGTGTTTCATTTCGGGTTTATCGGGAAGTATCCGTTGTAACGTCACCCGGTGCTGCCAGTAGTCGCCGAAATCATAGATGTAAGTGAGCTGGTCACCTTCCTGTTTGAGCAGGCAGTAGAGCGAAACACCATGATCGTTCACGGTAGGGCTGAAAAATTCGGGATCAGGTCGACAAAAAACAATTCCGCCCTTTTCAAAGGAACGCAGGTGATAATCTTCCCAGCCCATGATCCGCTGAATAACTTTGTGAAGTTTACGCAGGGAGATTGAGGCCGGCACTTGGAAAACCCGCCAGATTTCAGGTTTATTTTCGGCCAGGGCGATGCGGAGTTCATAGATATCTGGGTCCATCATGCGGCGGTCTCCTTGGTTTCTATTTTCAAATTGGACACATCAATCGCGCCGTAAGCGTCAACCTTCATCCTCCTGCCCAAACCCAATCCGACGCCGCTTCTTTTCAACCGGCACCATCATCTGCCGGATCGCATCAAACACGGCTACGAACTGCTCATCATGGCGGGCGTGTTTTTTCTCCAGCATATCGATTTTACGCGCCAGTTCACGGTTGCTGGCGGCCAGCTCGCGCATCTGCACGAAGGCCCGCATGATGGCAATATTCACCTGCACAGCGCGTTCGCTTCTGAGCACACTGGAGAGCATGGCCACGCCCTGCTCGGTGAATGCGTAAGGAGCCGACCTTCGACCACCAGAACCGGATTTTGATGTTCCAGACTGGAATAGCAAACTGCCCATTTCGGCTTTGTCTAGCTGAAACATAAAATCCCCGGGAAAGCGCTCAATATTCCGTTTAACCGCTTTGTTGAGATTTGCGGTTGTCACCCCGTAAAGAACAGCCAGATCGGCATCCAGAAACACCTTCTGCCCACGAATAAGATAAATCTTACCTTTAACCACTTCCAGCGGAACTGCAACATCCATGGTTCCCCCTCCTGGTGAAATCGTCAAAATTGCATTTACGTTTCCAGCAACTTAGCAACATTTTCAGCTATCTTCCCTTCCAGTTCCCGCGCCTCAGAGTTCAGTACCTCCAACTCCTCGTTCAACTCCTCCAGCCGCTCGGCAAAATCAAAATCCTCTTCCTCCCGCTCCGCCACGCCGACATAACGCCCCGGATTCAGGCTCCAGCCCTGCACTTCAATCTCTTCAAGGGTCGCCACCTTGCACAGGCCGGGGACATCGACATAGTTGCCATCGAGGAAAGTCTCTTCAATCTGCTTGCCACTGCCGTGGGTCGTTTCAACCCCTTCACCACGATAGAGCCGGGCGATGTTAGCGAGAAATTCGATCTGTTCGGGGGTGAAGTCACGGTGGGCGCGATCAAGCTGGCGGAAGGTGTGCCGGGCGTCGATGAAGAGCACCTGGTCCTCACGCGCGCTGCCCTTTTTGTCTTTGTCGAGAAACCAGAGAGTACAGGGGAGCGTGACGGTGTAGAAGAAGTTGCTGCCGATGGCAACCAACACGTCAACCGCCTTCTCCTGTATCAACTGCTTGCGGATCTCCAGTTCGGAAGCGCGGGCGTCGCTGGCCGAGTTGGCCATGACGAACCCGGCGCGGCCTTTTTCGTTGAGCGAGCCGTAAAAGAGTTGCAGCCAGACGGTGTTGCCGTTGTCGGTCTTCGGCATGCCGAAGGGAAAGCGGCCGTCATCCTTGATCCGCTCTTTATCGATGCCGTTGACATTGAAGGGCGGATTGGCCATGACAAAGTCGAACTTGCCGAGGCTTTTGTGAATGTCATCGTAGTAGCTGTTGCCCTGGCGCACGTCACCGGAGAGGCCGTGAACGGCGAGGTTCATCTTGCACAGGCGCACGGTTTCGGCGACCCGCTCCTCACCGTAGACGCTGATCTCGCTGCCGGGATTCTTCTTATGCTGTGCGACAAAGGCCGCGCTCTGCACGAACATACCGCCCGAACCGCAGGCCGGGTCGAAGATGCGTCCCGAGAAGGGTTCGATGATCTCGACGATCAGTTTGACCAGCGCGGTGGGGGTGAAGAACTCGCCGCCTTTCTGCCCTTCGGACATGGCGAAGGCGCCGAGAAAGTATTCATAAATCCGACCGAAAGCGTCCCCTTCGATATCGAGTGGGATCGAGGCGAAGGCTTTGAGCAGGGTGAAGAGCGGCGCGTTGCCGACCTGCTGGTAGGTCTTGGGCAGCACCCCCTTAAGATCTTCGTTCTGCTGCTCGACCAGGCGCATCGCCTCGTTGATCTTCGCCCCGACATCCTCCCCCTCGGGAACCTTGAGCAGTTCGGCGTAACGCGCCCCCTCGGGCAGGTAGATCACCCCTTTGGCCTTGTAATCGGTCGGGCCGATGGTGCGACGACCGCTGCCTTTACCGGCGAGCTCCTGCTGCGCGGCGGCAAACTTGACATCGGCATAGCGCAGAAAGATCAGCCCCAGCACCGGCACTGAATATTCGGAGGATTTCAACTCCGAATTGGCCCGCAGATCATCGGCGGCGGACCAGAGTTTCTTTTCGAGTTGAACGAGATTGACGTGCATCTAAAGTATGGCTCCTGAAATATAAAAAAACCACTCTCAGGAAAAGCGAGAATGGTTGAGTGAAGGCCGTCTTTCGGCCGCGTGTCACTCCCCCCAAGCAGAAAATTGAATTTCTCCAAGCTAGGAGATCAGGGCAGATCTGTCAATCTTCTGAATAGCCAAGCACTGTCGAAGGAGAATCACCTCAAACAATATCCGGACGATCGCCTCGGGCCCGCTTTCGGTAGAAAGAGAACAGGGTCAGCAACACCCCGCAGCCCATGGCAATCGACCCGGCAAAGGCGAGGTTGGCACCGGGATCGTAGTTGATGGTCAGGATGCTGTAGGGCAGGTAGCGACCGCCGCGCATGGTTTGTCCGTATGAGGCGGGAATGACCACCAGCCCGTTCCAGGTCAAAGGATGATTACTGCGGGTCTGCACCCGTTTGATGAGCTGCCCCCCCTTATACAGCGCCAGGGTATTGAGCATCTCCATCGGCCGCCCGCTCGGGGCCAGCACCGGTTTAAAGGCTTCCAGTTTCAGTGTGACTCCCAGTTGCGGCAGCGGCTTGCTCTGACCGATCAGCAGACCGTTATTCTCACTGCGGAAGCCCGCCTGACTGCCCCACAGAAACGCAGTCACGATCAGAACAAAACCAATGTGGATCAGATACTCGCCGCTCTTGCGCCAGCGAGCGCGAAAATGGCATAGCCAGTCGATAAAACAGCAGAGGGTGTTGAGGGCAAGCAGCGAGACCAGAATCCCGCCGAGCGGAATCCACCAGGTCATCCCCGGCGACTGTGCCGCAACCCTTTCCAGCCAAAGACCGAGAGGCATAGTGTCCAGGCCGCCGAAAATCCGTGGATTGAACGGCAACAGCAACGAACCGCCGATCGAGAGGATGGTCGCGGCTGAAGCGAGCACAATCGCCAGTTTCAAGGAGCAGAGCAGCTTCCAGGTTTTACTGTCGAGCAGGGATAATTTCATCATATTTGTCTGCCCCTCAGTTCAGCGGATGGTTGCTGCTCATCAGCAGGCCGATGCCGAGATAAGTGAACAGGACCACGCCGAAGCCGACGATCGACAGTACGGCATAGCCGGAGCCCTGCCAGCGGCGGATAAATTTAGCGTGGCACATTCCGGCATAAAACAGCCAGACCAGCGCCGACCAGACTCCTTTGATATTCCAGGAGAAATAATGGCCCCAGGCAACATAGGCCCAGATACTGCCGAAGATCATGCACAGTGTAAAGAGGCTGAAGCCGAGAAAAACCGCCTCTTCATTGAGCTTGCGCAGCAGCAGCAGGTCGGGCAGCAGACCGGTCTGCAAGCGTTTTTGCAGCAGGTAGAGCACCCCCAGGGAGAAGGCCATGGCGAAAAAAGCGTAGCCGGCAAAAGAGAGTGAAACGTGCAGCGTGAACAGCGGTGTATCGAGTGCCGGGATCAACGGCGGGGTTTTGGGACTGCTCGGCAGCACGCTGCCGAGCAGCAGCAGGGTGCAGAAGATCACAAACAAGCCAGCGGCGTGAATCCGGTAGCGCAGCTCAAAATAGAGATAGGTTGCCGCCAACGCCCAGCTGAAAAAGAACTGGGTGGCAAACAGGTTGGTCACCGGCAGATAACCGGCTGCATACCAGCGCAATCCCAGACAGAGGCTTTGCAGGGCAAAGCCGATCAGCACCAGCACAAAAGCGCTGCGCCACACCCAGCTGCGCCGCAGCAGCAGATGAAAAAGATAGAGGATCACCGCCAGCAAGTAAGCACCGAAGGCGGCATACAGCAGCGGCATCTGTGGAATATTCACAAAAGGGGTCCTGATTCGCTGGAGAAGCGCTCAACTGTGATAGCGGCGCAAAAAAATTTTAGCTGGCTAAGCCATCAGCCGTGGCCGTTTTCCATATGGTCGATCATGGTCCGCACCTTATCGGCCCCCTGCCCCGAAGGGGTGATCTCCAGGTAACGGGTCCAGGCCTCCTTGGCCTTCACTTTGTCGCCCAGATCCTGGTTGTAGACAATCCCCATATTGAACAGCGCGTTTACATGGCGCGGGTTCAGTTCATTGGCTTTTTTGAAATTGGCAATCGACTTGTCAAACCAACCGATGCGGCGATACATGACCCCTTGGTCGGTCAGAACGTCGGGATCATTACCGTCCAGGGCCAAGGCTTTATCGTAGGCTTCAATCGCCTTCATCGGATTGCCTGAATCAAAAAAGTTGTGCCCCAACTGGACCCAGGCCTGACGATTGTTCGGCTCTCTGGAGACCAGCGCTTCCAGGGTCTGGATCTTCTGCTGATAATCGGCGGCAGGCGCGCTGGCAGGATTGAATGCCTGCCCGCCGGTGGCCTGATCCTTCTTGGCGTTGGTAAAAATGACGCCGCCGAGCACACCGGCCACCAGAGCGACAACAACCAGCAAGATGGTTTCTTTTTTCATGGTTTCTTCCTTCAATCTGTCGTTACTTTTGGATCGATCGGCGGTCCGACCGATCAGTTATTTATTGTTCCATTACGCTAGTGAAAACTATGGACTTTAGTCCAAGCCTTTCAGGTGCTACTCATTTTTTGTCATTCCCGCGCAGGCGGGAATCCAGTGGTTTTATGAGGCGTGGATCCCCGCATTCGCGAGGATGACGATCTTTTCCTTTGATTTTAAGGGACTTTCAGTCCCCTCCGAACCTATGCACTTTCAGTGCATAGTTGTTCAGTTCGGAGCGTCGCCCGAAGGCCGGCCGCCCTGCAGCGCTTGCTTGATCCGGGCAATTTCCTGTTGGGCGGTCGCAACCGACTGCGGCTCTGGATTACCGGCCAAAAACTTTTGCAACAGGACCAGCGCCTTATCATTATCACCTTTATTACGGCTGTAAATCAACGCCATATTCAACAATGAACTGCCGTGTCCGGGATCGCTCTGATAGGCACGCTGATAGCTGTTCAACGCCTGGTCGTAACGGCCGATCTGCTGATAAATACTGCCCAGGTCGTTGAGCACATGGGAATCCTTGGGGGCGACCTTTTCTGCCCGCAGAAATATCCGATAGGCTTCGCGAATGTTGCTCGCGTTCAGGTAGCTGTCACCAAGGGAGACCAGCGTGCGCAGATCGTTCGGCTTTTCCTTCAGCGCCGCCTGCAACAGGCTGATCTGCTGCTGCACATCAGCCGGTTTCGGCTGGACCGCCTGACGCTTGTCCGGTCCGCCGGTAAGCAGAAAGTATAAGGTCAGCAGCGAGACAGAGACCAGCAGTGCCCAGAAAAAACCACGGACGATAATCTCGCGACGGGTTGCAATCATTTCCACGCTTTTAGTCCTCCTCGATCTTGAGTCGTCTGTCCAGCACCTCGATCTTCAGCGACAATTTGCGCTGTCGCTGGGCCAGAGCGGCAACATAGCCGCTCAGGCCGATCCAGATGGCCATATATGCGATTACCAAATAAGTCTCTTTCATCAGCTTGTCCCATCTATTTGCAGATCGTTTACTTTGGCTTCCTGAAGATACAGGGAAACGCGGAATTTATAGAGTCCGGCCCAGAAGATCAGCATGGCGGCCATGCAGACCAGCAGGGTCAAAAGCATTGAGGATTCGAGCCCGACCGAATCGGCGCGGATCACCGTCGGATGGATACTGCGGAACAGCCGCGCCGAGAGAAAGACGATCGGCACATCGAGAAAGCCGACAATCGCCAGCACTGCCGAAAAGGTGGCGCGTTTCCCCTCCTCGTCGATCGCCGAACGCAGGATCAGACAGGAGGCAAAGATAAACCAGAGGATCAGCGAGGTAGTCAGGCGCGGATCCCAGGTCCACCAGGTATTCCAGATCGGTCGACCCCACAGTGAACCGGTAATCAGTACCAGCGTGGTCAGCACCACACCGATTTCAACGCTGGCAGCCAGCCGCGCATCCCAGATCCGTTGCCGTCGCCGCAGGTACATAATCCCGGAGATACAGGCGACAAAGAACGACAGAAAAGCGGTCAAGGCCAGCGGCAGGTGAAAATAAAAAATCTTCTGCACGCTGCCCATGGTTTTTTCCAGCGGGGCGTAAAAAAAGACCATGCCGATCGCCGCCGGAATCATCACCGCGGCAAAGCCGGAAAAAAGTGTGGATCGATTCAGAGCTAACACATTCAGTCCTCTCTGATGGCAAAGGGAAAGAGAAGATAGCCGGCCGTAGTGAAAATTATGCAAAAGGCGGCCATCGGTTCAAGTTGCTCAAGCACGATCGCAAACGGCTTTGCCGCCAGCGCTGCGGTGGTCGCTTTGACTGCCAGAACGGTCAGCGGCAGAATCAGCGGGAAGAGCAGGATCGGCAGCAGCACTTCGTTTCTACGCGTCCCGGCGGAGATCGCCGAGATCAGGGTGCCGGTAGTAGAAAAACCAAGATTGACCAACAACAGAATCGGCAGCAGGCTCAATGGAGCAAAGCTCAGCTGAGCCCCGAACAGCACGTAGAAGACCGGCACCAGAACCAACTCCGAAAGGCACATCAGGGTAAAATTGACCAGTGCCTTGGCAGCGTAGATCTCCCCGGCACTGATCGGACTGATCAGCAGGGCGGCAACACAGCCGTTCTCCTTCTCGCGAGCGAAAACCCGGCCGAGGCCGAGCACCGAGGAGAAGATGATCGCCACCCAGAGAATCCCCGCGCCGTTTTCGGCAGCGACCTGTTTGCCGATACCGCTGGCGATATTCAGCATCACCAGAATCAGCGCGCCGAAAAATGCCATCGAGACCAGCGATTCCTTCTTGCGCAGCTCGATCCGCAGATCCTTGCCGAGCAGAAACTGGACCTGCCGCAGGCTGCTCATAGCGCCTCCAGATGGCGAAAATAGAGCTGTTCAAAAGTGCTTGGATCAACAGCTTCTTTCTGCTGCAGATAGACCAGCTTGCCGCGGGCCAGGATTCCCAGTCGAGTGGCCGATTCCATCCCCCGGCGCAGGTTGTGGGTGACCATAATGATGGTCCGCTTGCGATCGTGCAGGATCTGCAGTTGCTCACGCAACACGCTGGCGGCATGCTCATCCAGACCGGTGTAGGGTTCGTCAAGTAGCAGCAGCGCCGGGTCGTTGACCAGGGCGCGGGCGATCGTCAGGCGCTGCTGCATCCCGCGCGAAAGGTTGGCCGCCGGCATATCGTAACGGTCGGCCAGATTGACCTGCTCAAGCAGTTGCAGGGCGCGCTGCCGGGGTTGCTCGACGCCGTAAAGAGCGGCGTAAAATTCCAGATTTTCCAGCACCGTCAGATCCTGGTAGACAAACGACTGGTGCGAGACCATACCGAGCCGACTGCGGTACTGTTCCGGTTGTTCTTTCAGATCATACCCCTGCACCCTGACCTGTCCGGCGTTCGGTCGCAGCAGGGTGGCGATAATTTTCAGCAGGGTCGACTTGCCGGCACCGTTGGGACCGAACAGGCAGAGAAATTCGCCGCGCTGCAGGTCAAGGTCGATCCCGCGCAGCGCCACACGACTGCCGTACGATTTGCACAGCCCACTGATGCTGAGAAAGGGAGAGTTTTCGCTCACGACAGAATCAACCCTCTTCTTCCTCGCGCAGACGCTTTTCGGCCTCAATCGCCTCGGCGACCTTGAGGCTGTAAAGGGTTCGCAACTCCTCATGATCATCGGCGCTGATCTTGTCGGTGGCCAGATCAAAATCGATATCCTTGATCGCTTTGAGATTGTGTTTTTTCTCCTGCTGCAGAACATCGATGCGCACCTGATGGAGATCCACCCGCTGACTCAAGAGAGCAGCCGGACGAAACATCGGCCGCAGGGTGTAAGCCAGCAGCAGCGCACTGACGACCAATATAATGACTATTTCCATCACCTCTTCAACCCTCCTCGTCCAGGTCAGCCAACTCTTTCTCGATCTTCAAGCGGGTCTGCTCATCCAACGTCACTGTGGGTTCCGTTGCCCCGCGCTCAACAGCCTGTCTGCGCCCGGCAGAACCCCAGCGGCGGATAATCAGCAGCGCCAGCGGAATACCGACCAGCAGAGCGATAAAGGGTCCGGTGTAGGCGACCAGATTGAAGCCCTTCTTCGGTACCGTGGTCAAGATACTGTCACCGAACTGGGCGACAAAATAATCGAGGATTTCCGGTTTACTTTTACCCTGATTGAGCAGCCGGGTGATGTCGGCGCGCATCCGGTCGCCGCCGCCGCAACGATCAATATTCAGCGGCTCACCCGGACAGGCATAACAGATCAGACTTTCGGAGACCTCGGTCTGGGTCAACTCGGCACAGCTACAGATCGGCATCAACAGAATTGCCACGAGTAGCAACGGCGGGACAAACCAGAAAGTTATTCGCTGCATGCTGCTTTCCTCCGTGCGGGGATAATCGCCAGAATCCCGCCGATGACCATCAAAGTACTGCCCAGCCAAACCCAGATCAGCAGCGGGTTGACTGCCACCTTAAGGGTGATCTCATTGCCCCTGCCGATCCCCGGCATGGTCACGTAGAGGTCTTCGATCAGCGTTGAGCGCAGTGCCACTTCGGTGGTCGGCTGCTTGGCGTTGATGTAATAGCGACGTTCCGCTTCCATCTCATCGATCCGCTTGCCGTCGACAAAGACACCGAGTTGCGCGGCGTAGATGGTGCGGTTGAATTTATCGTATTTGCGGAATTTTTCGTACTTCAGTTCATATTTGCCGATGCTCAGCGACTCGCCCTGCCGCAGGGTGCCCTGACTTTCCAGCTTATAGGCCGAAGATGCCGCAATCCCGATGACCATTATCGCCAGACCGAAATGGACGATATGTCCGCCGTAGCGCCGGCGCATTTTCCAGAGCAGCTTGACTGCAGCGGCGGCCGAGGCCTCGCCGGTCAGTTTTTTACGGGAACGAATCGCGGTGATATATTCCTGCACAATGGTCGCACCGACAAAGGCGGAGAGCGTAAAGGCAAGCAGCGGATAAAGCTCGCGAATGCCGGAAATCGCCATAATGACCCCGGCCAGCAAGGCGGTTAGCGCCGGGCGCAGAAAGTTGCGCCGCAGGTTACTCACCGAGGCCTTGCGCCAGCCGATCAGTGGGCAGATGCCGGTCAGCAGCACCAGCAGCAGAAACAGCGGCGTGTTGACCTGGTTGAAAAACGGCTGACCGACGGTCAGTTTGTTGCCGGTCACCGCTTCGGAGATGATCGGAAAAACGGTGCCGAGCAGGGTGGCAAAGGCCAGCGCCAGCAGGATCACATTGTTGAACAGAAAGGTGCTCTCTCGCGACAGGTAAGATTCGACGCTGCCCGGAGTTTTAAACTCGTTGTAACTCTCCGCCAGCAGGTAGATCCCGCCGATCAGGGCGACGATCATGAAGACCAGAAAATAGCCACCCAGCCCGGTCGCGCCGAAATCGTGCACCGACTGCAGTATGCCGCTGCGGACCAGGTAGGTCCCGAAGATACAGAGCAGAAAGGTCAACTGGATCAGCACCATGTTCCAGACCTTCATCACCCCGCGCCGCTCCTGAATGATAGCGGTATGGATGAACGCCGTCGACACCAACCAGGGGATGAAAGAGGCATTCTCCACCGGATCCCAGGCCCAGTAGCCGCCCCAGCCCAATTCCACATAGGCCCACTGGCCGCCGAGGATGATGCCGATCGACAGAAAAATCCAGGGAAGCACGTTCCAGACGCGGGTCTTGCGAATCCAGTCGGCACCGGTGTTGCCGGTGATCATCGCAGCGACGGCATAAGCAAAGGGGATGGTGAAACCGATGTAGCCGAAAAACAGGATCGGCGGATGAAAAACCATGCCGGGATTCTGCAGCATCGGGTTGAGTCCCTGACCGTCGCGCGGCATGAAACCGAGGGTTTCAAACGGACTGCTGATCGCGCAGAGCAGGAACAGAAAAAACGCCAGAGTTCCCGCCAGGACCAGATAGATGTAAGGGGTGTTGCGATCGTCCGCCTCTCTTCGATTGTTGAAAATCACCAGCGCGATAAAGACGCTCAACACCCAGGCCCAGAACAGCAGCGAACCCTTCTGTCCGGCCCAGAACGCGGTAATTTTGTAGAACAACGGCAGCGCCCGGTCAGAGTAGGATGCGACATACTCAACCGAGAAGTTGTCGGTTAAAAACAGCCAGGCCAGAGCGACCGACGCCAGGGTGGTGGCGATCGCCGCACTGAGCAGACCGCGCTTGCCTGCCTGCACCAGCCGAACATTGTTGCGGGCCAGGCCGGACAAAAACAGCCCCATCGACAACAGTGTAAAAAACAGCGCGGCAATCAGGGAATAGGTACCGAAACTGATCACTTATCTGCCTCCTGCGGGTTTTCCTGTTCAGATTCATATTTTGAAGGGCACTTCACCAGCAGCGTCTCTGCCCGAAAGAGATTCTTTTCTCGGTCATAGATCCCTTCAAGCAGCGCTTCGATTTCCGGCTCAAAGGCGTCCGGTTTGGCACCGTTGTAGTGCACATTGATGGTCTGTTGCGGATTATTTTCATCCTTGATCGAGAAGCGCAGCGTCAGATCACGCTGGTTGTAGTCGATGCTGCCGTCGACCACCAGGCCACCGACCCGCACCGCCTGGTCCGCGCCGAGCTGCAACCCCAAAGGCGAGGTTTTCAATTCACCGACCGTCAGGTAATAGACACTGGTTTCAGCGAGGCCGCGATAGATCAGAAAACCGACACTGGACAACAGCACCAGGATGGCGATCAACACTTTACGGTTCGATTTTTTCATCCGTCTCCACTCTCTTTCAGGGGAATGAGCGACACCCCCGGCGGGGCGTATCAAGGGGAGACAATGAGCACGGGCCGTGCCAGAAGTTACAAAACGGTTGATAACTTTCTGTAAGTGATTTAAATCAGGGGATAATCGAGATCACGCAGAGATAGAGCGGGGACTCAAGGAGGGGGTTTAGCTGCGACAATAACTGCCAACGGGACAATTTGTCGCAGCTGCCAAGCAGTTAATCGTTCAATTTGCGCTGGATGGTTTTACGGTTAATGGCAAGGATCTCGGCAGCCCGAACCCGGTTGCCTTGGCAGCGGTCAAGAATATGCCGGATGTAATCCAGCTCGACCTCGGCCAGGGTTTTATCTTCCGGCAGAGCATAGCGGTTGACCGGACAGATCTGCTGACGCAGCGCTTCCGGTAAATCATCCAGTTGCACGGTTTCGCCGGCACTGATGTAAGCACAGCGTTCCACCAGACTGCGCAGTTCGCGAACATTGCCGGGCCAGGAGTAATCGACCAGCGCGCGCAGGACTTCCGGCGGAAAAAAAATATCCCGACCTTCTGCCGCATGTTGGGCAACAAAAGTTTCGATCAACAGCGGAATATCTTCGCGCCGCTGCCGCAGCGGCGGGACGTCGATCTGAAAGGTCGCCAGACGGTAAAAGATATCCTCGCGAAACTCACCTGACTTCGCTGCGCTGCGCAGATCGCGGTTGGTCGCCGAAACGATCCGCACATCGAAGCCGACATCGCGAGTGCTGCCGACCGGCCGGACCCGCCGCTCCTGAATCGCCCGCAACAGTTTGGCCTGCAGCGCCGGAGGCATTTCACCGATCTCGTCCAGAAACAGGGTGCCGCCGTCAGCCGCGACAAACAGCCCCTGCTTCTTCTCCTGCGCTCCGGTAAAGGCGCCGCGGGCGTGACCGAACAGCTCACTTTCGAGCAATGAGTCGGGAATCGAAGCACAGTTGATCGGCACAAAGGGACCTGCGTTGCGCGGCGATTCACGATGGATCGCCTGGGCGATCAGCTCCTTACCGGTGCCGGTCTCCCCTTCGATCAGCACGCTCCCTTCGGCCGGAGCTACTTTTTCGATCAGGTGGAAAACCTGTTGCATGGCGCTGCTCTTGCCGAGCAACTGTTGAAAACGGTGCGGCCGGGTGACCCGCTCTTCCAGCTCTTTGACCCGCCGGCGCATCCGCAGTTCCCGTTCGGCCCGTTTGACCGCGATCAGGATCTGCTCCATTTTGAACGGCTTGATGATGTAATCGTAGGCGCCTTTGTCGATGAAACCGATGGTATCGTTGATGTCGCCGAAGGCGGTAATCAGGATGACAAAGGGAGAAAATCCGCTGCCGGTTTTGATCTGTTCAAGCAAGCCGACGCCATCCATACCCGGCATCTTGATGTCGCTGATGACCAGATGGAACTCGCGGCTTGCCAGCCGCTCAAGGGCCTCATCGGCAGAAGCGGCGGTTGCCGTCCGGTAGCCTTGCTCTGAGAGAATATCCTGCAGGAAATCACGCATATCGGCATGGTCATCGACGACCAGAATGTCCAGCTCGGCTCGCTGACTCATGACTGCTCCTCAAACTTCTGCGGCAGACAGATAACGAAGCGGACACCGCCGTCCGCCGCGCTTTCAACGCTGATCTCGCCATCATGCTCTGCGACGATATTGGCGACGATGAACAGGCCCAGTCCGGTCCCCTCGCCGACCTGTTTGGTGGTGAAAAAGGGATCGAAAATTCGCGAACGCTGCGCTACGGGAATTCCCGGGCCGCTGTCTTCATAAACAATCTGCAGCCGGTTCTGCGCAGGCACACTGACCGCGATGCGGATCGTCCCAGCCCCGGTGATCGCCTGAAAGGAGTTGAGCATCAGGTTGACGAACAGTTGCTGCAGGGCATCGGCATCAGCGACCAGCCGTTCTTCGGCAAGATCGAGGCTCAGGCGGATCTCGTCGCGGCTGCGCTTGGAACGGAGCAAACAGAGGGAAAAAGCTTCGCTGATCGGCTGTTGCAGGGAAAGCTCGATAAAGGGCTGTTCATCCTTGCGGGAAAAGGCCAGCAGCCGTTCGATCAGCGCGGTGATATTCTCGCTCTGCTGGACGATGGTCACCAGCGATTTCCGAGAGGGGTCCGCTTTATCCAGCTTGGCGAGCAAATATTCGGCGCGACCGCTGATGACATTGAGCGGAGTGCCGATTTCATGGGCGAGGCCGGAGCTGAGTTGGCCGATGGAGGCAAGCTTTTCTGCATGGCGCAGACTTTTTTCCAGTTGCAGCTTCTCCTGGTAGAAGCGATCTCGCCTGCGGTTCTGCACTTCCAGCTGTTCCGCCATCCGGTTCAGTTCATCGGTCAGGCGGTCGAGCTCAATTGCACCGCTCGGTTCAACCCGGAAACTGAAATCGCCGGCCCCCAACTGGCGGGCCGCTTCGATCAACCGCTGCATCGGCTGGGTGATATTCCAACGGGTAATCATGATGATCAGCGCGCCGAGGCCGACCGCCAGAGCCACGGTGAACAGCAGAAAGCGGCGCGTGGTTCCGGCCAGGGTCTGGTTAACCTGCTGCAACGGAAGAACCACTTCCAGGGCGCCCTGCAACGAGTGGCCGCTGCCACGCACCGGAACGATAATGGAAAAATACTGCTCCATCCCTTTGGCAAAGAACTCTTCCTGAGTGCCGCCGTCCAGGCGGGCCAGATCAATCTGTTGCTGCTCTAACGGCAGCGGGTTGCAGTGGGCACAGGCGACCCCGACCGGGGCGCCGTCCCGATCGTAGAAGCGCAGCATCGGCGGCGGTGACCATTCGCTCGGAGCGATGTCGGCCAGCAGGGCATCCAGATCGACCGCCGGATCCCCCGGATGATAAAAACGCAACACCGCCGCCAGCGCCCGGGCCGTCAGCCGCGCTTCCGAACGGATCCCGGCCAGCAGATGGTCCCGCTCATCCTGAATGGAGACGTAGCCGAGCAGTGCAGAAGCGACGGCAATCAGGGTAAAGAGATAGAGAAATGTTCGGGTCGCGATGCGCATCCAGGCTCCTCTTCTCTGTCGACTATATTCAGATCTGCTTACGCCGGCGCCGCATTCTGATTCCCCTGCCGGACAATCCCGATCATCGAATCAGGATCTGTCGATATTTTGCGCTTTTCCCGACATCTCTGCAAAATAGGTCAATCCTCTCCAGACTGTTCGTCAATTCAAATCCCGGACCCCTCACTCAACAGCTGAAGATAAGCGCTGTATTGATAGCGCTTGCCCCGTTGTTTGCCGGAAACTTCCTTGAGAATGCCGATGGTTTCAAGTTGACCGACGATCTTCGCGGCCGTTGGATAGGACATGGAAAAGTGCCCGGCGACCTCATTGACCGAGACGTAGGGGGTATAAAAAAGCCGTTCCAGGACCCCGACAGCATGAGGAGAGGATATTTTTTTCTGCCAGAGCAGATCTCGGTGTTTGTTCTGTAATTCCAGTATATTCTTGGCCATTGCCACAGCCGCATCCGCGGTGGTCAGCACGCCTTGCAGAAAGAACTTGATCCACTGTTCATAGTCGCCACTCTCTCTGGCCAGACTTAAACGGTCATAATATTCCTGCCGGTTCTTTTTGAAGTAGTAGCTCAGGTACAATAACGGCTTCTCCATCACTCTCTGCCAATGCAGGTAAAAGGTAATCAGCAGCCGCCCCAAACGACCATTACCATCAAGAAACGGATGGATCGTTTCAAACTGGTAATGGATCAAGGCGCAATTAATCAGTACCGGCAAGGTCTGCGGACGATGAAGATAGAGTTCCAGCTCACCAAGGGTCTTTCCCAACTCATGCGGCGGCGGCGGAACAAAGGTTGCGTTTTTCAGGGTACTGCCTGCCGGGCCGATCCAGTTCTGCGATTTTCGAAACTCTCCCGGAGTTTTGTTGCCACCACGCACCCCCGCCAGCAACAGCTCATGAATTTCACGGATCAGACGCAGGCTCATGGGGAATTCACGCAGCCGCTCCAGCCCATAGTTCAGTGCCTTGATATAGTTGACAACCTCTTCGACATCGTTAATGTTTTCCGGTGTGTCGCCCAACTCTGCGGCAAACAGATTTTCGAGTGAAGCCTGAGTGCCTTCAATCTGCGAGCTGAGCAGAGCTTCCTTTTTTACGTACATGGCAATAAACAGGTTGGCATTCGGCAGAACATGGCCAAGGCCATCAAGCCGGGCCAAGGCCATATCGGCCCGTGAGAGGAGGGTTTGCAGCTCTCCCTCAAGAGCAATCGGGGGGGCGGGCGGCAAAGGGGCCGGAATAAAAGCTTGATAGTCACTTGCCTGTGAGATATAGGTTCCGCTTCTACTCATAATATGTACCTTATTCAAAGAATTTTTAATAAGGTACTCTTTTTTCGCGAGTTATTCAACAAACCTTTAATAACACGCATTCTGCACTGCCCTTTATTCAAGGAAACTTTAACAACGGCGCAGCACGAGAGTTCTAAATGCGGGTGATGTTCATTCATTTCTCAGATTGATAGTTGCCGAGGCCGCTCCGCGACCGAGTTGTTTCATGCGATATTTCGCAGTATTCGCGGCTGCAATCACCGATAGGTTATTTATTCATAGAAATATCTACATACCCACACATTGTTGGTGCTTTTACTTTCATTCCCGATATTTTTTTTGCTATAGTGTGTACCGCTTGCATTTCGCCACAAGTATGCTTTTCTATCTAAATCAACCAGAGGAAAAGGAGGATGGGCTTGATGATTCAGGTGATCTATAGGGACGGAAAAGAGGATCTGGTCACACAGAAGTTTCTGGATATTCTGCTGCATGTCGATGAAGTACAGATGTTCCAAAGAAACAGTGACTGGGCAATCGTCGGCGTAGACCCGGTTCGGACTGACAGCCGAGCCAATTCCCGAGGGGATGAGCGTCGTCTGCATCAGCAGACGAACCTGCCGCCGCTGCAGGTTCAGCAGCTGCTGCGAGCTTGCTGCTGACTAGCGGCTTTACACTTGAGTTAAAGACCCTAAGTTGCTCACAGCTTAGGGTCTTTTTTTATGCTGATTCGATCAATTCACCTTGCCGCCATCCCCTGAATCGTTCGGCAGCTCCGTCAGATTCGGCGGCAGTTTGAAGCCAGTTGCTCCCGGAGGCTTGCGACCACCGGTAAAAAAACTGATCAGCGCGGTGAAGACCAGTTTTACCCCGCGCCAGAGCTTCGGCAACAACCAGACCATCAGCAGAATGAACAGCAGCAGCAGAACGATGAAAACCAGAGGATAGTGCAACGCCGTCCAGAGTCCGGCAACGACCAGCACATCCTCGGTCAGCGAAGCCATCCAGTTGGAGAAGGGTTCGGGTGAGGTATTGATCAGCACCCGCGAACCAGCTTTGGTGGCGTGGGTTCCGGCCGCCAGTCCGCCACCGACAATCGCCACCGCCAGCGAAACGACCGGATCGACTTCCCCGACGGCCCCGGCGGCCAGCGCCGCACCAGCCGGGATGCGGATAAAGGTGTGCAAGGTATCCCAGGAATTATCCACCCCCGGCACCTTGTCGGCAACAAACTCGACCAGGTACATGCCCCCGGCGGCAAACAGCACCAGCGGATTGCTGAGAATCTGCAGGTCGGGCGGCAGAACCAGATTCCCGGAACTGCCGAGCAGACCGAGCACCAGAATCGCCGCATACAGATTGATCCCGCTGGCCCAGGCCACCCCCATACTCAGCGCGATAACCGTTGCGATCTGATCAAGCTGTTCCATTCGTCATCCCTTCCTGCCCAAAACAAGAGAGCCGTTTTGTTTGCGCTAACAGTTTTATGATACCCGGATCAGCGGATAAATCGACAGATTGGGCCGATTTTCTTGCACAACACAAGTAAAACCAAGTAATTCACAGTAGTTATCACAAAAGATGGTGCTGAAGGAGGCATAAAATCAGCTAGTAAATTAACATTAATTAAGGTATAGTTCTGTACGCTGGTACTTCCCATGAGAAGCGCAAAACTCCTCATCGGAAAGCCGACAGATGTGGTCACATCGAACAAAGGCTGCTGCATGCGGAAGAAGATCGTCCTATCTCTGCTGGTTCTGTTTGCATTTTTTGCTTTCGGCGCGTTCGTCTCGGCGCTGAATATCAGAAGCAATACGGCGCACTTCAACCGGCTCATCAAACTTCATCAGATCGAAAACCTTCGCCACGATTTGATTGAAAGAACCCTCAAGGTTCTCTCGAACCTCTATACCTATCGCACCCCGCTAGAGCAGGAACTGGACGCTATTGTTGAAAACGTTGCGGGTTTAGGCGGTGTCGCGAGCCAATGCACAACCTGTCACCATGCCCCCAAGGTCGCAGCGGACCTGGACGAGGTACAGGTGCTTATTCACGAGTTCCAGAATGCATTGAGTTTCTACATAACCGCATCGGCAAACATCGAAAAGATTGACGCCTTAAGAAAGGATGCTGCTGTACTCGGCAATAAACTTTTATTTGAAGTTGAACATATGTCTTTCACGGCCAGCCGGAATATTGACAAAATAACCGGTGCAGCCCTGGTCACAATCGAAAAATCGAAGACGCTACTTTGGGTAACCCTGCTGCTCTCTGTTATCTTTGCCGGGCTGGTTGCTGAAAATCTGGTCAGGTCGATTACGCGCCCTACTCGTGATCTGGTCGATGCTACCAGAAGGATTGCAGCAGGCGAACTTGGCTATACCATCGTCCATGAGTACAAGGCAGAATTCGGCGAGATCGCCAGCAATTTCAACGCAATGAGTCTCTCCCTGAAGGAGGGACTGGACGCCCTGCAGGAAAGCCAACAGCGCTATGCATTGGCAGCTCGCGGTGCCAACGATGGATTGTGGGACTGGAACCTGACAACCGACAACGTCTACTATTCCCCCCGCTGGAAAGCGATGCTGGGTTATGCTGAAAAAGATATCGGCACCAGCCCGCAGGACTGGTTGCAGCGGGTCCACCCAGATGACTTGGCGCAAGTTGAGGCCCGGATAAAGGATCATCTTGCCGGCCAGACATCACACCTGGAAGTGGAACATCGCATGCTGCACAGCGATGGCCATTACCGCTGGATACTCAATCGGGGGATTGCGGTACGCAAGTCTTCCGGGAAACCTGACCGGATGGCAGGCTCGCAAACCGATATCACCGAAAGAAAGCTGGCGGAAGAGCGGTTGGCGCATGATGCCTTGCATGATCCCCTGACCGGCTTGCCGAATCGCGCTCTGTTCAAAAATCTGCTGCAACATGCCTTCAATGCCGGTCAACGGCGGCAGGATTCGCTCTATGCGGTTCTATTTATCGACCTTGATCGGTTCAAGCTGGTCAATGACAGTCTCGGCCACTTAATCGGCGATCAACTGCTGATTGCCGTAGGGAAAAGGCTGTCTGACTTGATTCGCCCCGGGGATACATTTGCCCGCCTTGGTGGGGATGAGTTCGCCATTCTCCTTGAAGATATGAACGATATCGACGATGCGATACAGATTGCGCAGCGGATCCAGCAAGAGTTACCGGCACCCTTCACGATTGATGAACACGAACTGTTTTCGACTGCCAGCATCGGCATTTCACTCAGTTCTACCGGCTATGAACGACCAGAAGATCTGTTACGTGACGCGGATCTCGCCATGTATCATGCCAAGAGCAAAGGCAATGCACGTTATGAAATATTTGATGCGCAGATGCATGCCGGCACCATGGCGCATTTACGTTTGGAAACCGACCTGAGGCGAGCGCTAGAGCGCAATGAGTTTCAGCTTCACTACCAACCGATCCTCTCTTTACATTCCAACAAGGTTTCCGGTTTTGAAGCCCTGATCCGCTGGCAACACCCCGGTCGCGGACTGATCCCGCCCGCAGATTTCATCCCGATTGCCGAAGAAACCGGACAGATCACAGCCATCGGCCAGTGGGTTCTCCGTGAAGCCTGTCTCATGGCCGGTTTGTGGCAGCAGCGGTTCCCCACAGACCCCCCGCTGACGATGAGTGTTAACCTGTCAGCCCAGGAATTCACGCCGCTACTGGTCAAGCAATTAAAACAGATCCAGCAAGAGATCAAGCTTGAGCCCTTCTCTTTGAAGCTCGAAATCACCGAAAGGGTGCTGATGGACAATCCCCATTCGGCATCCTCATTGCTCTCCGAATTACAAAAAATGGGGATCGGATTGCATATCGACGACTTCGGGACCGGCTACTCATCCTTGAGCTATCTTCACGATTTCCCGATCGACGCCTTAAAAATAGACCGATCCTTTATCCAGAGGATGAACGTAGAAAGAAAAAATCTGGAAATTGTTAAAACGATCATCAACCTGGCCAAAAATCTGAATATGGAAATAATCGCCGAAGGGGTTGAAACTGAAGACGAGCTGCAGCAATTGCAGTTGCTTCAGTGTGAGAACATTCAGGGTTTTTTGATTTCCCGACCCGTTGTGCCGGAAACCGTGGATGAAAAGTTCGTTGCGCAACTGAACCGCAGAACTCAAGCCCAGAAATCAACCTGAACCGCAGGGCATTCTGATGAAAAAATTAACGAGACAAATCATCCTGGCCCTCCTTCTGTCCGTAGCCCCGATCATGGTTTCAGCACAAGCCCCACAAGAGGAGATCCTGATTGGGCTTATTCCGGAAATGAATGTTTTCAAACAGATGGGAAGATTTAAGCCGCTAGCCGACTATCTGTCTGAGAAGACCGGTCATAAGGTAAAATTCACCATTCTCAGCAGGTATGGAAATATCATCGATAGTTTTGCCGGTAAGGAGTTGGATGGAGCCTTTTTCGGATCATTCACCGGAGCTCTGGCCATCCGGAAAATCGGTGTTATTCCTCTGGCAAGGCCCGTCAATCTTGACGGAAAGTCAACCTATCACGGTTATATATACACCAGGAAAGATTCCGGGATAAAAACCGCTGCCGATATGCAGGGGAAAAAGTTTGCTTTTGTTGAAAAAGCAACGACGGCAGGCTACGTCTTCCCCTTAGCCTATTTGAAAGAACATGGCGTGACGGACCTGGACAGTTTTTTCAGCGGCTATTTCTACGCGGGAAGTCATGACGCCTCGTTATTTGCAGTCCTGAATAAAAAAGCAGATGTCGGCGCTTCTAAAAATACCGTTTACGAATGGGTCAGAAAAGCAGATCCGAGGATAGACCAGGAGATCGTCATCCTGGCCGAATCTTCCAAGGTTCCTTCCAATGGACTCTGCGTCAGAAAAGATCTGGATATAACCATCCGTCAGAAGTTAAAAGATGTGCTTTTGAATCTGGATGGCAGCCCTGCAGGCAGAGTTGTCCTGCAAAAAATGAAAGCCGTCAAATTTATCGAGACAACGGTCGCTGACTACAAACCGGTTCTCGCTTTGGCAGAAAAAGCCGGAATAGATCTGGGCCGGTATGAATATCGGAATGAGTGAATCAATCAGAATCCCTGAGAATAGGTCCATGTCCCCAGGGCGGATAAATTAGTTTCTTGTCTAAATTTCGTGTAACTTCAGCATAGATGAATGACGCTAGTTTATTCCCTTTTTGCAGGAGTAACGCAGTAAACTCGGGACTGTCCCCAGGGTCATCGGGGGCTGTCCCGGATGTTTACGGGCCATGAAACTCTGGTGCATCGCGCCGCAGTTTGACCTTATTATCTCTGCTGGATGGCGGCTAGCCAGTCCGCAATCTCAGCAACGGCAAGGAGTGGATAGATGAAAATCAAGACGACTGACCCCGTTACTCACCCGGAAGCAATCTTTTACCGGCGCTCTGTTGTCGATCTGCAAACCGGCGCAATAGAAATTGCGGATCTCCCCTGTCGCAACCTTGAAGATGTGCTCGGCGGCTTCGGCCGCTCGTTTCAGGATCTGGCCAAACGGAAAATTGAAACCGCCTACTGCGCTGAGAACCCGTTGATTGTTAACACCGGCTTGCTCACCGGCAGCAGTGCCATGACCGGCATGCGTACTTATTTCTCCGGATACAGCCCGATCAAGGGGTCGAAAAAGGGCCTGCCCTCCGCCATCTGGTCGACCGGCAGCGGCAAATTCGGCGCCAAGTTCAAGTGGGCCGGGCTGGATGAACTGATCTTTGAAAACCGTTCCGCCACGCCGGTCTATGTGCTGATTCAAGAGACCGCGGACGGCCCGTCGGTGGAAATCAAGCCGGCCGATCACCTGCTCGGCCTCTCCACCCACGACAAGATCATGGCCCTGCAGAAAAAGTACGACAATGCCCACTTCGCCGCCATCGGTCAGGCCGGAGAGAACTGGCAGAATGTCTACATGGGCGCCGTGGCGCTCTCGACCGAGAATCAGCTTAAATCAAAGGAAGATAAATGTCGCTTTGCCGGACGCGGCGGCATGGGCAGCTTGATGGGCTACAAGAACATCCTCGCTCTGGTCGCTCAGAGTAGCGACAAACTCAAACCGCTGACACCCGAAGTCAAGCAGGTTAACCGCAACGTCATCAAGGGGGGCGGTTCTGCCCGGATTCAACCGATCAGCCGGGGCGGCGGTGGTGGCACTTGGGCCGCCTACGATGTGCTGCAGGCCTTCCATGCGGTGCCGGTGAACAACTCTCGTCCGCAGGGCAACGATCTGCCGGAAAAGCTGTTCCGCGAGAATGTCGAGCCGAACTACGCGATCAAATCGGAAGCCTGTTTTCGCTGCGGGATCACCTGCCACAACAACATTTCCGAAAAGAACGCCGACGGCAGCAAGGGTGAGTTTCTCGCCAAGTTCGACTACGAGCCGCTCAATTTGCTCGGCACCAACCTCGGCATCCATGATGCCGGTCAGGCCGCCCGTCTGATTCAACTTGCAGACAACTACGGCATGGACGCCATCTCGCTCGGCGTCACCCTCTCTTACGCCCTCTCCTACAACGAGCGGCATCCGGACCAGCCAATCCTGAACGCTGCAACCTTCGGCGATTACCGGAAAATCAGCGAACTGGTCATCAGCGCCGGGGAAGGAAACCTGCCGGAGATCGGCAAAGGCTCGATGCGTCTGTCCGAAAACGTCGGAGAACCCTCCTACGCCTATCATGTTAAAGGGCTGGAGCTGCCCGCCTATCTACCGGAGACCAACCCCGGCTACGCCTGGGCGATCGCCGGGGGGCATATGTCGATGGCGACCTACGGTCTACTCACCCGTGAAGGAAAATCGGATCTCGACTCCTGGGTTAAGGGGATTACCGAAGACAAACTGCATATTGTCGGTTTCGACATGATCGGGCTGTGCAAGTTCTTCGATATCGCCAAAGGAATCGGCACCGAGCTGGTGACCAGCTGCCTGAAAAGTGAGTTCGGCCTGGAGATTACAATCGAAGCGATCCGTGCCGCCGTCCGCAGGGCATTCCTGCGCGGCCTGGCGCTGGAGTTGCGGCAGGGTTACAGCAAAGCAGAGTTCTGCCTGCCCGCTGAAGTCTTCGAGAAGCCGAATCCGAACATCCAGTTGCCTTGCATCACCGCCCCTGAATTTATCGCCGAGCTGGAGCGACGTGTCTGGGCGATTTTCGAGCCGGAGCTGGAAGAATTTATGGATTAATGGGCACCGCTACTTTGACCGGCTGGCCATTTACACAAGCGGTTTTCTGAGTAGAACGAATCTTCAGCCCAACCCTTCTCCATGAGGGAGAAGGTGGCCGAAGGCCGGATGAGGGGGCGTTTTACGACCTTCCCCCCTCACCCTAGCCCTCTCCCACAGGGAGAGGGGACGATTTCAGCGCGTAGTTCCTGATTGGTACCAATCAGGAGCTGTTTTGTAACTTCAGCCGGATGGTCTCAACCGATATCTAGCAATTCCTCGAAACTGATGCGGTGCTGTTTTAGAAGACGGGAAAACTCACGCCAGGACAAACACCTTGTTCTCATCACTCGATGGCGTTTGGAAAGAACCTGCGGCACACCGATGAGACTATCAAACAACGCTCTTAGCATGGCCTTGACGATTGCACCCTGCGAGCCGCCAGAGCGGAATTCGCCACCGGTTCCTGCCCCGGCAGCAACGACCTTCAACTGCGCCAGATAACGCAACAGGGTAAAATATGGCAGCGCCAGCAACAGGCGTGGAGGGAAGTTTTTCAAGGCCGCCCAGTAATGATTACGCTCGACATAATAGACTTTTAAGGGAGACAGGCTGGCGCTGCTCTGGGAGTATTTATGGTAAACCACCGCGCCGGTGGCGAGGATCGCCTGCCAACCGGCCAGTCGCCCTCGTAGCCCGAGGTCTGAGTCCTCCGCATAGGCAAAGAAATCATCGTCAAAAAAACCGATCTGCTCGATCATCGTCCGTCGATACAACGCAGCGCAGGCACTGGGGAAGAGAATCTGCATGGTCTCGGGCATAGACAGTTCAGACCAGCGACGATTGCGATACATCCCCCGCGACATGCCGTCGGCGCAGATTCCCATGCCGAGCGAGTCGATGAGATCCGGCTCGAAAAACGAGCAGATCCGGCTCCCCACCATCCCCGCGCGCGGGTTGGACTCGGCAACCTTCACCAGCTCTTCCAGCCAGTCCGCCGCGACCTTGGTGTCATTATTCAGCGTCACGATATAATCACCTGCTGCCTGCTCGAAACCACGGTTGTTGCCGGTGGCAAAACCGGTGTTTTCCGTCAACAGAACCAGCCTGACCCAAGGGTACTCAGCCCGAACAAAGGCAACCGAATCGTCGACCGAGCCGTTGTCAACCAAGACAACTTCAAAACCTCGAAAGCTCTGCGCCTCCAGACTATCGAGGCAGTCGCTCAGGTGGGCGCGGCCGTTCCAGTTGACGATGATGATCGAGGCTGCTGGCTTCAAAGGGTTCCCATCGGCAGGCATTAGAATAGGTCTTTACTGCAAACCTATGTTACTGGAATTTCAAGCCAGAAGAAACAAAATCATCGTAAGTGCAACAGTCCCCTTACAAGCAAAGTCAAAACCCGCGTCAACCGTCATCCTCGCGCATGCGGGGATTCAGATAAAAATCACCAGTCTGAACACGTTTGATCTCCGTCATCCTCGCGCATGCGGGGATCCAGTGACTTGGCCTCTGATTTATGTGGAGACTGGTGCGTCATCCTCGCGCATGCGGGGATCCAGTGTTCTCTCCGACCCGCGTTGCAGCGTACGTGGCCGTGCGTCATCCTCGCGCATGCGGGGATCCAGTGACTTGGCCTCTGATTTATGTGGAGACTGGTGCGTCATCGTCGCGCATGCGGGGATCAAGTTCCGGCGACAATCTCTGGATTCCCGCTTTCTCGGGAATGACAAAATATGAGTAGCACCCAAAAGGCCTGGACTAAAGTCCATAGTTTTTACTAGCGTGATGGAACAATAACAAGAAAGGCCCGTCCTTTACGAACGGGCCTTTCTGCTACTTAGTGCTTGGGCGAAAACATGATTACCCAATAAAAACAAATAGATATAGGTTTTCTGCTGAATAAAGATTATAATATGTCGGTGCAGCAGCAAGTCGAACCAATGCCGTAAGTGCCTGATTTTGCATTGAACCATTTGCC
>JAJRQI010000027.1 GCA_024280335.1 Deltaproteobacteria bacterium
CCGTTCACTTCCTATCGCTTCCTTCAGACCCTGCCGTTACCAGCAACGCCCTTGCGATTCGGATTGTCTTCCCCCTGATCAGGGTGACGCCTGTATCTTGCAACAGGCCGGGTTTGCCAGCTCCGCTGGGCAAACAAAAAAGGGAGGCTCGCTAAGAGCCTCCCAACAGTCATTCTATGTCGAAATCGATTACTCGATACCGGCAGCTTTTTCCAGCATCGCGGTGGTAAGGGACTTCGGCCGCTCAATGCCGTAGCCGAGAGCGCGGTCCCAAGTGATGTTGGCGAGGCAGCCGAGAGCACGACCGACACCGAACAAAACGGTGTAGAACTCGTACTGGGTGACACCATAGTACCACTGGATAACGCCAGACTGAGCGTCAACGTTCGGCCAGGGATTCTTGGCCTTGCCATGCTCGGTCAGAACGCCCGGAGCAACTTCGTAGATCATCTTGACCAGCTGGAACAGGGGGTAATCCTTGAGACCTTCGGTCTTCATGCAGAACTCACGCTGTGAGGTGTAACGCGGGTCGGTCTTGCGCAGGACGGCATGGCCGTAACCGGGGATAACCTGTCCACTGTTAAGGGTTGCCCAGAGGGCTTCCTTGAGACCTTCTTCAGTCGGCACTTCGCCGCCCAGCTTCTGCATGAAGGACTGGGTCCAGCGCAGCACTTCTTCGTTTGCCAGACCGTGCAGCGGACCCGCCAAACCGCCAATACCAGCACTGTATGCGTAGTAGCAGTCAGACAGCGCCGAAGCAACCAAGTGAGTGGTATGAGCCGAAACGTTGCCAGACTCATGATCAGAGTGAAGGATGAAGTACATCCGGGCAACATCATCATAAGGAGCATCAATGCCCATCATGTGAGCAAAGTTACCGCCCATATCGAGCTCAGGATCAGCTTCGATGTGGGTGTCACCCATATACTTCATACGATAGATGTAAGCACCGATCGGGCCGAGCTTGGCCATCAAGTTGGTGCAATCCTCATACATGTCTTCCCAACAGGTCATCTTGTTGAACTTGCCGGCAGCATAATTACTGGAGAAGATCGAGTCGCGCTGCATTGCGGTGATAGCACAAGAGAACATAGCCATCGGATGGGAATCACGTGGCAGAGCACGCAGTACGTCGATGACATACTCGGGAACCTGAGAACGCACTTTCCAGTCCTCGACAACTTCCAGAGTCTGCTCCATGGTCGGAACATCACCGGTCAGCAACAGGTACCAGAAACCCTCGACATAAGGCTGCTCGCTACCGGGAACTTTAGGCAGGGCTGCAAAGGTCTCAGGAATGGTCATCCCGCGAAAACGGATACCTTCGATCGGATCGAGATAGGAAACATCGGTCACCAGGCTTTTAATGCCACGGGCACCACCGATACACTGGCCGATCGTGTGCTCACCCAACACGACATCAGCACATTCCTTGACCAGCTTGGTGGTCCGGGGGCGATGCTCCTGAATTTTCTTAAACAGGGTTTCTTTCAATGTCGACATACTCTCTCTCCTTTGTAGTGTTAAAAAAGGTTTCGGATGCCCAACAGGGCCAAAAAGGAAAAGTATCCGCAGTGCGGAAAAATCATTACATCTGCCATGAAAACGCCCGCCCGAACGGTTCCAATAACTGGCAGGAAAATCAAAATACAACTTCACGAGCCTACAATCAGAAGATCTGACCGCAAACTCTCCATCGCTTAAATTTCCAAATATCGTTTTAGCAATTCACTTTCAGGTTGTCAAGTTGTTTTGGTATACAGTATCCAAATTCTACAGTACAATCCGGCTTTTTTCAGAATATATTTTTCCCTTTTCATTTCGCCGCAATATCGATAAAATGCCTAATTATTATGCAGACTATCCAACCTCGTATCGGCTCCCTGCAACTGGACAACCCGACAATTCTGGCACCGATGGCAGGGATTACCAGTCTCCCCTACCGCCGGGTCATGAAATCTTTTGGTGCAGCACTGGTTTTCACCGAAATGATCAGCGCCAACGGCTTGATCCGGGACGGTCATAAAACCCTCGAACTACTGGCCAGTTGCGACGAAGAAACCCCGTTGGGTATCCAGCTGTTCGGCGACGAACCGCAGGTTCTGGCAAAAGGTGTGCAGATGGTCGCCGGGGCCGGGGCTTTACTCGATATCAACATGGGCTGCCCGGTCAAAAAAGTCATCCGCAGCGGCGCCGGCAGTGCATTATTGAAAGAACCACAACGGATCAGTCGAATTCTTGCGGCGGTTCGGGCAGTTTATCAAGGCCCCTTGACGATAAAGATTCGCTCCGGCTGGGATGCCGAATCACTCAATTTCATTGAAATCGGTCGGATCGCCGAAAGCGAGGGTGTCGACGCCATAACCCTACACCCGAGGACTCGCAGCCAAGCCTTCTCCGGCAGAGCAGACTGGCGACAGATCAGTGCACTGAAAGCCGAGTTGAAGATTCCCGTCTTCGGCAGCGGCGACATTTTCAGCGCCGAAGACGGCCTGCGGATGCTGCAGCAGACCGGCTGCGACGGCCTGATGATCGGCCGCGGCGGCTACGGCAACCCCTGGTTGATACGCGACATTCTAACACAGCTTGAAGGTGGCAAAATCAGCGCTCCGACCGTTGCAGAAAAAGCTGAGGCCGCAATAAATCACCTGCAACTGCATCGAGAGCAGTTCGGCGACCGGAAAACCATCTTCGAAATGCGCAAGCATCTCTGCTGGTACGCTCGCGGCCTGCCCGGAGCCGGCCAGTACCGTGCCGGGCTGCAACAGGTTGCGACAATAGAGCAACTGCTGGAAACGACCCGGACCTTTTTCAACGAGGCTGAGACCTTAAGTGACTGACAATAAACGCCCGTCGCCCCAGGAATATGCCATGATCCTGGAAAATATCGAGGATGCCGTGATCGCCCTCGATCAACAGGGCCAGATCAGCCTGCTCAATCCGGCGGCACAGAACTATACCGGACTGTCAGAAAAGCAGAGCCTCGGCCGACTGTTTTCTGATCGCTTCAGCCACCAGCCGACGCTCTGCTACCTGACCCGTACCGCTCTGGATGAGGGCCGCTCGATTTCAGATCATGAGGCGGTGGTGCTGCGCATGCCGGGCACCAAACCCCGACCGGTCAGCGTGACAGTTTCGCCGGTTTTTACCGGCAGCGGCGCGCAAATGGGGGTGGTGCTGATCCTGCGTGACCTGACCCAGGTGCGCACCCTTGAGGACGCCGTGCGGCGGGCAGATCGCCTGTCGATGGTCGGCACCATGGCCGCCGGATTGGCCCATGAGATTAAAAATCCTCTGGGAGGCATCAAGGGAGCAGCTCAACTCCTGCAGATGGAACTGGCCGACAATCGCGAACTGCAGGAATATACGGAACTGGTGATCCGTGAGAGCGAACGGGTCAACCGAATTATCGAAGAGCTGCTCGACCTGTCCCGCCCGCGCCAGGAACAATTCAGCGACGTCAACATCAGTCAGGTTCTGGATGAGATTGTCATGCTGCAAAAACCGACGGTTGCCGATCGCGGCATCAGCTTCAAACTGCAGCTGGACCCAAGCATCCCGGCGATTACCGGTGATCGCGACCTGCTGGTACGGCTTTTTTTGAACTTGATTAAAAATGCCGGTGAAGCCTCACCGGATAACGACCGGATCACGATCGAAAGTCGGATCGATTCCGAGTACCATATGAGCTTCCCGGGCGCGCGCTCAACACCGATGGTTCTGATCAGCATCAACGACAACGGACCGGGAATCCCGCAGAAACAGCTTGAGCAGGTCTTCACCCCATTCTTTACCACCAAAATCGGCGGTAGCGGCCTGGGGCTGCCGATCTGCCAGAAAATTGTCACGGACCACGGTGGCTTCCTGCAAATCAATAACCGCCCGGAGGGTGGCGCTTCGGTCAAGGTTTCCCTGCCGTTACTGCGCGGCGGCCTCCCGACAAACGATCTACGTTAAGGAACTACTATGTCAATCGAACGCATCCTGGTTGCCGACGATGAAGAGAGTATCCGCTGGGTCCTCTCAAAATCCCTGATTAAAAAAGGCTTCCAGGTCGACCTGGCCGAAGATGGCAATCAGGCCCTCAGCCGGTTCAGCAGCAATCATTACGACCTGGCCGTTCTCGATATCAAGATGCCCGGGCTGCAAGGACTGGAGCTTCTCAAGCAGGTACAGGAAGAGTATCCGGAAACCCTAGTGATCATCATGACCGCCGAGTCGACAATGGACAACGCTGTCGCAGCTATGAAAAACGGCGCCTACGATTACCTGACCAAACCGTTCGACCTGGACGCCCTTGATGCCATCATCCTCAAAGCCCAAAAAGCCGCGGAGGTCACTGAACAGATCGGTCACCTCAAGGAGGAGTTGCAGGAACAGTACAGTTTCGGCCGCTCAATCATCGGCAACAGCCAACCGATGCAGGAGGTCTACAAGACGCTCGGTCGGGTTGCCCCCTCCGATGTCACCGTGCTGGTCACCGGCGAGAGCGGCACCGGCAAAGAATTGATCGCCCGGGCGATCCACTACAACAGTCCGCGACTTGGCAAACCATTCATCGCGATTAACTGTGCGGCGATCCCGCGCGACCTGCTGGAGAGTGAACTTTTCGGCCATGAACGAGGCGCCTTCACCGGTGCCACCGAACGCAAAGCGGGTAAGTTCGAACAAGCGAACGGCGGCACCCTGCTGCTGGATGAAATCGGCGACATGCCGCTGGAACTGCAAGCCAAACTGTTGCGGGTTCTGCAGGAGAAGGAGATCACCAGAACCGGCGGCAGCCAGACGCTGAAAATTGACGTGCGGATTGTTGCTGCGACCAACCAGAATATTGCCAAGCTGGTTGAAGAAAAAATGTTCCGCGAGGATCTCTACTACCGGCTCAATGTGGTGCCGATCAACCTGCCGTCCCTGCGTAAACGCAAGGATGACATCCCGGCATTGGTCGATTTTTTCCTCCAGCGCACCCAACAGGACCTCGGCATCAGCATCATCGAGTGCAGCAAGGAAGCGCTGGCTCTATTCAAACGACACAGTTGGCCCGGCAACATCCGCGAACTGGAGAACGTCATCAAACGTGCCGCCCTGCTCTCCCCGAACCATGTCCTGATGCCGACTGACTTCCCCGGCCTGCTCAGCGGCAAAGGAACGGCCAGTCAGGATGAATCGCTGGAGACACTGGTCTCCCGCAAACTGGAGAACTCCCTGGCGCAAATGGATCTTCAGGAGCTGGACAACCTCTACGAAATGGTCCTGCATCAGGTGGAACGGCCGCTGATCAATATCATCCTCAACCAGACCCGCGGCAATCAGGTCCGCACCGCCGAAATTCTCGGTATCAACCGCAACACCCTGCGGAAGAAAATCAAGGTACTTGAGATAGAGGTGAAGCGGGGGGATTGACGCCGAAGGCGTCAAGAGAAAGGTTCTAAGTTCGAGGTTCGAGGTTCGAGGTTCGAGGTTCGAGGTTCGAGGTTCGAGGTTCGAGGTTCGAGGTTCGAGGTTCGAGGTTCGAGGAAATGATAATTCAATAGTAAAGTGGTAACTTGTAGAGTTCCGGGGACACCATATTGAACTTTGACAGGATGAAGCACCTCTGTTAGGTTACAGCATGGCCAGAATCGCAAGAGTTGTCGTCCCCGGCTACCCTCACCACATCACCCAACGCGGCAATCGTCGCCAATCCACATTTTTCTGCGACGAGGATTATGCCGCCTATCTCGACCTTATGGCGCAATGGTGCCGCAAGTGTCAGGTCGAAATCTGGGCCTGGTGCCTGATGCCGAATCATGTCCATCTCATTGCCGTGCCACAGGAGGAGCGAGGGTTGGCTCGAGCCATCGGCGAGGCTCATCGGCGTTATACTCGCCGGATCAACTTCCGGGAGAATTGGCGCGGTCATCTGTGGCAGGGGCGCTTTGCCTCCTTTCCCATGGATGAACACCACCTGTTGGCCGCCGTTCGTTACATCGAGATGAACCCGGTCGCGGCCGGTCTGGTTACAGACCCCGCCGACTATCGCTGGAGCAGTGCCCGTGCCCATCTCAGCGGAGAAGATGACGGACTGACCCGTGTCGAACCCATGTCGTCGATGGTTGGTGACTGGCGCGGCTATCTGAGCTTATCTTCCCCCGAAGAACTCGACAAGTTGAAACGCCATGAACGGACCGGTAGACCCTTGGGTGGAGATGATTTTGTTGCTGCCCTGGAGCGGGATCTTGACCGAACTCTGCGGCCACAGAAGCCTGGGCCGAGAAAACAAGAGAAGCAGCGTTAGATATGGTGTCCCCGGAATACCTAATATAGAATGTCCCCTTTCCCCCACCGGCGGTTATTGTTGTCTATGTCAAAAGTATTTTCACTTCTGAAGACAGTAATGCAGCTACCTATACTGAGAACTGTTACTGCAATTTGGATATTGTTCTCTTCGCTCTTCGCTCTTTGCTCTTTCTCTGAATGTCGTCGGCGACTATGATCCTGTTGAATTGGCTGTCAAATTACATGCAGATGGGAAAAGCGACCGAGCTAGAAATGTAATCGCCTTTTCTTTGGAAAATGGGCATGGAGATGAAGAAGAACTACGTACTCTTCAACAAAAATATCACTACGGACTCACAAGCAGGGGGGTAGACCTTTTTTACTATGGTGCAGCCAAAGGTGAGGTATTCAATGGCTCCTCGCTGTTTCGTGTGGGTAGAATTTATTTGTAATATTAATAGCTTTGATCGAATCCTGCTCTTGTAGACCTCAAAAATGGCAACACAATTTTAGCAACAAACAACCAGTGAAATCATGTAACTATTTGACACATA
>JAJRQI010000028.1 GCA_024280335.1 Deltaproteobacteria bacterium
GTAACTATTCAGCACGCCCGAATTTGGTGCTCTGGCAAGGCGCGAGCAGCGCAGAAGCGGAGCATACATGGTTATGTGAGCATTTGAGCAGCACAGCAACGCCGCCAGAGGGCCGAAGGCGGGATGGGCTGAATAGATTACGCTCCCTCTACCCCCTTCAGGCGTTGCCCTTATACCGAAAAAACCCAACTGCTGCAAGGATAAAAACCGTCGTGATTTTTAAGGTTTTTTTTCCTGGAAATCGATTTGCAAACAGAAAAAATTTGTGTACTCTTACCTCCTGTTGTTAAAGCTGAGAAACCGCGCACTTGGTCGCAATTTTAAAGTATAAAAATCGTTGCCGACGCAAACAAGTCGGGAAACATTAAAAGGAGGAACAGATGTCGATTAAAGTTGCAATTAACGGGTTTGGCCGCATCGGGCGTAATGTCATGCGGATTGCCGCCACTTCATCCGATCTCGAAGTGGTCGCGATCAATGATTTGACCGACGCAAACACCCTGGCCCACCTGTTTAAATATGATTCAGTCCACGGCACTTTTGCCGGAGATGTCTCAGTCGCGGGGGATAATCTGGTCATCAACGGCAAATCGGTAAAAATTCTCTCGGAAAGAAATCCCGCCGCGCTCCCCTGGAAAGAGTTGGGTGTCGAAATCGCCATCGAAGCGACCGGCCTGTTCACCGATCACGACAAAGCTGCCATGCACCTTGAAGCCGGTGCCGAGCGGGTGGTCATCAGTGCTCCCGGTAAAGATGCCGACATCACCATCTGCATGGGGATCAATGAAGCTAATTACGATCCTGCCGCTCACAAAATCATCTCCAACGCATCCTGTACCACCAACTGCCTGGCTCCGGTCGCCAAGGTTCTGTTGCAACAGTTCGGCATTGTCCGCGGCATGATGACCACCATCCATGCCTACACCAACGATCAGAGTATTCTCGACCTGCCGCACAAGGATCTGCGCCGCGCCCGCGCTGCCGGCGTATCGATGATCCCGACCACCACCGGTGCCGCAAAAGCGGTCTCGCTGGTACTGCCGGAGTTGAAAGGCAAGCTGGACGGTATGGCGGTTCGAGTGCCGACGCCGAACGTTTCGCTGGTCGATCTGGGGGTCGAAACGGAAAAACCGACCAGCATCGAAGAAATCAACGCGGCCATGAAGGCAGCGGCCGAAGGAGAAATGAAAGGGGTTCTCGACTACTGCGAACTGCCGCTGGTCTCCAAAGACTTCAACGGCTCCCCGGCATCATCAACCTTCGATTCGCTGACCACCAATGTCATCGGCGGCAACATGGTTAAGGTCCTCACCTGGTACGATAACGAATGGGGCTATTCGAACCGGGTCTACGATCTGGTCCGCTACATCGCCGAAAAATAAATCCGGCCGAAAAATAAGTGCTGATCATTTACACCAGATTTAGACTTCATAGCCACCAAGGAAAGGCAACGGTAGTTTTAACTTTCTTGGCGCTCTTGGTGCCTCGCCTAAGAGCGCCTACTTCTGGTGGTGGCTAAATCTGTATTTAGACTTTGATTCGTGATTTTGGAGGAACAATGTTCAACAAACTCTCTATCGAAGATATCGATGTCAAAGGCAAACGGGTCTTCTGCCGTGTTGACTTCAACGTGCCGCTGAATGATGCCGGCGAAATTACAGACGATACCAGAATTCGGGCCGCGCTGCCGACCATCCAGTATCTGCTCAAACAAGGTGCCCGATTGATTCTCGCCTCCCATCTAGGTCGGCCGAAGGGTAAATCTGACCCGGCCTACAGCCTTGCCCCGGTCGCCGCCCACCTGAGCAATCTGCTCGACAAACAGGTGGTGATGGCGCCCGACTGTATCGGTGATGAGGTCCAACAGCTGACCAGCCAACTGAATGACGGTGCTGTCCTGCTACTGGAAAATGTTCGCTTCCACTCAGGTGAAACCGCCAACGACCCGGAATTTGCCGCCAAACTTGCCGAATTGGCCGACATCTACGTCAATGATGCTTTCGGCACCGCTCACCGAGCCCACGCTTCGACCGAGGGGGTTGCCCGCTTGCTGCAACCGGCGGTTTCCGGCTATCTGATGGAGAAAGAGCTCAAGTACCTCGGCAGCGCGCTGGCCGATCCGCAGCGTCCTTTTGTTGCTATTCTTGGCGGCGCCAAGGTCAGCGACAAAATCACCGTCATCGAAAATCTGCTCGATAAAGTCGATGCAATCCTGATCGGCGGCGGCATGGCCTACACCTTCCTCAAGGCGCAGGGCTTTGAGATCGGCACCTCGCTGGTTGAAGAAGATCGCCTGTCTCTGGCCAAAGATCTGCTCGCGGCCGCCACGACAAAAGGTGTGGACTTCATGCTGCCGGTTGATCATCTGGTCAGCAGCAGATTTTCCGCCGATAGCCCGGCAGAAATCTGCTGCAATGAGAAATTCCCCAGTGACAAAATGGGCCTGGATATCGGCCCGGAATCGATCAAAAACTATACTCGGAAAGTTGCCGCAGCAAAAACCGTGGTCTGGAACGGCCCGATGGGGGTCTTCGAGTTCGATGCCTTTGCCAAAGGCACTTTTGCCATTGCCGAAACCCTGGCGGCAACCGATTGCCTGTCGATCATCGGTGGCGGCGATTCGGTTGCCGCGGTCAATAAATCGCAACTGCAGGACAAAATGACCCACATTTCAACCGGCGGCGGCGCCTCGTTGGAATTCCTGGAAGGCAAAGCCCTGCCCGGCGTTGTTGCCTTGACCGATAAATAGACTGGAGGGAACCGATGCGCAAACCACTGATTGCCGGAAACTGGAAGCTGCATAAAACGTTGAGTGAGGCCAAAGAGCTGGCGGGAAGCCTGGCCGCAAATCTGAGCGATGTTACCGAGGTCGATGTCGTTATCGCGCCGGTCTTTACTGCCCTGACCAGCGTTGCCGAAGTAATTCAGAGTTCGCCGCTAAAACTTGCCGCCCAGAACTGCTACCCGGTAGAAACCGGCGCCTTTACCGGTGAGGTCTCTCCTGCTCTGCTCAAGGATGCCGGCTGCGAATATGTCATCATCGGTCACTCCGAGCGGCGTCAACTGCTGGATGAGACTGACCACTTCATCAACCTGAAACTGATCAAAGCACTTGAAGCCGGCCTCAAACCGATCCTCTGTATCGGTGAAACCTTGCAGGAACGCGAAACCGACCAGATGCTGGAAGTACTGACCACCCAGATCAAGGGCGGACTGGCGAACCTTTCGGCCACCCACATGGCTGAGGTGGTCATCGCCTACGAACCGGTCTGGGCCATCGGTACCGGCAAAACCGCCAGCGCCGAACAAGCCCAGGAAGCCCACTCCTTCATCCGCGGACTGTTGCAGGGGCTGTTCACCAAAGAGGTCGCGCTAGCCACCCGTATTCTCTATGGCGGCAGCGTGAAGCCGAATAACGTCGACGGCCTGATGGCGATGGATGATATCGACGGCGCCCTGGTCGGTGGCGCCAGTTTGAAAGCGGATGATTTTATCCGGTTGGTTCGGTTTGAAAAGTAGAAACGCCAGCGGGACGTTCAGCCATCTGAACGTCCCGCTTTTTTATCGTTGTTATTCCATCAGACCGGCGCACCGCCGATCAGCGTCAGCAATTCAGCAGTTTTCTCCTGCATCAGCGCCGCATCCCCTCGCGACTCGACATTTAACCGGATAACCGGCTCGGTATTCGACTCACGCAGGTTGAAACGCCACCTTCCCATATCAAGGCTCAGACCATCGGTAAAATCGACGTTATTTGCATCTGCTTCATAGCGATTTTGAATTGCGCTGATAATCTCATCCGGATCATCAACCCGGCGATTAATTTCACCGCTGGCCGGGAATCTGGCAACACAATCCTCGACCAGAGACGACATAGACTTTCCGGTCCTGCTCAGCAACTCAATCACCTTCAACCAGGGAATCATCCCGCTGTCACAATAGGCGAATTCACGGAAATAGTGATGAGCGCTCATTTCGCCGCCATAAATGGCATTTTCCAGACGCATCCGTTCCTTAATAAAAGCATGACCGGTTTTGCTCTGTACCGGTTGTCCGCCCGCCCGTTTGACAATATCGATAGTATTCCAGGTCAAACGCGGATCATGAATGATCTTTTCGCCCGGATTACTTCTGAGCAGAGCTTCACTCAACAAGCCGACAATGTAATATCCCTCGATGAAATCACCTTTTTCATCAAAGAAAAAACAGCGATCAAAATCACCATCCCAGGCAATCCCGAGATCCGCTTGATGTTCCAGTACGGCATCACGGGTGATAGAGCGATTTTCCGGCAAGAGTGGATTGGGGATTCCATTCGGGAAGGTTCCATCCGGCTGATGACAGACTTTTACCACTTGCAGCGGAAGATGCTTTTCCAACCGATCGATAACCGGACCGGCACAGCCGTTGCCGGCATTAAAGACCACTTTGAGCGGCTTAATTGAGGTGAGATCAAGATAGGACAACAGATGCTCGATATACTGACCCTGAAAGGAGATGGAAGTTATCTTTCCGGTCTTCTCAACCGAAGCAAATTCGCCTTCTTCCGCCAGTTCACGAATCAGATTCAGACCGGTATCACCACTGATCGGCCTGGAATCTTCCCGCACTAACTTCATCCCATTATAATCGATCGGATTATGACTGGCCGTCACCATGATGCCGCCATCGGTTTTCTGGCTGAAGGTCGCGTGATAGATCTCTTCGGTGCCGCACAAACCGATATCGAGGACATCGGCTCCCCCCTGGCACAAACCATCGGCCAAAGCTTGTGTCAGGGCTTCGCTCGACAAACGCACATCCCGGCCGACGACCACGGTTTCAGGTTTTAAAAACTCCGCATAAGCACGGCCGATCCGCCAGGCGACATCTTCATTCAGTTGATCCGGCAAACGACCGCGGATATCATAGGCCTTAAAACAGGAGATGTTCATTTCCCTAACTCCTGTTCAGCGTTGCGTCCATAATCATCTTCCAAACGGACAATATCATCTTCGCCCAGATAGCTGCCGGACTGAACTTCGATCATCTCCAGCGGAATCCGGCCCGGGTTTTCCAACCGGTGCACCTCGCCCAGCGGTATGTAGGTCGATTGATTTTCGGCCAGCAGCAGAATCTTATCACCGCAAGTCACTTTAGCGGTTCCCTTTACGACAATCCAGTGTTCGGCACGATGGTGGTGCTTTTGCAACGAGAGACTGGCGCCAGGGTGAACTGTAATCCGTTTGACCTGAAAACGCTCACCGACATCAATCCCCTCATAGGCTCCCCAAGGGCGATTAACTCTGCGGTGCAACAAAGCTTCAGGCCGGTTTTGCTGTTTGAGCTGCTGCACTATCCCTTTAACATCCTGCACCTTGTCACGCCGTGCCACCAAAACAGCATCTGCGCTTTCAACGACTATCAGATCTTCAACACCAACCGCCGCAATCATGCGATTAGTGGCATGCAGATAACAATTCTGGGCACTTTCAGTCAGAACATCACCGATCAGTACATTTCCAGCTGGATCCTTTTCATGCACATCCCAAAGAGCCGACCAGGCACCGACATCATTCCAGCCGGCAGCAAGCGGCAAAACAACGGCGGCGGCGGTTTTTTCCATCACCGCGTAGTCGATCGATTCGGCTGGGCAGGCGGCAAAAGATTCATCATCCAGTCGCTGGAAATCAAGATCACTGACTAATGTCGCAGATGCATGTTGGCAGGCAGAGAGGATATCCGGCCGATACGTCTCCAGTTCTTCAAGATAACGGCTGGCCCTGAACAGGAACATGCCACTGTTCCAATAGTACTGACCGGACGCAACATACTGTTGTGCAGTCGGCAGATCAGGCTTCTCGACAAAATCCGCGACGCGAAAAGCGTTGTGTCCTTCAAGCGCATGCGGAACAGCTTTAATGTAACCATAGCCGGTTTCCGGAGCATCAGGAACAATACCGAAGGTGACCAGAGAACCCTCTGCTGCCAGCTCTACGCCAGCGAGGACAGTCTGTTGAAACAGGTCGACATCACGAATCAGGTGGTCTGCCGGCAGTATCAGCAAGATTGGATCATCTCCAGTTGCCTGCGCCTGTAACGCCGCAACAGCAACGGCCGGTGCCGTATTGCGCCCACAGGGTTCCAGAATAATCGAGCTTGCCACAACCTCCAGCTGCCGCAGCTGCTCAGCAACCATGAAACGATGGCTCTCGTTGCAGACCACCAGCGGCTGACCGATATCGGCAATGCCCGTTAAGCGCAAAACGGTTTCCTGCAACATGGTTTTGTCACTGGTTAATGGTAGTAGCTGTTTGGGATATGATTCACGTGACAGCGGCCACAAACGTGTCCCCGCACCTCCAGATAAAATAACCGGCAAAAGCATCTTAAAAACCCTCCTCACGGATCCAGGGATTAGTTAATCAGCCGGTATCATACACAAACTGCACGAAAAAAGGGCCCTGGAAATCCAGAGCCCGTTAAAAAGATGTTGAAATATCGGGTCAAAAATTCACAACAAACTCCCCTGAACCCCAATTTTGATCGTTTCGAACGGAACATCCACGCCGCTTTCGGTCAGCGCCTGCCGCGCTATGGCGATCAACCCGGAGCAGCAGGGCACTTCCATGTGGGCAACGATCAGTTTTTTGATGTTGCTCTGTTGCAGCATGGTCACCAGTTTTGCCACGTAAGGTTCGGTATTGTCCAGCTTAGGACAGGCGATCAACAGTGCCCTCTCCTTGAGAATACCCTTGTGAAAATCAGCGTAGGCAAAGGGAACGCAATCTGCGGCCAACAGGACCTCTTTCTCTTGCAGAAAGGGTGCGGTCGGCGGGACCAGATGCAGTTGAACCGGCCATTGACGCAATTGTGAAGGACGCTGATCGACTTGATCATCAATAGGTCCCGGTTTGCTGTCATAGTTCATCATCCGTGCTGACGGGCAACCACCCGGTGCCGGGGCAGAACTCTGTACTTTGGCTGAGGGGCAACCACAGTCAGACGGCACTGGAGGATGACCGTGCGGGATCGGTTCACGGCCGATCTCCTTCAATCGCTGGTCTACCGCAACCTCATCAAACTCATCCGCTTCACGCTTTTCGATAGTAATCGCATCTTGCGGACAGTCACCCAGACAGGCCCCTAAGCCGTCGCAGAGATTGTCGGCGACCAGTTTCGCTCTACCATCAATAATCCGAATCGCTCCTTCAGCACAGGAAGGCACGCAGAGTCCGCAACCGTCACACTTGTCCTCATCAATATTCACCATTTCACGAATCGCCATTGTGGAACTCCTTTATTATGAGATTTGACTTCTCTATTTGAAACTATTCAGCTCGGTGGCCTCGGGGTGCCCACTTCAAGGGTGTCTGGCGCCAGGATGGCGTCAGTCAAGCCCCAGGGATGGGTTCATGCGGCCCTTGGAGTGGGCATCGCGAGGCCATCCACCACGCCGCTGGTTACTTCTAAACAAGATAATGCCAGAGGAGGTCGAGCCGACCGCGCCGGATCAACCTTTTGCCGGAAAAACGCATAATTTCTCGTACCTTTTCCCGATGACCGGAGCGATAACAGTGTTGTTGACAGTGCTTGCAAACCGGCTTGGGCTCAAGCGGACATTTCAGGCGGCGCTCGATGGCGTAAAGGAGAAATTCCCGGCACTCGGCACAACAGTGGAACCGCTGCAAACGGCCAAGGTCTGGGGGTAGACCGAGCACAGGAGTCTGCTGCTCCAGATGATGAGCTTTACAGTAAACGGACGTGAAAAGCGCAAGAATTTTGAGATCCTTGCGTTCTTTGCGCGTCAAAACTGGGCGAGAGGAACCTTGCTGTTTCATGCCAGCGATTCTACCTCAGGCGAGAAAGATCTCCTTGATCAGGGTCAAGGATGAAGAATATTGTTACGTGCCTGATAGTAACTGCGGATGCTGATTTCACCGCGACTGCGTTGCTGGCGAATGTTCTGCAGCCTTACTTTTTCCAGATCGGAGAATTGGGTTTTTCCAGGGACGGAATAATCATCGACCAGATAGAGTTTTTGCTTATTCACAACAAACAGTCGAGAACCATCCTGACTGAACTGCCCCCAGATCTCAGGAGGGAGTGTCAACAGCAGCTGGTCACCGCTGAACAGCCGTCCATCAATCAGGAAAAGCTCTCTTCCCGCAGCCATCTGCAGAGCCGTTCCCGGTCCCGCCCAACGATATCCCACCTTATCCGTCCAGGGATTGAGAAAAACGACCTCCCCGCTTTTAGCCACAAGAACATGCTCACCGTCCGCAGCCAGCAAGGCCTGCAACTGCCGACTGCTGTTCTCAGCAAGGACAATCTCTCGGCCGGTTTGTAGATTGTAGAGCACCTGCTCGACCCGCCCGATCGGGGCCGGCGGCTCAAGGTAACGGCTGTAGATCAACTCATCTTTCAGGGGCGACAGATCGAAACGGTGGACAATCTGTTCGGCAAACGGGCGATCGGCGGAAAGAGGTTTAGGGTAGGAGAAACGGTAAAGCGGTTTACGTTCGACATCCCGGCCGCCATCCCAGATCAACAGCAATGCCTGGACATGAACAATCCCCTTGTTCTCTTCAATTTTTTGCGCCATCGCCAGCAAACGACCATCCGTCAGCCAGGCAAAGTCGGTAATCTGTTCATCAACAAAGACCTGCTGTCGATTATCTTCATTCGCAGTTAACTTAACCAGCCGGGTCTTTTCAGCTCCACGCAGCGCGACCACAAGTTGTCGGCCATCTGCTGTCCAGATTATCGCATCAGGTGTATCAAACAGCAGCCGCTGTCGATAACCATCCGACAAGCGCAGCAATTCCAGACCGCTATTGACGTAAGCAACCGTATCGCCAGCAGGATGGATAGCGAAGATTTCGTCCGCAGACAACTCAGTTAGTAACCGTTCTGCAGGCATGACTGCATGAAAGCGGGAGCCGATAGAACAACCCGAACAGAGGATCAATAACCAGCACAAAAGGACTGTCAGACGCACGGCATTAACTCCTAGCTTGATGGTCAGATGGCTAAGCCATCAAAGTTCTTTATAACTATCGGCCAGATCGAGCAAACGATCGACATCCAGAATTTCAATATTTTTCCCCTGCACCTGAATAATCCCCTCATCGGATAATTTTCGGAAAGTTCGGGAGAGGGTTTCACTGACAGTCCCCAGGTTCGACGCCAACTGACTCTTGGAGATCGGCAACACCAGATTTACTTGCTGATCCCCACCCAGGTCAGACAGATAGCGAGCCAATCGTGCCGGCACATCGCGAAAGGTCAAATCTTCGATCTGGGTGGTAAATTGGCGCAGAAAACGGGCCAGCCCGCCGATCATATTGATCGAGATCTGTGAATGCTGATGCAGCAGATTCAGGAAATCGGCTTTTGGGAAAAAAATCAGGCTGGACTTTTCCAGGGTTTCAGCAAAGGCGGGATAACAGCCATCGGCAAAAATCGCTGCATCGGCAAAGGTATTCCCCGGCTGAATGATATGCAGGATCCGCTCTTTACCGTCCGGAGACAGTTTATAGATCTTTACTTTGCCGGCTGCGACAACGTAAAACCCAGTTGCCGTTTCCCCCTGCTCAAAAAGAATGTCAGCACGTGGATGCTCACGCAAGCGACAGATTTCAACCAACAAAACCAGATCCTCATCAGTAACACCTGAGAATAAGTGACATTTTTGGATTACATCGGTAAGCTTCATAATTTACGCTCTCCAACCACAGACAAAAGTACAAAAAAAACTAAAAAAAGTTCGAATTTTCACTGTCTTTTGTTAGTATGGCGGCTTGATGAAAGTGAGGAATAAATGACCAAGTATTTAGGATTTATTATCCTATTGACTTCACTACTGATTTCTACAACGGGATTCTGTGCTGAAGTCACCCTTTCGTGGGACGCCAGCCCAACCGCATCGGTTACGGGTTACAAAGTCTACTACCAGCAAAACGATCCCACTCCCCCTCTTAACGGCGTCGGTGCTGTCGAAGGCACTTCACCGATTGATGTCGGCAATGTGTTGACCACAACCATAACCGGCCTGCAAGATAACACGAACTATTATTTTACACTGACCGCCTACGATGCCTCCGGCTATGAAAGCTCATATTCGAACATCGTCAGTAGCGGCTGGATGCCTCAGCTGTTGGTGCCGGCTGATCACGCGGTCAATGAGCCGGTACCGGCGACCTTTCAGTGGTCGACCGCTCCGGCCGGGCTGGATGTTCGTTATACCCTCTTCTATGGCAGCGATCCTGAGCTGGTTGCTGCAGTCGCCCCGACCAGCAATAATTCTGACAGTCAATGGTACCCGTTGCTGATCATCAGTCTTTTGAGCGGCTTGTTGTTGACCCTTTTCCGGTCACTGAAAACCCCGAAAAGGGGTTATGCTGCAGCGGCCGCAGGCTTGACCCTCTGCCTGGCTCTCACTTCCTGCGGCGGGGGCGGTGGTGGTGGTGATTCAAGCACCCCGCGCGGGACTGAAAACAGCCCGATCACGCCATCCACCAGCGTTTTTTCGGTTGATAAAGGAACCAGCGACTATCATCAGGCATACGACCTGGAAGCGGAAACCACCTACTACTGGAAGGTGGTCGGCGTCGATGTTAACGATCCGACGCAGCTCTATTCAAGCACTACATTTCAGTTCACAACAGAGACCTTCTAAACGCTTGCAAAGCTAATTCCCATGCAACCCATGTTTTTTCAACAGATCATAAAATGTCGGTCGGCTGACGGCTAATTTTTCCGCAGCCTTCTGCACATTCCCCTGACATTGCTCCAGTGCTCGCTGCACCAATTGCTGATCGAGTTGCTGACGGGCTTCTTTCAAGGTCAAACCGGCGAATTCAATACCAGTGTTCTGTTTGCTGACTTCAGCAACCGACTCAACTCCGGTCAAGATGTCACGCTCTTCAAAGCCCAGATCCCAAGGTTCGATAATCGGTGTTTCCGCCATCACGATTGCGCGTTTGATCTTGTTCTCCAGTTCACGCACGTTACCCGGCCAGTGATAATCATTGATCCAGTTCAGCGCTGCAGCACTGAAACCACGCACCTTGATACTGAATTCGTTACTGAAGCGACGCAGAAAAACATTGGCCAATAACTCCAGATCATCACCCCGTTCGCGCAACGGCGGTAATTCAATGGTAATCACCCCAAGGCGATAGTAGAGATCTTCGCGGAAAGTTCCATTCTGCATCGCCTCGTTGATATCGATATTGGTCGCGGCAATGATGCGGGTATCAACCGCAATATCGTCCCGTCCACCAACTCGCTGGATCAGCTTATCCTGCAAAAAGCGCAACATCTTGACTTGCAACAGTGCCGGCATCTCGCCGATCTCATCGAGGAACAGACTTCCCTGATCGGCAAACTCAACCTTTCCTTGAACCCGCGACTGGGCACCGGTAAAGGAGCCTTTTTCATGACCGAACAGTTCCGATTCGAGCAGGTTTTCCGGAATCGCTCCGCAGTTAATAGCGATAAAATTGCCATCTTTGCGGATGCCGCGCTGATGGATCGCCTGGGCGACGATCTCTTTGCCGGTGCCGCTTTCGCCTAAAATAAGTATCGGCACATCGATTGAGGCGACCTTTTTAATCGTGGCAAAGACCTTCTGCATCTGCGGACAGAGACCGAAAATACCGCTGTAGCCGCCTGTTTCCTTCTGGGTTGCCGACTGTAAGCGACGATTTTCCTCTTCCAGACCTGCAACATGAAAGGCGCGGGTGAGGATGATCTTTAATTCGACCAGATCGATCGGCTTATGATAAAAATCGTAGGCACCCAGATCGATGGCCGCCAGAGCATTCTGGTGATCTTCGTTACCGGAGAGCACAATTACCTTACAATTGGGCTGCTGTTGCAGAATCGTCTGCAGACAACGTAACCCCTCGGATGCACCATCAACATCCGGCGGCAAACCCAGATCCAGGGTCACAACCTTTGGCTGGTGCTGTTCAAACAGCTTGAGGGCCTGATCAACGCTTTCGGCCAAAAGTACCCGATACTCTTTCGCCAATCCCCATTTAAGCTGTTTTCTGATTTCAGGACTGTCATCGACAAGCAACAGTTTTTCCAAAAGACCCTCCAAGAACAGCGAGCGACCCGATACTCAACAGTGTACCGATGCCGTCTCCTGCAAAAATATTCTGCTGAAACTCAGCCTTGTCCGTTTGGTCCTTGCTGAGGTTCAAATCCCCCTCAATCCCCCTTTAATAAAGGGGGAAGTTGACATTCAATGCGGTATTCCCCCCCTTTACAAAGGGGGGCGAGGGAAGATTTATATCTTTCATCAAACAGTGCAAAGCCCTAACTGATACTAACCAATTTAAGGAGCCAGGGGGAGCAATAATGTGAACCTTGTCCCCTCTCCCTCCCTGCTCTCAACAGAAATACTCCCCTGGTGCGATTCGGCGATCTGTTTACATTGATACAAGCCGATACCGAAACCATGCTTCTTCGTGGTTTCAAACGGTTTGAACAGGTGAGTTTTGATAAACTCAGCACTCATTCCACAACCGGAATCGCTGACCTCAACAAAGGCCGAGCCTTTTCGCGTACCGTAAGCAATCTTGATCGGCTCGCCGTTGCTGGTCGCTTCGGCGGCATTCACCAGTAGGTTCAACACAACTTTATAGATTTCTTCATCGTCAACCGCAACTTTGACCGAATCGCCCGCAATCTCAACAGGCCGGCCGGCGGCCTCAACCGCATCCTGAATGATCGTATTTAACGCAACCGAGGCAATAACCAGCGCAGGTTTTTCTTTAAGATTTTTCAACCGGGCGATCAGCTTTTTCATGTTTCCGACGGTATTCCCGACCGTCTCCAGCATGTCCTGCTGAAACTCTGGATCAGCAATGTAATCGCGAGCATTATCGAGCATCAGAGAGAGTCCTGACACCTGATTTTTCAGATCATGCAGAACAAAGGTAGAAATCTTACCGATCGCTGCCAGTTCACGGGCTGTCGACAGCTGCTCCGCCAAACGCAAACCCTGCACCGTCGCGATTACCTGCCGGGCCAGCATACGCATCAGGTCGTAATCTTCATAGGTCAATTCTTCGCCACGGTTGATCTGCTCGCCGAGAACAATAAACCCAGCCAGCTCCTCATCAAAAAACAGCGGAACAACCAGAAAAGCCCCGACATCGGTAAAAGATTCAATCAAGGATTCGGCAAGTTCCGGATTCGCCTCAGTCAGATTGACGATCCAGTCCTTCTGCTGCAATTTAACAATCAGCGGATCATCCAAAGAGAAAGGGCGCCAATCTCTTCTGAAGTTAAAGAAGGCGGTATTGCTATAGGTATCGGTCTCGTGGTCCAGCAGATAGAACGCTGCGCCCTTACAGGCAAAGGTCGTACTGAACAGATCGAGAAGCGAAATCTGTATTTCAGACAAGGACCTTGCATCAGCAATCCGTTCGGCAAAATCCTCCCACTGTTCACGATAATCGTATTTGCTCTGATAGAAATTTTTATGCAGCAGAACCTTCAGTTTGCGGCGCAACTTTTCCGAGAGAAAAATCCCCGCAAACCCCAATCCGGCGAGCAACAAGATTACGTAGAACAGATTCTGTGCATTGGGGATATTCAGGTAGCGCAGCCCCTCACCGATCAGGCCGAGCAAGATGAGATAGCCGCCGACAATCAGCAGCACAAAAGACCGATAGGCAATCCCGCGCGACAAGGCCAGATTTGAACTCTCGCCACGAAAGAAGCGTGAATAGACAACCAGCCCCACCGCCAGCAGAATTACACTTGAACGTGGCAGCAGATAATTCATATTGATGGAGCGATAAAGCAGACTGTGGCTGAAATAAAGCGCAAATGTCGCCAGCAGCAGACCGCTGCCGATAATTTCCAGTTTGATCTGCCAACGCTGAAGTTGATGCAATGCGGCCAGAGATCTTTCCAACTGCACCAAACCGAACACCAGAAAAACCATCAGCAACAGATAAAAAGCGAATCCCTGTTTGCTTAAAAAGAGGATTTTTTCTTCAGCAAAATCGGGGGAAAAAATAAGACTTTCAGCGGGGGTAAAAAAGGCAAAAAGCAACAACAGACCTGCAAGGATGGCCGAAATCCAGAAGCCGAACCCTTTGTAAATCTGGGAATTGTCACGAAAAGAGGTTTTTGCATAGAAGTAGCAGGAGACAACGACCACAGCTTCAGAAAAAGTACTGTACGCTCTCCAGTACAACAGCTCTTCTGGATTGCTGAGAATTCGCAACTCAAGAAACGATAAAGCGGCAATAGAGAAAAGACTCAGGATAAAGAAGAAGACCGCTGTTGAATATGGCCTGCGCAATAACAACAGCAATCCGACCAGACCACAGACTAAAACATTTGCCCATTGCAACACATCAGCAGTCATTTATTTTACCCATTGCAGTAAACAGAAGCAGCCTCGGGAAAAGATATTGCGGTCTTATCCTATAATCCTAACGCGGAAGTGACGCATGAATCGCCGGGTAAAAGTCACGAATAAACTGCTCTCCGAGCGCAACAGCTTGAGTTTCATCCTCACCAGACATGACCGACAGCCGGATAAAGGCTGAATCACGCCGATTATCCAGAATTGAATTTTTCACCATCGCCAGCTTCAGGGCATATTCATTGGTCAGGATCTGCTCACGGACCTGGAACCAGTAAAGGAATAACTGTTTTTCTATATCCTTCTGGTAAATAGCTGCAACATAAGGAATCTCTTGACCGGTAACATCAACAGATTTGACCTCATCCTTCAAACGGTTCCAGCCGCTTCCGGGCAGGCACTGTTTCGGTGAATGGATCGGTCCGCTCTGCGGACCACCATCGTGGAAACCGATGTAGAGGGATAGACGATTTCCGTCCTGATCTTCGTAGGTACGCGAGAGATAATCAGATGGTTTAAGCACATCAAGTATTTGCTCATCGAACCGTGCCTGGCCGATCATTGACCAACTTCCCGCGCGCTGCGGAAAAAGATCAAGTGGTTTATTGGTCGGCACCGCAGCTTCCGAGCGGGTGTATACGTAGATGGCTGCTAAACCGAGGATAATGTAGAGAATGAAAAAACGGTATGGTTTGATTATATGCATAAATACTTGCTCTCGCCCGTTTGCTTTGCTGATGGATACTTCAAGTTCAAAAACACTTAACCTTGATTTGACCGCAGATATTCGCAGATAAACAAAAGCAAAATAATATTGTTGTTCTTAACTTGAAAGCCTTATCAGCGTCAATCTGCGTGTATCTGCGTGTATCTGCGGCTAATGATTTTGCTTTTACGGCCAGACCTTCCGCAGCACACCACTCGACGCAAAAAGCAGAACCATCGCCAGAACAAATACCCCCATCCCGGCGAATTCATGAAAAAATCCCTCGGCAGCAGCAGCACCGTAATATTGCGCCAGAAACCCGGTGCCGATGACCCGGAGCATATTGGTCGCCACGGCGATCGGCACAGTCAAAAACACCAACAACACTCGGCGCGACATCTTCTTCTGCGAAAAAACCGCCAGAGCCACCCCTAGCGCCAGCAGTGACATCAAAGATCGCAGACCGCTGCAGGCATCAGCCACTTCCAGTACGGTCTGCGGGAACATGATAATGTTGCCCTCGCGTAAGACCACAACTCCCATCAGTTTCAGCGAGATAACTGAGAATTTGGCAACAAAGAGTTTAAGGGGAAAAGCGATCGCATCGTAAACAATGTAAGGGAGCGGGATCATGAAAAACAGAAAACCGATCGGCAGTGCCAGTGCTTTCAGCCATTGCCAACCAAGCAGAAAAACAACAATCCCAGCAAGAAGAAAAACAAGTGAGGAGCGCATGGAATAATATTCTTGCGCAGCGACACCGGCAATCAAGACCGCCAGAGAAAAAAGAATTAAGCCCAAACCGCTGTTGGCGGGACGAAATGCAAGTTTCTCGAGTTCATCTTTATTTTGCCAGATAAAGTATCCGGATATCAGCGGAACCAGAAAACCATGCGAATAGTTGTCGTCATTCAACAAATCGAAGTAGAGACCTTGGAAGATTTGTGCATAAATGACACAAATCCCGAGAATCAGAACTGCAGTAAAAGCATATTCCAGCTTAAACGCTTGTGATCGGCTCAATCCCAAAACCCTCCTCACTAAACCACTCTGCACTAAAGTGCAGAGGTTTGATGGGGACTGAAAGTCCCTTAAAACCAAGATCAAAGACCGTCATCCTCGCGAAAGCGGGGATCCACGCGTCTTAAAAACACTGGATTCCCGCCTTCGCGGGAATGA
>JAJRQI010000029.1 GCA_024280335.1 Deltaproteobacteria bacterium
AATGGGTCTTAAAAGCTTAAAAACAAGAGGATAAGCCTCGACAGCTATTACTGATGGCCGAGAATCTACAAAAAAATGCTTTTAAAAGCATCAGGGGTTAATACTAGCTGGTCCTGATAGGGTACTTTTCAACACCCTTTCAAGGTCGACACCAACAGCGAGAGCACCGGGCGTTATCATTCCAACTGGCTGAATATGATGTACCCCCGGCTGTTGGCGGCGCGGCAACTGTTGCGCGAAGATGGGGTGATCATCATTTCAATCGGAGAGACTGAACTTGGGAATTTGCTTCATCTGTGTAATGAGGTTTTTGGGGAAAGGAACTTAATAACAGTTTGCTCCCGTGTTATGAAAACTGGCGGTCAGAAAGGAGTTCATTTTTCACCCTGTGTAGATTATGTAGCTGTAATTGCGAAGAATATAGATGGACTTGGTCCCTTTAGAGAAGAAATTGGCCAGAATTTGATTGATAAAGTTTATACAAAAACCGCTGAAAATGGGCCTCGGAAAGGCGAAAAATACAGAGTGATGGGATTGTATCAGGCAATGCTTGATACGCGAGCTAACCAGAGATTTTATATCGAATGCCCAGATGGTGAGCTGGTAATCCCGCCCGGGATTTCGTTTCCAGATAAACAGTCCGAGGGGGACCAGGTTAAACCACTGGATGGTGATGGTGTTTGGCGATGGACATTTCCGAGATACTCAAAGGAAAAAAATCAGCAAAATGTTGAGTTCATAAAAAGCGATAGAACTTCATTAGTAAAGCCAGACGGTTCAAAGGCAAGTTGGAATGTTTACTATAAAATCTGGCTTAATGACCGCCTAGAACAAGGGCAACTACCAGGCAACATTCTTCAAAAATTTGAAAGTCGACATAGTTCGGCTGAATTGAAAGAATTAGATATTCCGTTTGATTTCGCGAAGCCCACAGAACTTATCAAATTCTTGATGTCCGTATGTGGTGTCAAGGAGGACGACATTATACTGGATTTTTTTGCCGGGTCTGGAACTACCGCACATGCTGCCCTTAACTTTAACTTGGAGGACGACGGAAACCGCCAATTTATCCTTGTCCAACTCCCTGAACAGACTGACTTAAATTCTGAGGAGTAGAAGGCCGGTTACAAGAAAATCTCCGACATCACCATCGAACGCAACAAGCGGGTCATCGCCCGCATCGAACAAGAGCAGGCCGAGAAGCAACAGCAGGGGCTGTTCGAACAAGGGCAAGAACCCTACAAACCCGGCTTCAAGGTCTACCGCCTGGTCAAGAGCCACTTCCCCCGCGTCGAATTTCAGCCCGATCCTGACAACACCAGCGAGGAGAATATCGCTCTGCTCAGGCAGTACATCGTCGACAAGGAAGCGACCCTCTATTCGCTGTTTAACGAAGCCGACATCTTCGACGAGGTGATGCTCAAAAACGGCTTCCAGCTCAGTTATACTCGCGAGCCGGTTGCTGAGTTCACCGCCAACAGCGTCTACCGTGTGAGTGACGGCCATAAGTGCGCGCTGGTCTGCCTCGATGCTGAACTGCACGATGCCACCGTCGTCGCCCTGGGTGGCCGTGTTCAGTCCATCGCCCCTGAAGGGGCTCCTACAACAACTGTAGGAGCGGACTTTAGCCGCGATGAGATCTTTATCTGCCTGGAGCGGGCGGTCGATACCACCAAGAAATGGAACCTCAAGCATCAGCTGGGTGAGAAGCTGGTAGCGTTTTAGAAAGGTGGGGGGGATGTTTTAAAATCCAAATTGTCTTGGAAAAATATTGATATTGAAGGGCTGCATGAATTTCTAAAGAGTATTCTAACCAACGAACCGTCGTTTTTTTCAACAGCAGATCCGGCATTTAAGACAGATCTGAAACGAGTTGTCAGGATTCTTGATTGGCTGAAATATAAAAGCATAAAACAAAAGAGCCCTCGTTGCAGCGAGCAGTAACTGCTCACCTTGCGAGGACCCTTTTAAAAAACTACTAACAGAGCACACATGTCGGTTAGCGAACAGTAGCTGTTCACACCGCCAAGGCACTCAAAAACTTATTGGTAACGTTTACATGAATTCGGAATGAATGCAAGTTGGAAATATATTTCTGGTCTGATCCGTTGCCACGATGAAACCGTATGTAGCGAGGGCCGAAAATATCTACTTGTGGTGGGTTTGATGATCGATTCGTATTTGTTTGACCGTTGTTTGACCGTTGTTTGACCGTTGTTTGACTGAAGAGGTTTGAAAATGACCCATCATTACTAAATGACCAGTAACTTCGCGTAGTTGAGCTTTTAGTTTTGCTTGATGGGTATTTGATCAGAGCGAAATCATCACAATATTTTTCGCGAGGATTTTTTCAATCACTACTGAAGGCCGATACCTGAGCTCGACTTCGAAAAAGGCACTTTCAAAGGATGGGCAGGTTATGCTGGGATCTCTTTAGAAGGCGGTAGCACAAACCTTGGAAAAGAAAAAACGCTTGGGCCAGTATGCTGTGGTTTGGCAGGAGGGTAAACTGGTTATTGTGGGGGGAGGATGTATCAAAGCCCCCAGAGAACACTGACTGATTTTTTTCTGAAAGACTTATCAATCCATGCTAGTCGATTTTTTTCTGCAACTGAAACAGGCCAAAATCCCGGTCACCATCCGCGAGTATCTGAGCTTGCTCGAAGCGCTCGATCAGCAGGTGATCTGGGGCAGCGTTGAGGATTTCTACTATCTGGCGCGGCTTTGTCTGGTCAAGGATGAGACCCATTTTGACAAGTTCGATCGGGTCTTTGCGCAGTATTTTGAGGGGGTGACCGATCTCGGTGAAGACCTCGAAACCCACATCCCCGAGGAGTGGTTGCGAAAATTATCTGAGCTGGTTCTCTCTGAGGAAGAGAAATCCCAGATCGAGGCTCTCGGCGGTTTTGAAAAGCTGATGGAGACATTGAAGCAGCGATTGGCGGAACAGAAAGAACGCCATCAGGGCGGCAGCAAATGGATCGGTACCGGCGGCCGCTCGCCCTTCGGGGCTTACGGCTATAATCCGGAAGGGATCCGTATCGGTCAGGATGGCTCTCGGCATCGGCGGGCGGTGAAGGTTTGGGATAAACGCGAGTTCAAAAACCTCGATGGCTCAGTCGAGTTGGGCACCCGCAACATCAAGGTTGCGTTGCGACGTTTGCGTCACTTTGCCCGTGAAGGAGCGCCGGAGGTGCTTGATATGCCCGGCACCATCCGCGCCACCGCCAACAACGCAGGTTATCTCGATCTACAGCTGGTTCCCAAGCTGCACAACAAGATCAAGGTGCTGCTGTTTTTTGATGTCGGCGGTTCAATGGATGAACACATCAAAATCTGCGAGGAACTGTTCTCTGCAGCGCGGACCGAATTCAAACATCTGGAATATTTCTATTTCCACAACTTTGTCTATGAAAGCGTCTGGCGCGACAATCAGCGTTACCGCGCCGAGCGGATCGATCTCTGGGATGTCATGCACACCTACGGCCCGGACTATAAACTGATCTTTGTCGGTGATGCCGCTATGAGCCCCTACGAAATTTCGATGGTCGGCGGCAGCGTTGAACATATGAACGAAGAAGCGGGCTATGTCTGGGGGCAGCGGTTGCTCGACAGCTATAAAGATGCGATCTGGCTCAACCCGACCCCGCAGGGCTGGTGGAACTTCACCCAGTCGGTCGGCATGGTGCAGCAGATCATGGAAGGGCGGATGTTTCCGCTGACCCTGGAAGGGCTGGAAACGGGGATTCGGTTGCTGAGCAAAGCACCGGCCTGATCTTTTTCTTCCGCTTCCGATCAGTTGCCCAGCGTCTGTTCAACAAAGGTTCCCACTTCGACGAGGGCTTTACGATAAATTCCGTCAAGGACCGGCTTGTAGCTGTAGCGGTAATAATCGACGAAGGAACCGTCCTCTTCGTACCAATTGTGGCTCTCGGTGTGCTCGATCTCCACCCTTTTCTCTTCCAGCGTTTGCCCTGCTCTTTCCAGTTGGAGAAGAAGTGTCATCCTTGCGGTTTTACGGGTGATTCTGGGCAACGGAAAATCCCCCCCCTGATTAAAGTCACCCGCCAGGAACGCACGGCCGTCACCAAGCGTGGCTACCAGCACCGGTTCCGCCGGGCGGTTCTGACCGATTTCATCAAACTCGGTTTTCAGCTGTTCGATATGGATTTTGAGGACTGCCCGGCTGGGAGCGCTGGGGGATGACTGCTGTTGGGTCTGTTCTCTGAACAAGGCTGACAATCGGGTGTTGACCGGGAAGCGGCTATAGGTAAGAGCCGGGCCGGAAAACACATAATAAAGATCATCCAATGCCGAAGAAAACTCAAGCTGCAGCTGATAGGGGACCGCCGTCGTTTTCGGCAGGTTGCTTAAGGAGTACGGCTTGCTGCAGGCCGACAGACTCAATGCCAGCGTTAACGAAAGAAGCGATTTTAAAAGGATATTGCTTTTCACCGTTCCTCTCCTTTCTCGTGATGACTGCCATCGTGATTCTGCTTTTCATTATACTCCATACAGCTTTCCGGGGGTAACCCGTGCATTTTTGCGAAAGGATCAACCTTAATCCGATAACCAGGTTTCTGCTTCCGTTCTCTGATCTCGATTAAAAGCCTTGATTTCCAGACCTGGGTACAAGGCTCCTTCCCACTCGCTTACCTTCTTCAACCAGGTTTTATCTGTCAATACCGCTGCGCGATCAAACTTTTTCATCAGCGCAAACATCGCCGGCAAGCGTGAAAATTCAACTGCGATGGCCCCGAGCGACGGAAGATGAAAGTCGATAATTTCGTACAACATTTTCCCGTTTTCGATGTTTTGCGATTTACTGACCAGCTCGTCCAGGGCAACTTTCATCTCTTCTGCGTTCAACTTTCCACTCAACTCGATATCCAGGCGATCTGTACCATTCGGGATGACCTTGAACATAATGCGCTCCTCCGTTGCTGAATGATCAGGATAGCTACGGCTCCAGGGAGCCGTTACGAACTTTTCATCGCCGACGAGACTCTCAGGCCGTAGCGACCGCCTCTGCTGCTTCCAGACCATATTCTTCGATGGCCATCTCACGCAGCCGGAAAACCCGAATCTTGCCGCTGGCGGTCATCGGGTAGCCGTCGACGAATTTCACGTAGTGGGGGATCTTGTAGTTGGCGATTTTGTCGTGGCAAAAATCGCGGATCTCTTCGCTACTGCATTCGACCCCTTCGCGCAGCTTGATCGCCGCCATCACTCGTTCGCCGAATTTTTCATCCGGCACGCCGAAAACCTGCACGTCGGAAACCTTGGGGTGGGTGTAGAGGAACTCCTCGATCTCACGCGGGTAGATATTTTCGCCGCCGCGGATGATCATGTTCTTGATCCGCCCGGTGATGTGGCAGTAGCCGTTTCCATCCATCACCGCCAGGTCGCCGGTGTGCAGCCAGCCGTCCCCGTCGATCGCCAGAGCGGTCTCCTCCGGCAGCTTGTAGTAGCCCTTCATCACCAGGTAACCGCGGGTGCAGAGTTCGCCCTGCTCACCGGCGGGCTGTTCAGCGCCGCTGTCGATGTCGACGATTTTGACCTCTACCTCGGGCAGCGCCTGACCGACGCTGGCGACGCGGCGCTCGATCGGATCCTGGGTGCGGGTCTGGGTGATCACCGGCGAAGCTTCGGTCTGGCCGTAGGCGATGGTGATTTCGGAGCAGTTCATGTCGCTGATCACCTGCTTCATCACCTCGATCGGGCAGGGAGAACCGGCCATGATGCCGGTGCGTAAGCTGGAGAGGTCGTACTGCTTGAAATTCGGGTGTTCCAGTTCGGCGATAAACATGGTCGGCACGCCGTGCAGGGCGGTGCATTTTTCGGCCTCGACGGTTTTCAGCACGCTCTCCGGTTCGAAGGTTTCTACCGGCACCATGGTTGCGCCGTGAGTGACGCAGGCCAGAACGCCGAGTACGCAGCCGAAGCAGTGAAAGAAGGGGACCGGGATGCAGAGCCGGTCCTTTTCGCTGAACTCCATGCATTTGCCGATGTTGTAGGCGTTGTTGACGATATTGTAGTGGGTCAGCATTACCCCCTTGGGGAAACCGGTGGTGCCTGAGGTGTACTGCATGTTGATCACTTCATCGGGATGCAGGTCTTTTTTCAGTTCTTTCAGAACTTCGTCGCAGACCTCTTCGCCGAGTTTTTCGATCTGCTGATAATTGAGCATCCCCTCATGATGCTCCTTGCCGAGGAAGATGACATTCTTCAAAAACGGCAGCTTCTCGCAGTGAAAATCCCCTGCCTCGGCTTTTTTCAACTCCGGCAGCACGCTATAAACCGTATCGACGTAATCGGTATCCTTGAACCCTTGGACCAGAAACAGGGTGGTCGAATCCGACTGTTTGAGCACGTAATCGAGCTCGGCCGACTTGTAGTTGGTGTTGATGGTCACCAGTACGGCACCGATCTTGGCGGTGGCAAACTGCAGGATCACCCATTCAGGCACATTGGTCGCCCAGATGGAAACATGGTCGCCCTTGCGGACGCCGAGACGGAACAGCCCCTTGGCGACCCGGTCGGTCAACTGATCGAATTGTCGATAGCTGAGGCGCAGGTCGCGGTCGGGATAGACCAGCGCGTCGTTGTGCGGAAAACGGCGCGCGGTATCTTCCAGCAGGCCGCCGACGGTAAATTGCAGTGCATCTGACATGATTGTTGGATCCCTCTCTTTACTGCTGTGACAAGAAACTGATTCAGGGAGGGGACGCTTGGAGGTCTCCCTCCTTCAGTTGCTAGCCTATGACTGACGGCCGAGCAGAAAAGTTGCACGGCCAGCCGAATCATCTTGCAGAATCTGCTATTGGTCAAGAAAAGAATGGTGATTTCAGCCTTTGTTTCAGGGGCTGTCCGGGGATGGCTTACAGAATTTGACGGACGTTGAGCCGCTCAGTAACGGCCGCAAACAGAAGAACCCACGACGTTGAGGTCGTGGGTTCTTCCGGTTTGCGGGTCGATTGGAGGATAGAACCTGTATGCAGAGGGAAGAGTCAGCTGGCCTTTTTTATTCCGAGAAAGTTCAGCAGTTCGCTGATTTCGTTGTCGGAGAAGAACGAGCCGGTCGATCTTGTGACCTCTTGTCCGGCCCGACCGGCTTGGTGCGGCGGGTGTCCTTCTGCATGAGGTGTTCTGCCGGACTGCTCTGCGGCGGCCAGGGCAACAACCTTCTCTTCATTCTCAAAATGTGCCCGGTACCACTTGGTGTAATGATGTCTGGCCCAGTGACGATCGACATAGCCGGTAAACATCCCCGGCAGGCCGACACGACTGCCGGGATTGATCACTGCCATATAAATGTGCCCCAGAATCAGCGGGATCGCCAAAAAGGCAATGGCGCAATGGACGATCCAGGCGACAAAGGCGGCATCCGTCAGCCAGATAAAGGCTCCGGAAAAAACGTACAGAGAATAAGTAGACATCAGATACATGAAGTTGAGTTTTTCCGCCGCATTGAATTTATCCTGTTCCGGCAGGACGATCTTTTTGTTGACCGCGGCCAAGCCCATCAGCAGTAACCACTTGATATCGTGCAGGGTCCAGATCCAGGCTTGACGGATATTGTAAAAGTGGGTTCTGAAATCCCCCTTGCTGATCAGCGTTGCCAGGATCGGCAGCAGAACGAAGGCGATCCCGGCAATCCGGTGGGTTGCCGCGAAGACCGCTCGATAGGGCCGGGTCGGATCGGGGTTATAGTGGACGACAAGAACCAGTGCGGTCGTCAGGCAGACCAGAAAGGGGACTGCCAGTGCCCAGTGCAGCAATCGTTCGGATGTGCGGAAACGCAGAATCTTGTTTGCCGCGTGATCCTCCGGGGTTATCGTTTGCGGATCAATGCCCTCTGTTTTCATGTTGAACTCCTTTTCATTTACTTTTCATTTTTTTGTAGCAGTTGTCGCCCCAGCCGGTGGTGCTTAGACTCCCCCGGTTTGCTGCCGGGGAGTCAAACTATTCTCTTTAGGCTCAGAAATCGATACGGTACCCGGCAGTGAAGAAATAGCCGCGACGATCATCCTCAAAACCTGAAATTGTTTCGGTCGACCACTCCAGCCCTCCTTCGAATTCAAAATGATAGCGCCGCTTCCAGCGATATTCGACGCGCAACAAAGGTCTGAACTTAAGTTGTTCGCCGCTGCCGTTGTTGTTGATGCGGTAGTCTACCAGAAACCTTGGGTTCAGCCGCAGGTTGCGGGTAACCGGATAGCGGGTATTGATGTTCGCTGAATAGGTACTGGAGGTGCTGGTGTCGGAGTAGCGCAGACCGATGATGGCAATATCTCCTTCCTTGATCAGGCTGCTGCCGATAAATTGCAACGAATAAAAATAATCGTAGCCGGTGCCGTTGAACCCTTCAACACCGCCGGAGGTCGGAGTGCCGGAAAACTCGGAGAGAGTCAGATCGCCGCTGATCTGTAGCTTCTCACTGAGGCTATGGGTGACACCGAGGGTATAGGAGCGACTGGTGGCGGTTCGATCGCGGGCCAGTTGACGGATTTCATCTTCACTGAAGATTTTCAGCAGGGCGTCGATGGTCGTTGCCGTCTGCCCTTGCAGGGCGTTGCTGGTGGTCAGGGTCGGACTCTGGCGGTAGTCGGCTGAAACGTTGATGATTGTTTTGTCGGTGACCGACCAGTTGCCGTTAAATAACAATGTATTCAGTTCGTTATAGATAATATCGTAATCGACCAGGCTGAAGAATGAAAAGTCGGGGTGAAAATAACGGACTTCGCCACCGACTGCTTCCCGGTCGCTGATGCCGTCGACATTCTGGCTGATATAGAAGGCATTAAAGTCCCAGCGGTCGGCAAAGGTTCCTAAATCGAAGCTGATGCCGTAGAGAGGCCGGCTGGTGTCAATCTCTATCTCCTTGCTGGATTCGACCGGAAAACCACCGACCAGAGTGACGCTTGCTTTGTCAAAGGCCTGCCAGCTGATCAGACCACCATCGAAACGGCCAAGCACACCGCCGGTACTGCGGGATTGGCGGCCGACACGGGTTGAGAGTTTCAACTTGTGGGCCAGGGCATCGACATAGAGCGAACTGATGCGTTCTTCGCTGTTGTCATCTTCGAGAAACGTGTTTTTGTAGCCGCCGACGAATGTAGCGCGTAAGTCGTAGTCTTTACTGCGAGAACGGGCATTCAGGTCGATGTCGGTTGAAAGGTCCGAACGATTGACCACCGCATCCTCATTGTTGGTGTAGGTGACGTCACGATCATAGAACTGCGAAAAACTGCCGTAGACCTCATGCCTCCATTTGGGCGCACCTTCTGCGGTTTTTGCCCGGCGCAATTTCTTTTTCGGTGTGGCCCGTGCGGTGATAACTCCCGCCAGCCGTTGTTTCACTCGTCCTGCTCCTTCCCCTTCCGGGTAGAGGGTCAGGTAATTTTCGTATTCAGCTTTGGCATGAGCCAGCTGATTGTTGCGCTCACGCGCCAGGCCGAGATATTCAAGAGCCTGTTGACTGGTTGCTGCGTCGGCCAACTCCACCAGCCGGGTATAAATGAGCGCCGCACGGCTGAAATCTCCTGCAATCATGGAGGCTTCGCCGTCGTTCAGCAAGCGCTGCTTTTTCTCTGCCGTTAAGCCCTTTGCTTTGATCTGCGCCGTTGAAGTTGAGGGTGTTTTCTCTTCTACGTCTGGCAGGGCGGTTGGTTTCGCTGCCGGTTCAGTAACTACTGGTTCAGTTTCTGCCGGTTCGGGCTGTCCCACTGCTGCCGGAGGGAGGTCAGCCGCAACGGGTTGTTTTTTTTCTGTTGCTGACAGCGGAGTTGCGTCAAGTGCAGCGATGGCCGCAGCCCTCTTATCCGACCTTGGTGCTTTGGTGATCCATGAGGTCGGGAAATCTTTGATGACCCCAGCCAGAACCTGCTCAGCTTCTTGTCTGCTGCCGAAAAAACCGAGCCGTAACCGGTGCCATAGCTTGCCTGACACCTTCGACTGGGTGGTGTAGAGTTGGTACTTCTCGAATGCCTGAAGTTTCGGGGTTTTGGTGATGTCGATCCTCTCCAGGTTTGATTCAAGGTTGATCGCTATCCGATTTTTATTCAGATCCTCGGCATCGAAACCGGTGAGCAGGTTGATGGTCAATTGCCTAGGATCTGCAATGTTTTCAATCGTAAAAGTGGTCTGCTCTTTAAAACGGATCAGCAGCCGTGCTGATTTCGGCCCGTTCCCCTCGTAGATGATCTCTGCCAGAGATGTGGTTGTGTCTGTGGACCAGCGCAGTAACTGCCGTTGTTCCAGCTCTGTGTCGTCCAGCGCGGAAGAAATACTGTTCAGCTCGATCTGCAGCAGGTTGCCACGGGCTGCCGGGGCATGAGCAACGTAACGCAACGGCGTGTTGAAATCGAAACGGATTGCCGTGCCGGCCTCATTGGGGATCACCGTGACCTTATCGACAACAGGGGTCACGGCATATGCTGACTCTGTAGTGATCATCAGACAGATGACGACCAGCATGCCGATCAGAACCTGATCCAAAGGAAGTCTTTGCTGACTAGTCATCCGTGGTCCCTTCTGTGCCGACCCTGGTGACGATAATCGTCAGGCTGCGGTAATCGGCCCCCTGTTTTACCTGATAGGTTTCCACGTCATTAAAATAGAGGGTAAGAAACAGCCCGCTGAAACTATCCCCCTCGTAAATCACTTCGGACAGGTTCGCCTGGTTATGTTCATTCGGGACAAACGATTCTCTTTGAAACAGGGCCTCGCGGTCATCGGGACTGACGGCGATCGGCCGCAGCTGGATGCGCAACTCCTCTCCGGTTTGTTCCGGGAAATGGCGCAGGTAGCGCACCGGAAAATTGAAATTGATGTGAACCTCGGTCTGCTCTTCACCGGCAAAAATATCGACCTCGCTGATGATTCTGCCGCTGATCGGTTGAGCGCAGAGCTCGGTAGCCAGGCAGGCAAGCAGAAGAACAAGGATCGGCAACAATAGTGTTTTATAAATCAGTTTCATTTTAGAACTCCGAGTCTGATGCGCGGTGCTGGCTGTTTCTGGTCTTCTCGATCGTTGTCAATGAGCTGTCCGTATAGGTATGGCAAGAACCGGCACAGTTACGTAATTCACTGACGGTGTATCTGGCTCCGTCCTTGACCTTTTTGTGTGGGTCGGTCTTGAACCGACCGGCATGGCAACCGGCACAGTCCGGCTTGTAGGCACTGTACTGCCAACTTAAGATCTGACTGTTGTTGGTATGGCAGTTCAGGCATTGGCTGCTTGATCGGTGACTCGTCGGGTAGTTACCGCTCGAATGGGTGAAGCTGGTACTAGACCAGTTGCTGGTGTTGTGACATTCATCGCACTGCAGTGTGGTGCTGAAGTGGTTGGATGGTTTGCCGGGCGCAGTGGTGCCGTTGTGGCAATTTGAGCAGGAGCCCGCCGCACTGTTATGATCAAAGCTCGCCGGCAGCCAGCCGTTTGTCGAGTGGCAGGTGTCACACTGCCCTGATGTCTGCAGATGATTGCCCGGCTTGCCCGGCGCAGTGGTGCCGTTGTGACAGCTGGTGCAGGTGCCGGTGGCCGCAATGTGGTCCATGGTGACATTGCTCCAACTACTGCTGACATGGCAGTCATCGCAGTTGTTGGTGGTGGCGATGTGATTGCCTGGTTTGCCGGGTGCGGTGGTGCCGTTGTGACAGCTGAAACAGGTGCCGGTGACGGAAATATGGTCCATGGTCACGTTGGCCCAGTTGCTGGTGATATGGCAGTCGTCACAGCTGTTGGTGGTAGTGATATGGTTTGCCGGTTTGCCGGGTGCTGTGCTGCCGTTGTGGCAGTTGAAGCAGGTGCCGGTGACGGCGGTATGATCGGTATTGACGCTGCCCCAACCGCTGGTGACGTGGCAGTCGTCACAAGTGTTGGTGGTCGAAATATGATTGCCCGGTTTGCCCGGTGCCGTGCTGCCGTTATGACAGCTGAAACAGTTGCTGGTGATGGTCGAGTGATCGACGTTGGCCCCGGCAAAGCTGTTAGTTGTATGACAGGCATCACATTGTCCCGAAGTGGCGATATGGCTGGCCGGTTTCCCCGGTGCAGTGGTGCCGTTATGGCAGCTGCTGCAGGTGCCGAGCACCTCCAGGTGATCCATGTTGATGCTGGTGAAATTGTTCGTGTTGTGGCAGCCCTCACAGGTGTTGGTTGTGGAAATATGGCTGCCGGATTTCCCCGGTGCTGTGCTGCCGTTGTGGCAGCTGGCGCAGCTGTTGGTGATGGTCGAGTGATCGACGTTGGCCCCGGCAAAGCTGTTAGTCGTATGACAGGCATCGCATTGTCCCGAAGTGGCGATATGGCTGGCCGGTTTCCCCGGTGCAGTGGTGCCGTTATGGCAGCTGCTGCAGGTGCCGAGCGCTTCCAGGTGGTCCATATTGACGCTGGTGAAATTGTTCGTGTTGTGGCAGCCCTCACAAATGTTGGTTGTGGAAATATGGCTGCCGGATTTCCCCGGTGCTGTACTGCCGTTGTGGCAGCTGGCGCAGCTGTTGGTGATGGTCGAGTGATCGACGTTGGCGCCGGTAAAGCTGTTAGTCGTATGACAGGCATCGCATTGTCCCGAAGTGGCGATATGGCTGGCCGGTTTCCCCGGTGCAGTGGTGCCGTTATGGCAGCTGCTGCAGGTGCCGAGCACTTCCAGGTGGTCCATATTGATGCTGGTGAAATTGTTCGTGTTGTGGCAGCCCTCACAAATGTTGGTCGTGGAAATATGGCTGCCGGATTTCCCCGGTGCTGTGCTGCCGTTGTGGCAGCTGGCGCAGCTGTTGGTGATGGTCGAGTGATCGACGTTGGCCCCGGTAAACGTTGTCGTGCTGCTGTGGCAGGCATCGCACTGGCCCGAAGTGGAGATGTGGGTCGCCGGTTTGCCCGGCGCAGCGGTGCCGTTATGACAACTGCTGCAGGTGCCGAGCACCTCCAGGTGATCCATGTTGATACTGGCAAAGCCGCTGGTCACGTGGCAGCTCTCACAAATGTTGGTCGTGGACACATGGCTACCCGATTTACCCGGTGCGGTGCTGCCGTTGTGACAGCTGGCGCAGCTGTTGGTGATGGTTGAGTGATCGACATTGGCGCCGGTAAACGTTGTCGTGCTGCTGTGACAGGCATCGCACTGGCCCGAAGTGGAGATGTGGGTCGCCGGTTTGCCCGGCGCGGTGCTGCCGTTATGACAACTGCTGCAGGTGCCGAGCACCTCCAGGTGATCCATGTTGATACTGGCAAAGCCGCTGGTCACGTGGCAGCTCTCACAAATGTTGGTCGTGGACACATGGCTACCCGATTTACCCGGTGCTGTGCTGCCGTTGTGACAGCTGGCGCAGCTGTTGGTGATGGTTGAGTGATCGACGTTGGCGCCGGTAAACGTTGTCGTGCTGCTGTGGCAGGCATCGCACTGGCCCGAAGTGGAGATGTGGGTCGCCGGTTTGCCCGGCGCGGTGCTGCCGTTATGACAACTGCTGCAGGTGCCGAGCACTTCCAGGTGATCCATGTTGATACTGGCAAAACCGCTGGTGACGTGGCAGCTCTCACAAATGTTGGTCGTGGACACATGGCTACCCGATTTACCCGGTGCCGTGCTGCCGTTGTGACAGCTGGCGCAGCTGTTGGTGATGGTTGAGTGATCGACATTGGCGCCGGTAAACGTTGTCGTGCTGCTGTGACAGGCATCGCACTGGCCCGAAGTGGAGATATGGGTCGCCGGTTTGCCCGGCGCGGTGCTGCCGTTATGACAACTGCTGCAGGTGTCGAGCACCTCCAGGTGATCCATGTTGATACTGGCAAAGCCGCTGGTCACGTGGCAGCTCTCACAAATGTTGGTCGTGGACACATGACTACCCGATTTACCCGGTGCCGTGCTGCCGTTGTGACAGCTGGCGCAGCTGTTGGTGATGGTTGAGTGATCGACGTTGGCCCCGGTAAACGTGGTGGTGCTGTTGTGACAGGTGTCGCACTGTCCCAACGTGGCGATATGGGTCGCCGGTTTGCCCCGTGCGGTAGTGCCGTTATGGCAACTGTTGCAGCGACCGTTTGCGTTACCGTGATCCATGCGAGCACCGGCCCAGACCCCAGCGCTGTGACAGGATTCGCAATCATTCCCCGCCGGGATGTGAGTTGTCGGCTTGCCTGGTGCCATTGCATCATTATGGCAGGTGGCACAGGGAGTGCTGAAATTGCTGTGATCAACGGTGACCGAAATCCAGGTCAGAGATGTTTTATGGCAACTGTCACAATCATTATTGCTGGGGATATGGTTGCCTGGTTTGCCGAAAGCATCCGTGCCGTTGTGGCAGTTAACGCACTGGCCGACAGACTCTGAATCGTGTTTCATTATAGCCTTCTGCCAGCCGAAGTCGTTATGGCAGGTATCACAGTCGGCCTGGGTCCTGATATGCTTGATCGGCATTGGCGGAGCAGCAACCCGACTGCCGCGTGAGTGACAATCTACGCATCGGTTCGGCGTGCCTTTGAATGTTCCGCCGACATGACATCGGTCACAAGAGAGTGAACGATGGTCCCCGGTCAATGGGAATCCAGTTGTGTAGTGGTCGAAGCCGCGCTCCGTAGCGGTGGCCGCAGAGCTGTGCTGCGGAACCAGCAGGCAGAGCAGAACCATCCCCAACAGCAAACCGACTTGAGCCGAGAAAAAATAGAATCCGTTCGTTGTTGCATACATTTCATTTGTGTTTTTCATGGTCGTGTGTGTCCCCTTCAGTTCGACAACTTCACATTTTTAAAACTGGTAGGCTGATGACATCGATCACAAGCCAGGCTGAACTCTCTGCGATGGGGGTAATCCTTCCAATGGCAGTCGACACAGGCTTCCGACAGGATAAACTTGTCCTCAACGGGAGTCGTATGGCAGGCGATACATTCAATTTCCTGATGGGTTCCCGACAGAGGAAAGGTCGTTTGCCGGTTGTGGTTGAATTGCCAGTGATTCCACCCGTTCGGGTTGTGGCAGCGGGCACAATTCAGGCTTAATTGCTGGTTGTGGGCATCGTCCGACAAATGACAATCGCGGCATCTGCGGGCCTTTTTCGAGTCCGGCGCTTGCGTGTGGCAACTTGTGCAGGGAACCTCGGTATGGCTGCCGATCAGCGGAAAGGGGGTCAACCCGTGGTCAATGCTGAGCTTATCCCATCCACCCGGCTGGTGACAGGTTGCGCAGTCACGCCCGAAAGACCCTTGGTGCGGTTCATCATCGCGGTGACAATCGAAACAATTGTTTGCGGCATTGCGATATTTTATCGATTCCCCTGTCGGTTGCAGCTCAGGTTTTAATCGTTCTGGATTATGACAGTCGTCACAGTCGAGTTCGCGGTGAACTCCTTGTAGCTTGAAGTCGGTGTTCTGATGAGTAAAGGCTTCCGGAGCAAAAAAGATAATGCTGGTATTCCGTCCTTCATGTTCGCTGTGGCAGTCACCGCAATCCGACATGTAGACCTCCGGGTTTCTGCCGTGAAAACCCTGGCGGGCTGAAAGATCCTTTGCAATCTGTCGATGGCAAGCGAGGCACAGGGGGCGCTGAGTGTTGTCTGCGGCAAAAGTATGGCAACGGCTGCAGTCCTTATCAAAAGCAGCATGCGCTGCGGACAAAGGCCCAGGCGGCACCAGCGCTTCCTCTTTTGCCGGGCTGTTGCCGGCAAAGGGAAAAAAGAAGAGGCAAAGAAGCAGGGAGAGTACTGCTTTCCACATGAAGCCGCTCCTGTCGCTATGGCTGTAATTACCCATTTTCGGCATCCCAGACAACATCATTACTCACCGATCAATTCAGCCGGTTGACGCTGAACTCTATTGAATTTGGCGGTTAAAATAAAAAAAGGCCGCCAGAGTTTTCCTCTGGCGGCCCGGCTGACATCGAAAGCTGTGGAGTGAACTCCAGGCTTTCTTTAGTCCCGTAACTCTGCGTCCCATGGTTTCCCATGGTTTGCTCTGAGCAAAGGGTCTTGATTCAAGGAACGGATTCGCTATTGAATCAATCTTCTTTTAACGTTCGATTTTTTTTGTCATCTTTAATGATGACCTTAGTTATCTAGTATCTATTCAAACTAATGCAAACCGATTCTTCCAGTCAAGAATATAAATGTTAAAATTTGTGTTTTGTAATTATTTAATCGTATCGCCTGTCAAGTAACTAGCTAATAATATTAATCTATATTTTATAACAGGGTTATGCTCTCTGTCCTGGCAGCGCCAGGGATTTCGCTGTAGGGGATGGCTTCATTCGGTTATTTGTTTATCCTGAACTTGTCAAAGCCATTGGGTTGATGGCAACGTTCACAATTTCTGCCGAACTCTCCCCGGTGAATATCGTCTTTTCTGTGACAGCTGGCGCAAGTTGAACCCATGCGGATTTTGTCTGTAATTTTTTCTGTATGGCAGGCTAGGCACTCCAGTGTTTCGTGCGCCCCGGCCAGGCGAAATTTGGTCCGGGTGTTGTGGTCGAACTGCCAGAGATCCCAACCGTTCGGATTGTGACAAGCGGCGCAGTTGTCCCCGAGCTGCTGTTTGTGTTCGTCGTCCCTTTTGTGGCAGGCGACGCATTTGCGCGGAACATTTTTGAAGGTGGTCTCGATATGGCAACTTTCACAAGGGGCCACCGCATGCAGACCGATCAGTGGAAATCGGGTCAGGTCATGTTCAAATTTGATGTCGACTCGCCAGCCGCGCTGGTTGTGGCAGTGGTTGCAATTTTTCCCCTGCTGGCCGCGATGTGCATCATCCAACTGATGACAGCTGTAACAGTCGAGCGGCAGCTTTTTGCCCTCGGTCGGACCGGTATGGCATTTATTGCAGGCCACCTTAAGGTGCTTGTCGCGCAGGGGAAACTTGGTTTTTTCGTGGTCGAACTTGGCCTGCTTCCACCCCGTGGTCTGGTGGCAGCTTTCACACTTGTTGCCGTAGCGACCGCGGTGCAGATCTTCGGTCTGGTGACAGGAGGCGCAGCCGAACTTCAGCTTCTGGTTGTAGAGCGGGCCGGGGTGGCAACGATCACACTGCACCTTGAGATGCTTGTTCCGTAAGGGGAATTTGGTTTTATTGTGATCGAAGTGGAGAGTTTTCCAGGGGGATTGCTTTTCTCCCCGGGTGTTCTGTTTTGCCCCGGTCGGGGTGTGGCAGGTCTGACACTTTTTGCCGTAGCGGCCGGCATGGCCGTCATTCAGACGGTGGCAGGAGTAGCAGTCGCTCGGGATCTTTTTCCAGTTCTGATTCGGATGGCAAAGACGGCAGGCAACCTGCTGATGGGCGCCCTCCAGCTTGAAGTTGGTTTTTTCATGCTTGAAGCTGTTTTTTGACCATTGTTCCGGCTGGTGACAATCCTGACATTTTTCACCGAGCCGGCCCTGGTGCGGTTCGATATTTTTATGGCAGTCGATACACTGATCCGGTGCGTTGCGATGTTTGCGCAGCTGCCACTTTTCCAGCTCCGGCTTGCTGAGAAGCTCGGCCTTGATCAGTTCAGGGTTGTGACAGTCGCGGCATTCTACCCGCAGGTGAGCGCCCTTGAGTTCGAAGTCGGTGTTGCGGTGATCGAAGGTTTCTACGTCGAGCAGGACGATATCCGTCTTTCGCCCTTCGTGATCAGTGTGGCAGTCTCGGCACTCGGACCGGTCGACTGTCTGGTTTTTGCCATGAAACCCCTGTTTGGCCTCAATATCTGCCGCTATCCGCTTGTGGCAGTTAAGACAGAGCACGCGCTGAAGCTCCTTACTGAACAGTTTGTGGCAGCGGCTGCAGTCGCTTTCGAACTTGGCGTGTCCCTCGATCAGCGGTCCCGGCATGACCAGTTGGGTGATGCCCGCCGCGGCAAGTGCAGGCAACAGCAGCGTCAGCGCCGCAATAATCAGTGAAGTTATCAGTTTATTCATCAACGAATCCTATATTCGCATTCTTTAACCTGAATCCGTGAGTACCCGCTGGCAAATAGCACAAGTCATTGAATTGCCTAAGCGTCCCAAAAATCACCGCTTAACCTTCGGGTGAAGCTAAGAATTTTTGAAACACTTATTCAATCCAAGCACTTGCACTCTTTCTCCACCATTTACTCACGGATCCAGGTTTAATACATATGTACCGCAATGACATGAACCACTCCGGCGATCACCAGCATGAAGAACAACGGCAGGTGAAAGAGGTGCCAGAGGGAGAACAGCCGTTCGTAAAAGCTGAGCTCGGCGACCCGTAAAACGGCCGACAGGTGGGTCGAAATCAGCTGCGCATCTACTTTCTTTTGCCGGCGTAATTCTTTTCGTGACCAGCCGTTGCGCCGAGCAGTGATCTTCAGCGCCCGGCGCAGCCCGAGATCCAGCCGCAGGTGAGTCCAGCGTTTACGCATGTCGATAGCGAAAACCCGGACGATGCTCAGCAGCACTCCACGGGGGGGATTTAACACTGACGTCTCAAACTTAAGCAAGCGTTGCTTCAGCCTGGGCGCGTAGACGAAAACATAGGCCAGGTCACTGCGGTTGGCGGTGATCTCTTTATGCAGCAACTCCAGGGACAGTCGTTCGCCGTACAGGTCATAGTGGATCCGGGTGTAGAGATAGCGGCCGAAAAAACCACTGCCGGCGACCAGCAGGGTGCAGCCCAGAACCACGGCGCTGTTGATCGACCCGAGCTGGAAGTTGGCATGAAACAAAATCAACACCGGACCGAGCACCCCGGCAAACATATGCGCTTTAAACCAGGTGCGGGTTGAACCCCAGTTGCGCATCAGGCGTGATTTCTTTCGCAATGGATAGAGCAGCAGAGCAACCATGCAGAGGCTGCCGAATATGCCCAGCAGGTAGCCGGCTCCTTTCTCCGGGATGAAAATCTCATCATGCCGTATCAGCCAGCCGTAGCTGAGCACACCCAGCACCAGCAGGTAGCCGGGCACCGTCAGCCACTTTGAGGTCGGTGCCGCGTAGAGGTCTACCTTGGGGGGACTGACCGGAGCGGCAGGCTCTACACTTTGTGTCGCCACTGCCGGTTCCGGTGCCGGGCTGACGTTGAGATAACCTTCCCATTGAGCGGTCGCCGACTGTTCCCATTCGGCGATGGCTGAGTGCTCCCACTCGGCAATCGGGGTCAGTTCCCATTCGGTCAGCGGCGAGAGCCGCAGCTGCTCAGCTTGCGGATCAGCACCGAACATTGCCGCCAGCTTTTCCACCTTGCGGATTTCTTCCTGCAAAACCAGTTTTTCGCCGGCACTCAGAGCATGCCAGGACAGGCCGTCTTGCAGCAGTGTTCGGGATCTCTCCAGGCGACCTTTTTTAAGGTGGCAATGGGCTCCCATGATGATGCAGTTGGCGAGTTTTTTCGAGTCGCTCGCCGCCAGACTGAAGTTTTTCAAGGCTCGTTCGTAGAGGCCGTTGTTGTAGTTGGCCATCCCCAGTGAATACTGACGTTCAATCTCTGCCGAATCGATGATCTGCGGGCGGTTTTTATCGACCCGTTTGCCGGTAAAAGACCTGCGTTGATCCTGGCGTCTGCGAATCGGGCCGGAATCCTCAGGTGCTGCATTTATTGTTGATAGTTCTCTTTTCATTTAGCTTCCCATTCTTTGATTGCAGATCAATAGAAATTCTGCTCAAAGAAATCTTTATATGTTTAGTTCTTTCCAGCCTTGTTCTGAATCAGTTTTTTTACCGTATCATCAGCGGCCAGATTTACTGCCTGTTGCTTCTTTTTATTCCGCAGCAGGGTTTTGGCTTTGTGTTTCAACAATATCTGTACCGCATCTTTCTGGCCAGCGGCGGCAGCAAGCATCAACGCGGTGTTGCCATTGGCGTTTTTGCTGTTGATTTCTGCTTCGCCAGCAATCAGTCTCTCCATGATGATGACATGACCATTTTTTGCCGCCAGCATCAATGGGCTATTCCCTTCTTTGCTGGCAAGGTTCGGATCAGCTGAGGCCAGGACCAGGGTTGTCGCGGTCTTTAGGTGACCGTTTTTTGCTGCAACCGCCAGGGCGGTTTGTCCGGAGTTGTCTTTGCTGTTCACCGCAGCCTTGTGTGCCAGCAATATCCGTACGGCTTCAGCTTGACCTTCCGCGGCTGCCAGCCAGAGTGGCGAGCGACCACGTTTATCGCTGTCATCAATCGCCGCTCCCTTGTTCAGTAGAAGCTGGATCAGCTTGGTGTTGCCGTTCTGGGCCGCGTAGCTGAGGGCTGAGCGACCGCTGAGGTTGCGCAGGTTGATATCGGCATTCGACTCCAGCAACAACTGAACCGCCGGCAGATGGTTGCCCCGCACCGCGCTGAAGAGGGGGCTGCTGCCATCCTTGTCCGGTTCGTTGAGCAGAGCCCCGGCCGAAATCAGTTGCCGGACCTGTTCTGGATAACCGTATTTCGCCGCCCAGGACAGGACTGATTTTCCTTCACTTTGCCCGGATTGAAGCTCGGCACCGGCCTGTAACAGCAAAGAGATGACCTCCCGGTGCCCCTGGCGAGCCGCCAGACTCAGTGCCGTGTTCCCCTGTTTGTCACGATCGTTGATGGTGGCCCCTTTGTCGAGCAGGGCAGTGACGGTGGTCTTCTGTCCCAGCCAGGCTGCGGTCATCAGCGTCGACCAGTCGGCATAAGGATTGCCGTTCTGGTTGTCACCGGTAATTGTCGTGGTTGCGGGCAATAGGTCGCTGCTAAGTAATTTGGGACCGGTCGGTAATTCTTTCTCCCGGATGCTTTTAGCGCCATGTTTTTTCAGATAGCCGACCAGCTTTCGGTGGCCGCGACTCTCTGCCACCCTGAGTGTTGCCCAGCCCTTTTTATTGGTCAGGTTCGGATCTGCGCCGGCGCGGAGCAACTGTTCAACCATCGCAAAGTTGCCTTTTCCGGCAGCGATGATCAATGGAGTGTTGCCATTGGTGTCATGGTTGTCGACTTGGGCTCCGGCGTCAAGCAGCAGTTGCACAGTTTCCGGGCTTTCTTTGCCGACCGCCACCAGAAGGGCATCGTCGGCATAGCGATCGCGGGCCGTGATGTCTGCTCCCTGGGCCAGCAGCTCGGCGACCAGGTCTGCGTTACCGGAAGAGGCGGCGATGATCAATGCTGTCCGCTGATGCTGATCGCGGGAGTCGATTTCGGCCCCGGCCTCTAGCTGTCTGCGCACGCCTCGCAGGTCGCCTTTTCCGGCCAACCAGCGCAGGCTGTCGTCCCGATTCGTTTTTGTCGCCGCAGCGACTTTATCGGTTGTCACGACAAGGGTCTGCCGGGAACTTAGCGGTTTGAGCGGCTCCCCCTGACTTTTTGCCGCAGCGAACCATTTTTGTGCTTCTGTGTCGCTGAATTCGACTCCCCGACCGTTCCGGTACATCACTCCCATGCTGCGCTGCGCTTTCGCGTGGCCCTGCTCGGCGGCCCGCAACATCCAGGTGGCAGCCGTTTTGGGATTCCGTTCAACCCCGCGGCCGGAGCGGTAGAGTCCGGCCAGCTGGTACTGGGCTTCTTTCTCCCCCTGTTCCGCCAACGGCGTCAGCAGTTTGGCCAGGGTGGTAAAATCCCTGACTCTGGCAGCAACTTTGGCCGCTTCCGGGATCTCCGCTCGCAGTTGTGTGGGGAGTCCTGACAGCAGGACGCCGCACAGGCTCAGCAGCAGCAAACGGCCGGTTAATTGTTTAAGGCGTGCCATGTTTTGTCTCCACGAGAACACCGATTTCTTTTAGAAAACCGGTCGGTAGAATTCCGCCGGCACTGATGATAACGGCATCGTTCTCCAGTTTCAGCTGTTTATCGGCATGGTCGATAATCACTCCTTTTGCGGTGATCTCTTTCACTTGTGACTTCATCAGCACCTGCAAGCGCCCGGCATCACAGGCCGCCTGAATCTTTTCCCGATTCTGTTGCTTGGCCCGTGAGAAAGCTTCACTCCGGTAGGAAATGGTGACTTTGGTGCCGGGGACTTCAGCGATGCTGGTGGCGGCCTCCAGTGCGCTATCACCACCGCCGACGACCAGAACCTTCTGGTCGCGATACTGTTCCGGATCGACCAGTTGATAGACTACTTTTGTCCGATCTTCCCCCGGAACCTCCAGCTTCCGGGGTGTTCCGCGACGACCAAGCGACAGCAGCACCGTGCGGGCCTGATAGCTGCCGCCGCTGGTTTGGATGTCAAACCCGTCGGCACTTTTGGTGATTTTTTCAACCCGTTCCTGATAGTTAATCTGCACCCCGGTTTTCTTTTCCGCCTGAGCCCAGAAATCCATCAATTTCTCTTTGGTGGTTTGTTTAAAGTTCACTTTGCCGAGCAGCGGAATTTTCACCGGCGCAGTCATGACCAGCTTGCCGCGTGGAAATTTTGCAACCGTGCCGCCGAGTGTGTCCTGTTCGATGGTTTTGTATTTAAGTCGGTGGCTTTTGGCCGAAATCGTCGCGGCAAAGCCGGACGGCCCGGCACCGACGATCAGCACGTCAAGTTGATCTCCCTGGCCGATTCCGGGAACTTTGCGAATCGACTCAATCGCTTCACAGCCTTGGGTGATGGCGTTGCGGATCAAACCCATCCCGCCGAGTTCGCCGGCAATAAACAATCCGGCAACGTTACTTTCAAAGTTCGGTTTGACCTGGGGGATATCGATCCCGCGAGTGGCGGTGCCGAAAACCAGGGTGATCGCTTCCTGCGGACAGGCTGCGGCACAGGCGCCGTGGCCGATGCAGTGAGTCGGGCCGATCAGAGTAGATTTACTATTGATGATGCCGAGGACGCTGTGGCCGCTCTGTTCCGGACAGGCGCCGATACAGGAGCCGCAACCGAGGCAGCGGTTTGGATTGATCACCGGATGCAGCGAGGCCGGTTCGGTCAGTCCGGCGGCAATCGCGTCCTTCTGGATCGTCAGGTTTCTGGATTCAGTGCGCTTTTTGAGCCCGACAAACAAGCCCCAGAGAGCTGTGAGTGGAGCCAGGTAAATCCAAATATCCGGTAGTGATGCTGAAAACATACGGGAGGAACTGCCTTTCTTTGTTAGTTCTTATTTCCGCTATAGTTACGGGGCAATCGGCAATAAAAAAGGCCGCCAGAGTATTCCTCTGGCGGCCCGGCTGACATTGATAAACCAAAAAGCACTAATGCCCTGGTTTCTGTAGTCCCGCAGCTCTGCGTCCCATGGTTTCCCATGGTTTGCTCTTAGCAAAGGGTCCTGATTGAAGATCAAGCCTCGATCAATAAATCAGTCGACTTCATTAAGTGTAAATTGTCGTGGTTGCTCAGTTGGTTTCTACTTTCATTCCTTTTATGGAACTTTTGAAAGAGGACAATCTATTATAGGTCCAATCTTGCAGTCAAGAGTGCTAATATTAAAATTCGGTATTTATAATTATGGCTTGCGCCGAGCGATGAGTAACCTGCTTATATTACAGCATCCAGTTCGTTGTACGAATCGGATCTAGACATCATGTCTAGGGGGTAGCTCTGGGCGCAGTAGCGGAGGTCTGACGGATGAATTCTTCTGTTCGCTGTCCATGGGTCGATCTGAGTAAACCGGACTACGTTCTGTACCACGATCTGGAGTGGGGGGTGCCGGTGCGGGATGATCGTACTCAGTTCGAATTTTTACTGCTGGAATCGGCTCAGGCGGGACTCTCGTGGTACACGGTCCTGCGTAAACGGGAGAACTACCGGCAGGCATTTGCGGGTTTTGATCCGCTTGCCGTTGCCGGTTTCGGCGCGCGCGAAATTGAAAGCATGTTGCAGAATGCCGGGCTGATCCGCAACCGTGCCAAGTTGAAAGCGGCGATCAACAACGCTCGCCGGTTTCTTGCCGTGCAGGAAGAGTTCGGCAGTTTCTGCAGCTACATTTGGCGGTTTGTCGATGGTGTTCCCAAGCTCAACCGGCCGCGTACTGCGGCCGAGATTCCTGTTACCTCCCCGGAGTCGGATGCGCTGAGTAAAGATCTGAAGCAGCGTGGTTTTACCTTTGTCGGCTCGACAATTATCTATGCCCATATGCAGGCCACCGGGCTGGTAAACGATCACACCCTGGATTGTTTCCGCCGGTCGGAACTGTTGTGATTTTTAATCGCTAGCGTAAGAGGCTCTTGCAAAAGTCGTCATCCCCGTGAAAACGGGGATCCAGTTTTTAGATCGTGCCCGAGAACTGCTGGATTCCCGCCTACGCGGGAATGACGGATGCTTGATTTTTCAGATTTTTGCAAGAGGCTCGTAAATCTGCCTAAAGCTATCTCCCGGCTGGTGGCACCAGCCGAGCTTATGCTTCCAGCCAACGGTTGATGGCGACCTCTTCTGCCGGCCAATCATCACTCAGGCGCAGTTGCAGAAAACTCTTCAACAGGCTGTTGAACATCTGCTCACCCGCCTCTACCGCGCCTAACTTGGTGTAAAATGCGGCTTCCGCTTCCGCCTGGGGATCGTCAGAAGGGTCTGTTTCCGGGCGAACCATCGGCGTGCGGTAGCTGCCGAACTGAAAGCGTTCCCCTTTCAGGGTCAACTTCCAGCCATCATCTTCATCCTGTTGCAGATGCAGGGTGGCTTCCTCGATCTGTTTGTTTTGTCGCAAGGCCGCCTGAACTTCCAGATAGTGGTCCTGCGGGCCGGCGACACTGACTTTCTGGATCCCTTCCTGACCGCCGCCGACTAGTACCAACCGGTCATCCAGGAAGGCGCGAAAGGGCTGATTCTCCAACAGTGGGCCGGTCGTCGTGACTGCGTAGTTCGAGTCGGAATTGAGGGTCCGGTAGAGCAGCCACTGCAGAAAGTCGCTGCCCAGCCAGCGGTTCGCTTCGATCTGTTCCAGGGCGCTGTCGGTCTGCGCCTGATTGGCCTGCTGGAGTTTTTCTTTGCATGGCTCGCTCAGCAGCTGTTCGGCTCTGGCGATCGGGTGCAGCAGTTGCAGACACAATTCCGGGAAGGTCTGATGAAACAGACCCTGGAAGGTGTCGATGACATTCTGACTGAGTGAGCAGAGCCGCAACTGTTTGCTTTCGGTATCCCAGATCACATCGTAGCAGGATGGGGTCGGCAGGGTGCGGGCCAGCAGCAGACCGCGGGCCTGCTCGCGGATCTGTTCCAGCTCCCCTTTCGGCACCCGGTTGAAAGTCGGTTTGTCGGCGAGAAACTGCTCAGAAAGGCGTGATACCTCCCGTTTCAGCAGGGCTGCCGGCAGTTTGCGGCGATCCTGCCGCAGGCTGAAGCAAAGCTGTTGTTCGCGCCAGCAACCTTGTTCGGAACTGAAGCTGCTGGCGTCATAATCATCCAGCTGAACCCAGCCGGTGGAAAGTTCTTCGTTAGAATTTTCGATCGAACGAAAACCCTCGGCAGCTAATTGTTGCAGGACATAGCTCTGGATGTCTGTCTGTTTGAATGAACCGGTAACCTGGAAATAACAGATGCTGGCAGAGGCGGCCAGAAAGCCCATAATGACTCCTTGAATTAAATGGTGTGGGATGATTGTTGATGGTGGAAATCAGTTGCGGTGCTGGAAGTAGTACTGGCCGCTGAAACTGTGGCGATAGGTCTGGTTGTGCTCGGCCAGCTTTTCGAGCAGCAGGTTGAGATTCTTCTCGTCGAAAAAACCCTGCTCGACAAAATATTGGCCCATCTGCTGTTGCCGGCTGCGCTGATGCAGCAGCATGGTGCGTACCTGCAGCGAACTGAGCAGGCCGAGCTGTTCGGCCCGTTCGCCGAATTTTCTGCCGCCGTTACGATAGGCGAGTACCTGCTTGATCTGCCTGTCGTCAAGCCAGCCCCAGCGGCGGGCAATCGCGCCAAGGATCGGGCGTTGCTGTCGCTGCCAGGAGATTGCCGAGATAACCGCGCTGAAGGGAATAATGCCGAGATAGTAAAGGAACAGGCCGAACTGCAACGGGCGTGGCGGCAGGGGGCCGCGGTAGTACCTGCTGTAGGGGGTGCGGTCCTTGCGCCGAGGTTGCGGTGGCGCTTGATAGCTAGTGCGACTGCTGCGGAAGGTTCTGCTGGAGAGTCGGTTTTTTTGCTGTTTCAGGAATATCTGGACCGTTTCGTGGGCCTGATTGAGATCCTGAAACAAGCGCTGCTGTTTATCGCGGACTGGGCTGTTTGCAACGGCAAAGCGATCAGGGTGGGTCTGCTTGGCTTTTTTCCGGTAGGCGGTGCGCACTCCCGCCGGCTGAAGATAGTGCAGAAAATCCCGGTTTAACTGCAGCTCCGGGCCGAACAGGGTACGGCAGGCACGAAAAACTTCTGCTTCGGAAATCTGCGGCATAGAAGGATTATCCTGATCATGAGAAACGGAAGAATTTGTCCCACTTTTTATAGCGCAGAACGGTCTGCCAGACAAGGGGTAAGAAGGGGAACGATGCTAGTTTGCGTTGGTGATATAGCGGTCGATGCGTTTCTGATCTGCCTCGAGAATGTTGATGAAGCGCATGCCGGTGGTGACAATCGATTCGTCCTGTTCCGGGTGGGTCCAGACCACTTCGGCCAGGGTGCAGAGCGGCGGTTTGTCATCCTTCAGGTCGATCAGCATCAGGCAGAGTTCTGCATAGTTGACCGGAGCGCGCAGCACAAAGCGGATCCCGCCGGAACTGAGGTTGAGCAGGCAGGTATTGAACCCTTCCAGTTTGATCGGGGCGTTCGGGGCTTGCAGAATCTGGATGTTTTTCTCCCAGGTGGAGCGTAACGCTTTTAGCGTGCCCTGACCGCGGGTAAAGCGGATTCCCAGGGTGCAGTCAAGGCGTGGCTTGTTGCGCCGCTGAAACATCTGCAGGTCGGGATTGATTTTCAGGGCGATCCTTTTGCCGTCAATGATCTGCTCGATGCTGCCGGTAACACGGATGCCGAGTCCGAGAGCTTCAGAGCTGACTTCGAACGTCATCCCCGCGACAAATGGGTATTGCTCGGTAGCATCATCGCTGTAGGGCAGGGAGAGGATGAAAACGTCACCTTCTCCCCCTTGCATGCTGGCGGTCAATAATTCGATACGGCCGTCATCTTCCGGTCGGTCGCGAGCGGTCAGCAGCAGCCGTTGGCCATTTTTAAAGTAACGTTGGTAAAGCATTCAAGCTGATTCCAGTGGTTTCAAAAGTGTATTAGAAGGATTGCATGCCGTGGCAGCTTTCGCACTTATCTTCGACCGAAAAGGCAGTGTCGCCATCGTGGCAAGCCCCACAGGATGCTCCTTCAGCCATCTGCGCCATACTGATTCTGCGACTGCTGCTGTCGGCAATAAACAGGTCGGGGTGACAGTCGCCGCAACTGTACATGTCGGTATGAATCTCATGGCTGAACAGGGCATCACCTTCTTCGACCTTAAAGCTGATGTCACGGGTCGGGTGGCAACTGGCACAGTCGTCGCTGACCGAAAAAGCTTTGCTGCCGTTATGACAGGCACCGCAGGATTTTCCCTGCTCCATATCGGTCATGTCGACAGGCAGGTTTTTACCAGTGTCGATATGGAAAACCCGGTTATGACAGAGCACACAGTCGTTGCCGACGGCTTCCAGGTGTTGAAAATGGCTGAAGCGGACCCTGCCCACGGCCGGGTTTTCGATCTCAACAATATCCTCAATCCAGCGCGCTGATACAAGCGTTGGAAGAATTAAAAAACAGGTAAAAGCTAAAAATTTCAGCATGATAGGTTCTCCTGAGAAACGTTTAACCTCCATTATTGCAGAAAAGCTCCAAGGAACCAAATGCAAAATACTGAAAATGCTTAGTCGTCCGGTTTTTTCTCTGTTATCTTCTGCCGACGGAGGTCTTGGATGGCAAAACAGGATAATGCTTATTTTGCAGTCACTCTGCCGGGATTTGAATCTGTCTGTGCCGGAGAATTGCAACAGCTGAATATCAGCTCAAGCTGTCAGCACGGCGGGGTGGATTTTCATGGCGGCTTGCGCGAACTCTATCAGGCCAATCTCTGGTTGCGCAGTGCCACGCGGATCCTGGTTCGTTTGGATGAGGTGACGGCGCGGGATTTTCCGACCCTGTATAAACGACTGCTGCGCTTGCCCTGGGGGCGCTTCCTCAAACCGGGGATTCCCTGCGATATCCGCGTGGTCTGTCACCGCTCGCGTTTGTTTCACAGCGGGCGGGTGGCCGAGACGACTGAGCAGGCGATCGTCAAGGCGCTGGGGGCAGAGATCGATCCGCAGGGTAAAGCACAGCAGGTGCTGGTGCGGATCGAGGATGACCGCTGTCTGGTGTCGATCGACAGTTCCGGCGAACGGTTGCACCGGCGCGGCTATCGCCAGGCCCGGGTGGCCGCACCCTTACGGGAAACTCTGGCGGCCGGTTGCCTGCTGGCGCTCGGTTACGACGGTTCCCGCCCGCTGGTCGATGCGATGACCGGTTCGGGAACCTTTGCCATCGAGGCGGCGCTGATTGCGCTGCGGCGGGCTCCGGGGGCAATGCGTAATTTCGCCTTTATGGACTGGCCGAAGTATCGTCCCGGCCTCTGGAAACAGTTGCTGCAAGAGGCGCAGCAGGCAGAAAAAACTGAGCTGCCGGCAGCGATTTTCGCGATCGACAACAATCCGAAGGCGATTGCGGCAGCAGAGCGGAATCTGACTTCCGCCGCACTGGACGGGGTGATCCGTATTCAGTGTCAGCCGCTGCAGCAGTTTCGGGCTGAAGTCGAACCGGGGCTGATTCTCTGCAATCCGCCCTACGGAGAACGGCTCGGGCGGAACGCGGCGCTCAAGGCACTCTATCGGGATATCGGCAGTGTTTATGCTGGACCCTTTGCCGCCTGGCAGGGAGCGCTGGTTTGTCCCGATGCGGAACTGGTGCGCTCCAGCGGCATTGACTTTACCCCCTTACTGCGCTTTTCCAATGGCGGGATTCGGGTTGCTTTACTGGAAAAGCCCGGGGAATAGCCATTTGTCGTGCAAAACCCCTTGACTTGATTTTCTCCGGCGGCTATAAACTCAAACTCTTGCGGCCCTGCGCTGCAAAATTGATAAAGAAAGCGGGGTGATTGTTCGTGGAAATCACTGTTATTGACGGCAACGTCGAAAAAGCGATAAAAGTCCTCAAGCGTAAGCTGCAGCAGGAAGGTCTCTTCCGTGAAATGAAGCAGCGTAAGTTTTATGAGAAGCCGAGCGTTAAGAAAAAGCGCAAGGAGAAAGAAGCTCAGCGGCGTCTGCGCAAGAAGATGCGCGCTATGAAGCGCTTCACCTGAGTCGCTTTAACGCTGAAAATAAAAAAGCCGACCCGGATCACCGGGTCGGCTTTTTTATTTTCGGGCGGGAAGGGCAGGCCGGGCGACCCATCGGGTCGCCGCTACGTTGTCGGCAGGCAAAAACGGGCAACCCCAATCGAGGTTGCCCGTTTTTATTTATCGATCAGATCGTTGTCTATTTCGGCCATTGATCCAGCTTCAGCCCGGAAATCTGCTCAAGAATCCGCACCACCTGATAGCTGTAGCCGTACTCGTTATCATACCAGACATAGAGCACGCAGCGGTTGCCCTGGACGATGGTCGCCAGGGAGTCGACCACGCCGGCGTAGCGGGAGCCGACCATGTCGGTGGAGACCGCTTCCGGCGAGTTGGTGTAGTCGATCTGCTCCTGCAGCGGTGAGTTCAGCGACATCTCACGCAGGTAGGTGTTCAACTCCTCGACGTCGGTTTCTGTGCTCAACGTCAGATTGAGGATCGCCAGCGAAACGTTCGGGGTCGGTACGCGGATGGCGTTGCCGGTCAGCTTGCCGGCCAGTTCCGGCAGCGCCTTGGCGACCGCTTTGGCAGCACCGGTTTCGGTGATGACCATATTCAGCGGGGCGCTGCGGCCGCGCCGTTCCTTGTTGTGGTAGTTGTCGATCAGGTTCTGGTCGTTGGTGTAGCTGTGACAGGTCTCGACATGTCCCGTTTCGATACCGTATTTGTCATGTACTGCCTTGAGCATCGGCACGATCGCATTGGTCGTACAGCTGGCGGCAGAAAGAATCGTTTCGGCTGTGTCTATGGTCTGGTGATTGACGCCGTAGACAATATTGGGGATATCCCCTTTGCCCGGCGCGGTCAGCAGCACCTGGCCGGCACCTTTGGCCTGCAGGTGACGGCCGAGGCCTTCACGGTCGCGCCACTTGCCGGTATTGTCGATGACGATGGCGTTGTCGATACCGTACTGGCTGTAGTCGACATTTTCCGGCGAGTCGGCATAGATGATGCGGATCATGTTGCCGTTGGCGATGATCGCATTCTCTTTTTCATCAATCCGGATGGTCCCTTCAAAGTGGCCGTGGACCGAGTCGCGCCGCAGCAGGCTGGCACGCTTGGCCAGGTCATCGTCGCTGCCTTTGCGAACCACCGCCGCCCGCAGGCGCAGCTTGTTACCGCCACCGGTCTGATCGATGAGGATGCGCGCCAGCAGCCGACCGATCCGGCCGAAACCGTAGAGGACCACATCGCGCGGTTCGCTAAGCTGTTGGGCTTTGCCGGTATTCAGCCCTTTCAGCTGTTCAGTGACGAACGTCCCGACATCACCGCCGCCCTGCTCCTGATAGCGCAGCACCAGCCTAGCCAGGTCGACCTTGCCGGGAGCCAGATCCAGTTTGGTCATCACCTGCAGTATCGGGTAGGTATCCTTGACCCAGATTTCGCGGCTGATGATCTGCCGGGCAAAGCGATGAACGCGCAGGATATCGATGGTCGATTGATGAACCAGGGTGCGATCAAAGATGGTGCAGATTACTTCCCGATCACGATAGAGTTGCCCGATCAGCGGAATCATCGCCTCGGCAATCTCTTCGCGAGTCTGCCAGTCCTCAAAATACTCATTGGTTTTTTGGTCAACCATGTCAGCCCAACCTTTCGCTGCGGTTCGTGATGTGCAAAAAAGTAGCGTCTCTATATTATTGAAAAAGCGCGCAAATACTAATCGAAGTTGACCTGTATTGCAACCGCCTTGACAGGTTGTTTTCGAAGAAAAATAGATCGGAAACAACCCTGCCGCTGGACAATCCTCTATCTGGTTGTAATAATAGCGCGGTTGCTTCCGAACACTCAGGATAAAAGCTTTTGGCTCGTCAGCAGAATCTGTGGAAATACTCAGGTTCCGGTAACTTGCCAAGTTCGTGATATAAGGCGATTTGTAAGCATTTTAGGGTTCTGAAGCCGTAGGCTTTTCTCATAGTGAGTTTTGCCTTGAGGTTCATGCCCT
>JAJRQI010000030.1 GCA_024280335.1 Deltaproteobacteria bacterium
CTTCCTATCGCTTCCTTCAGACCCTGCCGTTACCAGCAACGCCCTTGCGATTCGGATTGTCTTCCCCCTGATCAGGGTGACGCCTGTATCTTGCAACAGGCCGGGTTTGCCAGCTCCGCTGGGCAAACAAAAAGTGGATGGCACCAGCGGAGCCAATCCTAGAGTCTGTCCGACAATCCATGACCGGCTGCAAACCCGGCTGTTTGGCCCAGATTTCAGCTCCTTTTCGGCCCATAGCTACGGCTATGAGCTTTCAAACGAGCCAAAATCTATTCTCAAACTTCCGGATTTTCGCTTCGGCCCTTATTGTCGGACAGCCTCCTGTGCGAGATGATCGGTTTGGTTCAGGGTTCTTACTGGTTGATCCCGGCAGCAGCTGCCACAACGAGATACTGTAATTCGCGGAATCGGGCCATCGCCCTCACCAATAAAGCGAGAGATTCACGAGACAGAAGAGCCTCTTGCAAAAGTCCGAAAGCTCAAACTCTCGTCATTCCCGCGCAGGCGGGAATCCAGAAGTTCTCCGGGACAGCCTAGAAGCTGGATCCCCGTTTTCACGGGGATGACGACTTTTGCAAGAGCCCCAGAAATAAAAAGAGTTTCTTTAGCTTGAGTTTTCTTTACGATCAAAGAAAATAAAGTCGGCTGTCGGGCCGAAATCCGATAGCCTTACAGATAACGAGATGGAGACAAAAATATCATGCGGGTGACAGACACCCTCAGAACCAGCCCCCGCCCGCATCCATCACATAATGACCTTATTAAATCAATGGGAGAATCTCTATGAAAACACTGGCATTTAACGGCAGTCCGAACAAAGCAGGCAATACCTTTCATGCTATAAAAATGGTCACCGATGAACTGGAAAAAGAGGGCATTGAAACTGAAATTATCCATGTCGGCAACAAAGCCATCAGAGGCTGTACCGCCTGTGGCCAGTGCAGAAAAAATATGGATGAACAATGCGTGCTGCCTGATGATGAGGTCAATCAGTGGCTGCAGCAAATGAAGCTGGCGGATGGCATCATTCTCGGCTCACCGGTCCATTATGCGGCCATGAGTGGAACCATGAAATCGTTTCTGGATCGGGCTTTTTATGTCGCCGGCGCCAATGGCGGTCTGCTGCGACACAAGGTTGGTACTTCGGTAGTGGCGGTGCGGCGCTCTGGCGGTTTGCCGACATTCAACCAGCTGAATAATTTTCTCAATTATTCCGAAATGCTGATGCCGACCTCCAACTACTGGAATGTGATTCATGGAACCGGTCCGGGAGAAGCGACTCAAGACGCTGAGGGAGTACAGATCATGCGGGTCTTGGGAAAGAACATGGCCTGGCTGATGAAATTGGTTGAAAACGGCCATGGCAAGGTTTTCCCTCCAGAGCAGGAAGCGAAAACCTACATGCACTTTGTGCGCTGACACTTCAAAGGACCACAGGCAGCACACCTTAGTCTGTTCAATTCCAATTTTATTTATATTTTTAGGGAGTAGCTGTTGAGTGCCACGACATCGTAGACACTTTTTAGTGCCAGGACATCGTGGACTCAACCGCTAGCAACTAACACAAGTCATTGAATTGCCTAAGCATCCCGTAAATCACCGCTTATTCAAGGGTCCAAGCATAATGCTAAGCTTTGAACATGAACCGATCTCCCGCAACGAATTACTTGTACCCTGCGGCCTTGTCCAGTAAAGTCTCTGCTCCGTATTGTTTCTTTTTCGGTAACTATTCAGCACGCCCGGATTTGGTGCTCTGGCAAGGCGCGAGCAGCGCAGAAGCGGAGCATACATGGTTATGTGAGCATTTGAGCAGCACAGCAACGCCGCCAGAGTGCCGAAGGCGGGATGGGCTGAATAGTTACCTTTTTCGTGAGCCCGGTGCTCCGTACAATGATCGAAAAGGTAAAAGAATGAAGGGTAAAGCGACTGAGATTATCGGCAGCGGCTACGATGGCAACAGCAGCAAACTGGAGCGTTACCACTCGATCAATCCACCGATCTACCATGCCTCGACGGTGCTGTTTGAGAACTACGCCGAGCTCAAGGCCACCGGTCAGGGGAAATACGACGGTTTCACCTACGGTACCGACGGCAGCCCTACCCAGCAGGCATTTGAACAGGCGATGACCGAACTGGAGGGGGGCTACTGGACCCGCGCTTTTCCGTCGGGGCTGCTGGCGATTACCAGTACCTTGCAGGCGTTTCTGCAGAGCGGCGACCATCTGCTGGTCTGCAACAGCGTCTACGGCCCGGTGCGCCGGTTTGCCAAGAACCTGCTGGCCAGGTTCGGCGTGGAGACCTCGTACTTTCCCGCCGATATCGGTGCCGAAATCGAGAGCTACATCACCCCGAAAACCCGTTTCATTCTGCTCGAGTCCCCCGGCTCCAACACCTTTGAACTGCAGGATGTTCCGGCAGTGGTCAAGGTAGCGCGTAAGCACAACATCCTCACCGCCATCGACAACACCTGGGCGACGCCGCTGTTTTTTCAGCCGCTGGCCCATGGGGTCGATATTTCGATCCATTCGGTCACCAAGTACATCTCCGGCCATTCGGATGTGCTGCTCGGCAGCGTCACCATCACTGAGGCCTGCTATGAGCGCTTCCACCGGCTCTGTCGGGCACTGGAAATCTTTGCTTCACCGGATGCCTGCTATCTGGCGCTGCGCGGACTGAAAACCTTGCCGGTGCGCTTGCGGCAACACGAAAGCGCGGCGCTGGAGCTGGCCGGATGGCTGCAAGATGAAGCGGCCGTCGAGACGGTGCTGCATCCCGCCCTGCCCAGCCACCCGGAACATGCCATCTGGCAGCGGGATTTCAGCGGTTCAGCGGGGATCTTCTCCTTTGTTTTGCAGCCGCAGTACGATGAAGCGGCGGTGGCCCGCTTTGTCGACAGCCTGCAACTGTTCAGCATCGGCTACAGCTGGGGCGGCTTCAAAAGCCTGGTGACCGCCGGAAAGTTCGCCCAGTCGGAACTCTCCCGCTACCATGACCGCTGGATGATCCGCCTGAATATCGGTCTGGAGGACGTGGCCGATCTGCAAACCGATGTGCAGCAGGCGCTGGCAAAGCTGTAGCAACGCAGCAACAAGAAGGGACGACAACCAGCGAAAAATGAAAGCCCCTTGTCATCCAGATCCAGACGACTTATGATTCTGAACTCGTAAAAATAACTCAATTTCTCCAGGAGGTATTTCTGTGGCACATCTGCCTGTAATTGTAGGTTTCGGTGGTATCAGCCCGGCTGGTAGAAGCTCTGCGCATCATGGTTATCGACGCTTGGTTATCGACCAGCTGGATCAGGCAACGGCTCAGGAAACCTATGCCGATCTCGCCCAGCTGATGGGACTGACCCGCAATGAAAACGGGCAAGTCGTTGACCGGGCCGGCGCCGCGATCAGTCAGGCAGAAATTGCCCGACAGTACGCCGACCATATCAAGGACAACACCCTGATCCGCCGTCTGGAGAACAACCTCTTCGACCGGGATGCAATTCCGGAAAACCGGACCGCGACTCTCGCCGCCGAGCCGGGCAAGCCGATCAGCTTTACCCTGAAACGGAAACAACTTCCGGCCGACATCCCGGCCAACTGGCAGATCACCGAGCTGGACAATAACAGCGTCAAGGTCGATATCGCCGATCAGCTCGAGGTTTTTCTGCCCAGCACCCGCTCCTCCAGCGTACAGAGCGCCGGGCAGCTGCCGACCGGTTTCGACCCGGAAAAGCTCTACCAGGCACGAAATCACCCCCGCGGTCTGCAGATGACTATCTACGGCGCTTCGGACGCGATTCAGTCGCTGGGGATCGATTGGGAACAGGTCCGTTCTGCCGTCGCCCCGGACCAGGTCGGAGTATTTTCCGGCAGTGCCATGGGCCAGCTCGACTATGCCGGTTCCGGGGGGATGCTGCAGGCACAGCTGACCGGCAAACGGGTCTCCTCCAAACAACTGGCGCTGGGGCTGGCAGAGATGCCGGCCGATTTCATCAACGCCTATGTCCTCGGCAGCGTCGGCACCACCGGCTGCAATGTCGGCGCCTGCGCCACCTTCATGTACAACCTGAATCTCGCCATCCGCGAAATCCAGAGCGGCCGCCGTCGTGTCGTGGTGGTCGGCAACAGCGAAGCACCGGTAACCCCCGAAATTCTAGAAGGTTACCGCACCATGGGGGCTTTAGCCGACGATCAGAAGCTGCTGGCCCTAGATCCCGAACGCAGCACGCCGGATTACCGCCGCGCCGCGCGCCCCTTCTCTGACAACTGCGGCTTCACCCTTTCGGAATCCTCGCAGTTTTTTGTGCTCTTCGACGACCAACTGGCGCTGGAGCTGGGGGCCAACATCTACGGATCGGTCGCCGATGTCTTTGTCAATGCCGACGGCTACAAAAAATCGATCCCCGGACCCGGGGTCGGCAACTATATCACCGTGGCCAAAGCCGCCGCGGTGATCAAATCGATCATCGGCGAAGAGGGGCTGAAACAACGCAGTTTTGTCCAGGCCCACGGAACCAGCACCCCGCAGAACCGGGTGACCGAATCGCACATCCTCAACGAGGTGGCAAAAATTCACGGCATCGACCACTGGCGCGTCGCCGCGATCAAGTGCTACCTGGGACACTCGCTGGCCGTCTCTGCCGGCGATCAGCTGATGGCGTCACTGGGTGTCTGGAAATACGGCCGGATCCCGGGGATCGTCACCGTCGACAAACTGGCCGACGATGTTCACGCCAGCAACCTGAACTTCCTCCTCAAACATACCGAGGTCGGCCCCCAGGGTATGGATGCGGTGCTGATGAACGCCAAGGGCTTCGGCGGCAACAACGCCACCGGCTCGATCCTCGCGCCGCATGTAACCGAGCAGATGCTGGCCAAAAAGCACGGTGCCGCTGCCATGACCAAGTACCGCAAGCGCAACCAGAACGTCGCCGAGACTGCCGCAAACTATGACCAGGAGACGATCGCCGGAAAGACTGCTCCCATCTACCGTTTCGACCACAACGTGGTTGCCGGGGAGGATCTGCAGATGAGCGCAGAGGAGATCAAAATACCCGGTTTCACCAGCAGCGTCAGCCTGAAGCTGGAAAATCCCTACGAGGATATGGCTTAGTCTCTGCCGAAAGCAAGATGGACTCGGGGTGCCCACTTCAAGGGATGAATAGATTGCTGATGAAGTCATGTTTCGCAACGCAGAACCGGAGAAACCCCATGAGCTACAAAATCAGAAACCGTCAGAATATCTCCAAAGATTGCATGGTCTGCGGCACCGAGAACCGCTTCGGACTCAAGACCAGCTTCTACGAAACCACCGAGAATGAAGTGATCGGCCTGTTCCAGCCGCGCGAAGAACACCAGAGCTATCCGAACATCGTCCATGGCGGAATTTCAGCAGCGATTCTGGATGAGACGATCGGCCGGGCGATCATGTCCTTTTACGATCAGGACACCTTCGGCGTAACCATCGATCTGCAGGTCCGATACCGAAAACCGGTGCCGCTGGGGGTAGAACTGAAGGTCGTCGGCCGGATCAGCAAGGACAGTGGCCGGATTTTTGAGGGAACCGGGGAACTCTACCTGCCGAACGGGGAAGTCGCAGTATCGGCCAAGGGCAAATACCTGAAACGGCAGCTGGGGCAGATCACCGACAGCGCGTTTAGCGAGGAGGGCTGGTTCTCCCCGGACGGAGAATACCCTGCGGAGATCACCCTGGGCAAAGAATAAATTCTCGGCACGATTGCACAAAAATCGAAGGGAAAAGCCAAACCGATGAACGAACCACAGCACAAAGACCCACTGCACGGCATAACCCTGCAACAGATCGTCAACCGTCTTGTTGAGCATTACGGCTGGGATGAATTGGGCCAACAGATCGAAATCAACTGCTTCAACAGCAACCCTTCAGTGAACTCCAGTCTCAAGTTTCTGCGCAAAACACCCTGGGCCAGGAAGAAAGTTGAAGACCTCTACCTCGCGACGAAATAAGCCGATGTCATTCTCTGCTCTCGGACTCTCCAAACCGCTGCTTCGCACGCTTGATGAAGTCGGCTACCGCAAGCCCACGCCGATCCAGAGCAAGGCGATCCCGGCGATCCTCTCCGGTCAGGATGTCATGGCCGCGGCGCAGACCGGCACCGGCAAGACTGCCGGTTTCACCCTGCCGCTGCTGCAACGTCTGGCCAGCGGCCCAAAGGTGAAATCGAACCACATTCGCGCCCTGGTGCTGACGCCGACCCGCGAGCTGGCGGTGCAGGTTGAGCAGAGCGTCGTCGATTACGGCAGACTGCTGACACTGAAATCGGCGGTTGTCTACGGCGGGGTGAAAATCAATCCGCAGATGATGAAGCTGCGCGGCGGGGTCGACCTGCTGGTGGCGACACCGGGGCGGTTGCTCGACCTGTTCGAGCGGAACGCGATAAAGTTTTCGCAGCTCGAAACGCTGGTGTTGGATGAGGCCGACCGGATGCTCGACATGGGGTTCAGCGACGAGATCGGCAAAATCCTGGCATTGCTGCCGAAAAAGCGCCAGACCCTGCTCTTTTCGGCGACCTTTTCCGATGAGATCCGCAAACTCAGCGACAGTCTGCTCAAGCGTCCGCTGCTGATCGAGGTCAGCCCGAGAAACTCGGCGGCAAAAAGCGTCGAACAGTGGGTCTACGAGGTCGACAAGAACAAAAAGGCAGCCCTGCTCAGCCACTTGATCCAGAGCAAAGACTGGTCGCAGCTGCTGGTTTTCATCCGCACTAAAAAGGGCGCCGACCAGCTGGTCCGACAGCTAAAGGGCGAAAACATTTCCGCCGTGGCGATCCACGGCGACAAGAGTCAGGGTTTGCGCAGCCGCGCCCTGGCAGACTTCAAAGCAAACAAAACCCGGGTGCTGGTCGCCACCGACGTCGCCGCGCGCGGCCTCGACATCGAGCAACTGCCGCAGGTGATCAACTTCGATCTGCCCAAGGTGGCCGAAGACTACGTGCATCGCATCGGCCGCACCGGTCGGGCCGGCTGCGCCGGAGAAGCCATCTCGCTGGTCAGTGCTGATGAGGTCAAACTGCTCGCGGCAATCGAGACCCTGATCCGCCAGACCCTGGTCCGCGAGGTCGAGACCGGCTTCATCCCAAAACACAAGGTTCCCCTGACCCGTCAGCTGAAAGTGCGGACAAAGAAAGCAAAAAAACCGAAGGCACAGCAGAAACAGAACGAGGATCGAAAAACCTCCGCTGAGCAAAAAAGCGCCGACAACAGACTGCGCCAGGGCGGCAGATCGCGGGACGAGGAGAGGACTGAATCAACGCGCGGCAGCAGAGGCAGGCAGAGGCGCGGCGACAGCTCTGCCGCCGCGAAGCAACGAGGCGCCACGAAATCGAAAGCGGGACGCCGCTCCCCCAGCAGATAGCCCTCCAGGGCCCGCTATTTTTCTTCCTTGAGCAAACTTTTTTTCAACAGATCAAGATCATTCACCGGTTTCTGACAGCTGAAATTTTCGCACAGGTAAGCCGTGGCCCGGCCATTTTGCATCTCCATTCCGACCAGAAAAGGCGCCAGTTTGTCGATTGCCGTTGAGTCCTCACTCGACCGCAACAGCAGGCGGGTATCAGGCATAAAACTCCCCTGCACGATGCCGAGCATGGCGTCGGTGTCGACAGCATCCGAAGTTCCGACGATGACCAGCTCACGAGTCGGCTCCAGCAGCAGGCCGGCACCGAGCAGAAACTGGGTATAGCCAGCGGGATAGCGGGAGATTTCTGCGGCGACATGGCTCATCATTGCCTGCGCCTGTTGCTGCCATTACTTATCGCCGGTCAGCAGAAATAGCCGGGCGAAAACTTCTATCGCCACAGAGCCGGTGGATGGCAGGGCCCCGTCATAGAGCTCCCGGGTTCTCAGCGGCAGATCACTGCTCGCCTCGGTTTCGTACAGCTGCCCCTGAACCATAAAGCGCTCGAGAAGTTGCTCGGCCAGATCGACGGCCTGTTGCAGGCGTTGCGGCTGCAGGCCGGCCCGGTAAAGGTCGAGCAGACCTCTGGCTAAAAATGCATAGTCAGCAGCAAAAGCCGGGATCGCCGCCTGATTCTGCCGCCAGCGGCGCAGTAATCGGCCCTTGCTGTCGCGCAGCTGGCTGAGGATGAAATCGGCACTCTTTTCCGCCGCAGCCAGCAATTCCGGATCATCAAGATAGTTTGCGCCGATGGCCAGCGAGGAGATCATCAGACCATTCCAGGCGGTCAGGACCTTGTCATCCAGAAACGGATGGGGACGCGCCTCACGGGCCCGGAACAGTGTGCGGCGATCCTCTTCCAGCTCCCGGCGCAGTTGTCCCGGAGTCATCCGCAACTTTTCAGCCCAAACGCTCAGCGGTTGCCGCAGGTGAAGAATGTTTTCGGCGGCCGCTTCGCCGGGCACCTCTGCGGCAAAATTTCCATCCTTCTGCACCTCAAAAATTTCGGCAAAACGGCTGCCGCGCGGCTCGCCGAGCAGCTCCAGAATTTTCTGATATTGCCAGACATAAAAACGCCCTTCAACCCCTTCGGAATCAGCGTCCTCGGCGCTGTAAAAGCCTCCTTTTGGATCACGCATCCGACTGAGAACGTAACTGAAGACTTCCCGGGCGGTGTCGGCGTACTCCTGCTTGCCGGTCAGTTGATAGGCCTCCAGATAGACCCGGGCCAGGCCGGACTGATCGTAGAGCATCTTCTCAAAATGCGGTACCAGCCAGTCGGCATCGGTTGAATAGCGGTGAAAACCAAAGCCCAGCTGATCATAGATACCCCCTGCGCGCATCGCCTGCAGGGTTTGCTCAACCATCTGCAGCAGCTGTTTATCGCCGCTGCGATAGTAGCGCTGCAGCAAAAAGCTGAGGCTGTGCGGGCGCGGAAATTTCGGCGCCTTGCCGAAGCCCGCCCGCTTGCGGTCGAAACTCGCACGCATGCTGGTCACTGCTTGATCGAACAATTCAGGGCTGAAAGCGGCCTTGCCTGCCGGTCTGTTCTGCGTTTTCTGCCAACGGCTGATCAGTTGCTGGCCATTCTGGATAAGCTGCTCCGGATTTTTCCGCCAGGCGGCGGCCGCCTGGGGAAGCAGTTCAAGCAGACCGGGGCGATCATAACGCCGTGTCTTGGGTAGGTAGGTGGCCGCGTAAACCGGGATTTTTTCCGGCGTCAGCAACAGCGTCATCGGCCAACCGCCGCTGCCGCTCATCTCGATTGTCACGCGCATATAAAACTGATCGATGTCGGGCCGCTCTTCCCGATCGACCTTAATCGCAACGTAGTCCCGGTTCAGCAATGCGGCAACCTCTGCATCGGCGAAACTCTCCTCCTCCATGACGTGGCACCAGTGGCAGGTGGAATAGCCGATCGAAAGAAAAATCAACTTCCCTTCCTTACGAGCTTTGGCGAAAGCCTCTTCCCCCCAGGGATACCAGTCGACCGGATTGTGCGAGTGCTGCAGCAGATAGGGACTTTGTTCATCAATCAGACGATTGGTTGTTTCTTTCATCGACCACCCCGGTATCGGCAGCGCCAGCTGCACACAGAGCAGCAGGCAGAAGAGCAGCAGGCAGAAAAATCGGATGATAGGCATAAGACCTCCAAAAAAAGCAGAGGACGTCCAATCATAACCGATGTGGTCAATAATTGCAGGCTATGCTTTACAGAAAAGACATTTCAGGTAGCGGCTTTCGGCAAAATCGAGCGGATGGTCCAGGGCGTGGCCGGTCTCTTCGATCTGTTGCAACGGCCGACCGACTCCGGCGGCCGCGTCACACACCGTCCGGCGGAAGGCCTCGGGACTGACCGGATTCGAACAGGAGGCGAGAACGATATCCCCGCCGGGTTCGAGCAGTTTGACGCCTAACCGGGCAAGCCGACCGTAAGCATTCAACGCCTCTTTAACCTGCGAGCGGCGCACGGCGAAAGCGGGCGGGTCGATAATCACCAGCTGATACCTTTCCCCCTGTTTGACCAGCTCTGCCAGCGCCTTGAAAGCGTCACCCTCAATCGTCAGATGGCGCGCTTTGGCGACTGCGGGAATATCGGCATTCAGGGCAAAGTTGCGCACCGAGGACTCAAGTGCCGGGCCGCTCTGGTCAAGGCTGGTCACCTCTGTGGCACCACCGCGAGCGGCGGCGAGGGAAAAACCGCCGTTGTAGGAAAAGACGTTGAGCACTCGCCGCCCCTTGGCGAGCCGCTCCACCCGGGCGCGATTGTCGCGCTGGTCGAGAAAGAAACCGGTCTTCTGTCCGCGCAGCGGGTCGACCTCGAAAATCAGTCCGTTTTCGCGGCAGGTCAGGGTTGCGCGGATCGGCGCGCCGTAGATGATCTGGCCGTCTTCGAGGCCGCGCAGCTGGTCGGGATGTTGCTTCATCCCCCGGCTTAGCCGCAGGACGATACGGGCGAGCGGTTGCTGCTCCAGCAGGCACTCAAGACAGTCGGAGAGGTGGGGAAGCCAGGCACAGCTGTAGAGCTTGACCACCGCCGTTTCGGCGTAACGATCGATGACCAGCCCCGGCAGCCCGTCGCTCTCGCCGTGAATCATCCGGTAGCCGTCGGTCTGCGTCTGCAGCAGCGAGCGGCGGCGCAAAAGCGCCTTGCGGATCCGCTCGGCAAAGAAGCTGCGGTCGATCGGTCCGGGCTTGCTGGCGCGCAAGGCACGCATGCGAATCGGCGAGAGGGGATCGTAAAGGCCGACAGCAACGAAACGTTTTTTGGCGTCGAAGACCACCGCCAGATCGCCCGGCTGACCCCGGTGGCTCTCCTGCTTGATCCGTTCCGCATAGAGCCAGGGATGGCCGCGATGCAAACTGGCCACGGCGGAGTTGCTCACCTGCAGTTTCACCGGTTTGCCGGCGCAACGCGGCCATTCGGCCAACAAAGGATGAAGACGGTCGGGCATAGCTACAACATCTCGTTGATCCGGTTACGGCCGCCATCCTTGGCCTGGTAGAGGGCAATATCAGCCCGCTTGAGGATCGCTTCACTGCTGTCCTCGCCTTCTCTCAGGGCGGTCAATCCACCACTCAAGGTGACCTGAATCGACTGTTTGCCGGTATCGATCGGCACCTGCAGGTCGGCACAGGCTTGCCGGAGTCGTTCGGCACAGCCCCGCGCATCAGCCAACCCCTGTCCAGGAAAAATCACCACAAACTCCTCGCCGCCATAACGGAACAGAATATCGTAGCGACGCAACTCTTTCTGCAATTCGGCCGTCAGCCCGATCAGCACCTGGTCCCCGGCCGCATGACCGTAGCTGTCGTTGATCTGCTTGAAATAATCGATATCGATCAACAGGCAGCAGAGCGGGTGCCCCAGCCGCTGTGCCTTGCTGAGCTCTATCGTCAGCAGTTCCATGCCATGGCGACGGTTGTAAATCCCGGTCAAACCATCAGAAACCGCCAGTTTTTCCACTGTCGCCCGCGCCTGATTCAGCAAGCGGACCATGCGCACGATCAGCAGATAGATGGTCACCACCAGCGCCAGAGTAACAACGATGCCATACAGCCCGATCGCCAGCATATTCCGCTGCAACTGTTGCTGCAGTTCCTGAATCGGGATCGAGACACTGATCCCCCCTCGGATATCCCCGACCTGATAGCCCTGTTGGCGATGACAATCAAGGCAGTCTGAGGTCGTCACCAGTGGCGCCATGTAGCGAAGAACCGGCCTGCCATCGCGCTCTACCAATTGAGAAACTTCCTGCTTCCCGTTCTCAAACGCCTGCAATGCAGCCGTTTCAAAAGGGTCGGCCCGATTGTCCGGGTTCAGAGGCTTGAGGCTGGTAATATGGAAACGCATTCCATCCTTCTGCGCCGCCAGCTCGGAAATCTCCCGGGTCATCAGTGCCGGATTTTTTTTAGTATAAACCTGCCCATCACGGGTCACGATATCGGGATTCTCCAGATAGGGGTTCGACTCCATCCCTTTGGTCTTGCGCACATAAACCCCGCCTTGTTGGGCATTCCAAGAGCGGGTCAGAACGATATTTTGGAAATGGCTGCGGGCCTGGGAGAGGATAGTTTCATGCAGCAAAGTCCGGGTGCGTATCGCCAATCCAAGAAAGATCCCTCCAAGGAAAATCAGGAGAACCAGGATAATAATAACCAGGGAAAAACGGATATTGTTAGGTTGAGCAGAGGTCATGCCGTACTCACAGCGAGAGGAATAGGATTCGGGAAGTATACCCAGTCGGTCAGACTGCGTCAAAAACCGTCTTGACGATGACCTCAGGAAATCGTCACTGTCTCATATGAAACCTGTTCCTGTCTGGTAAAAACGATCTGCGGTGATTTTTGCTACACTCCAGAGACACAGAAGGTTTTAGTTTTCCTCCGGGTTCTCCAGTGATAGAATAAATTGTTGGGGGCAGCATTTCAATCGGCACTTCTCCCTGTCGCCACACAGAACCAGACCTCAATTTAACCGCGGAGTGTCACCATGAAATCGATCCTGCTGCTGATTCTGCTGCCGGTTCTGATCTCCTGCAGCGATCCGGAACCGATCCTTATCGGCTTCGTCGGAGGTTTGTCGGGCCGGGTTGCCGACCTCGGCATTGCCGGACGCAACGGGGTAATTCTGGCCACCGAACAGCTCAACCACAGCGGCGGCATCAAGGGCCGGCGCATCGATCTGTTGATCCGCGATGATCAGCAGAATCCGGCCGTCGCCCAAGCGGTGGTCAGCGAACTGCTGGAGGCCGGAGTGATTGCCATCGTCGGCCACATGACCAGTTCGATGTCGGTCAGCACCCTGCCGTTGATGAATCAGGCCAAAACCGTCATGCTCTCGCCAACGACCACCACCACTGAATTGAGTGGTATCGACGATTACTTCTTCCGCACCCTGGCCGCCACCGACCTGAACGCCGCTGTGGTTGCCGACTACCTGACTGAAACCGGCATCAAAACGGTTGCCGCCATCTATGACCAGCGCAACCTCTCCTACACCGGCAGCTGGCTGCGGGACTTCAGCCGCGCCTTTGAACGGCAGGGCGGTCAAGTCATCGCCAGGATCGGTTTTGAATCGGGCAGTGAAATCCGCTTCAGCAAGCTGGCTGAACAGATCATCAACAGCGAAGCGGAAGCCATTCTTTCAGTCGCCAATGCGCTGGATACCGCTTTTTTTGCCCAGCAACTGCGCATAAAAGATTCACAGTTACCACTGGTCGGTTGCGAATGGGCGGCGACCGAAAAGGTCATCGCCCTAGGCGGCGCGGCAGTTGAGGGGATGATCATCGATCATTTTATGGATCGCGACGACCAGCGCCCCGCATACTTGAATTTTCGCAGCAACTACCGCACACGCTTTGCCGAGGAACCAGGTTTTGCGGCACTTGCCGCCTACGAAGCAGCCAACGCCCTGTTCACTGCGCTGGGTCAATCGACCGACCCGGCAAAGCTGAAACAGACCCTGCTCAAGATCGGAACCTTCTCCGGCGTACAGGGAGATTTCCAACTCGACGCGTTCGGCGACTCGAACCGACCGACGTTTCTGGCCAGAATAGAGAATGGAAAATTCAAGCGGATTAAATAAGTTGCGCGCAAAAGGTTCACTGCGACGCTCGATGCTGGTGAGCCTGATGGCCACCGCGCTGATCCCGCTGTTGCTGCTGGCCACGGCGGTGCTCTACTATCTGACCGAACGCGCCGCCGATGATGTCAGCAGCAGAAATCAGCTGCTCGGCCGCGCCATCAACGGCCAGGTTGAGCTCTTCCTGCGCGGACCGGAAACCAGCCTGATCAACCTGCGTAACTTGTATCAGTCCCACCGGGGCACTCTGGGCCATTCGTTTCAAGAAATCCTCGACGCCATGGCTGAAAGCTCCAGACTGATCGAATCGATCTTTATTCTCGACCAAAACGGAGTTGTCACAGACGTTGGACTGCCCTACAAGAGCAGCAACCTGCACAACGAGTTCATGCAGTTAACCCTTGGCCACCTCAGTTTTATCAAACAGGCCCGCCGGCAGCAAGAACCGGTCTGGTCAGACACCTTTTTATCGATCATCACCGGTAGAACCTCGCTGGCGCTGGCCATTCCGATCGACGACAAAATCATCATCGGCAATATCAGTATCAGCCTGATCAACCGTTTCCTGAAAGAGCTCCACCAGAACAAACAGGTCGAATCGACCATTATCGACCGGCACGGCGAAATCATCGCCTGCTCACGACAGAACCATGATCTCTGCCCGACCAACCTGTGGAACCTGTCCCTGCTCCAGGTTGCAACCGTAAATGGAACCGCAACGGCAACCTACCAGTACCGGGGCGAAACCTTTCTCGGCAGTGTCACTCGAATCGACGGCCCCAACTGGTTCACCCTGGTTGCCCAGTCCAGCGCTGACGCTTACCAGCCGGTGCAGCGCACCAGTCTCCTGTTTCTGAGTGCCTTTCTGATCACTTTTGCGGTGGTCCTGCTGGTCGCATTATTAACCTCGAAAAGAATTACTGCCCCGTTGCGTCGTTTTGCTCATCAGGCCAGAGCTCTAGCCGACGGTGATTACGACCTGCAACAGCTGACCCCCGGATACACGGAGATTGCGCTGCTGGCGGACGATTTTCAGCACATGGTCGACCGGATTTCCGAGCGTGAAACGGCCCTGAAGAAAAGCGAGGAAGCTTATCGGACCCTGGCGGAAAACCTGCCGGCAATCGCCTATCGGCTGCAGATTGGTGACCGCAACCACTTGCAGTTCATGAACACTGAACACCATAAAATGACCGGCTTTGCTGACGATGACTTCAAAGATACGATCGACGGTTGCCCCCTTGAAGAGCGTATCCACCCCGATGATCGCCTTCGCTTTGTCACAATTCTCCAGCAGGCGATCAGCGACCGGAGCCCCTTTTCCCAGGAATACCGCTTTAAACATGCCGATGGCGAATACCGCATATTTCATGAAAAAGGCAGTCCGGTCTACGCTGCAGAAGGCAGAACCAGCCATATCGACGGAGTGATTTTCGATGTCACCGAGCGTAAACAGGCCGAAGAGATCATCCTGCAAACTGAGAAAATGCTCACCGTCGGTGGACTGGCTGCCGGCATGGCCCACGAAATCAACAACCCGCTGGCTGGCATCCTGCAAAACAGTCAACTGATCAGCCTGCGCCTGACGACTGCAAACAGCAAAAACCTTGAGGTCGCACAGGAGCTGGGAACAGACCTGGAGCAACTGCAGAAGTATCTGAAAAAACGGCGTATCCCGCAGATGCTCGATGCGATCAGGGATTCGGGTCAGCGGGCCGCCAAGATCGTCGAGAATATTCTCGATTTCAGTCGCAAAAGTCGAACAGATTTCACCCCGCAAGCCATTCCGGAACTGATCGAAAAAGCCCTTGAACTGGCGCGTAGCGATTATGACCTACAGAAGGATTTTGACTTCCGCAGCATCGAGATCGATTGTCAGCATGCCGAGGGTCTGCCAAAAATCGACTGCGACCCCGGGCAAATCCAGCAGGTCCTGTTGAACCTGTTCAAAAACGGCGCTCAGGCGATGAATGAACAGAACAACGCAGCTCCCAGTTTTCAGCTCCGCACCTATTGCCAGCAACAGGCGGTCTGCATCGAGGTTGAGGACAACGGTCCGGGAATGCCCGAATCGGTGCAGAAAAGAATCTTCGAGCCATTTTTCACCACCAAGGCGGTCGGCAAGGGGACCGGCCTCGGCCTTTCGATCTGCTATTTCATCATCACCGAAAAACATCATGGCCAGATGGAGGTCTCATCAACCCCCGGTAAGGGAACCCGGTTCAAGATCTTCCTGCCTCTGACCGCTGCTGCCGATCAGCAATGAGCGGCTGCTTTTCTTTTCCTGTCAGCAGGATAGCGCCATGAACGAACTGCAGATAACCGGGCATATCAGCATCCCGCTGAGCGAGATCGAGCTGACCGCCATCCGCGCCCAGGGTGCCGGCGGACAGAATGTCAACAAGGTGGCAACCGGCATCCATCTGCGCTTTTCGATCAGCGCTTCATCCCTGCCGGAGCGGGTCAAAACCGGTTTGCTGAGCTTGCCTGACCAGCGCATCAACAAAGAGGGGGTCATCATTATCAAATCGACCCAGTCGCGCAGTCAGGAGCAGAACCGCCAGAGCGCCTTGCAACTGCTGCAAGCGCTGGTCAAATCCTCTATGCAGAGGGTTAAACCGCGCAAAAAGACCAAACCGACCCGCAGCAGCAACAAAAAAAGGTTGGAGAAAAAGACCCAGCGCAGCCAGACGAAAACCCTTCGACAAAGAATTCCCGAATAGCCCATCCCAACTTGGTCCTTGCTGCGAGTTTTAGAATCGGGTAGATTATTAAAGTTCTCTACTTTTCAAACAAAGAATCTTATGAGCCAGACAACCTACCTGATCGTTGAGCAACAGCTAAAACCGGCCGACAGCCTGCCTGAATTGCTCAAGCAGCTCTCGGCAAAGCATCAGCTTGACATCTACCAGTGCCGGCAACGACTGATCGGCCGGGGTCGCTCTCTGCTGGCCAAGGGGGCGCGGGAAAACCTGGAAAAAATTTCTCCGCTGTTGCGCAAAGCAAAAGTTTGCCACTGGCTGGTTGAACCGGGCAAGCCGCAATACCTGCCGTCACGGATTCTCAGTCTGCAGATCGACGACGACAAAATCACCTTTATCTGCCAGAAAAAAATCGTAATTTTCCCCAAAGGAGCAACCATCCTGGCGGTTTTCGCCGAAATGTCAGGCGAGTTAGCGAAGAAAAGTATCACGCATCTTTTGTCCAGCCATGCCTATCGTGGCCGCGACGATGTCCGCCATCTGCAGGAAGAGAAAATCCGCAAGATCATCCTGCAAGGCAAACCGGTCCTCGACCTCTACCTGCTTGACGAGAAAAAACGGATCAGCGCAGCGGTGCGGATCTTTCCGGGCAAGTTCAATCCGCAAGGGCTCGGCGAACGAGCGACCCTCAGCAGCCGACAGAACCTGAGCACTCTTCTGAATCTTGCCGAAGAGTACGCCGGGCGCTTTATCCTGCAGACCGACTTCGGCCTGGTCAATTTTCCCGGCTGCACGCTGCAGCGGGAAACCCCCGAGGAGCCGGAAGCCGAGCGCAAGAACCTGATCAGCCTGGCGCGCTACGGTTGGCTGCTGGCAGATCTGGAGCGGGTCGGCACGAGCAAGCCACCGGTAACAGATGAAGCGGCGCAACGGACCGGAGCCGTAAGCGCAACGCTTTTACAGCAAAACCCGGGTCTGATGGTCGATGACTCCGCGCAAGTGGTGCTGCCGACGGCCAAGCAGCTTGCCGCCGAAATCAATGCCGCCGACTCTGAACTCCAATCCGCTAAAACAGCAGAACCGACCGTTGCCGATCCCGGTCTGCCCCCTCCGCCAGCGGCGATCTCCGGCGGCCAGTGGAAAGATCCGCGCTTCTGGCTCGGCAGCGCCGGAGCGGTGGTCGTGATTGCCTTCATCCTGCTTGCCGAGTTCAGCGACGGCCGCCTGCTGCGCAGCATCGCCGAGCAGGGGTTCGCTTCGGGAGCGATCCCCTTTGCCGGCGCCGGGCTGATGTTCTGGGGCGGCTTCTATTTTCTCCGCCTGAAACGGCAGATCGAGAACACCCCGACCAGCCGGGTCCGCTCCGTCGCCATGGGGATGGTCGAAGTCAAGGGGCAGGCAATCCGTCGCTACGCGCTGCTTTCACCGATGTCGCATACACCATGCGTGTTTTACCGACTGACCCGATACCGCCGCGACCGGAACGACCAGTGGCGGATCAGCAGCGTCAGCAGTAGCGATAATGTGCCTTTTCTGCTGGCGGACGAAACCGGCCGGGTTGAGGTCGATCCCACCGGTTGCCGGGTCACCGCCGGAACCAGACAGGAAGGGTTTCCGGGACAGGTCGGCCTGACCCGCTTCAATAATGACAGCGATGAAAAATGGCGCGAAGAGATCATCATTGAAGGCACCCTGCTCTACGTCCTCGGCTTTGCCCGGGTGAAACGCACGACCGGGCCGAACCTCAATGAGCGAAAAATTGTCGCGCTGCGCGAGCTGAAACGAAACCCACAAAATCTGCAGCAATTCGATACCGATGGTGATGGGAAAATCAGTGCAGAGGAGTGGGACGCGGCGCGTGAAGCGGTTGCTGAAAAGGTGCTGCACGAATCGCTCAAAGAGCAACAGAAACGCAAAAAACAGGAAGAGCATGTGCTGATCGGCAAAAAAAAGGGCCGGCCGTTAGTGATCGCCGAAACCCATTCGGAGGACCACTTGACCCGGCGCTTAACGCTGTACACGCTGCCGCTGTTCATCGGCGCCGCGGCGACAACTGCCGGGAGCATCTATTTGCTACTCAACTATCTGAATTGAACAAACCGGGCGTCCCACGGGATGCCCCTACAAAGTTTGTTCCACCGAGCAGTAGGGGCGACCCGCCGGGTCGCCCGCAGTATAAATTTCGTAATAAGATCTATAAAACACCGAAAAAGGAGGCATTCAATGACCGGCTGGATCGTACTGGGAGTTATTCTACTGCTGTTGCTGGGGCTGATCAGCTATCTGATCATTATCTACAACGGTTTCGTTGCCCTGAAAAACAACATCAATCAGGACTGGAGCAATATCGATGTGCTGCTGAAGCAGCGTTATGACGAACTGCCGAAACTGATCAAGGTCTGCGAAGGCTACATGCAGCATGAACAGCAGACCCTCGAAGCCGTGGTCAAGGCGCGCTCGCAGATCAACTCGGCCCACAGCGAGGGGGAAAAACTGCAGGCGCAGAACCTGTTGAGCGACACCCTGAAGTCACTCTTCATGGTGGTCGAACGGTATCCCGACCTGAAAGCGGACAGCGGGTTTCGCCAACTGAGCAATCGGATCAGCGAGATCGAGGATCAGATCGCCGACCGGCGCGAACTTTATAATGCTGCGGTGACCATCTATAATACCCGTCTGGAGCAGTTTCCGGATCTCATCATCGCGCGGATTTTCAATTTCACCGACCGGGATCTCTGGAAGATCGATGCCGCTCATCGTCAGGATGTCGAAGTCAGCTTTCAGCACGGCTGAGCACTGATGCCGGTTAAAGATCTGCGACAAGGCGACCGATGAGAGAGCTGACCCCTCTGCGTCAGGATGACGCGGAACAAACCCCCACGCCATGGATCGGCCCGGGAACAAAAGGATTGTGATTCATGCTGATGAATCATTATCTGCTTCTCGGCCTGTCGGCCGATGCCGACCAGGGGCAGATAAAAACCGCATATCGCCGAATGGCAAAACGCTTTCATCCCGATACCAACCGGGGCTCGGAAGCAGCGGCTGAACTGTTCCGTCAGCTAAACGAAGCCTACCGGATTCTCACCGACTCCGGGTTGCGAACTGCCTACGATGCCGAGCTGGCCGCTGCCAAGAACGCGGCGCAGGAGTCGCAGCCGAGCGGTGATCCGCAGCAGAAATTCAATCATTTTCTCAACTCTTTGCTGGACGCACTGTTTGTGCCCCCGGAGGATTCCTCACCGAAAACGGTCGGGAATCGGACAGCGGCACCGAAAAGTTCTGCCCCCCTTCGCCAACAACCGGACTTCAACTTTTACTACTACCTGGCGATGGAAAAAAAATCCCCGCCCTATTCCAAAGGTGGTGACGGGGTTTACCGGCGGGAAAAGTCGACCAAGACACAAAGAGTCAACAATCCAGCAAGCAAATTCTCCCGTTTTCCCGACGGCAGCCTGCTGATACTCCTCTGCAGCAGTTTCTGGAGTCTCGTAATCCAGTAAAAAAACAGGCCATTTCGCATCAGCAAAATGGCCCGTTAATTTTCGACTATCTGGGTATCGGCTAAAAGGTACGTGATACCGCACGCTTCCAAAGCAGACGACGCTGCGTGCGCCGATTGAAATGCAAGCGACAGCTGACTTTTGACCTGCCGAACCATCGATCCAACCAATTTTCAAGCATCCGAACTATCCTTCTCAAGCAGAAAAACCGTTTAAAAACAAGCGGATCGTAGTCACCGGCGGCAACTCCGTCAAGCCTGTTTTTCGATAAAATACTGTTTTTAAAAGAGAATTCAATTTACGCCGCCAACCATGCAGAGTCTGCGGAGAATATTTTCTTATCAGCAGTTGCTGAGCCACCGATCGGGAACTCTGTTTTATGCTTATTTTACCGTCGGGGTTGCCGAATGCCCTTGACTGAGGCTAGACGGTTGTCGGACTATCCCATCACACTTGCATCCGGGGAGGAAGAGATGGCCGACAGCAACGAGAATGCCCCCATCGAACAACTGAAAATCTGCCAGCTCAGGGCGCAGGGGTTGCTGGAAGAGATCGACCGGCGCTCCACTGACCCGACCGTGGTCTGCGGTAAATGCGGCGCCAAAGCAAATCACGCTGCGCAGGTGCATAATCCGCGGCCCCTGAAAGAAGCCCGGGGCGACAGCTTCTGGAGCTGAGATATTGGAGATATCCGATGGAAGAAACCGTTAATTTCTTTCGCAGCAAGGATCTGTTCGCGCGCCATGCCGGAATCGAACTGATCGCCGCCAAACCCGGCTGGGCGCAGGTTAAAATGCCGATTCAAGCGTTCCACTTCAATGGCGCGGGCACCGTGCACGGCGGCGCCATTTTCACTTTGGCCGATTTTGCTTTTGCTGTCGCTTCGAATGCGCAGGGACAACTGGCCATGGGGATCAACACCTCGACCACTTTCATCAAGGCGGCCCGCACCGGAACCCTTTACGGCGAAGCGGAGGAGATCTCCCTGAACCGTCGGCTCGGCAACTATCAGGTGAAAATCACCGATGACCGGCAACAGCTTATAGCCCTGTTTCAGGGGACTGTTTTCCGCAAGGATCAACCACTTTTTCCGCAGGAACAAAACTAATATGTTCAAATGGTTCGACAATAAAAAGGTCGGTCTGGCACTGGGCGGCGGCGCCGCCCGTGGTCTGGCCCATATCGGCGTACTACAAGCACTGGAAGAGGCCGAGGTGCCGGTGCAGATGCTGACCGGCACCAGTATGGGGGCGATTATCGGTGCCATGTATGCCGCCGATCCCCGGATCGATCTGCTGCAGGAGCGGATGCTCGAATATCTGAGCAGCGATATTTTCCGCAAAGCCCGGCTCGATTTTGTCGTTGAAAGAAAAAATAATGTCGATGGCGAAGGGCTGTTCTTCCGCTTCTCGCAACTGGCGCGAAAAAAGATTTTCTTCACCCTGGCGATGACCATGATATCCTTTGTCTCGCAGGAAACCCGCGACAAGAGCCTGGAATTTCTGCTCCCCGATATCGATATCGAAGCGACCAAACTCCCCTTTGCCGCCATCGCCCTTGACCTCGACAGCGGCAAAGAAGTGGTAATCAAATCCGGTTCCCTGCGCAAGGCCGTTGCCGCAACCAGCGCCCTGCCGGGGATTCTTCCGCCGGTCGAATACAACGGCAGGCAGTTGGTCGACGGTGGCTGGATCAATGCCGTGCCGATCGAACCGGCCAGAGATCTGGGTGCCGATATCGTCATCGCCGTTGACGTCGGCTCCAACCTCATCGAACAGGGGGATTCAAGCAGCGGTCTTGATATCGTTTTTCGCGCCGATGCCGCCGCCCGCAATGCCCTCTCCAACCTGCAACTGCAACAGGCCGACTTGATCGTCTGCCCATCGGTCGGGATCACCCACTGGGCTGATTTCAGCCATGCCGATCAGATCATCGCCAATGGTCGCGACTCCACTTTGCGGCGAATTGCGGATATCAAAGCCCTGCTGAAAATGAAAACATCAAAGTTCAGCTTCTTTACAAGTTGATTGACACCTTAAGTCTCGAAGGAGAAAGCCGATGATTAACGCCAGTGACCTGAAACGCGGTCTGGTGATGAAGTTGGATGATGCCCCCTGCGTCGTCCTCGAGCTCAGCCAGCAATCCCCCACCGCCCGGGGCGGCAATACGCTGATCAAAACCAAGTTTCGCAACCTGCTGACCGGCCAGGTGCTGCAAAAAACCTTCAAATCGGGTGACCGCATCGAGGAAGCCGATTTCAACCGCCGCAAGGGACAGTTCCTCTATGCCGCAGGGGATCTGGGGGTTTTCATGGATCAGGAGAGCTACGAGCAATATGAGGTCGGCGGCGAGAGTTACGATGAAATCAGCGGCTACTTGCTGGAAGGGGGCGAGGTCACGCTCGGGATTTTCAACGAACTGGTGGTCAGTCTGGAAGTCCCGCAGGTGGTCGAACTGCTGGTCACTGAAACCGCCCCGGCAATAAAAAATGCCACCGCAACGGCCCAGACCAAGGAAGCGATTCTGGAAACCGGCATTAGGGTGCAGGTGCCCGGCTATCTGGAAAGCGGGGAGAAAATCAAGATCGATACCCGGGAATGTCGATTTATTTCCCGAGCATAATCAGCGATCGGGACGTTTAATTCTTGACCGCCGCACTTTTATCTGCAACATTAAATTTTCCTACTTTTCATTATTCCATCACACTAGTTAAAGCTATGGACTTTTGTCCAAGATTTTCAGTTGCTACTCATTTTTGTCATTCCCGCGCAGGCGGGAATCCAGTGGTTTTATGAGGCGTGGATCCCCGCATTCGCGAGGATGACGATCTTCGCCTTTGATTTTAGTGCGAAAGGTTATTTGGATGAAAAAATTGCTGGTCACATTCACCCTGGTTGCAACCTTACTGCTGACAACCAGCCCAAGCCGGGCCGCGCATGACCAGCTGGTTGCCGGGGCCGGTCCCTCAACCAAGGTGGCCGAGCTGTTCTTTGCCGAATTCTGCAAAGATCCGGCCTGCGCGGATTACCATTTTACGATTATGCAGACTTCGGTCAAACATAAGGGCGGCATCCTCTCATCAAGCCAATATCTCTTCGGCCGCACCGGACGGCCGCTGACAGCCGAGGAAAAAGCGCTGGGGAAAGAAGAGATTCTACTCGGCCGGGTGCCGATTACCTTCGCGGTCGGCTTGGAGACCGGCGTTAAGCAGCTCAGCCTGAAACAAGCAGAACAGATTTTCAGCCGAAAAATCACCAACTGGAAACAGCTCGGCGGCAAGGATGCGACAATCATCCTGATCGGCCGGGAAGAGACTGAAGCACTCTACAGCGTCCTGAAAAAAGAGTATCCCCGCTTCAGGAATCTCACTTTTGACAAAGTGTTCAAGAAAGATCACCAGGTCGTGAAATTTCTCAAATCCCCGGCCGGAGCCCACGCCATCGGCTTCGGCGCCAAGCCGAACTTCAATCAGTACAACCTGCTGAGGGTCAAAGGTTTTTCCACTGGAGTCGCGCTGGGACTGGTCTACGACCTGGAAAACCGCAACCATCCGATCATCAAGGCAGCCGGCAAATATGCCGCTGGCTCAGCGTGGAAAAAGCAGCTGAAAAGCCTCGACATGCTGCCGGTTGACTAAACGGAAAGAGACAAAGGTCCGACCGTGCTGACCATCGAACAGATCAACTTACGCCTGAGCAATCATCGACCACAGAGTCTGGAACTGGCAACCCGCCGTCATGCAGCAGTGGCGCTGTTGCTGAGTCCGGGTGAGCAAGGACCGGAAGTGCTGTTTATCCGTCGGGCTGAATTCGCCGGCGATCCCTGGTCGGGAGATGTCGCCTTCCCCGGCGGCGGGCTGGAAGAACAGGATAGCGGGCCGCGACAAGCCGCCGAGCGGGAAACCCGTGAAGAGGTCGGCCTGCAACTTGAACCGCAGCAGTACCTCGGCCAACTCGACGATCTGGCCGGAGCCTATCTGCCGGTGTATATCTCCTGCTTCGTTTATCTGCTCGAAAAGAAACCGACGCTGAAACTGAACGGGGAAGTGGTCAACACCTTCTGGGTGCCGCTGGCAATATTACAGGCCCCGGAACGGAACCAGAAAAAAACCTTTACCTATCGCGGCAGTCGGCATACCCACCCGATTATCGATCTTGGCGGCTACACCGATCGCTGCCTCTGGGGAATCAGTTACCGAATTCTGCAGCAGCTATTCAACTTAGAGTGAAGCGATAAACTCCGCTAAAAGGGCAAAATATTCCCGCGCATTGACAAACACGATGTCGTTATGGTTGCCCTGCGGGAAGATTTTCAACTTTTTCCGCCCGGCTGCCCACTCGTAGAGCCGCTGACCATGGCTGACATCAACCAGCCCGTCATCTTGGCAGTGCATCACCAGCAGCGGTCCCGAATAAGCAGCCATTTTCTGCTGATGGTTGAAATACTGCGCAACTAGCTGCCGAAATTCAGCCAGTCCCACCCCCAACTCCTGCGGCTCGACCCGCAGCAGCAGCCGTTCCAATACATCCGCAACACCGCTTTCGAGCACCAGTCCGGCGGCGTCAGGAAAACGCGCTGCGGCTTCAATGGCGAAGATCGAGCCGACGCTGCGACCGAAGAAAATCAATTCACCGGCCGGTTTGCCGAGCGCCTCGATGGTCGGCACGACATCCTCAAGCATCCGTCCCAACTGCGGCTCACCGGTCGACTGACCGAAACCGCGCAGCTCGGCAAGCAAGCAGTTGCAGCCCATCTGCTGAATCAGGGCGACAAAGTCACCGCACCAATCATCGACGATCTCGCCATTGCCGTGAAAATGGACCAGGGTCTTCGCCGCCGGATCGATCTCATGGTAACTGCAGGCCAGCCACGCGTCACCGCAATCGACCCGGAAGGGATCGCTGATCGAACCGGCACGGGGGAAGAAATAACGTTCGCTGATCAGTCGATGATTGAGCAGGTCGCTCGACATATTCACCTCGCAATTTAATCTCGGGGACATCCCTCAAACAGTACGAATCAGGTAAAACAATCTGCCACTAACAGGAACAAAACAATCCCTTGGATTATATCGAAATATTGCTGTACATTACAGCAGGTTACAGTATTTCAGTACTGGGCGCGAGTAGCGTAGATATTATTAAAACGGAGGGCAAGAGTTGTTAAGAAAACCCGCAGCAAACACTGCTCCGAGCGAAGCCGATACCCGCGCCAACTTTATCGACCCTGCGCTTGCTCTGGTCGGCTGGGATAGCAGTCAGATCCTCCTGGAATACTATTTTACCGATGGTCGAAAACTTGCTGGAAATCAACGCGGCACCCGCTGTTTTGTCGACTATCTTCTGTACAAAAACAACCAACATCTCGCAATTATCGAGGTCAAGAAACAATCGGCTCATCCCACCCAAGGCCTCCAGCAAGCGATTGATTATGCAAATAAGCTGAGCGTTCGCTTCATCTATTCCACCAATGACCTCGGCAGAGAACTGCGCAACATCCCCTTTCACCTGGAAGCGGGAATGCAACCACGCTACTATCAGGAACTTGCCGTACACGCTGCAACGGATGCAATCGGCAGCGGCAAAGACCGGGGTTTACTGACCTTGGCGACCGGCACGGGCAAGACCTTTATCGCCTTTCAAATAGTCCACAAACTGTTTCAGCTACGCTGGAATCTTCATTGAACGCACGTTGTGGGCTGAGATACGCGGCCGTCAACTACAAGGTTTTCGCTTCCGCAGGCAGCACCCCATAGGGTGCTATATTGTTGATTTTGTATGTATACAACTGAAGCTGATTATCGAGCTGGATGGAAGTCAGCATTTAGAGCAAGAGCAATATGACAAGAAAAGATCACAGTGGTTGGAGTCGAAAGGGTACCAGGTGCTCCGCTTTTGGAACAGCGAGGTGATGGAAAATGTCGAGGATGTTATGCAGGTGATTTACAGTCATTTACCCCCATCCCAGCCTTCCCCCTTAAAAGGGGAAGGAGCATAAAGGCACAGTCCAAGTGCCCGGTGCACGCCTTTCCCCCCCCCCCTCCCCTCTTAAGGGGGAGGGGGTAACTCCGGTACAAATTTATCAAAGGAAAGTTGTAACCACCATGTCACTCCAACAAAAAATAGACCGTATAACCGATATCCTGCGCCGTGATGATGGCATCTCCGGAGCCATGCACTTTAACCAGGATGGAGTCACGCTATGAACAGCGCTTTCGATAATCAGAATTTCGACACTTTCCCGCGTGGCTGCAATCAAGTCCCTTCCCCATTCAGGGGGAAGGTCAGGATGGGGGTGGAAGCTTGTAATTATAGTCATTCAACCCCCTCCCTAACCCTCCCCCTTGCAGGGGGCAGGGACTTCTTGACTTGTCGATGCAGGGAGTTTGTGTAATGAAACCCTATATTCCCGACACTCTCCCTCTGGATGGACTCGATTATCAATTACTCTTCGGTCTGGTGGGTGATGCCAATGCTGAACTGGCACGTTACGACGGCTTGTTGCAGGGGATACCGAATCCGGCGGTGATGCTCTCGCCATTAACCACCAGAGAAGCGGTGTTGTCTTCAAAGATTGAAGGCACACAAGCGACAGTCGATGAGGTTTTGCAGCAGGAGGCGGGTTTAATCCAGCAGGGGGAGAAGTACAAAGATATTCAGGAAATCTCCAATTACCGTTCAGCCCTCTACCAAGCCAACGAATATCTAATCGACTATCCCATCCGCCTCGGTTTTATTCGTGAACTGCACAAGATCTTGCTCAACAGCGTGCGTGGCCAGGATAAAACGCCGGGAGAATTCCGCACCGATCAGAACTGGATCGGTAAAGCGGGGTGCCCGATTGAAGAGGCATCTTTCGTGCCGCCGGACCCGTTGCGCTTGCAGGAGTTTTTGCAGGCGTGGGAGAATTATCTGGATAGCGACGATAGTAACTTTCTGCTGCAAACGGCGGTGGTTCATGCCCAGTTTGAATTGCTCCACCCCTTCAAAGACGGCAATGGTCGGATCGGGCGCATCCTGATCCCGCTGTTTCTGTATCAGAAGAAGCAACTCTCCCAGCCGATGTTCTATCTGAGCGAGTATCTGGAAGCGCACCGGGATGAGTATTATCAACGACTGAAGAACATCTCAGAGAATCAGGACTGGAATGGTTGGATTGCGTTTTTCCTGCAAGCGATCACCCATCAGGCCAGAGAGAACAGCCAGCGGGTCAAAGAGATTATGGCCTTATACGATGAAATGAAAATCAGGGTGCATGAGGTGACCCATTCGCAATATTCGGTTTATCTGCTCGACGCTATTTTCAGCAGGCCGATATTCAAGAGTTCTGATCTGGTGAATCAATTCAACCGGGATTACGGTATTCACGAAAAAACCACGCCGGGACTTTTACGCCAGTTGAGAGATGCAGATATCCTGAAAATACTCCAGCCCGCCAGCGGCAGACGCTCTTCTGTGCTCTGTTTCCCTCGTTTGATAAACCTTGCCGAAGGGAAGGATGTCGTCTGATTGGTTTGAGTAGTCTGGGAACGCCACTACCTTGCTTGCGTAGTCTGTTTCTTGAAGTGGACTACCCAACTGAGTTTGAGGCGTTTGTGGGCTCCACAAAAAAATGGCTGCGATTATTTTGTTGAGTGCGCGCATGCAACAAAACCACTTGTTGCGCCCAACCAACAAGATACACTCAACAAACATCTTATTACGTTTGGACACATCGATATAAAACTGATTTGAGTAGCCAGGATCCAGACACAGGCTACTCAAAGCGTATTCGCTGCGCTTAAACGGGAAGAAGATTCAGCGTGTCGAGGATTCCGACACACTGAGAATGGTTATAACTTCTGCCTCTTCCCGGTCAGTCCTCCTCAAAGACCATTTCGGTCGCGTCACTGCCCGGCAGCACCATTGGGAACGAGTAGGTATCGGGGTGGATCGGCACTTCGACCACCACCGGGCCGGGGATTTCCATCGCCTGCTGCAGCACCGCTTGCAGATCGGACTTATCTTTGACGCGTAACGCCTTGACCCCGAAGCCTTCGGAAACCTTGCAGAAATCGACGAAATGGCCGAGACAGGTCGAGGCGTAGCGCTGGTTGAGCAGCACCTTCTGAAATTGACGGACCATCCCCAGCTTGCCGTTATTGAGGATAATGCACTTGACCGGAATGTTGTACTGCGCACAGGTCGCCAGCTCCTGGCAGTTCATCTGAAAAGCGCCATCACCGTTGATGGCAAAGATCGCCCGATCAGGATTGCCGAGCGCGGCCCCCATCGCCGCCGGCAGCGCGAAACCCATGGTGCCCAGACCGCCGCTGGTGATGTACTGGCGTGGACCGGCAAACGGCAGGTAGTTGGCGGTCCACATCTGCGACAGGCCGACATCGGAGGCGACCACCGGGCTGTCACCGGCCACTGCGGCAATCGCTTCCATCACCTCATGCGGCACCAGATGGTCCCGCTCGGGGCGCGGCAGCGGCCCCTTCTCTCTGAATTCAGCAATCTCGGCCAGCCACTCGCGGTGGTCGCTCGGTTCAACCAGCGCGACCAACTGCTCCAGCGCCTCGGCAGCGTCGCAAACGATCGGCAGACCACCCTGCACCACCTTGCGGATGCTGGAGGGATCGATATCGATATGGATAATTTTGGCATTCGGCGCAAAGGTGTCGACCTTGCCGGTCACCCGGTCATCAAAACGCACGCCGATAGCGATCAGACAATCGCACTGGCCGACCGCCTGGTTGGCATACCAGGCACCGTACATGCCGAGCATACCGACCGACAGCGGTGACTGCGGTTCCATAATGCCGATCCCCATCAGGGTGTGGGTCACCGGCAGCTGGCCCTTTTCGGCCAGCGCGCGCAACTTATCTGAAGAATTGGACAGGGTGATGCCGCCACCGGCATAGATCAGCGGCTTCTTCGCCTTGTTGATCATACTGGCAGCGCGCTTGATCTGCTTCAGGTTCAGGGTCGGTTTCTCCTGATAACCGCGACGACCGGGTGGTTCGGCATCTACCCGCTTGATCTTCGCCCCCAGCACATCACTCGGCAGATCGATCAGCACCGGTCCCGGACGGCGGGTACGGGCGATGTAAAAGGCTTCGTGAATGATTCGCGCCAGATCTTTGATATCGGTGACTACGTAGTTGTGCTTGGTAATCGGTCGGGTGATCCCCGCCATGTCGGCTTCCTGAAAGGCATCATTGCCGATCTCGGCGGTCGGCACCTGACAGGTCAGAGCGATCATCGGCACCGAATCCATGTAGGCGGTGGCGATCCCGGTCACCAAATTGGTCGCTCCGGGTCCCGAGGTGGTCAGGCAGACGCCGACCTGCCCGGTGGTCCGGGCATAACCGTCGGCGGCGTGGGCAGCGCCCTGCTCGTGCCGCACCAGAATATGCCGGATCTCCTTTTCATCCAACAGCGCATCGTGAACCAGCAGTGAGCGGCCGCCGGGATAACCGAAAATTGTATCCACCCCCTCCTGCTTGAGGCAGTCGAGTAAAATCTGTGCGCCGGTTTTCATATCATTCTCCTTGATTAAAATTACGTATTCAGTCGGATGGCCTCGGGGTGCCCATTTCAAGGGCTTGCTGGCGCCAGGATGGCGTCAGCAAGCCCCAAGGATGGGTGCATGCGTCCCTTGGAATGGGCAGCACGAGGCCATTTCCCGAGGGGCTGAAGTTACAAAATGACAAAGGCCGCGGTTATCTGCCCCGCGGCCTGCTCAACTATTTGAAAAGGGAGCGCAGGGTCAGTGCCCGAGCTCCCTTTCGATTCTTGCAATGAACCGAGGTGGCCGCGAGCCGTCAGGTTAGAACGACGACGACAACTGCCAGCAACAGGTTTATGCGAAGAAATATTCGAAACATGGTTATAAACTCCTTGTAGATGGGACTCTAGCCGAGCAGCTTCAACTCTGTCAACAGAAAATATCGGCGCTGAGGTCAGCAATCAAAACAACAGAAAACCGGCACAATTCAGGATATTTCACCCTCCCACTTGTCGGCGGGCCTGCCAACAGCTAGAATTCTAACTTAATGACTCCTATTATCATCCGGAGGGATCACTAAATGGGCACAGCCATTTCCAGACAAAGACTCCGTCAGGCCAAATGGGCCTACACCACCCGCCGGGTGGAACAGAAGCAGAAGTTCAGCCTGCTCAGCGGTGACCTTTCGCCGAATCCTGGCGATTTACTGCTGGCCGAAGTGGTGGAGCTCGGTCAACACAAGCGGCTGGAGTTGGTCACCAGCCGTCGCGCCACCCTGTTCGAAGGGGATGAAATTGTTGTCGCCTACGGCAACCGCTACGCCCCCGACCAGTTTGAGGGGGTTCTCCCGGCGGCGCTCGGCAACTGCCGCCTGGTCGCCGCAGGTGGCGTCGCCGCGCGCCTGCTGAACCGGCACCAGAATGTCCGCAGCGCCACACGGATCAAACCGCTCGGGCTGCTCGCCGACAGTGACGGTCAGCGCATCAATCTGTGCGACTACCGCTTGCAGCGCTGCGAGAGTCTGCCGAAAAAACCCCTGGTTCTGGTGGTCGCCGGAACCTCCATGAACTCCGGCAAAACTACTGCCTGCGCCAATCTGGTCAAAGGGCTGGCACGTCGTAAAATCAAGGTCGCCGCCGCTAAATTCACCGGCACCGGAGCCGGGGCTGATTATCGAACCCTGGTGGATGCGGGCGCCGAGCCGGTTTTCGATTTTCTCGATGCCGGTTACGTCTCCACTTATCGGCTGGACAGGACAGAACTGCTCGACGTGGTCATGACGCTCGGTGGCGAACTGGTCGCCAGTCAACCTGAGGTCATTATCATCGAAGTCGCAGACGGCCTGCTGCAGCGGGAGACCGCCCGGCTGTTCGCCACCGGCGAGTTCACCGACTGGATCGACGGGGTGCTGTTCGCCGCCAACGATGCCCTCGGCGCCCAGGCCGGGGTGGCCTGGCTGACCGCCCGCCAATTACCGGTGATCGGGATTACCGGGGTATTGACCTCTTCGCCGCTGGCCCGCCGGGAAGCCGAGGAGGTGACCGGTTTGCCGGTCTTCACCACCAGCTCGCTCGCCAGAGTCAGCGTTTCAGCGTTATTGCACGATTGTCTACACAGCCGACGCCGCATTGAGCAAGAACTGCTGGGCGCAACCTGAGCATGGCTGACTTACCCGCCATATTCACCCGTGGTCGACAGTGGTTGCTGGTTCGCCTGGCGATCAACGGTGCCCTTCAGGCGCTGATGATCGTCGGCTCGATGCTGCTGGTACGACATGCTTTCGACGTGATGCTCAACCCGGCTTACGATGATCCGGAAGTGCACCTCTACGATATGTCCGATGTCGGCCAGATCGCTCTGTTCGCTGCCGGACTGCTCGCCTGCAGCGGTGCTGCCGCCTGGTTGCGATTGGTCGAGCGGGTCGATGCCGAACAGCTGGGGCAGGAATATGTCCATCGGGTCCGACTGCGGATCTTCGACCGGATGGGCCGCTTCGCTCCGCGCGCGCTCGGTCGCCGGAGTACCGGAACCGCCTCGCTGCGGTTTGTCGGCGATCTCTCGGCGATCCGCCGCTGGGTCAGTTTGGGGCTGGCGCGGATTTTGGTTGCCGGTATCGTCACCCTGCTGGCACTCAGTTTTATGGCCAGTCTCGATCCCTACCTGGCACTCGGCTGCTTTCTCCTGCTGACCCTGGGGCTGGGCTGGAACCTGCTGCTCGGTCCGCGGCTGCACCGCAGGGTGGCCGAAGCGCGCCGGTTACGCGGCCGCCTGGCGGGTAATATCAATGAAAAAATCCGTGCCTTTGCAGTCATTCAAGCGTTCAATCAGCAGCGCAATGAACGGCGCCGATTCAGCCGCCAAAGCCGGAATTTGCGCGACGCCATGGTCGACCGCGCCAAAACCTCCTCACGGATGCGGGTCATTACCGACGGTTCTACCGCCGCGTCGATGGGGCTGGTCCTCTCGCTCGGCGCCTACGAAGTTTTCCAGGGGATGACCTCTGCAGGGAATGTCGTGGCGGCGATGGCGGTGGTCGGCTTTTTGTCGACCGCCTTCCGCGATTTGGGGCGGGTTCACGAATACTTGCAGAGCTATCGGGTTTCACGCCAGAAGATCTGCAGCTTCCTTGACACCAGGACACTGCAAGGTCGTTCACCGACACTGCCCGATCTGGACGCGAGCGCAGGAGCTCTTGAATTCCGCAACATCCAGTTGCGCGGTGCCCTGCAACAGATCGATGCCGACGTTCCAGCGGGGAGCAGAATCGCCCTGATCGGTCCGAACGGTTCGGGCAAATCGACCCTACTGCAGATTGCTGCCCGGCAGGTCGATCCGGATGGCGGGCAGGTGCTGTTCGACGGACAGGATATCCGCCGCTGCAACCTGACGTCGGTCCGGCAGGCGATCGGCATCATCAACCCCGATCTGCCGCTGCTGCGCGGATCGGTCGGTTTCAACCTGCGCTATCGTCAACCGGAGGCCCCTGAAGAGGAGATTGAGCGGGTCAAACAACTCTGCGAGCTGGAGCAACTTCTGGCGAAATTGCCAAGGGGCGAGGATTATCGATTGCAGGAGGGCGGCCAGAACCTGTCTCTCGGTCAGCGCCATCGGCTGATGATTGCCCGGGCACTGCTCGGCAACCCGCCGCTGCTGATCATCGACGAAATCGATGCCAGTCTCGACCCGGAGGCAGCGGAGGTTCTTGATCGGGTTCTGGAGCAGTATCAGGGGACCATCCTGATGGTGACCAGAGACAGACAACGGATGAGAAAAGCTGAACAGATCTGGCATTTCGAACAGGGCAAGCTGCTCAGGATTGAGCAGCTGTCAAATCAGAACCGCCGCCTGCCGTCCCCGGAGCCCACCCCGTCGACGGCAGTTTAATCCCCGGTCAACATAAAAGGAGAGGTTATGCCAACCCCGGCAGAGCAGGGTAAAATTCATCGCCGCATTATCGACGGCATGCAGCCGCTGGAATATTTCTGCTACCTGCCGAGCCGGCCGCAGCAGAACCGGGTCATGATCTCGATCCACGGCATCTCGCGCAATGCCGAAGAGCATGTCCAGGGGTTCATCTCACAGGCAGAAAAATACGGCACGGCGATCATTTCTCCCCTGTTTCCTAAGCTCAACTTCCCGCGCTATCAACAACTGGGCAACTCCGCCCAGCAGGGGCGTGCCGATCAGGCCTTCGATCATATCATTCAGGATGCCTTCGAGTGGTTACAGCTGCCGGTCGGTCCATTACGGATCTTCGGCTTCTCCGGCGGCGGCCAGTTCGCCCACCGCTACGCCATGTTCTACCCGAAGCGAGTCGAACGGCTGGTTCTGGCTGCGCCCGGCTGGTACACCTTTCCCGATCCCGACCGACATTACCCCCTTGGGCTGAGATCAACCAAAGAGTGGCCGAAGTTGAGTTTTTCTGCCGAACGCTTTCTGAAAATCCCGACCCTGGTCACGCTCGGCGAAGAAGATGACCTGCGCGATGCGGACCTGAACAAAGCCCGTGAGATTGATGCGTTTCAGGGCTTCAACCGGATCGAACGGGGCGAACGCTGGGTCAACGCCATGCGCGCCCTTGGGCGTGCCTTTGCGGTCGCGACCGACTTCAATTACGAAAAGGTGCCGAACGCCAACCATGCCTACGAAAGCTACCAGAGCCACCCGGCCTTCGGCGAGCAGGTGTTCAGCTTTCTGTTTGCGGCGGAGAGATCAAGCTGATTTTCAGCAATGTCTCAGCTACAACTGGTTCCCGTCAGCAAAGGTGCGATAGGTCACGCTGTGCTGATGGTGGCCATTTTTTCTGACAATATACTTTTTATAGCGGCCCTCTTCCTGGACGATAATTCGGCACTTTTCCTTCAGATTTTCCATCTGCAGACAGATCCGGGCCCCTTTGCTGATCCGCCACTTGCCGCGGCGCGTGATCCCGTTTCGCCACTGCTCAACGGTTCCCGATGGATCGTAGTAAGTCAGGCTGGTCCGGCCCTTCTTCGCGGTAACCGACTCAACGGTTTTTCCCGAGAAGAGTTCGCGTAACTCTTGCCGGTTTAACATCCCGTCCGGAAGAATCACTTTTGCAGCGACCGGAATCGGTACCAGCAAAACCGACAGACAAACCACAAACGCCACACACAAATTACGGCCAGAGAATCCCATAAATCCACCTTTCCTGTTTTTCACACAACCGGCAAACAAAGTTTCTGCATTATAGCGCAAAGCAGGAAACGGCGCGCAACGTCAGGAGCGAGCCGACTGTTTCTCAGTATCCTCTTCAGCACATTGATACTGACAACCTTGTTTGAATAGAGATCAGTGCCCCAGGCGCGGCGCCAGCGGGATCAAGCGCTGATAATCGGCCGGCGTCAGGCTGGTCTGCCAATGACCGCTCAGCATCCCCAATAGCACCCCGCCGGCCAACAGACCGACCACCAGCAGGGCAAACAGCCAACTCGGCAGCGGCCGCCGCCAGAAACCGATGGACAAAGTATCCGGCTGCGGACAACTGCCGACACAGGTCAGACAACCGGTGCATTCAACACTGCAGACCACCTGCTTCTTCTGCACATCGATCCGCGCCGGGCAGGCCTTGCTGCAGGCTCCGCAGGCGGTACAGGATTGCCGGTTGCGGACAATCCGCAGCGGGCTGAAAAAACTGAAGAGACCGAGTAATGCGCCGTAGGGGCAGAGATAGCGGCACCAGAAGTTCTGATACAACACCGACAACATACTCAGCACTGCGATAACCACCAAGCTGGTCGCCGACATCCCGGTGAAAAAATGCAGCATCTTCACATCGGCAATCGCCCAGTAGGGGGTTTTGAGAAAACCCTGCAAGGCCGCCACCGGCATATCAAGCAGGATCAGCTTGGCAAAAAACAGCAGCAGCGCATACTTGCCGGTTCGCAGCAGGATATCCAGCCAGGACCAGATGCGAAAGTTCCGGCCGAAAAATTTTCGCCCCAGCTTCCACGCCCCCTCTTCCAGGGTCCCCACCGGACAGAGCCAGGAACAGAACGACTTACGTGTCAGCAGCGCCATGCCGACAAAGGTCAGAAACAGCACCAGTGCGGCCGGATGAACCGGATCGAAATAGCCGCTGGTCAGCAGCGCCTTCAGGCTGACCAGCGCGCCGATCGGCAGAAAAGCTTCCACACCTGGGGGGCGCGGATAGAACAGCCCCTGACCGCCGCTCTCGAAATAACCGACAAACAGCGCAAACTGCACGCCGAGAAAGATGCACCAGCCAAGAAAAGTCCACTGGATCAGCAGGCGCCAGCGGGTCATGTTGCTCCAACCTTTAGATAAATTCATAAACCGGATCTTAACGGCGACAGGGATTAAACAAATCTGCACTGAAAAAGCAGGGGTTCGGAGGGGACTGAAAGTCCCTTAAAATCAAAGTCGAAGATCGTCATCCTCGCGAATGCGGGGATCCACGCCTCATAAAGCCACTGGATTCCCGCCTGCGCGGGAATGACAAAATGGGTAGCAACTGAAAGTCTTGGACTAAAATCCATAGTTTTTACTAGCATGATGGAACAATAAAAAACATGATGCAGGTCAATTCAGACTGGATCAGCGACAATCCTGATATTCCACCAGCTCGCCGGCCTGGGTCCGGATCAACAGCCGCTCCCCCCGTTGCTCGATATATTCCGGCAGCAGCGGCACCTTGCCCTTGCCGCCCGGCAGGTCGATCACGTAATGGGGGGATGCCAATCCCGACAGCGGGCCGCGTAACGCTTTAACGATCTTTAAACCGGTCGCTATCGGGGTGCGGAAATGCGCGGTGCCGCAGGCCAGATCCATCTGATGCAGATAGTAGGGCTTGACGCGGATTTTCAGCAGACCGCGGAACAGTTCGCTGATGGTTTGCGGATCATCGTTGACACCCCGCAGCAGCACCGTCTGGTTGCCGAGCGGGATCCCGGCATCGGCCAGTTTTGCACAGGCCGCGCTCGCCGCTTCGGTAATCTCACGCGGATGATTGAAATGGGTGTTGATGTAGAGCGGCGCAAAGCGTTTCAGCAGGGCGCAGAGTCGGTCGGTGACCCGTTGCGGCAGCGTCACCGGAATCCGGCTGCCGATGCGGATCATCTCAACATGGGGGATGGCGTGGATGCGGTCGAGCAGATCGCCGAGCACCGGATCGGGCAACAGCAGCGGGTCGCCGCCGGAAAGAATCACGTCGCGGATTTGCGGGGTGGCGGCGATATAATCGATCCCCTCGCGCAGTTCACGAAAACTCAGGCTCATGCTGCTGCAACCGACCTTGCGTTTGCGGGTGCAGAATCGGCAGTAGGTAGCGCAGCTGCCTGAGACCAGAAATATCGCCCGGTCGGGATAGCGATGAATCACCGCCGGAACCGGCGATAGGTTTTCTTCACCGAGCGGATCGGTCAGACCCTCGGCGTTCAGTTCACGCACATCCGGCACGCACTGCCGCCAGATCGGGTCGTCGACCGCTTCGATCAAATCCAGATAATAACGGCTGATCCTCAGCGGATAGCGGGCCGCAACCGCTTCGAGCGGAGTCGCATCGATGGCAAACAGCTCCGTAAGCTGCTGCGGTGTCGTCACGCACTCTTTCAGTTGCTGCTGCCAGGCTTCCTGCATCAGTTCTTATCCGCCGGTTGCAGTCGATAACGCAGCAGCCAGGTGGAAACCAGCAGCAACAGCAGACCGGCATCCCGCCACAGCGCCGCCAACGGGCTGGTTTTGCTCTCTGCTCCTGGGTTGAAACAGCCGCAGTCAATGTCGATGCCGCGCACGATCAATGACGTCAGCGCCAGCATAAAGACCAGATTCAGGCCGAACAACACCACCACCGCCGGGCGCACCCGCTTGTTGAGCAGCAGCAGGAGACCGCAGAGCAGCTCCAGATAAGGCAGGGTCGCCGCCACCAAATAGTTCCAGGCGTAGGGCAGGATCTGGTAGTTTGCGACCTGCCCGGCAAAAGCGATCGGATCGGTGCCCTTGAGCACTCCGGCATAGATAAAAACCGCCGCCAGCAGCAGACGGCTGAGATGATAAACCGGTTTCGCCAGGCGTGTCATTCGGCTCCCTCCCGCAGCGCTCGTCCGGCATCGCGCCACTCTGGATAGCCCCCTTCAAACACCCGGACAGCCACAAAACCCTCCTTGAGCAGGATAACGCCGAGGTCGAAAGAATCGGGGCAACCGAAGCCGTTGCAATAGGCGACCAATGCCGTCTCTTTCGGCACCGTTGCGATAAAATCGGCCAGCCGCTGCGCCACTTCGCCGAGCGGCAGAGAGACCGCCCCGGCCAGGTGCGACTTGACGTAAGCATCACTGTTGCGTGCATCGATCAACAAAGCACCTTCCGCCAGCAGTTCGTCCAGTTCATCCAGCTCAATCGGATCGGGATAGGCAACCACAGCCGCTGAGGAGACCGCCTTATCGCCGGCGGTTGGAGGCGTCGTCAGCTTTGGCACGGCAACCGTTTTACCGGTAAATGCATTCATCACCATCGAGTAATTCAAGCTCAAACCGACCGCCGCCGCAAAGCTGCAGATAATCAGCGCCTCCAGCAAAATTCGCCGCAGGGTCGGACTGAGATGAAGATCACTCATCCGGCGATTCCTCCAATGCGGGCGACATGGTGCTGATCATCTCGCGCAACCGTAGATTATCGCGGCCCAGCCGATCGATACGCCGGTTGCAGTCGGTGACAACCTCGTTCAATTCATCGACCAGTTGAGCCTGATGGCTGAAACGGATTTCGAGTTCGGTGATACGGTCTTGCAGTTCGTCACTCATCGGTCTTGACTCCATTTAATCGGCGGTGGATAAAATCGCTTTATTTTCAACTAATTAGAATGAATCTCCAGCCTAACCCTTCTCCATGAGGGAGAAGGTGGCCGAAGGCCGGATGAGGGGGGGGTATTGCTGCCGTTTCCCCCCTCACCCTAACCCTCTCCCTCAGGGAGAGGGGACACATTCAGCGCATAGCTGAAGATTCGTTCTAATCAGGTTATTTTATATCCCGCCCGCCGCTTCTTGCCAACACCCTTTTCCTCATCTAAAATTTCAGGGGGATGATTTACAAATACAGAGTGAAGCAGTAGGCTGTTCCAGTGGTTTTCAATGATGCTTTAAATACAATTGGTGCAAAAGAGGGTTTAATGCTGCGCAGCCTGCCGATTCTGCTTTTCTTCTCCCTGCTGTCTGCTCTCCCCGGGCGGGCGGAAGACAGCCCCCATCAGCACGATAAAATGGCGATGCCGACGGCGCAGGACAAGGTTGAGCTGCGAGAACAACTGGGGTCGCTGCTGCCGCTGGATGTTCCATTTTACACTTCTGCCGGTGAACAGGTCCAGTTGCGGCAACTGATCGACCGGCCGACATTGATCGTGCCGGTTTACTACCAGTGCCGCAATGTCTGCAATTTCCTGCTCGGGGGACTCGCCAGGGTGCTGCCCGAGATCCGACTGCAGGCGGGAGAAGACTACAATATTATCGCTTTCAGCTTTGATTCGAGCGAAACTCCGCAGCTGGCGGCACATAGTAAAAAGACCTTTCTGACCGCCATTCAGGCCCCTTTCCCGGCTGACTCCTGGCATTTCCTAACCGGGTCGCAGGAGAGTATCCGCAAGATCACCGACAGCGCCGGTTATTATTTTAAAAAGCAGGGGGATGACTTTCTCCACCCGATTGCTGCCTTCGTCGTCACCGCCGACGGCAAAATAGTCCGCTACCTGACCGGCCAGCGGTTTGTCCCGCTTGATGTGACCATGGCCCTGCTGGAAGCGAGTGAAGACCGGATCGGCACCCCGCTACGCAAGGCACTTGAATTCTGTTTCAGCTACGACCCGCAAGGGCGAAAATATGTTTTCAACCTGCTGCGGGTCAGCGGCACAGTGATCCTGTTGACCCTCGGCAGCTTCCTGACCTATCTGATTTTCTGCGGCAGAAGAAAGAAGAAACGATGAGCGAAACCACCTCCCGTTACGGCGGCTTTTTCCAGGAAAGTCCCCGCCCCGGCATCCTCGGCTGGCTGCTGTCGACCGATCATAAGCGAATCGGCATCATGTATCTGTGCTGTATTACCACTATGTTCATCGTCGGCGTCTGCCTGGGGCTGGCGCTGCGGCTGGAATTGTTTGCGCCGGGGCCGACCATCATGGGTGCCCAGACCTACAATGCTACATTCACGGTGCACGGGGTGATCATGATCTTCCTCTTCATCATCCCGAGCATCCCGGCGGCCTTCGGCAACCTGCTGCTGCCGATCATGATCGGTGCGCGGGATGTCAGTTTCCCGAAGCTCAACCTACTCTCCTGGTACTGTTATATCGCCGGCGCGATTCTCGCCGTATTTGCCATTTTCAGCGGCGGCGGCGCGCCCGACACCGGTTGGACCTTCTACGTCCCGTTCAGCACCCAGACCACCACCAACGTCAACCTGGCGGTGATGGCGGCCTTCATGCTCGGCTTCTCCTCGATCCTCACCGGCATCAACTTCGTCACCACCATCCACCGGCTGCGGGCCAAAGGGATGGGCTGGGGACGGCTGCCGCTGTTCGTCTGGACCCTCTACTCCACCGCCTGGATTCAGGTGCTGGCGACACCGATGCTGGCTATCACCCTGGTGCTGGTGCTGATGGAGCGGGTCCTCGGCGCCGGGCTGTTCGATGCGGCCAAGGGCGGTGATCCGATCCTGTTTCAGCATCTGTTCTGGATCTATTCACACCCGGCGGTCTACATCATGATCCTGCCGGGGATGGGAGTCATCTCCGAAGTGATCCCGACCTTCGCCCGCAAGCCGCTGTTCGGCTATTGGGCGATGGCGCTGTCGAGCCTGGCGATCGCTTTTGCCGGTTCGCTGGTCTGGGCCCATCACATGTACGCCAGCGGCATGAGCGACTTCTCGATCATGATTTTTTCACTGCTGACCTTCATCGTCGCCATCCCCAGCGCGATCAAAATTTTCAACTGGGTTTCAACCCTCTACAAGGGTTCAATCCAGCTGGCCCCGCCGATGCTGTTTGCCCTCTCCTTCCTCTTTCTGTTTGCCATCGGCGGCTTGGGCGGACTGGCTCTGGGTGCGGCGGCCAGCAACATTCACCTGCACGACACCACCTTTGTCGTCGGCCACTTCCATTACACCATGTTCGGCGGCACCGGCTTCGCCTTCTTTGCCGCCCTGCACTACTGGCTGCCAAAGTTCACCGGACGCATGTACAAACACAAACCGGCGGTGATCGCCTGGGCGCTGATGTTCGTCGGCTTCAATGTCACCTACATGGCGATGCAGGCAGTCGGTATCCAGGGGATGCCGCGTCGCTACTACGATTATGTCCCTGAATTCACCACCCTGAATCAGGTGGCGACGGTCGGCTCCTGGGTTCTTGCCTTGGGGCTGATAATCATGTTCGTCAATCTGTGGCAGGGGATTCGTCACGGCAGGCCGGTCGGCAACAACCCCTGGGGCGGCACCACCCTAGAATGGCAGGTGCCCTCACCGCCGCCGCTGGAAAACTTCGGCGCAGAAGACCCGGTGGTCACCAAAGGTCCCTACGATTTCAAAGGAGTGGTCGCCGATGACTATTGAACATCGTGACGATACCGGCGCCCGCTTCGGCATGTGGCTGTTCCTCTACACCGAAGTGATCCTGTTCAGCGGTCTGTTTATCCTCTATGCGATTTCGCTGAGCAAGTTCCCCGAGCAGTTCTCCGCCGCCAGCCACAAATTGAATATCTACTTTGGCACCGTCAATACCCTGGTGCTGCTGACCAGCAGTCTGACCTTTGCCCTGGCGGTCAGTGCCATCCAGATGGGGCGGAAAAAGCAGTGCCTGCGCTTTTGCTGGGCAACCATCGGCCTGGCAGTGGTCTTTCTGATCAACAAGTACTTCGAATGGTCGGCAGAAATCGCTCACGGCATCTACCCAGGGTCGGAGACACTGGCCGAAATGGGACCGGGGATCACCAGCTTTTTCAATCTCTACTATCTCACCACCGGGTTGCACGGACTGCATGTTTTGATCGGCGCAACCCTGATCGCCGTGGTTGCCGTACTGACTGTCAAAGACCGGGTCACCAGCGATCGCTACACCCTGTTGGAGAACAGTGCCCTCTACTGGCACCTGGTCGATCTGGTCTGGATTTTTGTTTTTCCGCTCTACTATCTGATTCTGTGAGGTGACCATGAGCGAGCAGACACACAAAGCGGTCCCCTACCGGACCTTTATTCTGATCTGGGTTGCCCTGCTGACGCTGACCCTTACCACCGTCGCCGTCTCGCGGATCGACCTGGGCGCCTTGAATATCTGGGCAGCGCTGCTGATCGCCTCGCTCAAGTCGAGTCTGGTGATCTTTGTCTTCATGCACCTGCGGCAGGAATCGAAACTGTTCAAGCTCGGCCTGACGGCGATGCTGGTGATTCTGGCGGTCTTCATCGGCCTGACCTTTACCGACGTTCTCTACCGTTGATAGGGAGATTTTTGTGAACCTACCGACCAATCCGACCGCCCAGGCGGTCGATAGTGTGCTGATCTATATCTTCGGGTTTTCTCTGATTCTGTTGTTAGGGATTACCGTCGTGACGCTCTATTTCGTCATCAAATACCGGCGTTCCAAGTACCCGGAGCCGACCTCAGAGGTGCACGGCAATTTCTGGCTGGAGACCGTCTGGACCGTCTTGCCGACCATCATCGTGCTGACCATGTTCTGGTACGGCTGGACCAACTATCTCGGCCTGCGCAACGTTCCCGAAGGGGCGATGGAAATCAAGGCCACCGCGCGCATGTGGTCCTGGCAGTTTGAATATCCCGACGGCCGCAAAGAGCGCAAGCTCTACGTTCCGGTCGGTACGCCGATCAAGATAACGATGACTTCCGTCGATGTGCTGCACAGTTTTTTCGTCCCCGCCTTCCGGATCAAGCGCGACACGGTTCCGGGGATGGAAAGCAGGGTCTGGTTCGAAGCGACCGAGCCGGGCAGTTACGACATCTTCTGCGCCGAATACTGCGGTGTCGGTCACGCCGATATGATGACCAGTGTCGAGGCACTCAGCGTTGCGGATTACGCCGCCTGGCTGAAGCCGGCAGCAGAGGTCACGGCAGCTCCGCCGAAACTGGAGGGTCGCCAACTGCTGGAGGAGTACGGCTGCCTCGGTTGTCACTCGGAAGACGGCAGTCAGTTGGTCGGGCCGAGCTTCAAAGGGATTGGTCAGCGGAAAGTGCGGATCGATCGCGATGGAACCGATGAACTGATCAAGGTCGACCGCGACTACCTGATTCGCGCCATCAAGGAGCCGTCAGCCGATATCGTCGAAGACTATCCGCCGATCATGCCGGCCGGCGACTATCTGTCGGACGAAGAGATTGATGCGATTGTGGAGCACCTGTTGAAGCAATGAAAAAGGATCATCAAAGGCGGGCGACCCGACGGGTCGCCCCTACAGATATGGTTTGTGTCGAGGCTGGAGTGATCCGTTGGCACGCTTTTGGGCACTGGTTGAACATCCTGCGCCGCCTCAGCCGCACTGAGCTGTCGGTCATGGTCGCGCTCTCTGGCTTAGCGGGGGTTCTGTTCGCTGGCGGGAGTTGGCAAACGGCACTACCGGTGACTGCCGGTATCTGGCTATTAGCGGCCGGCTGTTCGGCGCTCAATCAGTGGCAGGAGCAGGATCTTGATGCACGCATGCAGCGCACCCATCTGCGGCCGCTGCCGACCGGTGAGTTAAGCGGGTCGGCAGCCTTAACACTGAGTCTCGGTTGGCTGACCAGCGGAACGCTGCTACTGAGTAGCTGCGGCAGCAAACCGCTACTGCTCGGCCTGCTGGCGGTGATCTGGTACAACGGCATCTATACCCCGTTGAAGCGCCGCACCACCTTTGCCGCGCTGCCCGGCGCGGTCTGCGGAGCGCTGCCGCCGCTGATCGGTTGGTCTGCCGCCGGCGGTTCACTGCTGGCGCCACACATCATGATTCTTGCCGGAACCCTGTTCCTCTGGCAGATTCCGCACACCTGGCTGCTGCTCTGTCACTATCGAAGTGATCTGCAACGCAGCGGCCTGCCGAACCTGTTCGAGCGGATCTCGACCGATCAACTGCTGCGCATCAACAACTGTTGGCTGGTCGCCCTCGGCCTCTGCTACCTGCTGTTTCCGCTGTTCGACCTGATCGCCAGCCAGTTCCTGGCAACGCTTTTTATTTGCGGAATTGCATCGTTTGCCGTCTTCATCGGCCATGAAGCAAAAAAGAGGCCTCCCGGATCACTCCGAAACGCCTCTTTCATCTGACCAATCTGTCGATGGCCCTGCTGCTGTTGGTTCTGATTATTGACAATTTCCCCCGCTGATTCCCCCGCGGTCAGAAGAGTATAAGGTTTCGGATCAATCGACTGCTGAAAAAACTGCCTGCTAAATACCATCCGGATAGTGGTAGCCTTCTTCGCACTGATGTCGCTCGGCTAAGATCGTAACAGTTTAGTTGTCCTCATTTTCAAACAGAACGACACTGCACTTGCCACTGTCACCAGGCCCGCACTGGGCAAAGATACGAATCACCTCGGCCAGCGGCGTGGCCTTCAGTGCCAGAGAGTTACGGGCGGCCTCAGCCGCCGCGCCGACCGCCCCTGCGGCCCAGAGTCGCACCGCCTGCCGCGCCAGGTTTTCGGCCTCCTGTTCAATCTTCAACAGTGCAGAAAGATCAGCGCGACAACGCCTGCAATCGGGGCCACCCTTGATGGCGGCCCGGCACACGGGACAACGTTGCAACGCCTAGCCTTCCAGGTAGAAGAGGATTTCAGAAAGCTCCTCCAGGGGAGTTTCAAGGCCCGGCATATCCCCTTCAGAGAGGGCGTCGTTTATTGCCTCGATCAGATCGACCATCTCTTCGCGATCCTCAGCGGAGGCATCATCCAGCATCCTTTCGGCTTTTTCCACCACCGCCCTGGCCTGAACGATATCCCTGTGTTCGCCTTCACGACCGTCCCCGACACTGACCGCTTCCCCTTCGAACGTCATCTCGTCAGGGTGAAAGAGGCTGTCTATCCGGCCTTTGGCCTGGGCCAACCCTGCTTCATCAAAGTGGGAGAGGGCGTTATCGATGGAAATTTTCTTCTCCAGCCCGGTCTTTTTCTCCCGTGCGGTAACGTGAAGGATGCCGTCGCTGTCAAGTGAGCACTGATTGATGATTTCGTTGCCGGCCGGAACCTTGCTCAGACCTTTGATGATGAATTCGCCGATCTTGATATTTTGCAGGGCATCCGGATTTTCGCCCTGATAGATGTTGACGATGACCTCTTCCTGGTTGTCGTGCATGGTATAAAAAACTTCGCTTTTGGTCACCGGGATGGGGGTGTTTTTGGCGATGATCGGGACAAAATAATAGGGATAAGGCCGGCCGTCAAGTTCGTGAAAACTACTGGTGCCGAAGGTGTAGGGGGTAATATCGACCAAAACGGCAGCAACCTTTTCACCAGCGATCATCCCGGCCTGAATAGCGGCGCCGGTGGCGACACAGAGATCCGGATTCACCTCGCAACGCGGCTGGCTACCGAATTCCTCGTGGAGCAGTCGTTGCACCAGCGGGGTGCGGGTGGCACCGCCGACCAGCAGGACCTCCTCGATATCGGAGACGGTCAGATCGGCGCCATTAAGGGCGGTATGGACGGCTTGGAGGGTTTCGTCAACAAAGGGGCTGATCATCGCTTCGTAATCGCTGCGTGACAGCTCCAGGGAAAGGTGAACCGGTACGCCGTCGCGCTCGTGCAGATATTCTTCCTCAATGCGGGCAAAGGGATGATCCGAAAGGGTTCGCTTGGCCGCTTCCGCCGCCCGATCAAGCCGGGCCATCGCCTGGGCGGTTAGCTCGCCCGGTTCGACCCCCTGATTCTCTTGCAGGTGCTCGAGCAGATGATCAACCACTTTCCGGTCGAAATCATCCCCGCCGAGACGGTTGTTACCGTGACTGGAGACGACTTCGATGATGTCGTCCTCGATTTCAACAACCGAGACATCGAAGGTGCCCCCACCCAAATCGTAAACCAGAATCCGCTTACTTCCCTCGTGATCAGATTCATACGACAGGGCCGCTGCGGTCGGCTCGTTGATGATCTTGACCACCTCAAGTCCGGCGACCTCCCCGGCGTCCCTGGTGGCCTGACGCTGGGCGTCGGAAAAATAGGCCGGGACGGTAATCACGGCCTTCTTGACGCTGCGGCCCAGGTGCTCTTCGGCCATAAGCTTGAGCTTTTTCAGAATAATCGCGGAGATCTCGGGCGGGCTGTACGATTTTCCACCCAGACTGAGCCGGACATCGCTGCCCATCTGGCGTTTGATCGACTTGATCGTCCGCTCAGGATAGACCTGATACTGGTTTCTGGCCGCTTCGCCGACCAGAATCTCGCCGTTGTCATCAAGACCGACGAAAGACGGCAGGATCAGGCTCTCCCCCTGCGCGATAACTCTGGCTTTGCCATCTTCGAGAACAGCAACTTCGGAGTTGGTGGTACCCAGGTCAATGCCGACAATGATATCCTTCATCTTATTCTTTATCCTTTATGAGTTTGTTAATTCTGACTTCTGGCATCCGCAGCAGCTCCTGCTCCCAGGAAAACCCTTTACGCAGTTCGGCGGTCACGACGCCGTCGACCAGCTCCGGCCGGATTTCCGTTGCGGCGGCGTGCATACAAGCTGGTTCGAAACTTCGGCCGAGAACCTCCACCTGGCGAACCTGACAGGAGGCCAGAAGCGTTTCCAGCCGGCGCAGGGTCATCTGCTGACCATCCCGCAGCCCCGCCAGCATCCGCCCGTCGCGCTTGCAGATTCGGGCAAAAAACGAAGGTCGATGCAGGGTGACGGCAGCCAGTCCTGCGCTCAACCGGTCGTGCAGCTCCAGAAGATCGCTGAGCAGGGGGCGCAGCTGCGCACGGCAGAGATCATCCCGGTCCTTACGGCTTCGGGTCAGCTCGGCGGACATCTGCTCCTGGGCCTCTTGAAGGGTTGCAAAGACCGCCTGGAACTCCTCCAGGGCGGTTTTGACCTGGCGGGATTCGATTTTAACCTCATTTTTCAGCGCCGTCAGTTCGGCAAACAGGCTGTAGAGATCGGTGCCGCCATCGGCCGAAAGGGTTTCCAGGGCTTCTTCGGGCAGTTGCTCCAGGCAGTCGCGAAACTGCTTGGTCAGTTCATCCTTACTCATCTCATCCATGCCGCTCACCCTTTGCCGATCCGGCAATCCTTGACAGCGGCGGTGAGCAGGTCGTTCATCATCTTTTCACCTGGACGTTTTCCTTCGCCAGCAGCCAGCCATTTTTCGTCCAGAAGATCCAGGTCGGGTTGCCCGTAGTGAAAGAGCCGGTATCTCAGGCGATCCTTTTCGGTTCTGATCGTCTCGAAGGCAGAACGGATTTTTTGAAAACCCCGGGGGTCGCGCTCCGGCGGGTGCTGCCGAACCTTGGCCAGGTAGGCCTTTTTGACTGCTTCATCTTCGACCGATTCAGCAAGTTCGAGGATGGAAAATGGGGTCGTCATCAGAATAGCTCCAGCTGCTCAAAGGGGTCAGTCTTGCCTTTTATGGTTTTCTTCTTCGCTTTTTTCGGTTTCTTCTTCGCTTTTTTCGGTTTCTTGAACGGAAAGGGTTCATCCCCGCCTTCTCCACCCAGAGCCCCCAGAAGGGCTTCGATAACCCTTCTGGGATTAAATTCCGGCGATTCACCTGGGCTGAAAGGGGGCGCAAAAGGGAAAAAGTCCAGAAACTCCGCAATCAGATCCGCCACATAAAAATCGTCCCGATCCATGGCTTCACCCTTGGCCTGCTCAAGGAAATTCAGGTCTTTCTTGCTGAGGTTCTCCGGAAATCCCGCGACCTTGGCATAGAGTCGATAAAAGGTGAAGATCGGCTGGTCGGGCCAATGCTTTTCTGCCACGGTGGCAAAGGGTTGCAGCAGGTCGAAGCGCCGCTGCTGATAAAAATCGTCGCAAAGAGCGCGCGATTCCTCCTGGGAAAACCCCAGATCGGCGGATTCTTTCAGCAGCGGCTGCAAAGGACCGTTCAACTTCTTCATGACCTCGGCAGCCTGTATCTGGTAGCTTTTGATCTGTTCAAGCAGGCGGTAGAACTCGATTTTGTTCAGCTTCACCTTGTTGCAGGCCTTGAGCTGCCGGTTGATCCGATTGCGTTTCCCTTGCGGGAGTCCCATCAGGGCGGCCTCGACTGCGGTAATCAACCAGGCCTGGCAAGGCAACCCGACCAACTGCTGTCCCGCCTCGATCAGGGTCTGCCCCTGCTGCTCCGCTTTTTCTAGGATTTTCAACAACCCCTGACAAATAAGCGACGCCCCCTTGTGAGCTTCGCTACGCTGCTGGGTTCCGGCCAGGATAAATTCCTTGTCAGCCAACTCGAACTTGCCCGACTTAGCCAGCTTGCGGCCATGGGCAAGGTGAGCCCGCAGCAGCAGTTCTCTGACCCTGGTGTTGATCGGGTCGAGTTTCAGGATCTTTGCGGCATAGCGGGAGGTCTTCTTGAAGGCGTTGCCGTCCAAGGCTGCTTCGGCAGCGGTCAACAGGATGTCGATATCCTCGGGAAAGTGTTCCAGGGCCGGATCGAGCCACTTGCGCAGCGCCTTTTTGTCGTTCCGGCAAGCATCGAAGAGCTTCTGATAGGTCGGTTTATCCACCGGATCGTAGGCGAGGCTTTTCCCCAGATAGCCCGAACACTCGTCCTCAAGGGTATCAAAATGCTTGTCGGCGATCTCCGCCAGATGCCGATAGACCAGGGCGATAGAAAGGTCTCTTTGCGCCGTTTGCGGGGTTTCAGCCAGCTTTTCGACATATATCTGCCAATAATCCAGGGCTGGAACCCAATCATTAAATTGCTCTAGGGCCAGAGCCTGCAGACGGATGCGTTCCGGATTGGGCAAACGGCCGAAGGCTTTGTCATAGATTTTTTCCCCCCGGGGGTAGAAGGGCAGCAGAGCCAGGCTGGTCTGCCGGGCCCATTTTGCATCGAGTTCTTTTCCCTGGCTGCAGAGCAGAGCAAGCTGTTTTTGCGGCTGGTTTTGCGCCCGAAAAAGGCCGAGCAGAACGGTGAGTCGTTTTTCATCGAACCCCCTGATGCACGCCAGCCGTTGCAGATCGGTTCGACCCATTTCGTTCAAAATGGCGGCAAGGGGCTGATCTGACTGGAGGCAACAGGCGGTGGGGCCGATCAAGGCGTAAAAAGGCGAGGACTGAGGGATTTTGGCAAAGATCCGGGCCGCACCGGCCAGATCCGATGACAGCGTCAGCAATCCTTTGAGGGCCAGAGCGAAATGTTTGTACGGAGAGCGGAAGGGAATCTGCTTGAGCGCTTGGTTCGCCCCGGTGTCCTCTTGCCGGCAATAGGCCCGCAAGGCCTCGCTGGCGAAGGGGTAATGGGCGACGATGGGAGACTCTTCGGGCAGAGCCTTGAGGAGGATTTCTTCCCCGGCAAGACACAGGGCCGCAAAGAGCTCTTCCAGGGCGGTCCCCGCCGTTGTTCCCTTGAGATGCTCCGCGTTGCGACGATACAGGTCCGCCGCTTTTTCCAGGCGGCCCGCGCCGATCAGCAACTCAATTTTGAAGGGCAGCAGGGACTCATCCGGGGTGGTTTCCGGGCAGAAATGAGCCAGGTTGTCCAGAATAGCCAAAGCTTCCTTGGTCATCCCCTTGGCAAAAAGACCCCGAGCTCGACCCAGATATGCCTTGGCCAACTTTTCCTGCCACTGCCGGCAAGGTTCGCTCTTCAAGAGGCGTTTGAAGACCGAAACGGCCTTGACGAAATTACCGGACCCAAGGAACTTGTCCCCCTCAATCGCCAGAATTTCCAGCGGGATCTCCGGCAGAGAGCCTTTCCTGTTAGCTTTTCTGCGTTTTTTCGGTTTCGCCATGGGGGTACTTAGATAAAGAAAAAGAGTTTTTGATTTTGGGCAAAAAAAAGGGAAGTCAAACTTCGAACCGACATAAAAAAATAAGTGTGTAAAACTAACATTTATAAAGGCGAAGATGAAGCGAAAAAACAACCTACCTTGCGTCCACTTCAACAGCGCCGAAACCGGTCAGCACCTCCAGCAGTTCGCGCTCCAGCAGCTCGCTCAACCGGCTGCGGGCACGAATCGCCAGCGCTTCCTGCCGGCGCGAGGACACCTTGAACGACCACTGGTGACTGCCGAAAATACGACCGCTGTTGCGCTGCTGCAGCGACAGCTGCAGAACCCCGCGCTGCCAGTACCAGCCGCCGGCCTTGAATTCTTCACTGTTCAGCTCGCCGATCAGCAGGAAATCTGCCGCTGCCGCGGTTGCGCGGTGCAAAACCCCGGCATTACCAAGGGCACCGGCCAGCAGTTCCTGTAAGCCTCCGAGGTCATCCTGAACCACCTGTGGCGCAATCTGCCAGCGGTCGAGCAATCGATCAAAATCAGCCTTTAATTCTGCCGGCTGGTACTTGGCGCTGATCCCGCTGCCGGTAATATCGACAATTGTCAGCAGCTGCTGTTCGTGCTGCCGTTTCAGCTGTGCCAGCAAGGCGGCGCGAGCGGCGGCTATCTGTTCCGGCAGAGTCTCTTTACCACCTGCGAGAGCGATATTTTCGGCGGTTTCCTCATCCAGCCGGTTGATCCGCTGACGCAGTCGATTGCCCGCCTGCAAGCGGTCAAGAACGGCCAGGGCATGGTAATCCCCGCCCGTTTCAGCGCGCCAGGTTTCGGCAATCCGGACCCCTTCGATGACCTGACTGGTCCAGGCCTGAACATCCCGAGTGATACTCGCCTGCAAACCCTGCAACCCCTCACCGCCCTGCTGCCAGATCAATTGATCGCTGCTCTGCTCACGGATCTGCACGGCGAAGATTTTCGCCAGATCGGCCCGCGCCCGATCTCGGGCAATGCCGATCATCTCCCCCTGGCCGCGACCGATTAAATAACGACCAGCGGAATAGCTGCCCGGTTCGCCGGCAATCCAGTCCGGGTTCGCGGCGGGCTGCGCACAAGCGCTCAGCAGCAAAAAACTGAGCAGGAAGATTATCTGTTTCATCATTTTCTCCCGAGTAGCGAAGTTTCGGCAATGCCATGACCGGAGAGAAAAGTTTTTTCTCCGGTCCGCAGGACCACTGCCGGATAGGTAAGGCGTTCGACAACCCGACCGGCCGGATCGAGCAATTCAACGTCAAGGACGTATTCACCCGGCGACAAAGCGACCCGCGCCAGCTGAATTTCAGCCGGCAACGACAGCCAGCTGCGGGTATCGGCACGCTCACTCAGCAAGCCGGCAATATTGACCAGAAACCCGGCCAGATCGTTCTTTTTGCCCGCCTCCCGGCTCAACTGATATTTCAGCAGCGAGCGAGCTGTCAACCGGGCAATCATTGCCGGTCGGTTGGCCGCCAGCTCGGCAACCGCCAGCTCAGCAATATTTTCTACCAGCTCGGTCACCACCAGCTGTCCATCGATCAACAGTCGCGCAGCAGAAAACCCGCGTGGGCGACGCTGATATTCCGGCAGCGCGATGCGGACAAATTGTCCATGCGGCGGCACCGGCAGCGTAATCGACTGCTCAATTTTGACCGGTGCCAGGCCATTGTGAAACAGGAAGATCAGCTCCCCCTGCTGCTCCAGCATCGGCCCGTTGTCCATCCCGAACTGCTCACGATAGCGACGGTTCTCAGCAACCAATCCAAGCCGTTCGCTGCTGCGCAACAGATCGATCTGCAACTGCTTCGGCACGCTCAGCGGATAAGCTTGCGCATGCTGCTGATAGGCTTGATAGGCCAGGCGATAAGCGATCATCGCATCGCTGTACTCGCCACCGGCTTCGTAGATCAAACCACTTAAATAGCGGGCAAAAGGGTCGTTCTCGAACAGTGCCCCAAGCTCTTTATCTGCCAGCTCCCCAAGCAGCAGATCAACTTGCAACGCCTCAACCCGGGCGGCGTCCAACTGACCAAGATTGAGATAATTGAGTGCGCTGTAGAGATTGAGCATCACCTGCTCATAGGGAGCACCAGCGTAACTGCGAGCGGTATCATTTACGATCAGGGCCGTGGTCTGCTCGCGCAGACTGAGGGCATTGAGTTGCTCAACTAACTGCTTGGCGGCGGCAAATTCCTGATTACTTGCGGAAAAACTGCCCTTGAGCCGTAACAACATGCCGCGATTCATCAACCGGAGCAACCGATCCCGCGCCGGCGGCTCCTTCTTATCAAGCAGTTCCAGCGCCGCATCAAGCTTGTGTCCGGCCAGCTCTGCGGCAATCGGAGCGAAATTATCGCTATAGCCGGCACAACCGGCCAGAAGCCATAACAGTAGCCCGAACAGCAGTCCGCGTAACCAGTAGCTATGGGTCAAAGCCGTCATCGGCAAAGATCAACCTTTTCGCATCAGTAACGCAGTTTGCTACGCTCGACAAATTTTTTGATCTTCTTCTGCCCGAGCCAGACCTTGCGGTTGTCGGTCAGGCTGATCAGGGTCAGGTCGACCTGGTAGTAGCGCACCTGATCCTTGTCGGCATGATCGATGATGGTATTGATCTGCCCCTTGAGCATGAAATCGGCCCCGAGTTCCTGCCCCATGGCGTTGCGGGTCTTTTCCCGAGCATGCAGATCCTGATCTTCCCGTTCGCCGCGAATTTCCCGCCGCTCGGACGAGGATGCGACAAAATCGACCCGTCCGGAATTGACCATCGCCCGTTCGATATCAGCAACAAAGGTGTTGATATTGATATGCTCGTGGCTGAGATTACGCACCTCGCCGACGATCACTGCCGGGCGCTGCCCGGTTGCGGCCCGGTGGTCGCCGATCCAGGGGCGCTGCAGCATATCGGCGATCATCTCCGCGGATACCAGTTGCGAATCGGTATCGTTCCAGGCGCCGCTGAGATCTTTCACCTCATCCGGGGCCATCCGGCTGACTTTGGTACTGCAGGCGGACAGGGCGAGCAGGGTCGCGACGGCGACCAGCAGCAGACAAGTACGACCTAACTGACAACGCTTCACTTCGACTCCTCCATCTGGCGATCAAAGATATTATCTCCGCGGGATTCTAGATATCCGCCGAACCCCTTGTTCATCTCGTGGCTTGCGGCGACGATTTTTTTCACCTGTTGCAGGTCAAGCTCGGCGATCGAATAGATACTGCCGGATTTTTTGTCTCGCCAGTGACCGATGATCCTGGTGCCATTCAGGTTGGTCTTGGTCAGGCTTTCAATCTGCCGGGACACCGCCTGTTCGGCAGCCATTTCGCTACCCGACCCGCTGGCGGCACCATAGTCGCGATAAGCAACATCGATATAGGTCGACAGAATTCGAGCCACTTCGACCCGCGCCCGGTTATCCGCCGTGGAAATCTGCAACGACTCGTCACCCAGCGGTGGAGCCTGACCGACGCCATGGAAATAACGCCCATCCTTATCGTCAAGAATCTGGGTGCCCTCATTCACCCAATCAGGCGCACCCTTGATCCCCAGATCACTCTCGACCAGGGTTTTGCCGGAACAGCCGACCAGAATCAGCAGTATGCTCAGTCCAACGACGATCATCCGTTTCATAATCTGCACTCCTTGAAAAAATCATTGTTCATGATCAGCCGCTGCAACAAAGCAGACTGACCTGTTACGAAAAAAGCGCCTCCACCTGAGTACTTTATTCGAGTATAACAATTAAGCGGGCTGACATCTGCCGCTAAATCACCGAAGCAGCGATTCCACAGCTTGACAAGCCCGGCAGAACCGCAGAGAATTGCCCGCACAACCACATTTCAAGGAGGTATCCGATGCAACATTTTGCCCTGACCATCATCGGCCGTGACCATCCCGGTATCGTTTCCCAGGTGACTGAAATCCTCTACAAACTCGGCTGTAATATCGCCGATTCCAGCTGTTCGATCCTCGGCGGCCAGTTCTCAATGATCCTGATCATCTCCAATCCGGAGATCAGCTGCAAAGAGGATTTCGGCGACAGCTTCGCAGCGCTGGAGGAGAGCAACCTGTCGGTCTACATCCGCACCCTGAAACCTGGCGGTGAACTGCGCCCGGAGCTGGAAGGCGACCTCTGTATGATTTCGGTCTACGGTGCCGACCAGCCGGGGATCGTTTACCAGGTGGCCAAGGAGCTGGGTGATCGCAAGATCAACATCACCGACCTGAACACCAAGTTGATCGGCGAAAAAAACCGCCCGGTTTACGTGATGATGATCGAAGCGCTGCTGCCGGAAGGGATTGAAATCGAAACCGTCGAGGGCTGGATGGCAGAACTGAAACAGCGGTTGCAGGTCGACATCTCGGTCCGCTCGCTGCTGGCGGTGGAGCTGTAAATGGCGATCAAAGAGGTGCTGCTGTACCCCGATTCGCGGTTGAAAGAGATCTGCGCCCGAATTGATGAATTTGATGATTCCGCCGGAAAACTGCTGCAGGATCTGGTCGATACGATGCTCGCTGCCGGACACTCGGTCGGCGTCGCCGCCCCGCAGATCGGCGCTGTCCGCCGCGCGGTGGTGGTCGATGTCTCAAACAGCAAACTGGGGAAAAAACAGAAAAATCACGGACTATTGCAGATGATCAACCCGGAGATCATTGAAAAGAGCGGGGATCAGGTGGTTCGCGAAGGCTGCATGTCGGTTCCCGACTACACCGGCAACGTCAACCGGGCCGAACGGATCGTCGTCCAGTTCAGCGATCCGCAGGGAAACTTACAGGTCATCAGTGCCGAGGGGTTTGAGGCGATCGCCATCCAGCACGAGCTGGATCACTTGGATGGTTTGCTGTTTCTCGACCGGGTCTCAAGTCTGAAAACCGACCTGTACCGCCGAAAACAGAAATAGGCAACCATAAATCGTTGATGCTGTCGTAAAAGTAACTTCAGCCGGATGGCCTCGGGGTGCCCAATTCAAGGGTGTCTGACGCCAGGATGGCGTCAGCAAGCCCCAGGGATGGGTTCATGCGGCCCTTGGAGTGGGCACCCCGAGGCCATTTACCGAGGCGCTGAATAGTAACTCGCCAAAAGGGATCAAGCTTGCTCGTCGGCATAGCTTTCCAGCAGCAGGTCGACAACCGCCGAAACCGCCGGCGAAGGGGTCCGGCCACGCAGGGCGGCCAACCAGAATTGCCGTTTCACCCGCATCCCGGCAACCGTCACCTGAGACAACTCACCCGCTGCCAGCTCCCGTTGCACTGAACGTTGCGACACAAAAGCACAGCCGAAACCGGAAGCAACGGTCCGACAAACCGCTTCATTGCTGCCGAGCCGCGCCGCAACCGTCAACGTTTGCCGATCGACCCCGACCCGCTGCAGTTCGTTCTGCAGCGCCAGTTCACTTCCGGAGCCGCTTTCCCGCATCACAAAACAGCCGTCACGCAGTTCCTCCAGCGCAATCTCCTCCCGCTGCCACCAACGGTGCTGAGGTCCGACCACCAACACCAGCAGATCTTTGGCCAGCGGGGTAAAAAGAAGCTGCGGGTCGGCATTGCGACTGCCGACGACCGCCAGTTCGATCTCTGCCGCGAGCAGCTTTGCGAGGATTTCGCGACTGTCACCGCTCTGCATGGTCAGAGCGATCCCCGGATAGCGTTGCCGCAAACGCCGCAGAACCGCCGGGATCAGGTGATTCGCGGGAATATTACTGGCACCGATCGTCAGGCGAACCTCCGCCAACCCCTTGAACGCCGCCAGCGACTGCAGCAGCAGATCACGCTCAGCGAGAATCCGCCGGGCATGTCGCAGAAAAACCTGCCCCCCGGCGGTCAGGATTGCGCCGTTTCGGTCACGATCCAGCAACCGGGTGCCGACTTCAGCTTCAAGTGTCGAGATATGCTGACTGACGGTCGACTGGGTCAGATGGATCGTCTCTGCGCCACGCGAGAAGCTGCCCGTTTCGACCACGGCGACAAAGAGTTCAAGCTGGCGAAGTGTCATAACTGCTCCTATTGAAAAAACCGATCAACTTAATCGCTTTTACGAAAATTATCTATTTGCGCAGCGAATGTCAAGAAACGGAAAAACCGTTAAAAACAGGAAATAGCTGACATAATGTTCGCAATGTGTGATATTAATACAGACTAACTAAACTTATCCCATCAATGTTGAATACTGAAATATCAAAGTTTGGACGGCGCATGAGAACAATCCTACGCAACTATGCACAGAGCAGTTTTGCCGATGTCCGCGGCCGGACCACACTGATCGCCAAGGCCCGCTGGCTGCTACTGTTTTTCATCACCATCTACTCGGCCGGTGCGGCGCTGCTCTATTCGATCAGTTCACAAGGCCTTCAGGCCTCCTCGCTGCAAATACTGGTCATCGCCAGCAGCTTCAGCGCCATTTTCTGCTACAACACCCTCTACTACTTTTTTTACGAATCAATCCACCAGCGCAAATGTGTCGATCATTTGCAGCTCTTTCTCGACCTGCTGTTCGTAACGATTCTGGTGTACACCAGCGGCAGCGCCTCCAGCTGGCTTTGGGCGCTCTATCTGCTGGTCACCCTGGAAGCCTCGATTCTGCTGCAAAACCGTTTGGAGGTCTGGGCGTTCGGCATCTTCGGTGGTCTGCTCTATGGCGGTCTGTTGCTGTTCGGCTATCTGGACTACCTGCCGCATGTCAAGATGCCGTTTGTTGATCCCAATCTGCACCATGAAACCCTCTACCTGCTGCTGAACTGGTTGTGGGTCTGCCTGCTGAACACAACGGTTGCCATCGCCGGAGCGGCACTGATGACAGTGATCCGGCGTGAGCGTCTGGCGGTCGAAAAAAGCGAGCGGGCAAAAGTGGCCTTTATGGACTCGGCCAACGACCTGATTTTTCACTGCAATCCAGAGGGTAAGTTTCTCTACGTCAATCCGGCCTGGCAGCAGGCGCTGGGCTACAAGCTGAGCGATCTGGACGGCATGACGATGCTCGACTTCATCGAAGGAGATTCGAAACAGCGCTGCATCCTCGAATTCCGCAAGGCATTGCGCGGTGAAACAATCGCAACCATGGAGGGGAAGCTGCTGGCCAGCAACGGCACCTTCGTCAACGTAGAGGGATCCTTCTCCTGCACCTTTAAAGAGGATAAACCGGAATCGCTCTGGGGGATCTGCCGCGATGTCACCGCCCGCAAGGAAGCACAGGAGCAACTACACCACATCGCGCATCATGATATGCTCACCGACCTGCCGAATCGGCTGACCTTTTCCGATCGTCTGACCCAGGCGAAAGCCCTGGCTAAACGGCAGAAATCCCTGTTGGCAGTGCTGTTTCTTGATCTGGATCGCTTCAAAACGATCAACGATACCCTCGGCCACGACATCGGCGACATGATGCTGCAGGAAACGGCAAATCGGCTGCAGAGTTGCGTCCGCGAAATCGACACGGTGTCCCGCTTCGGCGGCGATGAATTCGCCATCCTGCTGGTCAACCCCAGCTCGCTGGAGGCGATCGAACGGATTGCCCTGAAGATCCTCAAGCAGCTCGGCCAGCCGATGACGCTGGATCGAAATGAACTGTTCATTACCACCAGTATCGGCATTTCCATCTATCCGAGCGATGCCGAACGGGGGGATGTGTTGCTCAAGAAGGCCGATATCGCCATGTATCAGGCCAAAGCTAACGGCCGCAACAATTGCCGTTTTTATCGCCCGGAGATGGATCAACATGCCCGGCGGCGACTGGACCTGGAGAACAGCCTGCGCAAGGCGCTGGACAACCAGGAATTCTACCTTGTCTATCAGCCCAAGGTCGATCTACAGAGCGGCCAGATCACCGCCCTTGAGGCGCTGATACGTTGGCAACATCCCACGCTGGGGGTAATTCCACCCTCAGACTTCATCTCTCTGGCGGAAGAATCAGGGCTGATCGTCCCCTTGGGAGAATGGGCTTTGCGGCAAGCGTGCCGGCAAAGTTTGCAGTGGCGACAGCAGGGTGTCCCGCAAGTACGGATCGCGGTCAATGTCTCAGGATTTCAACTGGAGCGGAAAGATTTTGTTACGCAGGTCAAGGGGATTATGGAAGAAATCGGCGTCGCCGGTTCCGCGCTGGAACTGGAGATCACCGAGACGGTCATCATGCAGAATCCGGAATTCGCGGTAAAGATTCTCAATCAACTTCGCGACATGGGGATTCACATCTCGATTGACGATTTCGGTACCGGTTACTCTTCGTTGGCCCACCTGAAACGCTTTTCGGTCAACACCCTGAAAATCGATAAATCCTTTGTCGATGAAGTCGACATCAACAGCACCGATGCAGCGATCGCAACGGCGATTATTGCCATGGCCAGAAGCCTGAACCTGTCGGTGATTGCCGAAGGGGTCGAAACCGAAGGGCAGCGTGAGTTCCTGAAGAAGGAACAGTGCAATGAAATGCAGGGTTTTCTGTTCAGTAAACCGTTACCGGCCGAGGAGGTTGTCAAACTGCTGCAGAAACAAAGCGATTGAAGCCGTTTTCGTAAGGGGAACTAACTGCGTCCGGCCAACGCCAATCGCACCCCGAGACCGATGAGAACCACCCCCATGCCCCGTTCGACCCAATGGCCGAAACGGGTAAAGCCCTGCCTGACCCGCCGCTGGGTCAACGCCAGGCTCAAGCCGCAAAACCAGATCCCGGTCGCCAGCGACATATACAGGCCGTAGCCAAGCTGCACCTGAAACGGGGTCGCCGGGTCGATGACAACCGAAAAGAGCGACAGAAAAAACAGCGTCGCCTTGGGATTCAGGGCATTAGTTAAAAACCCGATGCGCAGCGCTTTGCCGATCGGATACGCTGAATCCGGCGTACTGCTTCGCTCAACGGCGTTACTTTCGGCCGGGGCCGCCCGTAACGATTTCCAACCGATAAACAGCAGGTAAGCAGCACCGATCAATTTCACCAGGTTGAACAGTTGTATCGACTGGGAGAGGATCAGACCAAGCCCGAGCATGATATAAACCACATGGACCAGAATGCCGAGGCCGATCCCGACGCTGGTCCAGACTGCCGCCTTGCGTCCCGCGACCAGACTTTGACGCAAGACCATGGCAAAATCGGGCCCGGGGCTGGCGACTGCCAGCAAGTGCACAACCGCCACGGTCAGAAACTCGGCTAAATAATCCATCATTACGTCCTCAACAGCTCTAGCAGTTGTGTCCGAAATTTTCCGGCGCCACCGTTGGCCGGATGCCGGACCTTGTCCGCCGCGATCCCTAAATCCTGCAGTTGCAGTGCCGCCTTTTCACCGACCGCAACAATCCGCAAAAACTTACCCAGCGTCAGCATCTGCCGCAGCATCAGATGACCGGCGACCAGTTCCTCCTCCTTCGGCGTCCGGTTACTGAGCAGCCCTTTTTGCGGCTGATAGGGGTGCCAGGGGAAGGCGTTCCACAAAACGATGGAGCGTGGATCGATCTCCTGCTCGGCGATAAATCCCCAGACAATCGTAGCGGTCGGTTCGGTAAAGCCTTGCGGTTTAAACTGCGGCAAGCTGGTGCGCTGAGCGGCCAAGCCGCGAAACACCATCTCGACCGACAGACCCTTGTGTTGCAGCCCGCCCAGCAGTAATCGCTCAGAGGTCATCGGGATCCCGCTGAAATGACCACCCTGATAGCCGATCGCCTCGGCCAGCAACAGGGTTCGAGCGCTGCCGATCCGCTCCTGCAGATAGCGCTGCAATTGCTGCCGGCGCACTTGCGGACCCTGCCGGTCGATGTCGTGTTCAACATCAACCTCTCCCCAGGGGTTAAAAACATCCGCGGCTCGATAGGCACTGAGGGAGGCGACAAACTGCTCAGGCATGGGTCGTCGCCTGAATCAGGATAAACGGCTGCACGATCAGCAGTCGAAATGGTTTTTCCAACTCAGTCTCCCAGGTCTCGATCTGCTCGCTGCCCGGTTCCGTCAGCGCACCGTCGGCAATCCAGGCCTCAACCTGCGGCTTACGATCTTCGGCCACGGCAACGGCGACATCGATCAAATCCAAGCCTTCAGTGACAATAATAATGCCCCCATGTTGCAGATGAATCCGCAGATCTTTCCAGCAGACTTCAGCTAAATCCTTCTTGAATTGATCAACAATATCCGCCATCAGAATCCTCCTGATTTAATGCGGGCTGGGGAATAACCAGTAGAACGGAACTGATCAACAACCCTGGTCCGCCAATCAACAAAATATAACTTAAGAAAATCAACGAGCTAACCGATATAGGTGTTACCGTTAGTTTTTAACAATAGAGCAGCCATCCCAGGGAAGCTATGAGCAATACCGCTGAGCAGGGCATCGAGATCGGCGCCAAGGTTCTCCACAAGGTTGTGTTGGATGCCTACGAACTACAGCTCGAGTCCCACAACAACCAGTTGGAATGCCTGGCCACGATCAAGGTCCACGACCTGGACAACAGCATTTCACCTGAAAATCTGATCAGCCTGCTGAAAAAGCTGAATATAACCGAAACGCTCGACCTTGAAAAGGTCGCCATCTTCTGTACCGAAGCGGCCCAGGGGGAGAATCCACAAGGGTTCCTGCTGGCCCGGGGCGAAGAAGCAACCACCGGCAAAGATGGCTGGTTCGAACTGCGGATCAACACCTTGGGCACGGAAACCACGTTCGAAGAGGACGAAAGCGGCAGGGTCGATTTCAAGGCGGTCCAGACCTTCACCAATATAGAACCTGGCCAACTCATCGGAATAATATCCCCCCCGGAAATCGGTACTGCGGGCAAAACGGTTACCGGCCTGACGATTCCACCGTTAACAGGCAAACCAGCTCATCTCATCATCGGCGACGGCATCCGTCAAGCAGAAAACAGTACGGAGCTGCTGGCCGAAAAACCGGGCCGGGTGGTGCTCGAAGAAAAGCGGATTTTTATTACCGAAGAGTTTGTTGTCAGGGGTGACGTTGACTTTAATGTCGGCAATATCAATTTTAACGGTTTTGTCGAAATCTCCGGTGATGTGCTGGATGATTTCAACATCAAGGCGACCAAGGGAATTCAAATCAACGGTGCCGTCGGTGCCTGCCTGATCGAATCCGAGGGTCCGGTCAGTCTCGGCAGTATGGCCGGGATGGGGATCGGTCGGGTCCGCTGCAAGGGCGATTTTCAGGCCCGCTACCTCAACCATACAACCGTCGAATGCTGGGGCAACATCAGGGTCAGTTCGGAAATCCGCAACTCTATCGTCAAAGCGACCGGCTCCATCCAGCTGGAAAAGGGCAACATCAGCGGCGGACAGACGGTCGCGCTGGAAGGGATCGAAGCAAAAACTATCGGCACCAGAGCCGGCACAAAGACCCATCTGACCGCCGGGATTTATTTTCCGGAAACCGACCGGTTGCAATTTCTTCGCCGGCAGATTAAAAGTGCCGCCTACCAAGTCAAGCGAATCCAGGAAACCCTGAAGATTCTGAATAAAAAACCGATTGAAAAGATGCACAAACCGCTACGCGAAGCGACCGAGTTACGGATCGGCATCCTCACCCAACGGCGGGTCAACCTTGACGGCGAGCGCGAAGCCTTTACGCAAGAGCTGGCCGACTTTGAAACCAAAGATCATTCGACGGCCAATGCCAAAATTAATGCTTTGGCCTCGGTGAAAGAAGGGGCTATTATCACCCTTGGCGAAACCACCGAAGAGATCAAACTGGAACTTAACGGGCCGGTTTCAATCATCGAAAACAGCCGCCAGGAGGGACTGCGTTTCCTCACCCATTCACCATTGAAAATTTCGGCTGAGTCACTGGAAGAAACGGCGGAAGAAGAGCCCAAGCCTGAAGCCTGAAGCCTGAAGGTGAAGGTGAAGGTGAAGGTGAAGGATCATGGGGCGGAATCACTTGACACAGGAACTGAAAATCTGTCGTACGGGGGAAAACATTGGCTGGCCAGGAGTTGAAGCTGGCACTGCGCAAAATGCTGCAGGTCGAGCTTGAAGCGATGCAATACTACCAGCAGACGACCCGCTTTATGCGGGATGAAGGCGCCATCTACCATTTCAATCAGCTCGCCCAGGAAGAGCTGGAACACGCCCGCACCTTTTACGCAGTCTACCCGGATAACGACCTGCCGGAGTTCGCTGAACTGGTGAAAAATCTGCCGAATGAGAAAGCAACCCTCAAGGTGATCGACCAGCATCTGGTCGCCCGCCTGACTGAACAGCAGGCATTGCAACTGGCAATCAAACTGGAAGCCGCTGTTGCCGACCGCTTGCAGAAGATGCTGGGGCAGATCCAGGGTCCGGCCGCCCGCGCCGCCATTGAGAAGAACATCGAATCGACGCTGGGACATCAGGAACTGATCGAGCAGGATTACCGACGGCTGTTCCGCTAAGCTTACCGCTTTTTCAGCTGTTCAATCACCTTGGCGGCAGTGAGATTAGAGGCGTTGACACAGTCGTTCAGACCGACCCCGAAAAAAGCGTTGCCGGTCAGCAGCAGTCCGGGATTCGCGTCCAGCGCTGCGTCCAGCGCCAGCAACCGCGCAGCATGACCACGAGTGTACTGGGGGATCGCGTGGCTATGGCGAAAAATCCGCACGAACTCAGGTTCGGCACGAATCCCCATGATCTGTCGCAGGTCGGCCATGGTTCGCGCCCTGACCTCATCTTCCGATAGATCGATCGCTGCCATATTGGTCGCGCCGCCCATCATCGAGCGCAACAAGACATGCCCTTCCGGCGCCCGGTTCGGAAAAATACTTGAGTCCCACAAGGTCCCCAGAGTGTTGCGCCCTTCTGCTTTGGGGGTCAGGTAGCCGAAGCCGTTCAGGTCAAAATCGATCTGTTCACGCGGGTAGCCGAAACAGACCACGTTCATGGTCGCGTAGGGGATCTGGCGCAAAATCTCCGCAGCCTTGCCATTACTCTCCTCAAGCATCCCGGCCACGGCGTAGGACGGAGCTGCGGTGACGACAATATCGGCTTCCAACTGCTCGCCGCTCTCCAGCTGCAGCAGAAAACCATCCTGCTTCTGCTCGATCTTCAGCACCGCACTGCCGGTTTTCAGCTCGCCGCACAGCGCAGCTTGCGCTCCATCGCTCAATTGCTGGATACCCTGTTTGAAGGAGGTCAGCACCCCGCCCGGGCCGGCAGCGCTGGCAACCACTTTTCCGGCCTTCTGTTCGGTGCGCTTTTTCTTCGCCAGCATGACCATCGCCTTGATCAGCCCGCCATACTCCTGCTCCAGCTGATAGATTCGCGGAAAGCAACTCTTCACGCTCATGGTTTCCGGGTCACCGGCAAAGATTCCGGAAACCATCGGTGCGATCAGCTTGTTCAGTGCTTCACTGCCCAAACGCCGCCGACCGAACTCGGCCAGCGTCTCATCGCTGGGATCGGTTCGCTTGGAAACCAGCGGTTCACAAGCCAGCCGCAATTTCCCCGGCCAGGAAATCAGTTTAGACTTCAAGAACGATGGCCCGTTTTCCGGCAGCTGGTGCAGGGTTTTCTCTGAATAGATAAACCGCTTGCGCGCGTTATCATCTGAACGCAGCAGCTGATCGCTGATCCCTAACTGCTGACAGAGGTCGAGGGTCATCGGCTTGCTGTCGAGAAATCCGTTCGGCCCCCATTCACAGAGGAATCCCTCTTCCTGAATCGACCAGATCTTCCCCCCGGTTCGCTGCTGTTTCTCAACCACCAGCGTTTCAACCTCAAGCGCTGATTCCTTGGCCAACTGCTCAACGGCATATGCGGTTGCCAGCCCGCTGATCCCGGCACCTACAATCACCACACGGGTCATAGCTACTCCTGCTCCTCCAGATGTGTGAACTATTGCTAATCAAGGCGAAATAGTAGCCTGTAACAGTTGGCAGGTCAAGCCTGTGATCCAGTAAAAACCGCTTCGAGTCAGCTTCCTCTTGACGCTTGCTTAGTCGGTTCTTATAGTGAGGCCTCGAATCAGATCCAACAGGAGTGACTTTCATGGCTGACGATTATTATTCGACCCTCGGCGTCGAACGCAACGCCGATGCAGCAACGATAAAAAAAGCGTACCGGAAACTGGCCCAGAAATACCATCCGGATAAAAACCCGGACGACAAACCGGCCGAGGAGCGTTTCAAGCAGATCACCGAAGCCTACGCGGTGTTGTCCGACCCTAACAAACGCAAGCAGTACGATCAGTTCGGCGACAGCGGTTTTCACCAACGTTTCAGTCAGGAAGATATCTTCCGCAATATGGATTTCGGTGATATTTTCGGCAACAGCGGCGGTGAAGATCTGTTCAGCCAACTGTTCGGCGGCGGTCGGCGGGGCACAGCGCGCCGACCGAGCAAAGGACAGGACTATTCAATGAATATCAGTATCCCCTTCCGCCTTGCGGTACAGGGAGGGGAACGGCGCATCGATTATCGCAGCGACAGTCGGGCCGAACAGATCAAGGTCAGAATCCCGGCCGGCATCGAGCCCGGTGCCAAACTGCGCGTCACGGGTAAGGGTGGCCCCAGTCCTGCCGGCGGCCCGCCCGGTGATCTCTTTCTACAGATCGAGATTGAGCCTGATCCGCTCTTCAGCCGCGATGGCAACGATCTGCTGGTTCAGGTAACGGTTCCCTTCAGCGGAATCTGCCTCGGCACCTCAGTGGACGTTCCGACCCTCGACAGTTCGAAACGGATTAAAATTCCAGCAGGCCTGCAACCGGGACAAAAAATCCGCTTACGGGGATTTGGCGTAGCGGCTTCCGGCAGAAAACCAGCCGGCGATCTGTATGCGGTTATCGAAGTGACCGTTCCCAAGGTCCTGAGCGAAGAGCAGAAAGAGAAAATCGAGCAGCTCTCTGCCGTCGGCCTTTAGTCAAGTTCTTTTAATGATGCTGGTTAGTTTCCGGCCTTACCAAGGGAGAAATCAGCACCGCCCCCTCCCCCGCAGGCAAACAAAAAGCGGACAACGGGCATTTCACTTGCATGGACATTGTTCCGCACGTTATATTGCAATGCTTATTTCAGCCCGGAGCCGAAGGTGACCGAACGTTTACCCATCACAAATCTGCTGTTATTATTGATGTTGACAGGCTTTCTACTGGTCACCGGCAGCCTGCAATGCGCTTTTGATTGCCTGACCCGGGTAGATCATTATCACAGTGTCGCGGAACGGGTCGCCGATTGCCACGTCGCCTCACGTCAAGCAGCTCCGGTTTCCACCTGCGCGAACAAAGCCTGCCACCAGGGAAGTCCACAACGTCAGGATCTTGTCACCCCGCAGCTATTCAGTCTGAATAACTTGACTCTCCCCCTGTCAAGTCCAGCGCGACAGCAGCTGCCATTGCTCCGTAGCGGGCAGCCCTTACCGCTTGCGCCTGTACAACAATTACTCCTGCTGGCAGATAACAGCGCGGACTTCACCGGCCCATCCCAACGACTCCGCAGTATCCGTACCACGGTCTTGCTGAATTGAAATTCTCCTGAACTCTTGGTTGACCCAGCCGAACCCTCTGGCTATAGTTACCAAATCTGTCATATTTACCCTGACAGATACGCACAGGAGAATTCTGCCTTGACAGAGACAAATACAAAACCAGAAACAACCGAAAACCACGCCGATAAAATCTGGGAGTTTTTCTGCTCCCTGAAATTGACCGTCATCATCCTGCTACTGCTGTCGGTACTTTCGATTATCGGCACCGTACTCCAGCAAAATGCCCCGGCTGCCGAGTATATCAAAGAGTACGGCCAGGCGAACTATGAGCTGTTCGTCAATCTGCAGTTCATCGATATGTACCACTCCTGGTGGTTTATCGGCCTGCTCGGGCTGTTCAGCGTCAACCTGATCTGCTGCTCGATCAAAAACTTTCCGCGGGTTTGGAAGTTCGTCAGGGAACCGGTCCTGATTGCCAGCCCCGGGGTCTTGAAGAACTCGGCAAACCGGCTGGAAGCAACCAGCAAAGAAGACAAACAGCAGCTGGCCGACCGGCTGGCCGTGCTGCTGAAGAAAGAGTTCGGTACGCCGCAGCGGAGCGAAAAGGACGGCAAACTGTACCTGTTTGCGCAAAAAGGGATCTACTCCCGCTTCGGCGCTTACGCCACCCACCTGTCGATTCTGATCATCATGGCGGGTGCTATTATCGGTAACATCTGGGGCTACAAGGCCTATGTCAATATCGTTGAAGGGACCTCCACCAGTCAGGTCTGGTCGCGTGGCGGTCAGGTACCGATCGACCTCGGCTTCACCGTCCGCTGTGATGATTTTGATGTCAGTTACTACCCGAACTCCCGTCGCCCCAAAGACTACAACAGCGACCTGGTGGTGCTGGAAAACGGTCAGGAGATCCTGCGTAAGCGGATCGAAGTGAACGACCCGCTGACCTACAAGGGGATTACCTTCTACCAGTCGAGCTACGGCTCAGCTGGCAACGCCTTCTTCCAGATCAAGATCACGGAAAACGCCACCGGAAAAGTCATGAACATAAAAGCAGGTCAGGGGCAGCACATCAAACTGCCTGGCGGCTATGCCTTCTCCGTCTCTGACTTCACCGCAACCGGACGCTTCGGGCCGGCAGCGCGCATCCATGTCAACACTCCCGACGGGAGACATGGCACGCCCTTTATGGTGCTGAAGAACTTCCCCGACTTTGACGTCAAACGCGGCGGTAAATTCAGCTTCAGCCTGATCGACTACAATGAACCACAGTTTACCGGCCTGCAGGTCGCCAAAGATCCGGGCGTCGAAATCGTCTGGGTCGGCTGCTTGCTGATGATCTTCGGCTCACTGACCGCCTTCTTCTTCTCTCACCGGCGGATCTGGGTCTGTCTGGAAGATGCCGGCGGCAAAACCAAGATCCAGGTTGCGGCCAATGCACACCGGAATCAACCTGGTTTTTCACTGACATTTGATGACCTGAAGCTTAAACTTGAAGCGACAATTGAAAATAAATCCTCTAAGAAGGAGGGATAAACAATGGACAGCGGAACACTTTTCAACGTCACGACTATCGCTTATTTTGCGGCGATGGTTCTGTTTTTTGCGTATATTGCTTCCAAGAGCAATACCGTAGCTTTTGTTGCCACCCTGACCGCTTTTGTCGGCTTCCTTATCAATACCGCAGCCCTGGGGATGCGCTGGTACGAGTCCTACCAGATCCTCGGCCAGGATGGCCGCGCACCGCTGACCAATCTGTATGAATCGGTGGTCTTTTTTGCCTGGACCATCGTTTTGATTTACCTGCTGATCGATCTGAAATACAAGCAGCGTGCGGTCGGCGCCTTCGTCATGCCGTTTGCCCTGTTCAGTATGCTGGGGGCCCAGATGTGGCTCAATGCAGGAATTGATCCGCTGGTACCGGCCCTGCAGAGCAACTGGCTGACCTATCACGTCATCACCTGCTTCCTTGGCTATGCGGCCTTCGCGGTTGCCTGTGGCGTTTCGATCATGTACCTGCTCAAAATCGGCAAAGAGGAAAAGTATCAAGGGGATGAGCCGATGGCCGGCATCCTGGGACTCTTCCCCTCCTGCCGAGTTCTGGACGATATGAACTACCGGGCGATCATGATCGGCTTCCCGCTGCTGACCTTGGGAATCGTCACCGGTGCTGCCTGGGCGAACTACGCCTGGGGAACCTACTGGAGCTGGGACCCGAAGGAGACCTGGAGCCTGATCGTCTGGTTTCTCTATGCCGCCTTCATTCACGCCCGCTTCACCCGTGGCTGGGCTGGCAGGCGGACCGCCTGGCTGTCGATCTTCGGCTTTGCGGCGACGATTTTCTGCTATATGGGAGTCAACCTGGTGCTTTCCGGGCTGCATTCCTACGGCGGGGGCTGAGCCGAGGAATAACAGCTGAAAGTAAAAAGGGCGATCCAGATGGATCGCCCTTTTTTTGTCAAATTGTAACAGTTCAGCACACCCGGTTTGGTGGCGCATCTAAACGAGCCAGATCAATCGAAACAATCGCTACGGTACATCATCGCCAACCGCCCGCGACTGGCCAGGCAATCGGGACAAAGCTTCCCGGCATCGCCATAATCCTCTTCAGCCAACAACTGTCCGGCAAGCTGTGCCGGATCGGTCAACGGCTGCCGGGGGTCGAACGCTTTCCGGCACATCAGGCACTCTTTCATCGGCCGCTTTTTTCCTTGACCAGTGCCGCCATCCCGTCGAGAAAATCACCACGGTCGTTCAACGAAGGAGCGCGGTGAAAATGGGCAAAGCCGCAATCCGCCGCCAGGTTGCGGTACTGGACATCGATCTCTTCCAGGGTTTCAATATGGTCGGAGACAAAGGAGATCGGTACCAGCAGCAACGATTTATGCCCCGCGTCAGCCAACTGCCGGATCATCTCCTCGGTGCCCGGCTCCATCCACTGCACCGGGCCGCTGCGACTTTGCCAGGCAATCGTCCAGTCGTAATCACCAACCCGGCGCATCACCTCGTTTGCGGTCACTTCAACATGCTGCCGGTAGGGATCACCGCGATCGATGAACTTTTGCGGCAAAGCATGGGCGGAGAAAAGGATCTGTACCTTATCACGCAGCAGCTCGTGAAAACTCCCCAGCCCTTCCCTGATCCGGTTGGCCAGGGCGTCTAGATAGCCGGGCCAAGCGTACCAGTTTTCGATCAGTTGGTAGGTAAGGACTGGATGAACCTTTGCCGCAGCACGTTTGAAGTCATTGACACTGCTGCCGGTGGTTGCACCGGTGTAGTGCGGGTACATGGAAAGAACCACGGCCCGCTCGATCCCCGCCGACTTGATTTCAGCCAGCACAGCTTCAGCCCGCGGCTGCCAATAGCGCATCAGCACAAACGGCCTGACGTCCTCTCCCAAGCGTTCGGCAATGCCGCTCGCCTGTTTCTGCGTCCATTCCAGCAGCGGCGATTTGCCGCCGATAAGCCGGTAGTTCTCCACCACCTTCTTGGCACGAAAATGCGAGAGCATCCGGGCAAACGGCTTCTGCAGCAGCGCCCCGGCGGGCAACTGGATCAGTTCCCGATCGGAGAAGAGGTTATAGAGAAACGGCTTGACCGCTTCAAGAGAATCGGGGCCGCCCATGTTGAGCAGGATCAGCGCGGTCGGTTTGGCTGCGGACATGGGGGTGATCCTTTTCAATGGAAACGGGGACAGAAATCAAATTCTGTCCCCATCAGGTATCACGTAGGGGCGAATCTTGTATTCGCCCTTACTGGGTCGTTACCTACAGGGGCGACCCAACGGGTCGCCCCTACAGCAATTTTATTTCTGGCTTAAACGGTGTACGCACTCCACCATATGAATCGCGTTCTCCGGCGGCACCGTCGGCAGGATGCCGTGGCCGAGGTTGAAAATAAAACCGGGGCGGTCGTCGTTCTCGTTGAGAATCCGCTGCACTTCTCTCTCGATGTAATCCTTCGGTGCATAGAGCACGGTTGGATCAAGATTGCCCTGCACCGCAATATCCGGCCCGAGTATATCACGTGCTTTACCGAGGTTGACATGCCAGTCGAGACCGAGCACATCGGCGCCCGCTTCCTTGACCAGCTCCAGCATGGTACCGCCGTTCTTGACGAAGTAGATCACCGGGATCCCGTCACGCTTCAGGCCGTCGATCAACTGTTTAACGTAGGGTAGGATGTAGCGTTCGAAATCATGCGGAGCCAGCAAACCGCCCCAGGTATCGAAGATCTGGATGCACTGCGCACCGGCTTCGATCTGCATATTCAGATAACGCCGGTCCATCTCGGTGACCTTCTGCATCAGCGCATCGTAGAGCGGAAAGTCGGAGTACATCATCTGCTTGAGGCTGGCAAAGTCCTTGGAGCCCTTCCCTTCAACCATGTAGCAGGCCAGCGTGAATGGTGCACCGCCGAATCCGATCAGCGGTACGCGACCTTCGAAGGCGGTCCGCAGTCGCTTGATGATCGCCGGAACGTAAGAGACCGCTTCTGCCATATCTTCGGGAACCACCAGTGCATCGACATCGGCGGCGGTGCGGATCGGCTTGGCGAACACCGGCCCCGGCACGAAATCAAGCTCCATCCCCATCGGTTCGATCGGCGTGAGGATGTCGGAAAAAAGGATCGCCGCGTCGGCATCGAGGATGTCGATCGGCTGGATGGTCACCTCGGCAGCCCGGGCCGGATCTTTACACAGATCGAGAAAGGTGCCGCCGCCTTTGGCGCGAACATCCTTGTAACACTGCAGGTAGCGCCCGGCCTGGCGCATCAGCCAGACGGGAACACGATCGACGGGCTGGCACCAGCATGCTTTCAAAAAGTTGTATTCGGTGGACATGGTAAGTTTTCTCCTGTTTGAATATAGAATATATATGTAGGGGCGAATCTTGTATTCGCCCTTGATTATTGACGATACAAAGCAACAAGGGCGATCACGAGGATCGCCCCTGCAATCAGCTATTCTTTCGCTGCGTTCTCTGCCGCTTCTTGCTGCATTCGTTTCAGGGTGCGCTGCGGGATGTAGTTGCAGAACGGCTCTTCGGCCATGTAGTCGCCATAAACCGCATCGGCACGGGCGCGACAGCCGCCGCAGACGTTGATAAACTCACATTCTCCGCACTTGCCGCTGTATTTTTTGAAGTCGCGCAGATCGTTGAAAACTTTGGAGTTGTACCAGAGATCCTTAAACGACACCTGTTTGACGTTACCGACCGAGGAGTGAAAATAGGAACAGGGTTTGAGATTACCGAAACAGTCGATCAGACAGATGGTCTGCGCGGCGATACAGCCCTTGCCGCCGCCGGTGGAAAAAGTCAGGCTGCGGCGTTTGAAGTCGACCCCTTCGGCCTTGGCCATCTGCGGTACGATGCGATAATAGTGCGGCGCACAGGTCGGACGCATCAGGATATCATCCTCACCCTTTTCCTGCTGGTAATGCCAGGCGAGAATCTCTTCATAATCCTCCGCCGAGATCAATTCGCTCATGATCTCCTCGCCGCGACCGGTCGGAACAATCATGAACATGTACCAGGCGGTCGCGCCGATACTCTTGGCGACCTTGAAGGTCGCGCCGATATCCTGCTGGTTGCGCTTGGTGAAGGAGGAGTTCACCAGAAACTTGATGCCGTTGCGCTTAAGGGTTTCGGCACCGCGCAGGGTCCCTTCAAAGGCACCTGGGCTGCTGCGGAAATCGTCGTGAATCGCAGCGGTAGAACCGTCGAGAGAGAGGGAGACCATCTTGATGTCGGCCTCTTTCATCTTGGCGCAGACGTCGTCGGTAATCAGGGTGCCGTTGGTCGCCATGCACATCCGCAATCCCTTGCTGGTACCGTATTTGGCGATATCGAAGATATCGGCCCGCATCAGCGGCTCACCGCCGGAGAGAACCATCACCGGCGTGCTGACTTCACAGATATCATCGATCAACTTAAACGCTTCTTCCGTGCTGAAATCCCCTTCAGCCGCATCCAGATCAGAGGAACAGCGACAGTGGACACAGTTGAGATTGCAACGCTGGGTACTCTCCCAGGCTAACCATTTTGGGATATATTTTTCCTGCTTGGGACTCATTCGGACTCCTTGAAATCGGTTCGCAAATTGTCGAGTAAAGCACTCAATCGACAGGCGCTCGCAATCAGAACAGAATACAACAGATAGCTGGTAAAACTCAAGAAATGGCTACCGCCGGTGTCATGAATCCTTGCCGACCGCGCTGACCGGGGGTGCCGCAGGCTGCAATCCCTTCAGCTTCGCTGTTTCAATCCGGCCGATGGCAGGTCAAACCCAAAAAAAACCGGGGAGCCGCATGTCTCGGCTCCCCGGTTTTTTTCTTCTCTGTTCTCTGTAGATCAGCCCGCGTCGCGTTCGGTCGGCGGAAACAGCTCCTCAAAAACGTCCTTGACCGTATCGATCCGTTCCGCCTTCCAGGCGTTGCTGCCGCAAAAAACCAGCCCGGTCTGCATATCCCCCTTTTGCGCCCGGTCGAGAGCATGAACAATACAAAAACGCTCCTGTCCGGCCTTGTAGGCGCACTTTTTCAGGCAGCCGGAGGGGCAACGTTGATTCGCATCCAGATCACGCTGGCGGATCTGCTCAAGATTCCCCTTGATCGCCCGTCCCGGCAGCCCGGCCGGACTCATGATCAAACCGATATCTTCCTTGCCGCACTGAATGTAGGCCTGCTTGAAGGAATCGGCAGCGTCACATTCTTCCGTCACAACAAAACGGGTGCCCATCTGCACACCGTCGGCGCCCTGGTCGAGGGCATACTGCAGATCCTGCCGGTCCCACACGCCCCCGGCAGCGATCACCGGAATGTCCTGCTGCCACTTTTCCTTGAAGTAGGCTTTCACCCCGCGCACCGTGGCATACTGATCATATTCACCGGTACCGATTTTTTCCGGTTTCTCGCCGAGGTGGCCACCGGCAGTATCCGGATCTTCGACTACCACCGCATCGGGAAAACGCTGAAAAGACTTTTGCCATTTCCGAGTGATCAGCTCTGCCGCCTTGATCGAGGAGACAATCGGCACCAAGGCAACATCCGGGTAATCGACGGTCAATCCCGGCAATGACATCGGCAAACCGGCACCACAGATTATCAGCTTAGCCCCAGCTTCGCAGGAAGCCTTAACAATATCGTCAAAGTTGCTCACGGCAACCATGCAGTTGACACCAATCACCCCTTCCGGAGCGATGTCGTAAGCCTTGCGCAACTCATCGATCAGCGCCTGCCGATCCGCAGCAAAAAAGTTTTTACCATCGTAATGCTCACTATTCAGCGCCAACCCGGCGGTGGCAATAATCCCAATGCCGCCATTGAGCGCAACATGGCCAGCCAGTCGATGCCCAGAGACGCGAACCCCCATCCCCCCCTGGATCAGCGGAAAAGGAACGCTGTGCTTGCCGATCGTCAATCTTTTCTGCATAGATTACTCCTGTTGAATTATCGAGTCGGAATATTATCAGCTCACAGCTTGGCGGAATGTAATACTTCTGTAAAATCTCTCTTGTTCCCGCTGGTTAGCGGTGGTAATAGAGTAATGGCTAAGCAAATTTTTTGCTTAGCCATCTAATTCTTTCTTTTTTGCGAGAGCATCGTAGAGTGATATGAAACTGTTCCGCCGAATTTTTCACCCATTAATCGCCTTCATCGGCATCCAGTTACTCTGGATCCTGCTGCTGGTCTCCTGGATCTACTGGTTTCTCGGTCGTCACCAGGAGCTCAAAGAGCTGGCGGCCCGCTACCAGGCTGAATGGCTGCCGGAGAAGACCGATTGGCTGATCCTGGCCGAAGGGATTGTCCTGCTGGTGGCGATTCTGGTCGGCACCTACGTCATCTTCCTCTATTGGCGACGACAAGCGGCTCTTAACCGTGCCCAACGCAACTTCATCAATCAGGTAACCCACGAATTAAAATCGCCGCTGGCCTCGATCCAGCTGCATCTCGAAACCATTGAAATGCGCAAACCCGCCCCGCAACAGTTGCAGAAGTTTGTCAAAGTGATGCAGGGGGATACCGAACGGCTGCACGGCCTGATCAACAACCTGCTGACAGCCGGACAGCTGGAACACAGGTCAGGCAACCTTAACCTGCGCCGGGGTGATCTCTCACAGGCGATCGAAGCTTATTTGCAGCGGGAAAGCTCCGGCTTGCCGAAACAAGGGCAGCTGCACTGGAGCATCGAACCAGGATTGATCGCCAAATTTGATGGTGAACTTTTCGATACGGCTCTTCGCAACCTGCTGGAAAACGCGATACTCTACGCCGAGGGGCCGCCCCAAATTACGGTCTGCCTGAAACGGGACAACAAGATGGCGCATTTAAGCGTTGCCGATCAGGGCCGTGGGATCGAATCCAATTACCACAAAAAAGTTTTCCGCATGTTCTATCGAGTTCGCCGTGGCGACCGCACCATCCGCGGCAGCGGCCTCGGCCTGTTTATCGTCCGTAACGTCCTGCGCCTGCACGGCGGCAAGGTCTGGCTGGAAAGCCCCGGCAGCGGCCGTGGCACCACCGTCCACCTGCTGATTCCACTAGCCCCCCCGGGAGATCACTGATGAGCAAGAAGACCTCGATCCTGCTGGTTGAAGATGAGCCGAACATTGCCCAGGGACTGATTTACAATCTGCAGGCGGAAGGCTACCGGGTCAGTCACGTTGAAAGTGGCGAAGATGCCCTCGCCTATCTGGCCGATCACGCCTGCGCCCTATTGATTCTGGATCTGATGCTGCCGGGGATCGACGGCCTCCAGGTTTGTCGCAAAATCCGCGAGCAGGACCTGCAGTTGCCGATTCTGATGCTGACCGCAAGAGGTGCTGAGCAGGATCGGGTTGCCGGCCTCATTGAAGGCGCCGACGACTACCTGAGCAAGCCGTTCAACCTGAAAGAATTCCTGCTGCGGGTCAGCGGCCTATTGCGTCGTTCCAACTGGCAGCAACCGGTTCCCCTGAATACCCGTTACCGCTTCGGCAGCAACGCCATCGACCTGCAGACCCATCAGGCTGACACCGCTGCCGGGAAGCTGCAACTGACCGAACTGGAAATGAAAATGTTAAGCCTGTTTTTCGCCAACGAAGGGAGCGTCATTTCACGCGGTGAACTGCTTGAATCGGTCTGGGAACTCGATCCGGACACCGAAACCAGAACCCTGGATAATTTTATCGTTCGGCTGCGCAAGTATTTTGAAAGCGACTCAAGCAAGCCCCGTCACTTTCTCACGATTCGCGGTCGCGGCTACCGCTTCGTAAAACAGCCGGAGCAGGATTGAATTCGCGACAAAAGATAAATCCCCCCTCGCCCCCCTTTGTTAAAGGGGGGAATTCTACCTCCCCCTTAGCAAAAGGGGATTTCGCCATCGAGCAACCCGGCGGCAGAGCGACGCAGAGATTACGGAAAAGAGCCATTCTCGGCGAAAAATTACCTGAGTACCGGCTGCGCCAGACTGCCGCCGAGGCGCAACAGGTAGCTGCCGTCAGCGGTCGGCTTGGCACCGGACAGACTGAGCAGGTCGCGCAGTGAATCCGGTGTTGTCTGGGTGGGCAGCAGCCGGAGGTTCAGATTAAGGCGGGTCTTTGCGGCCGTTTCAGCAACCAGCATCGTGCCACCTCCGCTGAGTTCAATCATCCCGTCACAGAATAATAGTTTTTCCAGACTCAAACGGTGCTGATTGAACTTCCCCTCGACCCTGACCAGTCCGAGAGATAGCGAAGTCGGCAGGCCGAGCCGTTCCAGTCCGAGCAGGTGGGCATCCTGCACTTGCAGTTTAAACTCGCCGCTGCCGGTCATGGCCGCAGAGAGTTGCCGGCCCGCAAGGCGGCCATTCAGCACACCCTGCAGCCGGTAGAGGGCTTCCTCCTTCTGCAGCAGGACAAGGTCAACATCACCGAACACAAGGTTCAGTTGACCGCCTTTGCTCGCTTGCATATCGAAAGATCCGCCGGCCAACCCGCCCTGCAAATCAAGCGCAGGATCCCCGGAGAACAGGGAAAGCCAAACCGGTGAAAGCTGCACCCCCTCCAGCTCTAGCGGAGCGAATTCCGGCAAAGCCGGCAAAACCTGCAGATCCAACTCCAGACCGAGAGGAAAGAGCATCGTAGCATTGCTTCCCCGCATTTGCAGTCCGGTCTGCTGTGATGCTTCAACAACCAGCCGTCGCTGGAGAAGTTCAGCCGGAAAGGAGGCCCAGAAAGAGAAGAAGGCGCTGGCGACAAACAGCAGAACGCAGAGCAGGAGCAGGCGCCTGTTTCCGGCCAGCCGCTGCCAGCCGCTGCTCAATTTGGGGGCTGCCGGATTCATAGTTTCTCCAGTGACATCAGAACCATGTTGACATCCAGTTCGGAGCGATTATCAAAGCGTGGTTTGACCCGCAACGACTTCACCTGCACTCCGCCACTGCGATATTCGACCATGTGCAGCAATTTGACCAGCTGCCCCAGACTGAGCTTTTCCAGCCGGATTTCCACCAACTGCTGGCGAAAATCACCCTGCATGGTCGCCGGTTGCGGACGCATGGAGAGCAGCTGTTCACGGACCCCGGTCTGTTCGGCAAAACGTTCTACCTGCGAGAAAAGCGGCTTATTCCCCTGCCGTCGGGTATTAACCGTTGCCAGCTGTTGTTTGAGCTGCTGCAACTGCTGCTGCATCTGCTGCACTTTGCCCAGATTGCGCTGCTGCGCAGCGATCCGCCGATCGAGATTGCTCATGGCCGTAAAATACGGATTGAGCAACGCAAACCAGATCAGAATCAGCAGCAGGGCCACCGCTCCGGCAGAAACAATCAGTCGTTCTCGTGGGTTGAGGCTTTTGATCATCGGCCGCCTCCACCGTATAGTTTCAAGCGTAATTCGAAGTCGACCTGATCGTTATCCGCGACCAGTTTGGCATTGCTGATTTCAACGCTTTGGAACAGCGGATTGGCGGTGAGCAATTCGGTAATCCGGTTAACTGCATCGAAAGAATCGGTCACCCCATTCAGCCGCACCTCCTCACTGCTGTAGCTGAACTCGCGAACGTCGACTTTAATCTCGCTGCTGATCCCATTGGAAAGAGCTTGCAGTACGGTCGCCGCCCCATGACCGCCAAGGCCGAACAGCTGCACCTGTTGCTGCAACTCCTGCAACTGACTCTCAATCTGTAACGGGATATCAACCAGCGGTGTATCAGGCGGCATCAGCTGGTTAAACAGCTGCGTCTGTTGCTGCTTCAATGCCGATACTTCGCGGGTTTTCTGCAGGTAGCCCAGATACATACTGACGCCGGTACCGGCCAGGAGCAACAGCAACATCAGCGCAGCCACGACTAGCTTGGCACGGAAAATTTCCAATTGCCCCTGGACCGCAAACTCCCCCTGACGAAAATTGAACTGTTCACTTTTTTTCACCGTGCGTAATTCTGATAACGCCAACAATGCGGCCGGAGCCATCTCACAGCTTAACTCGGAGCCGAAGACATCTTCCGCCGGAATAAGAATAGTCCGCTCGGAGCGGTGCAGTTCGATGAGAATTTTTTCCGAGACTCCTGCACCGATCACCCAAAGCGGCAACCCCTCGGTACCGATGGAATTTTCCAGCTGGCTGACCTGGCTGGAGATAAAATCGAGGATTTCATCCTCACTCGATTCGCTGGTTCCAGGCAGCAGACGGTAATCCCGGAGCATCCCGTCATAGATCAGCGCCACCACCACCTCCAGCTTGCGGCTGTAGATCAGAATCCCCTCCTGCTTGGCCAAAACCGGCAACAGCGCAAAAGGGAACAGGTCGATCCGCCGGGGATTCTGTTGCGGATCTGAAAAGTGGGTCAACAGATCGTCAACCTCCAGTCGATTGACGACTGCGGCATCAACCTCATAATCGTTCTCCCGCGCTCGCGCCGGCAAAAAGGAGATCAGATGTTCTTCCAGCGGGACCGGCAACTGCGAGGAGAGTTCCAACGGCAATGCGGCAGCAATCTTGCTTTTTTCTCGGAACGGAAAGCGCAACCGCCGGAACAAACCGACCCGGCAGGGCAGCGCGACAGCCATCCGGTCACTGAGCGCAGCATCGCCACCGATCATCTCATTGATCATCAGGGCGGCCTCTTCCGGTGACGCGTAGCAACGCTTGTCCAGTTCGACATCGATCCGGCCTGCGGTCGCAGTTAAGATGGCCACCCTGGCCACGCCACCTTCCATATCGATACCGATAAATCGCTTTGACATAAACTATTCCACTTTCAAACTCAGGAGTTGATTCCCGTCTTTCACAATCAAGGCCTGCGCAATACGGCTCACCTGATTAATCCGCCCACGGCTTTCTACGTTGAAAAGCGAACCCTTTACCCCGACCGACCCCGACCGCCAAGCTGCCGCCCACCGGTCATTGATCCCCTCTGCCTGCGCCAGATCACTCAATTGGCGATAGGGCGAGTGTCGCCGGTAACTGAGCAGGGCAGCAATATCCTGTTGATCAAAAATAATCTCTGCATCGAGCGCAGAGAACTGCCAGGCGTAGAGCACCGCTGCGGAGGCCGTATTGACGTTGATCTTTTCATCCCCGAAGACCCGGACGTCGTTTTTCAAGCGCCTGATTGTTTCTGCCTCGAAGCCGCGAACCATCTGCAGTTCGTTCAGGGTATCCAGATGGCCACCCTTGCGGCTATAAGCCGGCTGCTGCTCGGCATAGTAACCGTCATCCGGGGTGACCCGGGTCCGGTCAGCGTCGAACCAGTAAACCAGCGCATCGGCCAACAACCGGGCCTCGGTAGCGTCGACCGCCAACAGTTCCTGGCACAAAGCGATAAAGCGATGATAACCGGGCAGTCGGTTCCCCCGATTGTCCGCCACCGAATTCAGATTAAAACGGCCGCTGAAATCCTCGATCTTCAGGCTGACGTCGCCATCCCCTGCCGGAATACTGCTGAGCAGATCGCCCCAGAACTCGGAAGCATGGTCAAACTCGTTTTTATCCTCCTGCAAAATCATTCGCGCCGCTTCCACTCCGCCGCGCGCCAGGTAAAAGGCTTTAGTCCGGTCGCGGAAGGTTTCGGTGGCACGCAGATCAACCAGGGTCGAAAATGAGAACTCCACCAGCAGGGAACTGAGCAGTGCCACCACCACCAGGACCATCAGCAAAGCCATCCCCTCCTGATTGCGCAGCGGATTCATCCCTTGACCTCCGGCAGCACAAAACTGCTGCGAAAGGGGATAAGCCGCCCCGCGATCTCCAGTTCCAGGGAGATTTCGATCATCTGCGGTGCACCGCCCGCCGACCAGCGCTCTGCCCAGTTGCCCTGTCGATAGTAGCGAATCTGAAAATCTTTTACCCCGGAGAGAAACAGCAACGGCTGCGAAGCGGCCAGATCTGCCAGCAGGACCTGCTCGCTGCGGTAGAGGGTGGCCAGCCCCTCATCATCCCGGCGCAATTCATAGCGGACCCGTGATACGCCGCCCCGCTGCTGCAGTAACGGCGAAGCCAGCTCGGTGTTAAATTCCAGGAACAACTCCCCGTCGAGAGATTTTCCGCCGTTCAGTACCGCCTGCGAGCCGACCGCCAGCAGTCGTAAGCTGCGCAACTCACCGCCGATCCGATCGTAAAATATCCGCACCTGGTGATAAGCATCCCCTTCCGCTTGCAACCGGTTGCGGGCGCCGCTGACCGACGTAAAAACTCCGTAGATGGTCGTTAACAGCAATGAACCGATGAAGATCGCCAGCAGCACCTCGATCAGAGTAAAGCCACGTGCATTGCGCATCAGCCCCCCTCCCTGACCGGCAGAAACGAGGTTAAACGAACTAACTCATTGCGCGCCGCATCCCCCCAGAGGACCGACACCGTGACCTGCTTTACGTTCGTAATCAAGGTTTCCTGATAACTGACCTGCCAACGGAAATCAGCATAAGGTTCAAGAAAAACGTCTTCGCGCGGCTGCCAGTCACGTTTTATCCCGCCCGCCAACTCCTCTTCACTGATCAGTTGCTGAGCCAACAGGGTTCCCCGGGTCAACCGCTGGATTCGCTCCTGAACCAGAATCGAGCGGTTCGACAAGCCGAGCAGACTGACCAGGGCGATAGAGACGATCGCCAAGGCGATCATCATCTCCAGCAGGGTAAAGCCATCATCGTTAGAGTTTCGGACGCTCATCGCTAATCTTTGTCGAACCGGTCAATGGTGAAAACTCAAGGATCTTCACCGCACCCTTGTCTGCGGCCAGCACCAGCCGGGTCTGCTCCATCCAGCCGAGCGGAAAGATGGTGATCGAAACCTGCCCCTGACGAAAGTTACCTTTGCCGACCACCTCGACCTGTTTCAATTGCAACGGCTTAAGCGATCTCTCCTCGCCGATGGGCTGCTTTTCAATCAGCCCGTCGCTGTCCCGCAAACGAAAAGCGCTCATGCTGTTGCGATCGATATCAAAGGTCAGCAGATGCCGGTCGCGGGTCAGCGTTGCTTCATTGTACAGCTGCTTGACCGTTCCGGCCAGCCGGCGCAAAACCCGGCGCTCGCCGCCATCCTCCCGATTCATCAACAGCGGCAGACTGATAAAGCTGAACATCGCCAGCAATGCCACAACAATGACCAGTTCGACCAGGGTAAAGCCGGAGTTTTTACTCAAGGTTCCAGTTGGCGATATCCGCATCATCACCCTCGCCACCTGATTCACCATCGGGACCGTAGGAAAAGAGATCGAAATCTCCGTGGGCTCCGGGAGCAAGATAAATATACGGCTGTTCCCAAGGATCTCGCGGCAGTTTCTTCATGTAACCACCCTCTTTATAGCGGGTTGGAATCCGACCGCTGCCCGGCTTGTTGACCAGCGCTTTCAAACCCTGCTCAGTGGTGGGATAGAAACCGTTATCCAACTTGAACATCCCCAGCGCCTCCTCAAAACCGCGAATCTGGGTTGCCGCCTTGATACGCCGCGCTTTTTCCGGCTCATCCAGCAGTCGCGGAACAACGATTCCGGCCAGAATGCCAAGAATCACCACCACCACCATAATTTCGATCAGCGTAAAACCTTTTTGATTATGTTTGCAGTTCGACATCTTCAGTTTCTCCTGTTTTGTACCCCGTACGGTTAGCCCAACCCCTGGCTGGCCTGAAAAATCGGCAGCAGAATTGCCAGAACAATAAACCCGACCACCGTCCCCATCAGCAAAATCATCAGCGGCTCAAGCAATGCCATCAAACCGTTAATCCGGGTTTCGACCTGATGTTCGTAAATTTCCGCCACTTTGCGCAACATCCCTTCAAGCTCACCGCTGCGCTCACCGATTGCAGCCATTTGCGGCAGCATCGGCGGAAACGCGCCCGATTCACGAAGTGGCTCGGCAAGTCCGGCACCTTCGGTCACTTTCTCTCTAACAACGTCCAGGGTCTGTTGCAGATGGTGGTTGCCCATCAGACTCTGGACGATTTCCAGCGCTGTCAGCATCGGCACCCCGCTCTGCAGCAGCGCCGCCATGGTCCGGGCAAAACGGGCAGTAGCATTCTGCAACGCGAGTGGACCGAGCAACGGCAAATGAAATTTCTTCCGGTCGAACCAGAGTCGGCCTTTGGCGGTCGCCGCCGCACGTCGGCCAAACCAGAACAACAACAACAACAAAGTCAGCAGCAGCCACCAATAATCGGCGAGAAAACTGCTGAAGCTTATCAACCAAAGGGTCGCCAGCGGCAGGGCCTGATCAAGATCTTCGAGCATCCGGGTGATCTTCGGCACCACAAAAGCCATCAGGAACAACAGCACCCCGCTGCCGACCAGAAACATCAGCGCCGGATAGGTCATGGCAGCTTTCAGCTGAGAATTAAAGCGAGCCTGCTCATCCATAAACTCGGCCAACTGCAGAAGAACCTTATCGAGGGTACCGCTCGCTTCGCCGACCTTCACCATATTGGTATAAAGGGGCGGAAAAATCAGCGGATGGGCTTGCAGCGCCAGATGAAACGCGGTCCCCTGCAGGACTTCTTCCCGTATCCGCGTCAACGCCGAGCCGAGTTGCTGCTGATCCTGCTGTTCAGCCACGGTTGCCAGCGCCTCATCGAGCGGCATCCCGGCCGAAAGCATGGTCGACAGCTGTCGGGTTGCAACGCCCAACTGCGCAGGCTTGACCCGTCGGTACAGGGTCCACTGGCGCCGTTCCTGCCCTTCCCTGACGCTGGTCAACTTGGTCGGAAACAGGCCACGTTCGCGCAGTTTTTTACTGGCCAGCTTCTGCCCGGAGGCTTCGATCACCCCCCGCTGCTGCCGTCCCTGGCCGTCAAGGGCGCTGTATTCATAGAGCGCCAAGGGTTACACCTCCTCCTGGGTGACCCGCAGGACTTCCTCGACAGTGGTCTGCCCGGCCAACACCTTGGCCAGGCCGGCCTGTCGCAGACTGGTCATTCCCTGTGGCAACGCCTGTTGCCGGATCGTCGCCGCATCGGCATTGCCGGTTACCAGCTGCCGGATCGGATCGTTGACTTCAAGTAGTTCGTACAGCCCGGTACGCCCGAGATAACCGACCTGGAGACAATGACTGCAACCCCGCCCACGAAAAAAAGTAGCGTCCGTCGGCAGCGAAACGCCTTCGGCCAGCTCAACCAGCAGCTTTTCTTCCGGCAGGTAACTAACGCGACAGTGTGGGCAGATGGTCCGCACCAGCCGCTGCGCCAATACCCCGACCAGCGCCGAAGCGACCAGGAAGGGCTCGACCCCCATCTCGACCAGTCGCGCCAGAGCGCCGGCGGAATCGTTGGTGTGCAGGGTGGAAAAAACCAGATGGCCGGTCAAGGCGGCCTGCACGGCAATTTTGGCGGTTTCACCGTCGCGGATCTCGCCGACCATGATCACATCCGGATCCTGGCGCAGAATCGACCGCAACCCCTGGGCGAAAGTCAGCTCGATCTTCGGATTAACCTGAACCTGACCGACCCCGGGCAGCTGATATTCGATCGGATCTTCAATCGTGATAATATTCTGTTCGCGGGAGTTGATCGAGGAGAGCGCCGAATAGAGGGTGGTCGTCTTCCCCGCCCCGGTCGGGCCGGTAACCAGAAAGATGCCGTAACTTTTACCGATCATTTTTGCCACTTGCGGCAGCAACGTCGGCTCGATACCGATATCCTCCAGAGTCAGAACGCCGGAACTTTTATCCAGCAGACGCAACACCACCCGTTCACCGAAAGCAGTCGGCAGGGTTGAGACGCGGATATCGACCTGATTGCCGGCAATCCGGACCGAGAAACGGCCATCCTGCGGTAAGCGCTTTTCTGCGATATCAAGGTTCGCCATGATTTTCAGCCGGGAGACAATATTCGGCAAGGCCCCCAGCGGCGGGCGTTGAATCTCGTAGAGAACCCCGTCGACCCGGTAACGGACGACCATCTCGGTTTCGAACGGTTCAATATGAATATCGCTGGCCCGCTGGCGATAGGCTTGAGTCACCAGACTGTTGACGAAGCGGATAATCGGCGCTTCATCACTGGTATCGAGCAGGTCTTCAATCTGAATCGCCTCATCCAGGTCGAGCTCCCCCCGGCCGATTTCGGACATCGAGCTGTCACCACCGCCGGAGAGGGTTTCATAGCCCTGATTGATCGCTTTGAGCAGCTTGTCCGGCGAAGCCAGACAGGGAACAATCCGGCAACCGGTGAGTACCGACAGATCATTGAGGATACGATTATTGTTCGGGTCGACAACCGCCAGCCGGATGGTCTGCCCATCGATCTCCAGCGGCACCGCCAGATTTTCCTTGGCGTAGCCGATCGGCACCGTCATCAGCAGGTGCAGGGCGCTCGCCTTAACCTGCGGATCGGCAATGTATTCCATGCCGCTCTGGGTCGCCAGTGCTTCGGCCAGCAGGGTTTCGCTGGCGGCTCCCTGCTCGCGGATAATCTCACCCAGTTTGAGCTGATTGCCTTCTTGTTCACGTAGCGCCTGCCGGACCACCTCTTCGGAGAGACCTTTGTCCCGGATCAGGATATCTCCCAGCTGACGCCACTTCATCGACCGCATTACTTGTCCCCACCCACCTGCGTAGAGTCGGCGGAGCTCTCGTTCAAAAGCTCACTGCTCGCCTTGATAAAGGCTTTTGCACCCTCCTCATCCCGAAACAGGCCGAGAGCGTTATGGTTATCACGGGTGATCCGGTCCAGGTCCGCGCTGTCACGAATCACATGCGGCGTGATGAAAATCAGCAGGCTGGTCTTTCTTTCCTCCTCACGTTTGGAGCGGAACAGGTAGCCGAGCAGCGGGATATCGCCGAGTAACGGCACCTTGGTGACCACTTCCTGCTTGAAGGTCTTGAACAATCCTCCCAGCACCACGGTTTTACCATCCTCTGCAACGACCGTGCTGCGCAACAAGCGCTTGTTGATCGTCGGGCCGACGGCATCAACATTGCCGACGTCCTCGTTGGCCGGGGCAATATCACTGGTTTCTTGAAAAACCGTAAGGCGGACCATATTCCCTTCGGTGATCTGCGGGGTAAAACGCAGGGTCAGCGCCACGTCCTGGCGCTCAATCGAATTGATCGGATTCCCGGCATTATCTGAGGCTTTCGAGGTGATGATCGGCACATTCGAGCCGACAATGATCTCAGCCTCTTCATTATCCGAGGTGAGCAGGCGGGGTGCCGACAGAACATTGACGTTCTGGTCGGTTTCCGCCAGATCGATCAGGGCCGAAAGCGCCGGGATGGTGATGATGCTGCCGTCGGGGCCGGTGGTGGTGATCGGATTGAACATTCCGCCGAGCAGAATGCCGCTGATCGCCTTGGTCAATAAGCTCGGGATAGTGCTCCCTTCACCGGGGCTGAGATCTTTCAGTCCGACCTGTCCGCTATTGAGATTGCTGGTGCCGAAAACGACACTGTCATTATTTACATCAGCCCCGCCCTGCAACGAAACTCCGACGTCAAGCAGCGCCCCCATCCCCAGTTCAAGGATCAAGGCCTCGACAAACACCTGCTTGCGCTTGATATCCAGCTGGCCGATCAACTCCTTGATGCCGTCATAATCTTCAGCCGTGGCATTGACGATCAGGGCGTTGGTCGGCTTGTCGGCAGTAATCGTAACGGTACTGAACAGTTTTTTCCCGGATCCGCTTTGCTTGTTTGCGGGAACCTTCGCGGTCTCGGAAAGGATCTTGTTGAGGGTTTCAGATAATCCCTCAGCTTCGGCATTCTCCAGGTAATAAACATGCACCCCGGCGCGGGTCAGATCGGCTTTTTCATCGAGCTGAGCGACAATCTTTCTGGTGTTGCTGATAAACGTCCGATCGCCGATCAACATCAGTTTATTGGTCCGCGCGTAGGGGATCACCTGGCCGAGAGCCTTTTTTTGCAGGCTGGTCGCAGCGGCCTTGCCACGTGCCGTGGGTGCTGAAGTGCCGCCCCCTTGGAGAATCTGCATCACCACCCCGGCGGTCTCTTCGGCATCGGAGTAATAGAGCTGAACGATCTCCATCTGCTCCCCGTCCCAAGTACGATCAAGGGAATCAAGAATCCGGCTGAGACGATCAATGTTGGCAGCGCTGTCGGTAAGGACTAGGGTGTTGGTCGGTGAGTGGGCAACGACATGGCTGGTTTTCGGCATCAGCGGGCGCAGAATCGTATCGGCGACAACCCTGGCATCCAGCTTTTTCAGCTCAATAATGCGGGTGATGAACTGCTCACCGAGCCCCTGACCGTCACCGATCGGCAGGTTGGCTTCCTTGGCGCTGCGGATCGGGACAATCTTGCTGACTTTCCCCGAAGGGATGATGGTGAACCCTTTGACGTTGAGGACCGTGGTAAACAGGCGATAGGCTTCGTCAATCGTCACCGGTCGGGGGGAAAGAATACTCACCTTGCCCCGTACACCTTCATCATAGACGAAATTTTTTCCGGTCAACTCGCTGATCGTACTGATCATGTCGGCCAGCTCGACATTCTGGAAATCGAGCGTGACCTCTACTGCCTTGTCGCTGCCGTTGTCCCCGGCCGCCCAGGAACAGGGAACCTGCAACGACAGCAGAATAACAACCAACCGCAGAACCTGTATGCCGCGATGAACACCCACAAGCCACTCCTATTCAAAACTGTATTCGAAAGTTTCCCGTTTCCCGTTACGCACCAGACCCAGGCTGATGTTGTTCGCCTCGCGGATCTGCTGAAAAATCTGCAGTGCCTTTTCCGGGCTGTTCAGCGGCACCTGGTTGATCTCGACCAGCAGGTCGCCGACCCGCAGACCAACCTGCTCGGTCAAAGACCCTTTTTCCATCTCAACCAGCTTGAAACCGATGGTTCGACCATTCTTCACTTGCGGAATCATCCGCGCCGTCCGCAACAGACTGCTGAAATCGGCCCGTGCCCGTTCAGCTGCAACCCGTGAAATCTGCCAGCGATTTCTACCACTGGCAACAATCCCGCTTTTACTCCGCGCATTACTGCCGCGCCGGACCAGCTTGGACTTAGGATCCTTGGACAGCTTGATCAGCAACTCGCGGCGTTGCCCATGAGCGCGAACCACGACCCGGTTCCGCTGGATTTCAATCAACCGCGTACCTGCCGCCAGTTCATCGTTCAGTCGATAGACAGCTGCTTTGCGCCCGACCCGCAGCAGGGCCAGTGAGCCCTCTCCGGCAACCACAGTACCGATCAACACCAGCTCACCGACCGGTCGCGCTGCTGCTGTCGCCTGCCCGGAAAGTTCAGTCAGCGACAGATCAACCTGCCCGCCACTGCCCGCCGCTTCTGAATCGAAAAGGTTCCGGTCGAGGATGACTTGAAAATCCTGCTCCTGCAACTGCCGCACCCTGACCTGGCGGGTCAGCGGCTCCGGCAGCAGTAAAGCCCCGCCGCCAAGGGAAAGATCGATCAGCCTCCCCGACAGGAGCCCGGCAACAATCCCCCCACAGACCGCCAGGGTCAGCAGTAGATAATTGAGCAGTTTTTGCAGGTCAATTTGCACAACAGCCAGCTACGAAAATAGTTAATAGGAAACCAAGAATGATCGTTCAAAGGTTTTAGCAAACAGCTTAGGTAAGTACAAACATTGATAGTAACGCAGAATTATATCAATTTATTTAGAATTTTTTTAGTTTTTATTTCCGCGACGATCGATCTGCAGATTCCGCAGCAATGTCACCTGCTGCAATTTGCCGCAACCGGTCAAGTCCAACCTCTTCGACCAACGTACCGAAACGACACTTGCGCCCTTGCGCGGCAAACCAGTCAATCAGCCGCTGCACCGCCGCCAACGCCTGGTCATCGTCTGGGATATGTTCCAGCAATCGCTGACTCAGCCGTGGTCTGCTGCCGCCGTTACCGCCGACCGACAGATGCCAGCCGCGCGGGCTGCCGGTCAGGCCGATATCTCTGATGCAGGTTTCACCACAGTCATTGGGACAACCGGAAACCGCCAGTTTCATCTTCCAGGGCAACGGGCGGCCGTGGAAACGCTTGTCCAGTTCCAACCCGACGGCGATCGAGTCGCGCAAACCACGCTTGCAACAATCGGTCCCCGGACAAATTTTGACGCTGCGCACACAGAGCCCGGTGGTATAGCCGATCGGCTCCCCCAGTTCACGCCAGGCGGCATCGATATGCTCTTCCGCCAGGCCGATCAGGGCCAGTCGTTGTGCGCTGGTCAGCTTGATCATCGGGATCTGGTACTTATCTGCAACATCGGCGATGCGCCGCAGTTGCGAACGACTGATCAATCCCGCTGGAGTATGGGGAACAATGGCGTAGGTCTGCCGATCCCGCTGAACGATCGCGCCTTTTTCCTTGATATCCTGTTTAAGCATTTACCTGCATGTCCTTATTTCTTATTTTTTGCAAAGACCAGCATCCCGCCATAATGGCCGAGCAGGGTCACGCAGCCGAGCATCGCAACAATCAACAGCAGAAACAGCCCGGCCGGCCAACCGCCATCGACCAGTAAGTCGGGATTCTGCCAGCGCCAGACCACGGCGATCAAACCGAAGCATAACAACAGGCAGGCGAGGATAATCTTTTTTCGGAAGATCGGCGCCGGCTGTCCACCGAAACTGTTTTTCCAATCGTAAAGCCCGGTGGCAAGGGTTAGCGGCACCGACAGCACCGTTACCACCAGCAAGTGGAAGCCGCTGGTTTCAAAAGAGGCACTACCGAAAAGTAGGAACAGACCCAGAAACAGAACCGTGGTCGGAATCAATGCGCTGGGGAAGTGGGCAAACAGCGCATGAGGAACCAAACTACCGAACATCTCCTGCAGCAGGCCGGATCGACCCTCTTCGACCGCTGCAGCCCCGGGTTCTACAACCAGTTCGAACCTGTCGGCCGTGGTATGACAGATCGGGCAGCTGACCGGAGGCTCATCCCCCTTGTGCAGGTAGCCGCAGACGTTACAACGCCAAGTTTTTTCCATGAGGTATCCTCCCGACTGAATTTGTCGTATTCGGCAGATCCAGAGCCACAGAATAAGCGGTTTGAATCGAACGCGCTTTCCCCTATAATCACAGCCTGAAATTCACAACTTAGATAGTTTGTCATTGTAACCATCTGGATTTTTTTTCCAATCGATTAATTACATTGCAAGGAGAGAAAAATGCGAGCAGTTTTGATGGATGAATTCGGCGCTGCCGAGGTCATGAAGATCGGCGAAATCGACCAGCCGCAACCGAAAGCCGATGAAGTATTGATCAAGGTGGTCGCCACCAGCATCAACCGTCCCGACCTGGTGCAGCGGATGGGCAACTACCCGGCCCCTCCCGGTGACTCGAAGATTCTCGGCCTGGAAGTGGCCGGAACGATCGCTGCAGTCGGCGGCAAGGTCAACGGCTGGGAAATCGGCGATCGGGTGATGGCGCTGGTCGGCGGCGGCGGGTACGCCGAGTACGCCGTAGCTTACCAGAACCACCTGATGCCGATTCCCGCAAGCATGAGTTTCGAAGAGGCGGCCTGCGTCAATGAAAGCTACATCACTGCCTTCCTCAACGTGTTCATGATCGGCGGCCTCGAAGACGGCCAGACGGCGATCCTGCACGGCGGCGGCGGCGGCGTCAACACCGCAGCGCTGCAACTGGCCAAGGCCCTGACCCCCAACGCCAAGCTGATCGTCACTGCCCATCCAAGTAAAATGGAGCGGGTTAAGGAGTTGGGTGCCGACCTGGTGATCGACTTCACCGAGACCCCTGATTTCAGCGCTGTCGTCAAGGAATTCACCAACAAAAAGGGCGTTAACGTCATCCTCGATCATGTCGGCGCAAAATACCTGAAACCGAACATGGCCAGCCTCGGCTATACCGGCAAGCTGGTCATCATCGGCATTATCAGCGGTATCAAGGCCGAGTTGAACCTGGCACTGATGATGGTCAAACGCCAGCAGATTATCGGTTCGGTGCTGCGCAGTCGCCCGGTGGCAGAAAAAGGCGAAATCATCGCCGAATTCACCCGCCGCGCGCTGCCGAAATTCGCCGATCGGAGCATCGTGCCGATCATCGAAAAGATCTTTCCGATCGAAGCGGTAGTGGAAGCGCATCAAATGATGGAAGCAGACCAGCACTTCGGCAAGATCGTCCTGAAGATCGCCGCCGCCTAAACTGATTTTACCGCCGGCAGAAACGGCCTGCCCGAAATCGGGACGGGCCGTTTCTGCCGAACAACTAAAATTCAGAGTTTCGACACCAACACTCCGCAACTTTCATCACAGTAAGGCGCTTTTGTCGTTTTTCCGCAACAGCAGAGATAAACCTGCTGCCGCTCTTTCAATTCAAAACGGATCGGCAGTTGCCCACCGGACTGATGAGCACCATCACAAAAGGGGAGATTGACAGATTTTCCACAGCAGCAGCGATAGTAAATTCCCGCATCCAAGGTCAATCTGATCGGCATTCCGGTATCTGTGTCGGCGTTACTCATGATCTGCACCTCTTAAGAATTTCTCGCAATCCTCATGGCGTAAAATCTTCACACAAAAGGCATCCGTTCGACATTTCCTCCAGATAAAAAGTGGGCGCTACGCAGTCAAGATCACATGGCCAGAAGCCAGCGACGATGTTAGACTGAAAGAGCGAACCCCGCCACGGAGTTTAACCATGGAGAAAAGCAACCTGATCCTGATCGGCATGCCGGGTGCGGGCAAAAGTACCGTCGGCGTGATTCTGGCCAAACGGCTGGGGTTTAACTTTATCGACACCGACCTGCTGATTCAGGCCCAGGAAAAAAAACGTCTGCAACAGATTATCGACACACAAGGGATCGAGCAGTTCCGACAGATCGAAGAGCAGATTCTCCTCGGCCTCTGCACCCGTCGCACGATCCTCGCTACCGGCGGCTCTGCGGTCTACAGCCGTTGCGGAATGCACGCCCTGCAGCAGACCGGCCCGCTGATCTACCTGCAGGTCGATCTTGACCGATTGCAGCAGCGGGTCGCCGACATGGGCCAACGAGGACTGGTGATGGCCGCCGGGCAGAGTTTTGCACAGCTCTACCGCGAACGAACCCCACTTTACGAAAAATACTCGGAGCTAACCATCCCCTGCAGTGAACTGAGCGCAGAAGAGGTCGCCGCACAGATCGAAGTCGAGGTCACCGGTCGGGCCGTTCAGCAGATGTCTCAGCTGGAATGAATATAGTTGGTCAACTGATTGATCAGGAATTCCTTTTCAGAAATCGACGCCTTAACCAGATCACCGATCGACACTAAACCAACCATTTCACCATTCTCCATCACTGGCAAATGAGGACAGCGCTTCTCCGTAACCAAAGCCATGCACTCCTCAACAGACTGCCCCGGATGGACATAGCAAACCTTTTCTTCCATGATTGACTTCACTTTGATCTCCAGTGACGAAGCACCCTTGAGAATCACTTTGCGGGCATAATCACGCTCCGACAGCAGACCGATCACGTCATCCTGATCATCGACAACCACCAGCGCGCCGACATCGGCTTCGGCCATCTTTGCCAATGCCGCATAAACGGTTTGTTCCTGTTTGATCGTCAGAACGTCCCGACCCTTGACCCGCAGAATATCTTTGACTGTTTTCATCGGCACACCTCCATTAATTGTTGCAGTTTTGAAACCCTCATCGCCCTTAAAGAGTATCTTCCATGGCAGCAATGTCAAAAAAGAACCCTGTCACGCTGGATATAACGGCGAGTGGATTAGATGTTTTCGCGCAGCGGAAACTAGTCTATAATGTATCGATTACTGTTTTGAAACGGCGACAGGAAGGTTGAAAAATGAGCCCAGACCAAGTTGAGGAATTATTGGTAAAAGGGGTAGAGGCTGCGGAAAAGGGCTACATCCATTCAGCCCAGGTGTTTCTTGGCCAGGCCGCTGAACATCGCAATACCCCTGAGCTGCACAGCTATCTGGCCTACTGCCTGGCCAAAGGTCAGGGACGCATACATTCCGCAGCTAAAATCTGCCGCGAATCGATCAAACGCGAGCCGGGCAATTCACTCCACTACCTGATCCTTGGCCGGATTCTGCTGATGGCCGAAGAGAAGGGCAAGGCGATCGAGACCTTCCGCCAGGGTTTGAAAACCAGCCCCAATCCGAAAATCATCATTGAACTGAAACGGCTCGGCCTGCGCAAACCGGCGATACTCAAAACCCTGAAGCGGAACCACCCCCTCAACCGGGTTCTCGGCCGGGTTTTCAGCACCATCGGGGTCCGATAAAAGGGCTACCGCTGCCGAGCCAGAAAACGATCCAACTGGTTGGCGAAGGCCTGTTTGTCCTTGGCGCTGAAAGATGCCGGACCGCCGGTTTCGACGCCGTTGCTACGCAATTCATCCATAAAGTTACGCACCGATAACCGCTCGCGAATATTCTCTGCACTGAAAAAATCGCCGCGCGGATCAAGCGCGTGTCCCTCCTTCTCGATCACATCGGCGGCCAGCGGGATATCTGCGGTAATCACCAAATCCCCAGCCGTCAGCAACCGAACGATCTCCTGATCAGCAACATCCGCTCCAGCCGGAACCAGCACAAACCGAATCCAGGCCGAGGCAGGGAACGCCATCTGTTTGTTCGCCACCAGCGTCAGAACAATCCTGCGCCGCTCGGCGGTACGAAACAAAATTTCCTTAATCACCTTTGGGCAGGCATCGGCATCAATCCAGATCTGCATCTATGAATATCTCCTGTTACAACTTGGCGTATAAAATCGGGACCCGCAAGATAGCACCAAAAAGTATCAGCGCCAACCTTGTGTCACGACAAACTGATTGTCTAGAATAGAACCAATGTTGATGGAGGCCGGTGGGATGGTGGTCGGTGAAGAAATTGAAATCGGCCTGGAAATAGAGGCGGTGATGAAATAAATGTGTTTAAATACAGGTTCATTTCTATTTTTCAGGAGGAAGCCATGCATAATCGCTATATCATGACTGCTTTCGGCAAAGACCGTACCGGGATTGTCGCCGATGTCACCCGCTTGTTGTTCGACAGCGACTGCAACCTTGAGGACACCAGCATGTCGATGTTGGCTGACGAGTTCACCCTCAGCCTGCTCTTTTCCTGCGCCAATCCGAAGGTTGAAGAGCAGCTGGCAAAAGAGTGCCGCCGCCTGGAGCTGGACAAGGGGATCTCGGCTTTTGTCCGGCCGTTAAAAGATCAGCAACAGCAGATCGGCAAAGGCTTTAAAACCTGCACATTGCATATCGAAGGGCTTGATCAGGCGGGGATCGTCTACAAAACAAGCCAGTTTCTGGCCGATCATCAGCTGAATATCATCCAGCTGAATTCTACGGCGATGGCCTCACCGGAGAGCGGCGCCACCCTCTACTCAATGGATATCCATATCCAGGTTCCCGAAGCGATTTCGCTCGATCAGATTGAAGAGCAACTAAGCGACGTTGCCGACCAGTTGCATGTCGATATTCTGCTGTCGCGATGAAAAAAATAACGGGGCTGACAACGGATGTCAGCCCCGTTATTTTTTGCGGGGTCAGTCGAGCACTCGATACGGCCCGGTAGCGTAGCTACGTAACTGCAACCTGCCGTCCGGTTTCAACAGGGCGACAAGCCGGTCCCGGTTGACCGGATGCTCAACCCGTAGCAGAGCCTGTTCAGCGGAACACCACTCCACCGCGGGAGTTTCTTCGCTCGGGGTCGGCAGACCGTTTGCGTACTCGGCAACAAAACCATGAATCAGTGCTGCGGGGTCGGATATTTTTGACCAGAGGATAGCAAGTTGCGGATTACAGATGGTGACACCGGTCTCTTCCAGGACTTCACGATGCAGTGCCTCAAGCAGCGTTTCCCCTTCTTCGATCCGCCCCTGCGGCAGTTCCCAGCCACGCTTATAGTGTCTGACCAGCAGCAGTTGCGCCGCGTTGTTGCGGATCAGACAACTGGCAACGAGAATATGGCGGGGATGGGGCAAATTCATACCTGCTCGCCACCCAGCTGTTCCAGCAAACGATGTACCCTGCGGCTCAGTTCCGGCATGGCCGCAGGCTTGTTTAACATTTCGGCATCAGCGGGCAAGGTCTGCTTGGTGAGCACCCGGTCAGCGTAACCGGTCATGAACAGAACCGGCAATTCCGGGCGGATCTGCCGCATTTGCTGCGCCGCAGAAATGCCGTCGAGTTTCGGCATGGCAACATCAAGGATCGCCATGACCACCTGCGGATATTCCGCAAACGCTTCCAATGCCTGGCGACCATCAGCCACGGCCAGCACCCGGTAACCAAGCTGCACCAACACGTCTTTGTGCGAATCGCGGACAAAATCATCGTCGTCAGCCAACAACAGCAGCTCGCCCTGACCGTACTCCAGATCCTCGCGAGAGTTATTTCGGCGCTCATCGATTTCTTGCAGCTCCAGCGGCAAGAAAAGCCGCATGATGGTGCCCTGCTCCGGGATACTGTTGAGTTCAATCACGCCATGTAGACGCTTTACCGCGTCAGCGACCATTGACAAACCGAGACCGGTTCCCTGCTGCTCTTTTTTGCTGGTAAAAAATGGGGCAAAAATCTGCTCGTGTAACTCTGGAGGGATACCGCAGCCGTTGTCGATCACCGAAATACAAACCAGTTGTTTCTGTTTGAGCGTCGGATGTTTAACCAGAAATTTATTGTCTGCGGAGAAAGCTTCTACGGAGATGCCGATGGTCGGATTTTGTTGCCCCTCCAGTGCCTCCTGTGCATTGGCTAACAGGTTGATCAGAATCTGCTGAAACTGGGAGACATCCACCTGAACAATCAGCTCCTCGCCGACCTCGCCCATTTCAAAACAGACATCCTGCGGGATCAAAACCTGACATATCTTACTGAAATCCCGCATGAATGAGCTCAGCTGCATGGCCTCGCTCTTGAAAACATCACGGCGGGAAAAAATCAGCATCTGTGCGGTCATGTCAGCGGCATTCTGACACATCTTCTGCACATCTCTCAGGCGGGTTTTCTGTGGTCCCTCATCCAATTGGCGCAACAACAAAAAAACATTGCCCATGATCCCGGCCAAAAGATTATTGAAATCGTGGGCAATCCCCCCCACCAGCGTACCGACAGCCGCGACCTTCTGCGTGCGGGAAAATTGCTCTTCTGACAAGCTGAGATCCGGCAAACCGTATTCTGCGGAATGGCCGTTATCGACTTCGCCCGACTGCCGTGAAACCATGATTTGTTCGCGCAACAGCCGATTTTCTGATTCGAGCAGTTCAAGCCGTGCCTCAAGCTCTGCCAATTTCTGTTTTTTTTCGCTCATCCAGCCCCAGGGACACACCTAGGAGGCTGTCCGAGAATACATGACCGGCTGCAAACCCAGCTGTTTGGCCCAGATTTCAGCTCCTTTTCGGCCCATAGCTACGGCTATGAGCTCTCAAACGAGCTAAAATCTGTTCTCAAACTTCTGGGTTTTCGCTTCGGCCCCTATTCTCGGACAGCCTCCTTGAAGATTATCAGCAGACGGGGATCTTTTTCATTTACCCGTTTTGCTGCTCTCGCAAAAAAAAATCGGCGAGCAGCATCCGTTAACTGTAGCAGGAAAATAGCAGTTTGCTGATTCAACTGAAAAGCTGCGGGCAGGTTCAGCCGGCGGGGGCTCTGCCTAACTGAGCTAATTTTCTTTTGTCTGCGTCTCTTCTGTCCTCTGGCTCAAAATTTCTTCTGCCGCGACCGCTGCCGCCGGGAGTTGTTCATCGGCAGGCTTCGGCAACAGCACCCACAACCGGCCAGCCTGCTTCATCCGCCCGGCGATCGCGCCGGCAGCAGCCCCCATCCCCCAGAAGAAATCGGCCCGCACCTGCCCTTTGATCGCACCACCGGTGTCCTGCGCCACCATTAACTGCTTGAGCGGCTCAGCCGTTCCGGGAAAGGTGGTGGCGAGAAAAACCGGTGCACCAAGCGGAATAGTCCGCGGGTCAACCGCCAGACTGCGGCGCTCGGTCAACGGAATACCGAGAGCGCCGGGCGGTGAAAGATACTCGGCGGAGAGTTCGCGGAAAAACACATAACTGGGGTTTTCCGCCAGCAACTTTTTGCCCGCCTCGGGGTTATTCTCCACCCACTTGCGGATATTCTGCATCGACATCTGATCACGGGTCATGGCGTTACGTTCCAGCAGCAGCTTGCCGATGGAATGGTAGCGGCGGCCATTCTGATTGGCATAGTTGACCATCACCAGTTCACCATCCGGCAGACGGATCCGGCCCGAACCCTGGATATGCAGAAAAAACAGATCGACCGGATCAGCGACCCAGAAGAGCTCATGACCGGCCAGTGGATTGCCGCCGTTGTCGATCTCCTGCCGCTCAAAATAGGGCACCACCCGGTTGCCGACCACCCGACCACGCAGACGATAGTTACTCAGCTCGGGGTAGATTTCATCCAGATCGATAATCAACAGATCATCCGGCTGGGCATAGAGCGGATAGCGGTACTGTTCGGTCGGCGTACGACTGCCGAGCAGCTCCGGGCCGTAATAACCGGTGATCAGACCGGTAAAGCTGCCATCGTCGTTGCGCACCTGGTACGGCTGAAAAAAACCTTCAAAATACTGCCGCGCTGCCTCATCGGTTGCGTCAACCACCAGCGCCGCTGCGCAGACCCGCTGCCAGCGTTCACGTTTGAGCAGCGCCCGGCAGCTCTGCTGAAACACCGCAAGCGCGGCAGCCGGGTTTTCCTGCTGCCAGCCGTCTATCTGTAACCAGTCAACCGGCAGTAACAGCGCAAACTTAACCGCTGGCGCCTCGATCGCAGCAGGCGGCGGTTCCGACTGTTCAACCGGCAGGGGAGTCTTGCCGACACAGGCAGCCAGCGTCAGCAACAGACAGAGCAAAAAAATATTTTTCATCGGGCAGATCCGTCCTCTATTTTGTTTTGTCACTATCGTTTTCCGGCACTTACCAACTAAAACATATCAAGCGGATCGACGTCGACTGTCAGCACAACCCCTTTGCCGATCTGCCGGGCCAGGCGCTCAAGCTGCGGCAACATGCGGCGCAATGCCGGTCGTTCGAACGATTTTAACAGAATCTGGACTCTGCTTTTACCCCGTAAGCGGGACAGCGGGCAGGGGCTGGGACCGAGAATTTCAACCGCCCCGGCTGCTTCAGCCAAATCCGCCGCCAAGCGGTGCGCCGCCGCCTGCACCTGCCCTTCGCTGTTGCCGGCCAGAATCAGATTCACCAGATGGCCGCAAGGGGGATAGCCGAGTTCCTGGCGGAAGGGGATCTCCTCGGCGTAGAACTGTTGATAATCCTGCTCGGCCGCGCAGGTCAGCGCATAATGTTCCGGATTGAAGGTCTGGATCAGCACTTTGCCGCCCCCGCTGGCACGACCAGCCCGTCCGGCAACCTGGGTCAGCAAGGAGAAGCTGCGTTCGGCGGCACGAAAATCTGGCAGGTTGAGGATACTGTCGGCAGCGAGCACGCCGACCAGACCGACGCCGGGAAAATCATGCCCCTTGGCGATCATCTGGGTTCCGACCAGAATGTCGACCTCACCCGCCATCATCTGGCTCACCAGCCGCTGATGCGCACCCTTGCGACTGGTGGTATCACGATCCATCCGCGCAATCCGCGCAGTGGGAAACAGCTCCGCCAACTCCTGCTCCAGCCGTTCGGTACCGGCCCCTTGCGGCTCGATATTCAGACCGGCACACTTGGGGCAGACTTCCGCCGGCGGCTCAGCATAATCACAGTAATGACAACGCACCTGCCGTTGCCGCTGGTGGAAGGTCAGCGTGATTTCACAGTTGGGACAGTGAAAACTTCTGCCGCAATCGGTGCAGAGCAGAAAAGGCGCAAAACCACGCCGATTGAGCAGCAGCAGCGCTTGTTGCCGGTGCTCCAGACTCTGCTGCAATGCCTCGATCAGTGGGTTCGACAGAGTTCCCTCGAGCGTCTGTCCGCTCAGATCGATCAGTTCAACTGCGGGCATCGCCCCGGCATGGGAGCGCTTTTTCAATGACAGGTAGCTGATCGCTCCCTGCTGACTGCGATAATAACTGCCGAGCGACGGTGTGGCACTGCCGAGCAGCACCGGGCAGGTCTGCTGCTGGCCACGCACCAGCGCCAAATCGCGGGCGTTATAACGAAACCCCTCCCCCTGCTTGTAACTCGCCTCGTGCTCTTCATCAACAATGATCAGGCCGGGATTCTGCAACGGGGCAAAGATCGCCGAGCGGGCACCGATCACGATCTGTACCTGATCACGGACAATCGCCCGCCAGGCATCGTAACGTTCACCGTCGGAGAGGCCGCTGTGCAGCACCGCCAGCTTTACCCCCTGCGGTTCGAAGCGGGCGCGAAAACGCGCCACCAGCTGCGGGGTCAGGGCGATCTCCGGCACCAGCACCAGCGCCTGCTTTTTACTCTGCAGGCAGCCTTCCACCGCGCGCAGATAGACCTCGGTCTTGCCGCTGCCGGTCACCCCATGGAGTAAAAACGCCTGAAAATCTGCGGCAGTAACGGCCGCTGAAATAGCGGTCAGCACAATCTGCTGTTCATCGGTCAGGGTCAGATCTTTATCCACCGGCAACGGTTCGGCCAAAAAGGGATCACGCTGTTTTTCCTGCTGCTGTTCCTGCAGAAAACCCAGCTCGACCATCCGCTTCAGCGGCGCATGGGGAGAATCAAAGGCTTCGCGCAGCCGGCTCAGGGTTGCCGAACCCTGCTCGAGGATAAAATCGTACAGCTGTCGCTGCTTTTCACCACGCGGCCGCTGTTCTTTTTGCCTGATCGAGTAGAGCGGTTCCAGAAGGATTTTCGTCGTTGACTTGTCGCTGCCAAGCCCGGCCGGCAACGCCGAGCGGATCACCAGTCCGAGCGGATGACAGTAGTATTCAGCCGCCCAGCGCAACAGTTTGATCAACTCCGGGGTCAACAGCGGCTCAGCGTCGAGCAGCTCTTTGATCTCTTTCAGCCCGTCCGGCGCGCCCGGCCGCAGTTCCAGCAAAAAGCCGATCGTCGTCCGCCGCCCGAACGGCACCCGCACCCGCATCCCGACCTTGGCCTGTGTCTGCAACGCCGCCGGAACCCGGTAGCTGTAAAGCTGTTTCAGCGGTGCGTTAACCGCAATGTCGGCAATCAGTTCAGGCATTCGATTCATTGTCTTCTTGGAGTGACTTTCTGAGATATTTTTACCACAGAACCTGGCCGGAGACGGAGTGATTTAACCTGAATTACAGCAGTTGGCCATTAGAGAGGAGAGAGTTCCGGGCCGCAGCGCGTTAAGGACGCAGAGAAAAAATTATTCCGTTAAGCTTCCAACGGCAGCTCGATCAAAAACCGCGCGCCACGGCCGGGCCGGGAGTCGACCGACAGTTTGCCGTGGTGGCATTCGGTGACAATAAAATAGGCGACCGACAGCCCGAGCCCGGTGCCGGTGCCGACCGGTTTGGTGGTGTAGAAGGGTTCAAAAATATGCCGCAGGATCTCTCGCTCGATCCCCGGACCGTTGTCTTCTATTTCAATCTGCAACCAGTGCGCTACGGTTCGCATGCGGACACAGATTTCCGGTTTGCTGCTCTCTGCCATCGCTTGGGCAGCATTTTTCAACAGGTTGAAGAAAACCTGCTGCAGGTTGCTCCCGCCGCAAGGAATTTGCGGCAGCTCCGGCAGGTACTCCCGACGGATTGTCACCTTGCGAAAATCGTAGCCCTGGGCCTGATTGTAGTCGTTGTCGAGCAGCGTAATCGTTTTATCCATCAACTCGGGAATACTGTTCAGGCGGATCTCGACATCCTCTTTCCGACTGAAATTGAGCATGTTTTTGACAATGTTGCCGGCACGCTCACCGGCATCGACGACCGACTCCATCAATGTGATGATATCGCGCTCTTTCATGTACTCTTCAATCAACTCGATACTGCCACCGCAGGCGGCGGCCACCTCGGCATTTTTTTTCAGCCCTTTTTGCAGACGATTTTTCATCACCTGGATGTTTTGGAGAATCCCCGCCAGAGGATTGTTGATCTCATGGGCCATCCCGGCGGTCAGTCCGCCCAGGGAGTGAATTTTTTCCGTCTGCACCAGCATCTGTTCCAAACGGACATGATCGCTGACATCATCGATACGGATCACCGAGCCGCCATCGCTGTCGCTGTTTAAAGGGTAAAGGGTCAGATCGAGCCAGTGATTCTGCCCGGCCCAGGGGTGCGCAATGCGCGCCCGGTTGAGCGGTGTACGCTGATCGATCGCCAGTTTGATGCTTTCCAGCTGTTCGGCAGGCAGCTTCAGAACCCTGTCAAGCTGGCAGCCATGCGCTGTCTCGGCAGCGACACCGGTCATCTTTTCCGCCTCAGCATTCCACTGCAGAACCTTGCCATCGGAGTCGACGGCAATCAGCAGTGAAGGCATGGCGTTGATCATATCGGCCAGCAGCAGCCGCAGATGCTCCGCCTGATGTTCGATCTGATGATGCTCCAGCGTAATCGTCGTCAGCTGTGCCAGAGTGCCCAAGACCTCCAGTTCAAACAGATCGGGTGCGGTCTTCTGCGGAAAATAGAGGGCAAAAGTCCCGGCAACCGCACCTGAAAAAGTGAAAACCGGCTGTGACCAGCAGGCGTGCAGATTGTGTTTAGCGGCCAGCTCTTTGACCCGTCGCCAGTTGGGATGGCTGGCGATATCCTCGACAATGACGCGCTGGCGACGGAACACCGCCTCGCCGCAGGAGCCCATCCCCTCGCACGCCGGAGTGCCGTCGATCGCCTGGCTGAACTCACCGGGAAGTTTCGACGGAATCGCCGGGTGGAGGCGCTGGGTTTCACTATCCAGCAGCAGGATGGTGGCGATGACCCCGGGCAGCGCCTCCTCTGCTACCCGCAGTACAATTTTCAGAATCTCTTCCTGAGAAGCGCCGAGGACCAGATGCTTCAAGATCTTGGAGATCTGTTCCTGGTGGTTTTCACGGCGCGTCGCGTCCGTAATATCACGGATAATCCCGAGCAGAAACCTGTTGCCAAGACTGTCGGTCAGCAGGGACTTCTGGGTCGAAATCACCGACTGGCGGTTATCTGAACGAGTGATCTTTTCTACATTGACATTGCCCGTACCGCTGGCAAACACCTGATCATCTTTTTTCCAGAAGACATCGGCCTGCTCCGGCGGAAAAAAATCATAATCCGATTTGCCAAGGAGATCTTCTTTGCAATGACCGGTAAAGTCGCAAAAAGCCTGATTCAGATAGATCCAGCGATGCTCTTCATCCTTGACAAAAACCGGGTCGCTAACCGACTCAATGATCTGAGAAAAAAACTCAACATCAAGTTGCGGCAATCGTGACAGGTCAAGATTCTCAGTCAAATCAGGGGGCATCTTTTTATCCTGTTCATCGAGCTTTCGGCAATCGCTGTTGGACTAAAATAAGGATTGGTGACCTGCTTGGCAAAGTTGCAGGCTAACATAGAACACCATTTGTTTTGCAATAAAATTAAACAGTGCCAATCAGCCACAGGCGGTCTTCGCGCAAACGAAAGAAATCCCTGCTCACGCATCTGTGATCAGGGATTTCTTTCTCAATACAAATCCGAGGGGGACTGCGAAAAAACCTATTTCCCGGTCAACACCGCCGCCGCAAGCTGTTCGGCAAAACTGCGACAGGCCTCCATATTCTCCTCGGTCGGGGTAAAACGGAAGGTGACACCGTCTGCAACCAGTTTGTATTTCAGACCGGTCAAGCGCTGTTCAACCATCTTCACCGCCTCGCCGCTCCAGCCGAAGGAACCGAACACCGCTGCTAGTTTGGCCTTCGGCGTCACCGACGAGATCAGCGCCAGCGCGTGCCAGACCTGCGGCGGCGCGTCGCGCTGAATGGTCGGGGTACCAATCAGCAACAGATCGGCGTGCTCCAGAGCGTTGCGATAGTCATCGTCACGCATTTCGCTCAAAGCGAAGAGTTCGACATCCACCCCCCGAGTTTCCAGTTCGGCCTTGATGACGGCGGCCATATTACGGGTGTTGCCGTGCGATGAAAGGACCGCCATCAGTGCCTTGGGACGTGCATTTTTGGCGGGTGCCTCGCACCAGCGGGCATAGGATTCAATGGCGAACTGACCTGATGAACGACGGATCGGACCGTGCGAAGGGCAGACCATCTTGATTGGCAATCCTTCGACCTTCTTCAGGGCATCCCGCACCTTGTCCTTGAAGGGACGGACGATGCAGTCGAAGTAGAAATGAAAATCGGCGTAGAACTCATTGATTTCATCGTCGAACAGCTTGTCCGAACAGTAATGAGCGCCGAAGGCGTCGCAGGAGAACAACAGTTGGTCTTCAACCAGGTAGGTGAAGATGGTGTCGGGCCAGTGCAGATAGGGAGCCAGGACAAAACGCAGGGTTTTGCCACCCAGGTCAATTTCATCGCCGTCGTTAACGATCACCGCGTTAAAAGAGCGATTGAGCAATTGTTTGAGAAAGTTCTCTGCCGCTCGGCTGCAATAGATCTGCACTTCGGGATTTTTTTCAATGATCTGGATCACCGCACCGGAATGATCCGGCTCGGTATGATTGACAACCACGATATCGACCTTGGCCGGATCGATATGCTCGCCGACCTTACGGAAGAACTCTTCGGCAAAGGGTGCCTTGACCGTATCGATCAGTGCGGTTTTTTCGCTGCCCTGAATCAGATAGGCGTTGTAGGTGGTACCGTTGTGGGTCGGGAAAAGATCATCAAACACTTTCAGGTCCGGATGTCGCACCCCGACCCAGTGGACGTTTTCAACCACCTGAATGCTGTTTTCCATCTGCATATCCTCCATGTGAATATATGTGACGTGTTCGGTCAACTATAATTCAGGGCAAGCGACCGGGCAAGAGAAAATCGGTTTTCAACCAGTCTTCAGATAGTCGATCAAACCGTTCAGTTCCGTCATCAAACCGGCAAAACTGCCCCCATCGAGGCTCTGAGCGCCATCACAGAGCGCCTTGGCCGGATCGGGATGCACCTCAACCATCAAGCCGTGCGCTCCGGCGACCAGAGCCGCCTTGCTCATCACCGGCACCAGCGCCCGCTTGCCGGTCGCATGGCTGGGATCGACGATGATCGGCAGGTGACTCATTTCACAGATCAGCGGCACCACCGACAGATCGAGGGTATTGCGCGTCGCTTTTTCAAAGGTGCGGATGCCGCGCTCGCAGAGCACCACCCGGTTGTTCCCTTCAGCAACGATATACTCGGCAGCGGCGAGAAACTCCTCCAGGGTTGCGCTCATGCCGCGCTTGAGCAGCACCGGATGACCGCTTCTGCCGACCTCTTTGAGCAGATCAAAATTCTGCATATTGCGGGCGCCGACCTGCAGCATATCGGCATGTCGACAGACCACCTCAAGCTGCTCAATCCGCATCACTTCAGTCACCACCGGCAGACCACTGACCTGCCCCGCCTGTTGCAGATATTTGAGCCCCTCGATGCCGAGGCCCTGAAAGGAGTGCGGTCCGGTGCGCGGCTTAAAGGCGCCGCCCCGCAGCATCTGTGCCCCGGCCGTTTTGACCTGCTCGGCCGCGGCAAGCATCTGCGACTCCGTCTCGATCGAGCAGGGACCGGCGATCATCACCGGTCGCTCACCGTCGCCGAAGCGCACCCCGGCGACCTCGACGATGGTCGCTGCGGGATGAAAATCCCGCGAGACCAGCTTGTACGGCTTGCTGACATGAATGGTTTCACGCACTCCCGGCAGGGTGCGGATGGTCGAATCATCGACATAACCCTGGTTGCCGAGTACCCCGATCGCCGTGCGCAAACTCCCCGGGATCGGCTCCGCCTTGAGCCCCATCGCTTCGACCGCAGCAAGTACCAGGTCGATCTGCGCCTGATTCGCGTGATGGTGCATAACGATTAACATATAAAATCTCCCTTTAGCGGCTGCTGCCGATCTATCAAACCTGCAAAAACAAATACTTAGCTACCAAGAACAAAGGCACTTTAATGCAGAGGCGGGGAGGAGCAGAGGTGGAGAGAAAATCAGATTTTTTTGCTTTATAATCAAAAAAATGATTTCTCTGCGTTCTCGCCTAAGGGCGCCTACTTCTGGTGGTAGCTAACATTTTTTGAACCTTGCGCGTAAGGCAGTTTTCCGCGACGGCGCAGATAAGCTTCTATCCGCTCCAGCGCAGTGACGATTTCAGCGAAGGGTCGGGTGTAGGAAAAGCGCAAAAAGCCCTCGGCCCCGGCCCCAAAATCGATCCCCGGCGTCACCGCAACGCCGGTCTTCTCAAGGATATCGCGCGACAACCGCAGCGAATCCTGATCGATGTGCCGGGCATCGGCCAGCACATAAAAGGCACCCTGCGGCTCGAAATGAACGCCGAAGCCGAGTTCGCGCAGCCGCCGCACCAGCTCGACCCGACGCTGATCGTAGACCGCGCGCATGTCGGCGACATCCTCCTGGCACTGCTGCAGGGCAGCGATACCGCCGCGCTGTACGAAATGGTTGGCACAGATCAAAAAGTTCTGATGCAGAATCTGCAGGGTCCGCACACAGGAGAGCGGCGAAATCAGGTAGCCGAGCCGCCAGCCGGTCATGGCGTAGGCCTTGGAAAAACCGCCGAGGACAAAAGCATCGCGGGTGAATTCAAGGATGCAGCGCTCCTCCCCCTGATAGGTCAGACCGTGATAGATCTCGTCGGAGATGATCGGCACCGGCAGCTCGGCCAATGCCTGTAGCTGTGCCCCGGAGAGCACCGACCCGGCCGGATTGGAGGGGGAATTGATCAACAGCCCACGGGTTTTGTCGCTGAGCAGCGCCCGCACCTGTTCGGCCTGCGGCTGAAAACCGTCTTCGGCAGCGGTCCGCAAGTTCACCGGTGTCCCGCCGGCGAACTTGACGAAACCGGGATAACAGGCATAACCGGGATCGGGCAGGATCAGCTCATCCCCCGCTTCGAGCAACGAGGAAAAGAGCAGCAACATCAACGGACTGGTGCCGGAGGAGACGACCACCTGTTCGGGAACAATCTCAACTCCGTAGTGGTTCAGATAATAACGGCAGATTTCCTGGCGCAGCTCCAGCAGCCCCAGTGAATGGGTGTACGAAGTCGCACCCTCGGCCAGCGCCTGTCCAGTGGCGGCGAGAACCGCCGGTGGCGTGGCGAAATCGGGTTCCCCCAGACAGAGATAGATAATCTCACGACCGGCGGCCTCCATCTGCTTGGCCCGCTCCATCACCTCCATCGCCAGAAACGGTGTAACCTGCTGCGCCCGTTGCGCCAGCGGAATCTCCATTCATCGACCTCCCTTATCCTGAAGACGCACAAGTTTAATCCCCGCCTTGGCTGATTGCAACCCCTTTCCCGGCCCGATTTACCGCGGCAGAACCGTTGCATTCATCTCGTGCAGCGGTTAAAGTAGCGGGGTTTATCATACGAAGGACAAAACGAATGCGCCAGCAACTGATCATTCTCTTCTTACTGCTGCTCTTCAGCCTGCTGCTCAGGTTGCCGGCGACGGCTGAAGAGCCGGAAGTAGAGGCGCGCCGTTTGCTCAATGCCCTCGGCTGCAAAGGCTGCCACAGTTTCGAGGGGGATGGCGGCTCGCTGGCACCGGCTCTTGATCGAATCGGCAGTCGACTGAGCAGAGAACAGATTGCAAAACATCTGGTCGCCCATACGGAAAACCGCCAGCAAAGCACTATGCCCAGCTACAACTCAACCGCAGCAGACAAATTAAAAATTCTCAGTGATTTTCTGTATAAACACCAATAATCCTGGACAGCAGACGCGAAACCATGACCCAACGAATGACCCTGATCACCTCGCCGGTTTTTATCCCCGAGGCACAATTGAAAAAGGCCGGCAGTTTTGCTGCCATTTTCGGCAACGACCACCCCTTAAGTCTTGATATCGGTTGCGGCATCGGCGACTTTGTCGTGCAGATCGCAAAGCGTCATCCGGAACGGAACTTTATCGCCATCGACATCTTCAACCAGGGCTGCCGCCAGACCTGCAGTCGGATAGAGGATGCCGGGCTGAACAACGTCCGTATGCTGCGGATCGAAGCCCGCTATCTGCTCTACGAGTATCTGGGCAAGGAGAGCCTGCAGACCATCTATCTCAACTGCCCCGATCCCTGGCCGAAGAAACGCCATCGCAAGCGGCGGCTGCTCAACCGGGATTTCCTCAATCTGGTCCTCTACTGCCTGCAACCGGGCGGGGTGTTCAATTTCAGCACCGACTTTGTCGATTACGGTGAATCAGCCGGAGAGCTGCTGGCTGCCGACCGCCGTTTTGAGAACCGGCACAGCAGCCCCTACACCTTTGAACTGGGCGATTATCCAATCTCCAAATATATGCAGCGTTTCCTCGACCTCGGTCAGCCGATCTACCATTGCAGCTACCGTAAAAAGGCCGGACTGACGATCGACAAGCCGAAGCTGAACAAAGGATTTCGTCTGCGCTGGGTCAAAGAGGAGCCGTCGGAGTGAGCAATTTTCTGACCGCCGAGCTACCGGGAACCGGTGGCAACTACAAACAGCAAGCGGACGATTTCCAGGTGGAGGAGATCCCTCTCTACCCCTGCTCTGGCAACGGTGAACATCTCTATCTGTGGATTGAAAAAACCGGCGTCAGCACCCGCGAACTGTTGAGCCAGCTCTGCCGAGGGTTGCAGCTTAAAGAACGGGATATCGGCTATGCCGGACTCAAGGATGCCCGCGCCAGAACCCGGCAGATGATTTCAATTCCGGCCCGCTGCAGCGAGCGACTTGCAACGCTGCAACTGCGCAATGTAACCATCCTGAAAAACCAACTTCACGGCAATAAACTGCGTATGGGGCATCTGGCCGGCAACCGCTTTCGTATCTGCCTGCGCGAGGTCAACCCACAGGCGCTGCCGCGTGCCGAAGAAATTTTATCGATGTTGCAGCAGCGGGGGGTACCGAACCGCTTCGGCGAACAGCGCTACGGCATTCTCGGCAATTCAGCAGTATTGGGGTTGTTGCTGTTACAAGAAAGGTATGAGGAGTTCTGCCGCGAGCTGTTGGGCAATCCGCAGCAGATTCGCAATGCCGACTGGCGGGCAGCAGCGAGCGCTTATCGGGCCGGAGAGCTGCAGCAGGCACACCGCTGTCTACCAAAACGGATGCGTGACGAACGCCGCCTGCTGCGCAACCTGCTTGATGGCAAAGGGCACCGCAGCGCTTGTTTTTCATTACCGCGCAACCTGCTGCGGCTGTTTCTCTCCGCCAGCCAATCGCAGCTGTTCGACCAACTGCTGACACAACGGCTGCCCGATTTAGACCGATTACAAGATGGTGACATCGCCGTCAAACATCTGAACGGCGCCTGTTTTCGGGTGGCCAATGCCGCAACCGAACAGCCGCGCATCGACGCTTTCGAGATCAGCCCATCCGCCCCGTTGTTCGGCCCCAAAGCCCTGCTGGCAGACGGTTTGCCCGGCCAGTCGGAACGACAGCTGCTGGAGCAAAACGATCTCACCCTGAACAGCTGGAAACTGGGTGAAGGCTTAACCATGCCGGGCGAGCGGCGACCGCTGCGGGTGCCGCTTCACGAGCCAACTGTCAGCAGCGCTGCTGCGGACAGTCTCACCCTCAGTTTTTCTCTGCCGAAGGGCAGTTACGCAACCAGTGTCCTGCACGAAATTATAAAATAACCGACAAAACTAACGAACTCTGAAGAATACCGATTTCCAGTCCCTCACAAAACAGAAGATTCAGAGCCTTTTGGACAAGCTCAACAACACCCTCCGAAAATACTTTGGCTTTAAAACACCAAATCAGGTATTTTTAAGGATAAACTCACCAGTTACAAGAGCAAGTTGAGTCCTCGGAGGGGTTAAGACCATGACAAATCCTAGAAAGCTTCAGATAATACGAATTTGGAGATCGAGGAGATTGCCCGACAATCCAATGACCGACTGCAAACCCAGCTGTTTGGCCCAGATTTCAGCTCCTCTTGAGCTCATAGCTACATTAATGAGCTCTCAAACGAGCTAAAACACCATTCTAAAACTTCTGGGTTTCGCTACGGCCCCTATTTTCGGACAGCCTTTTAGTGGCCTTTATATTAAAATGTGAGGGGTACAATGGACATATTCATATGCAATTCATGTAACCGACATTTGGATATTACTTCTATTGATTTGTCTAAAAATTATACATGTGACGAGTGTGGTGAAATACCTATAACCGAAATTTCAGTTAAAAATGTATATGTCACTGAAATGTCAATAGGGGGAAATAGTACTTCGTTACCCCCTATTGGCTCGAATCTTAAGAATCCTAGTTCACGCAAACCTGTGACATTTGCTTTTGACTCTCTTGACTCTGTCCGCAAAAAACTCATAGATCTGACTAATCGAAATTACCTCCTGAACTATCGCCACCCTAAGGCCAGTTGTCTGCGGCTGATTGATGAACTCCCTGATCAAATCGTAGAAGTTTTGAGCTTGGGGAGGACCTTTACCTTCATACCCGTACCTGAACCCACAGAAAGTGAGCTAATTCACGAAAGATATATTGAGATAGATCCGGTTACACGCGAGAAGAAGTACAGAGAGCACCCTACCGCTGAGCAGTGGGCAAAATGTAAAGGTCTTGCAACCTCCTATGAGTTGCCTGAAATAAATCTACCTGATCAAGACAGACATCAGGATACGAAACTTCAGACTCTGATGTATGCCCCTGAGCTTGAGGCAAGATCGCGAAGCATTAGAGGTAAGTCGGAAACCGCAATAGAGGAAAGCGGAGCGAATATCCTATACCTGGTTTTGGGGTTTTTGGAGTGGTATGAAAGTCGTGATTCGGATGTTGCTCGACTGGCTCCACTATTCACTCTTCCTGTGCGTATGGAGCGGAAAAAGTTTGAGCGAGGTGAAGGAACATTTCGGTACACCATTACCCTGAAAGATGATGGGCTACTGACAAACGTTCCCTTACGCGAAAAGTTGGCTAATGACTTCGGGTTGATTCTTCCCGCCTTAGATGATGAGGAGACTCCGGAAGATTATTTTCAGAAGGTATCGCAGACCATCCTGATATCTCAGCCTAAGTGGAAAATTCGCCGTCAGGCGACCCTGTCATTACTTAATTTTTCCAAACAGGTTATGTACGAAGATTTGAACCCATCAAGATGGCCTGGGCAGTCAGCCATTCAAAATCACCCCATCATAAAACAATTTTTCGCTTCCGCCAGCACGGAATATTGTCAGGCAGACATTGGTTATTCATCAGAGCACAATATTGATGAAATCAAGAAAATTCATGACCTCTTCCCGCTGATATATGAAGCAGACAGCTCCCAGCATAGTGCTCTGATTGACGCCATTAAGGGTGAGAATATAGTGATCGAAGGTCCTCCCGGTTCGGGGAAGTCACAGACCATCACTAACTTGATTGCCGCATCTATTGCTAACGAGAAAAGAGTTCTGTTTGTCGCCGAAAAAATGGCGGCACTGGACGTGGTTAAGAACCGATTAGATCAGGCCGGGCTGGGCGACTTTTGCCTTGAGCTTCATAGCCATAAAACACAGAAGCTGAAAATCTTGGGAGATTTGCAAAGCCGGGTCAATAAGCAGGCGGGTTACCGCTACCCGAGTGACATTGATACAGATATAGCACGTTATGAAGATTTAAAAGGAAAACTACAGAAGTATGTTGAGGTGATCAACACCCCTTGGAAAGAAACTGGTCTCACAATTCATGAAATCCTTAACAAAGCGACCCGTTATCGTGAACAACTAAAAATTGATCCAGACCAGTTTCAGATAAAGGTGGAAGGGAAGTTTTTTACACAGACCAAGCTAAAAGAATTGTTCGATCAGGCAGAAATGCTTGCAGATATATTTGATCAGGTTGCCTCGCAGTCCAGTTCTGGAAAAATCTCTGATCATTATTGGTATGGGGTAAACAATACAGAGCTTCTCGGTTACCAAACTGAAGCTCTGTGTACTCACGTCAAGGAATGGACTGATCAGCTATCTGGCTTGATGGACTTCTGGGAAAAGCATGTACAGGAAATGCAGTTAGGGCTTGATGTTAACTCATCAATAACAAGGATTGAGGAACATGCGGCTGGGCTCGAAAGGCTTCCTGTTTTGATGGGTGAAGAACCCTTGTCATGTATTGAATCCCTCCTTGAGCAGCCGAGTCAGTTTGAATCATTTTTAAATGTTTATCGTGAGATTCACAAGAGCATGGACCAGTTGGGTGAAGCGGTGTCCCAGGAGGCCTTTGCAGACACTTCATGTTGCGAAAGTCTGAAAGAATTGCTTCACAAATTAGCACAGATGAAAGTGCCGCAAGGAGTCAGCCTGCAAGAGCTGAACGATGATCTGTTGCAGGCGCAGAAAATGGCTGAAGATGCGCAGTCAGTTGCCACCGGGTTCAAGCGAATAACACCCAAGATTCCTGAGGCAATGAAAGTTGCGTTTGAGCCCTCACCGCGTGGAATTGATGAGTTCTTGCGCCTTATTGCCTTGATCGAAAAATTGCCTAACGAGTTATGGCGTAGCCGAGCTCAATTGTACGATGAGGATGATCTTGATCCTTTGCTCGACCAGCTGTGTTCGCAGCTCCAGGTGCTTACCCCGTTACATGCGAAACTATTGAAGGTTTTCAGCCTGCATCGATTGCCAGATGAGGATGTTCTGCGAGATGCATGGTCGGTTTATCAGGCCGGTGGTTTCTTCCGCGTCTTTTCATCTCAATGGAGCAAAGCTAAGAAGTCGATTGTCTCCCTGGCCTCATCACCCAAACCAGACAAAAAGGAAGTCCTTGGCCTTGTCCCTCAGCTTCTGGATTATGTGAAGAGCGTGTCAGTCATAAATGACTTGAATCAGCAAGAACCTATTTTAGGGGATCTTTTCAAAGGGGTTGAGACTCCCCTGAGTCGTATTTTGGAAATTCGTAAATGGTATAAGGAGGTCCGGGCTGAGTACGGACAAGGATTTGGTGATCGAGTTGCAATCGGTGATGCACTGTTGACCTTGGATCGGAACATAGCGATGGGGGTTCTTGATTATGCGGTGCAGGAACTTTTCGCGCGCTCGAACCGAATCGTCGAGGGGGTGAAACATTTTCAGGAGCGTTTCTCTGAGCAACGTTCTTTCTTTGATGAGAAAGCCTCACTCGCGGAGGAGAGCTCTCTATTCACACAGATTGAACAGACGCTTGTCACACCTTTGAACGTTTTGCAGAAGTTTATTCTATCCTCAAGTACGTCAATCAAGCAGTTGACGGTGATTCAGGAGGCTTTGACGTCTCTTCATTCCAAGCAAGAGGGCTGGAGGCAGAGCCCCATTAAGAATTTATTGGATGTCAATAACTTCGAGCTCTTTACCGACCCTGGCGCTTATTCCGAAGACAGATTGAAACAGGCCGAGAACCTGCTTTCGATAATCCATGTTTTGAACGAAGAAGAATTTCTGAAGCAATCCTTGGTTTCTCTGCCAAACTCCAAACGCTATGAGGATTTAAAGGCGGCTATTCCTAAATTTGAACAGTGCCTTTCGGGGTGTGCCACTGCCTGGAAATTATTTTTTCAAATGGGGAAAGTTTCTGAAAAAGAATGGAGCGAATCGTCTGCAGGGAATATTAGCTCTTTAATTGTTAAGAACGAAAATGCACTGGCAAAAACGAAATGGCTTCCCACTTGGACTGATTACATCAAAGTGAAAAAACGCCTTACGAATAAAGGCCTTGAAGACATAATCGCCAGGTTGGAAGAGAATCAATATACCACTCGTGAGCTCTGCGATGTCCTGACGCTTTGTGTAAGTCATAAGCTGGCCAAGGAAATCTTCAACGCACACAACTACTTGGCAAACTTCAGCGGGCTGGAGCAGAACGCAATCCGAAATAAGTTTCGTCACTATGACCGAAAAATCCAGGAACTGCAGCAGGCCAAAATAGCATTTCGCGCTTCACGTACAACACCACCGCAGGGGATTGCAGCGGGAAGGGTTTCAGCCTATACCGAGATGGGTTTAATCAATCAAGAAATGGGCAAAAGAAAACGTCATATTGCGGTTCGCTCTCTGATGAAAAGAGCGGGGCGTGCAATTCAATCACTGAAGCCTTGCTTTATGATGAGCCCGATGTCTGTAGCGCAGTATTTGGAACCGGGTCGTTTTGAGTTTGACCTGATCGTGATGGATGAAGCGTCCCAGATCAAACCTGAAGATGCACTTGGTGCAGTTGCACGCGGTAAGAGTTTTGTGGTTGTTGGCGATCCTAAGCAGTTGCCACCGACTTCTTTTTTTCAGAAGATCGTGGATGCCGATTCCGATGAGGATATTGTTGCTCTTCAGGAATCTGAAAGTATTCTTGAAGCGGTCATCCCGATGTTTAAAAATCGGCGGTTACGTTGGCATTATCGGTCACGCCATGAATCCCTTATCGCATTTTCAAATCAACATTTTTACGATTCCAATTTGATCCTCTTTCCGTCACCGCTTCAGAAATCTGATAAGTTAGGAATTCGTTACGAGAGATTGAAAAAGGGACGATTCCATAGCCGTCGCAACGTTGAGGAGGCCCGAAAGATTGTTTCTGGGGTTGCTGAACAGCTCATCAGTAACCCCGATGAGTCAGTCGGTATTGTTGCAATGAACTCCGAACAGCGGGATGAAATCGAACAACAGTTAGATCAATGCATCAAAGATAATGATCGGCTCAGAATGGTCATTGAGCGGAACCGGAGCTCTAAAGAACCTCTATTCATCAAGAACCTTGAAAATGTGCAGGGTGATGAAAGGGATGTGATTTTCATCTCAATGACTTATGGGCCTGAACAAATCGGTGGCAGAACAATGCAGCGTTTTGGGCCGATCAATTTAAATGTCGGTTGGAGACGGCTGAATGTCCTGTTTACACGTTCTAAAATGCGCATGCATATCTATTCTTCCATGGGGTCAGATGATGTGCTTGTAACCTCGGCATCAAGCCGGGGGGTGAAGTCTCTTCGGGCATTTTTGGAGTACTGTGAAACTGGACATTTGCACGAAGTTAAGCATACCGGTAAGGCTGCTGACAGCGACTTTGAAATTGCTGTTATGAAAATGCTTGATGAGCATGGTTATGAATGTGAGCCCCAGTTGGGGGTTGCGGGATTTTTCTTGGATCTCGCGGTCAAGGATCCGGGTAAGCCAGGTCGCTTCTTGATGGGCATCGAGTGCGATGGTGCCACTTATCATTCGGCAAAATCTGCTCGCGACCGGGACCGTTTGCGTCAGGAGATTCTTGAGGGGCTTGGCTGGAACATTTCTAGAGTATGGTCGACAGATTGGTTTAAAAACCCGGAAGCGTGTCTACGTCCCATCTTGCAAGAACTTGATGGACTTAAAACCGTAATTCCTGAAGCTGAGATAACTTGGTCAGATATGAGCCCAGAGGAGGCATCAGGAGAGAATGTGCTCTATCAGGGTGCCGATAATATACCTCTGGAGTCAAAAAAAGAAGATGAGCCTCAGTTTGGTGATGTTGAAGTCAGCCTCAGGGAACGTTTGCTTGATTTTCAACGAGAGGTTATCGCAAAGGAGCAACCTGAGACAGAGCTGGAAAAAAGCCTTCTTAGACCTGCCTTACTTGAGTCCATGCTAAATCACATGCCTTGCTCAAAAGGTGAATTCCTTGTATTGATTCCAGCGCATTTGCGATATGGGACAGCGGCATCGGAGGGGAAATACATTGGGCCGGTGTGTGAACTGATTGCCGATTACGGGTGAGTTCCTGCATTAAAGTCCAGAGGAGTTCTTGTTGTTGACAGAACCAAATGGTGATTATTTGCACTAACGAACAATATAGACCGAACAGCGCGCATTGAGCGCAACCCTGGTCGAGATTGAACCGCGCAACGCGCGCATCATCCGCCCCTTGCCGGTCGAACCGAGGACGATGACGTCACAGTCTTCCTGCTCGGCAAATTTAAGCAACAGCTCGTCAACTTCACCGTAGAGAATCTCTTTGCGCAGATGCACGTTGGCTTCGGCTGCCGCCTTGTCGACGAGATAAAAAATCTGCTTCTTGCGCTCCTCCCAGTCAGCAACCCGGCGGCGAACAGCGGTCAGAGACAGCTCGGCCAGCACCGGCGCATCCTTAGAGGAACGAACGACCACCGCGTAGAGAGTGCCGCGAAAACGTTCACTGCTGGCTGCAGCAACCAGTCGGACCGCCTCTTCTGCCGCCTTATCCGCAGCCGGAGAACCGTCGATTGCGACCAGGATTTTCTTCCCAAGATTCAGCATTTTCCCTCATTTTACGCGCGTCTATCGACAATTCTAGCCAAGCGATCCAGAGCTGTCAAACGATTAAAAACACGAACCTCCGCAGAGTCAATTGACAACAATAAAACAGCATTCTATAATCACTGAAGATTAGAATGAAACTGTTGGCAAATCGCTTGAGTATACAACTTGACAGGCAATCCCGCCGGGACTAGAATCACCTGTCCAGCTAGATAAGAAATTCCCAAGAAGGGTAAATGAGGTCATGGTCAAAAAAGATAAGTCGGAATATATCATCCAGGCAGTATCCCACGCGCTCGATCTTCTCGAACAATTCCACGATGATATTGACGAGTTGGGCGTAACTGAGCTGAGCAAGCGCCTGAAACTGCATAAAAACAATGTTTTCCGCCTGTTGGCAACGCTGGAGTCACGCGGCTACATCGAGCAGAACAAAGCCACGGAAAACTACCGCCTGGGCCTGAAAGCCTTGGAGCTGGGACAGACCTTCATCAAACAGATGGGGCTGTTACGACAAGCGAAACCGATTCTGGAGCGGATGGTCGAAAAGAGCAACGAGACCTCTTACGTTGCCATCTACAAAGAGAACCACATCGTCTACCTCGACGTCATCGAAACCAACCTGACGGTCCGGGTTGTTTCCCGCGTCGGTTCCCGCCTGCCGGCCTACTGCACCGCCTCCGGCAAGGTACATATGGCCCATATGAGCGAGGAAGAACTTGACGAACTGTTGGCAACGATGAAGTTCACGCAACATACTCCGTCCACCATCGCTGACGCTGATACGATGCATAAAGCGCTTGAGCAAGTTCGCAAAAATGGCTATGCCATTGATGACGAAGAGCTCGATCCGGGCGTCCGCTGCATTGCCGCGCCGATTCGCGACTACACCCGCCGCATCGTCGGGGCCATCAGCATCTCAGGTCCGAGCATGCGGATCAGCAATGAGCGAATCAAGGAAGAACTGGTGCCGCTGATTCTGACTTCAGCAGCAGACCTTTCGACCCGCCTCGGCTACCCCAAGTAGCGAGAACCGATCCAGAACCGGAAAAGGCTCCTCATTGAGGGGCCTTTTCTGCTTTCTTCACGAAGGTTGGACATTATATGGTGTCATTCGAACAGGAACTGGCATTGGCCGACAGTGTCGGCGTCAACCACCCTGAGAATCTGCCGTTTCTTTTGCAGCCGGATCAGCCGAACGGCCATGGCGTGCTGTTGGTACACGGGTTCAGTGCCTCCCCGCGTGAAATGCGCAGTCTGGGAGAACATCTGTGCGCAGAGAACTTCACCGTTTTCGGCGTTCGACTGCCGGGACATGGAACCACCCCGGAAGATTTGGCCGGTCGTCATAGCGAAGAATGGTCGGCGGCGACCGATCGCGGCTACCAGATCCTCAAACAGCAAAAGCTGCTCATCTGCGGAGTCGGTAGCAGCACCGGCGCTCTGTTGCTGCTGAAACTCTCCCGGTCACGTAATTTCACCGGTCTGGCTCTGCTCTCCCCCTTTCTGCAACTCAAACATCCACTTGCTGCTTTTGCCGGGCCGTTAAGTCTACTGGTTCCGTTTCAAAAAAAGACCATAGCCGCAGCAGAACAGCCCTTCTACTATCAACGTCGCCCGCTTAAGGGGGTGGCCCAGATCAACCGATTGCGTCGCCAGGTAAACAAGCAACTGTCGAAAATCAAACTGCCGGTCCTGATCCTCACCTCACGGGGAGATGCCACCATCGCCACCGGCACCGCGGAGCAACTTTTCGGCCGCCTGGGCAGTCCGGACAAAATATTCCACTGCTACGGTCCTGAAGTTCCGCATGTCCTCTCCACCGCTGAGAACCCGCAGCAGCTGGATGTCTTTGCCAGAGTGACAAGCTTTCTGAGCAGCCTGCACTCAGCCTGAAAACCGTTAGTTTGGCTCTATTTTGCGCAACCGCTCCCAGAGTTCATCCACCTGCCGCAACGCCTGCTCGACCGTCCCCGAATTATCGATGATAAAATCAGCGCGGGCCAGTTTCTCCTGTTGCGACATTTGCGCAGCAATCCGTTGCTTGGCGGCCGACTCATCCAATCCATCACGGGCCATCAAGCGCTGCAGTTGCACCTGCGGCTCGACCTTCACCACCAGCACCCGGTCAACCCGACCTTCAGCTCCGGCTTCGAACAATAAGGGCGCTTCGTAAATCACCAGCGGAATCCCCGGCTTTGCTTTGAGTTGCTGTAAACGGGCAATCGCCAAGTCGGCAATCGCCGGGTGGGTGATCCGGTTCAGCTCCTCACGCGCGGCGGGATCAGCGAAAATAATCTGCCCCAATTGCGCACGGTTCAGTTCACCGTTCTCCAGCAGAATTGCTCTGCCGAACTGTGCGACTATCTGTTGCAGAACCGGGTTTCCCGCTGTGACTATCTCACGTGCCAGCCGGTCGGCATCGACCACGGCCGCACCCCGGCGGGCAAAAGCCCCGGCGATCAGACTTTTCCCCGAAGCGATATTTCCAGTAATACCAAGAATCAAATTGTTGACCCACATGTTAGAATTAGTTCCACAGTCGTTTTCAAACCAGTAAACACCACTATTGGAATGTACCTATGCAGCAAACCTTACCGCAAATGGTTTTTTCCCGGATAAAGCGCTTTAACAAGCAAACCGTCATGCGCCGCAAACGTCATGGCAGCTATCAGAACCTCAGCTGGCAACAGTTGGAGCAACAGGTTCGCGCTTTTGCCGGCGGACTGCTGGCAGTGGGACTGCAGCCGGAACAGCAGGCGGCGATCATGGCCCCCAATTGCCCGGAGTGGGCGTTTGCCGATCTGGCGATTATGGCGGCCGGCGGTCGCACTGTTCCCATTTACCACACCGAGGGGCTGAAGACAATTATCCACATTCTGGCCGATGCCGAATGCCGGTTGCTCTTTTGCCACTCGGCCCGGCAGGCCGATGAGCTGCAGAAGATGCGTGACCAGTTGCCGCTGCTGCAGACCATCATCCTGCTTGAGGGGAGTCCGCAAACCGATGGAATCCTCTCCTTGACCGATTTTCTCAATCTGGGAAAAACTGCTGATTCGCAGCAGTTTGAAAAACTTTTAGCCGCCGGGCAGCGCGATGATCTGGCCACCCTGGTCTATACTTCCGGCACCACCGGAGAGCCGAAGGGAGCGATGCTGACCCACGGCAACATTCTCGCCAACGTTGAGGCCTGCAGCCGGTTGATCGAAATGAATCCGGCGGATGAGTGCCTGTCATTTTTGCCGCTGTCACATATTTTTGAACGGATGGCCGGTTACTACCTGATGCTCTATCAGGGCGTTACCATCGCCTATGCGGAGAGTATCGATACGGTTCCGGCCAATCTGGCCGAGATCAAACCGACCATCGTCATCAGTGTGCCGCGGCTCTATGAAAAGATGTATAACCGGATTCTCGAACGGGTGACCGGCGGCCCCTGGCTGAAAAAGCAGCTGTTTTTCTGGGCGATAAAAACCGGGCGGGCCAAGGTCGCCCGTGAGCAGCAGGGTCTGGCGCCGACCGCCCTGCAGATAACGCTGCTGGATGCCTTTGAAAAACTGGTTTTCAGCAAGATCAAGGGACATTTCGGCGGTCGGCTGCGCTTCTTTATTTCCGGCGGAGCACCGCTGGTCAAAGAGATTGCCGAATTTTTTCTCGCCACCGGAGTTCCCATCTACGAAGGCTACGGCCTGACTGAAACCGCGCCGGTGATCGCCGTCAACTATCCTGGTCAGCATCGCCTCGGCAGCGTCGGTCCGCCGCTGCCGAATCTGCAGATCAGAATCGCCGCAGACGGGGAGCTGCTGGTCAAAGGACCGAGCGTCTTTCAGGGCTACTGGAAACAACCGCAACGGACCCGTGAAGCACTGCAAGACGGCTGGTTCAGATCGGGTGACATCGGTATTCTTGCTGACGGCTTTCTCACCATCACCGACCGCAAAAAGGATATCATCGTCACCGCCGGCGGAAAGAATGTCGCGCCGCAAGAGCTGGAGAATCTACTGAAGACCGACAGGTTTGTCAGCAGCGTGATGATTTACGGCGACCGCCGACCCTACCTGACGGCGCTGGTGGTTCCTGATTTTGCCGCGGTGCAGAGCTATGCCCGCTTAAAAAAGATCGACTTTCTCGATCACTGCGATCTGGTCAAGCATCCGCTGGTTTTACAACTGCTGCGACGGCAGATCGACAGCCTGCAACAGAACTTGCCGAGCTATCGACAGATCAAACGCTTCACCCTGCTTTCGCGTGACTTCAATACTGACAAGGGGGAAGTCACGCCGACCCTGAAAATCAAACGGAACATCGTCAGCAAACGCTTTGCACATGTCCTTGAGGATCTTTATCGCGCCAGCGGTGAAGAGATCCATGATACCAGTATTTGCGTTGTCGATTCCAATGAACAGTTGTGAATTTATGAGGATTTATTTAGTATAGGGGGCGTTTAATCCTCTATCGATAACACAACCATCTCCGCCGGTTCTGACATGAAACTTTCTGCCACCGAAGACCGCTTGGCCAGCGACCTGGAAACAGCCCTGAGCGGCCTGGTCAAATTGACCAGAGCGCTCAAAATTTACCCGACGGGGCATCCGGCGCTGACAACCGCTGCGCAGGAGACCGGCAACGCCTTCCAGCCGCTGCTGGCCCGGCACGCCACCCGCCCCTACCATGTCAATAAAAATGGCTTCAGACTTGCTGCCATGCCCTTGTCGCCAAGCAATCACGAGCTGAAAGATCTCGCCAAACAACTGGTTGAACGACAGGTCCGTCAGCTGCTGTTTCTGCCGGAACTGGACCACCACGAACTGCTGATTTTTGCCGAGGAGATTTCCAGGCCGGCCGCGCAGCTGCTTGAACAGGGCGGGCTTTCGGAACAGCTGGGCCGTAAACGGATCAGGTCGATCTGGATCAATGAGACCGACCTGGAGAAGATCTTCAGCAATCTGCGGCGATCGGAAGCAGAGCCGGTCCCGTTGGTGGAGAAATCGACAGCAGTTGTGCCAATGCGTGATCTGCTGGAACTGCTGAAGGAAGCGCTCGACGACCGTCAATACTTGCAAACACTCAAGAAAACCACGCAATTGGCCCCCGCTTTTTTCAAGGAAACCGGGATTATCGGACAGTTGGCGCTGTTCCTGCTGCTTGAATCACAGCGCCGGGCCCGCAACCGCAGCACATTGCAAAATAATGCCGCCGCAACCACGACCGACTCTCTTCTTAACGACGAGACCATCCGGCAACTGGTCGATGCGGTTGCCGATCCAAACCTGAAAGCCTCACAGCGCCGGGCCCTGGCGCGCCTGCTGATCGGGCTGGGGATGAAAGTGGCACCTGTCCTGCTCAATCGGCTCTACGCCGAGCGGGACGCCCTGATTCGCCGCCACTACAGCAGGATTCTCGCGAATATGGGAGAACCCCTGTTCACTCTGCTGGAGAGATCGCTCACCGATCCGCAGTGGTACGTGGTCCGCAATGTCGTCAGCGTGCTCGGTGAAACCCGGCTGGACTCTGCCCTGCCGCTGCTGGGAAAAGTGCTGGATCATCCGGAGGTGCGGGTGCGCCGCTCGGTCATTCGGGCGCTGAGTGCCATCGGCGGCAGTCAGGTCATCCCTCTGCTGGTACGCTTGAGCCATGACGACAATCAGGACCTGCACCAACCGGCGATCATGGCTTTGGGCGCTCTGGGAGATCCTGACGTCATTCCGCCGCTGAACACGATTCTGAAAAAATTCGATCCTTGGGGAAAACAGGTTGAATTGAAGCTTGAAGTGATAAAAGCCATGGCGGCGAGCAGATCGCCACATGCGATGATCCCGCTGTTAAAACTGGCCCGCCGCCGCAACCTGTTACAGCGTAACGGCCTGGAGCAGCTGCGTGCAGAAGCGGTCCTCAACCTGGGACAGTTGGGCAACAAACATCTGCTGCCAGCCCTTGAGCAGCTGCCGAAATCGAATAAAGGCCCGCTCAACAGAGCCTTGCAGCAGGCAAAGTCGCAACTGCTAAAAGCAGAGCAGTGTCGTTGGGAGATCTAAAACCGAGCAGGAGGCTGCCCGGAATGACGCTAGTTTAAGCCTTTTTTGCAGGAGTAACGCTGTACACTCGGGACTGTCCCAGATGTTTACGGGCCATAAAATCTGTGGTGCTTCGCGCCGCAAAAGCCTGGGACAGTCCCGGTTTTGCTGACACCTTAGCGCCATTCGAGACTGTCCGACAATCCACAACCAGCTTACACGCGAATGATCCTGACGGCGTTCAACACCGCCAGAAGCGCGACCCCGACATCGGCAAAAATCGCCTGCCAGATGCTCGCCAGGCCGAACACGCCCAGCAGCATGACAGCGCCCTTAACCGTAAATGCCAGCGAAATATTCTGCCAGACGATCCGCCGCGTCAAGCGGGCGGTTTCGATGGCGGTGGCCAGTTTGTTCGGCTCGTCAGTCATCAGCACCACATCGGCCGCTTCGATGGCCGCATCACTGCCCAAGCCTCCCATCGCCACGCCGACATCGGCGCGGGCCAAAACCGGCGCATCGTTGATCCCGTCGCCGACCATCACGACGCTCCCCTGCCGCGATTGCTGCAGCAGCTCTTCGAGACACTCGAGCTTCTGATCGGGAAGCAGTTCTGCGCGCCAACCATCCAGCTGCAGAGCCTCGGCAATCCGCTGAACCTCATGGCGGCGATCACCACTGAGCATTTCGATCCGCGAAACTCCGAGCTTCCGCAGCCGCCTCACCGCCCCGGCAGCACCTTCACGCAAACGATCAGAGATCAATAAGACCCCGGCATATTGTCCGTCGACCGCCAGGTAGACAGCACTGCCCGGCTCCTTACTCCGTTGCGGGGAAATTTCGGCCTGCTGCAGCAGCTTGCGATTCCCGGCCAGCACCCGTCGCCCATCGATCAACGCCGACACACCCAGTCCCGGCTGCTCATGCAGTTCGGAAATCCGGCGACGATCCAGCTTTTGCGCATACTTTTCACGGATTGACCGGCCGATCGGATGGCTGGAATCGATCTCAGCCAGCGCTGCCAGTTCCAGAAGTTCCGCTGCGGTGAAGTCAGCTTCGGGCAACAGTGTGCGCACCTCGAACACCCCCTGGGTCAAAGTGCCGGTTTTGTCGAATACGACGGTTTCAACCTGCGCCAGGGCTTCGAGAAAATTGCCCCCCTTGATCAGAATCCCCTGCTTCGAGGCGCGACCGATCCCGCCGAAGAACCCCAGCGGGATAGAGATCACCAGTGCGCAGGGGCAGGAAACGACCAGAAAGATCAGCGCCCGATAGAACCAATCGCCCCAGCCGCCGACAAACAATGGCGGCACGACAGCGATCAGGATTGCCGCCAGCACCACCAGCGGAGTGTAGACATGGGCAAAGCGGGTGATGAAACGCTCAGTATTGGCTTTATTTTCACTGGCATTTTCAACCAGCTCGATCACCCGCGCCAGCGTCGACTGGGCGAAGCGACGCACCACCCGCAAGGTCAGACTGCCGCTGCCGTTGATCATCCCCGCCAACACCTCGTCACCGACCGTCTGCCGCCGCGGCCGTGATTCGCCGGTTAACGCCGAACTGTCGAGCAACGATTCCCCGTCAACAATCACCCCGTCGAGCGGCACCCGCTCGCCGGGACGGACCAGAATCATCTGGCCGATATCCAGCTGCTCGGGAGGCAAGACCCGGACTTGCTGCCCTTCGAGCAGATTGGCACTGTCGGGACGGATATCGAGCAGCGCGGCAATCTCCCGCCGCGACCGGTCAACCGCCTGCCCCTGGACGATTTCACCGAGCAGGTAGAAGAGCATGACCGCCACCGCTTCCGGATACTCGCCGAGCGCCAGTGCCCCCAGGGTGGCAATCGACATCAGCAGATGTTCGTCAAACCAGCCGCCGCGGCGCAGATTGGCAACTGCCGCCAACAGCACCGAACCACCGGCCAGCAGATAGCTGACCAGATAGCTGACCAGAGCCAGTTCGCGGGAAACAAATTTTTCCAGCAGCAATGCCGCCAGCAATAGCAGCGCACCGCCAGCCAGACGCCAAAGTTGCATACGGATATGTCGCCCCGGTTTGGTCTGTTGCGCTTCCTGCCAGGGGCGCACACTCACTCCAGGTTCGAAGCGCTCAATAATCTCGCGCACCTCAGGCAGCAGTTCGTGACAGGGGCGCGGTGATTCGATCCGCAAGCTGCCGGCGGTGAAATTCAAGTGGGCGTCAAGCACCTCCGGCAGTTCGCGGGTTGCCGCTTCGATCTTGCCGGCGCAGCTGGCACAGCCCAGACCCTGTAAAACAAAACGGCAGCTTCCAGCGGTATCCTGTTCTGCAACCCGGCAATCATCAGCGGCTGGTGCGGCACTACAGCAAGCGCAAGAATCAGTTTTCTTCAGCATGGCGCAACCCCTCCTGTAGCAAGCGACCGATATGCTGATCATCCAGCCGGTAATAGACCATCTTCCCCGCCCGGCGATATTTCACCAACCGCGCAGTGCGCAACAAGCGTAACTGATGCGACACTGCCGAAGCACTGGTCGCGACCAATTCAGACAGATCGCAAACGCACATCTCCTCCTTCGCCAGCGCATGCAACAGACGCAGCCGATTGGGATCGGCCAGCATCTTGAAAATTTCCGCCGCCCCCTGTAACAGCGTCTCGCTCGGCAAACCGCTAATGACCCGCTCTACCAGCGCCCGATTGACGCAGCTGACCTGACAAACATCTTTTTCCATAAAACCTCACAGATGAATAACTGTTCAGTTGTTATTATCGTGGGATGACAGCAGGGATGTCAAGTGTTGGGGATTCCCCCCTGTAACGAGGGGCAGTTGGCGGGTTTCCGTTTGCCGTCAAGCGTCGCGCGGTCGCCAGCGGATCAGCAGCAGTGCCAGCAGGGTCAGGTTGGCGATCATCGCAATCAACATCGCCAGACCGGTGAACAAGCCGAAATAGATAGTCGGAATAAAATTGGACAGGGCCAGGATCGAGAAGCCGATGATGATGGTGATCGAAGTGTAGTACATGGCGCGACCGACGCTGTCGTGGCAGCGCTTGACGGCGCCCAGATAATCGCCATCTACCTGAATTTCTTCGGTGAAACGATGCACATAGTGGATGGTGTCATCGACGGCAATGCCGATGGTGATGGCAGCGATGGTGATGGTCATGATATCGAGGGGGATATTCAGCCAGCCCATCAGTCCCAGCACCAGTCCGGCCGAAAACAGATTAGGGATGATGGCGATCGTTGCCAGCCGCAATGAACGGAACTGCAGCAGAAACATCCCCATAATCACCAGAAAGACCACGCCGAGGGTCAGAATCTGTGAGGTGAAGAGGCTCTGCAGGACATTATTGTAGAGGACGAACATGCCGGTCAGGTGCACCTGCTCCGGTTTGAACTGCAGCTTTTCGGTCAGATCGCTGCGGATCTGCTTCAGCAGTTCATTGCGGCGCAGACCCGGAGTCGATTCGATCACCCGCACCGAAAAGCGCACCTGATTACCATCTTCGGCCAGATAGGGCTTGAACAGCGATTGTTCGATCTGCTCCGGCAGTTTTTTGTGAATGACCGCCAGCGAAATATTGTCCAGCGGTGCATCGTTGTTGACCTGCTGCATCAGGTTCATGGTGGTCGCCAGCGACAGCACCTTGCCGGAAGCGGGCAACTGATCCAGGTAATTGTGTACCTGCTGCAATGTTTCGATCTGATAGCTGTTGTACCAGTAGCTGCTGCCGGAAAGACCCGCCTCGGACTCCTCTTCGTCGAAAAAATCATCGGCAAAAGGATCTTCCTCGGCTGCCGCTTCGTTCTGCTGGGCGGTGAAAAAATCGGCGTCAGCATCAATAATCAGATCGAGCGGTGTGGTGCCGCCCAGCTGGCGATCGATCAGCTCCATCCCCTGATAGATTTCGGTGGAAGACTTGAAGTTGTCGATGAAGCGGTTCTCTACCGTCAACCGGGAGATGCCGAGCACCGCCACCACCGACAGCCCGGCGAAAATCCACAACGTCAGGGTACCGCGCAGTTCTACCCAGCGGGCACAGCTGCGGGTGATGACTCCGGTGATATCGAAGCGATGCTTGAACTGAACCGGGGCCTTGAACAACATCAAACTGGCGGGAAACAGGATAAAAGAGATCAGCAGGGCGAAGCTGATACCGATCGCCATCATCCAGCCGAAATCGATGACCGGGCGGATGCCGCTGGTCAACAGCGAGGCGAAGGCAACGATCGTCGTCAGGGCGGTGTAGATGCTCGGTACCGCTTTGCTGCGAACCATTTCACGCACCATGGTCAACTGATCGGCGCCGGGGATTTCATCGAACAGTTCGTTGTAGCGGACCACCAGATGGACGCAGAGCGACAGGGTGATGATCAGCAGCAGCGAGGTAAAGTTGGAAGAGACCACCGTCACTTTCCATTTAACCAGACCGAGAAAACCGAACATGAACAGCACCGAAGCAAAACAGCAGAGCATCGGCAGAATCACCCAGCGCGGCTTGCGGAAGATCAGCGCCAGCATCGTCACCAGAAAGACCAGCACCCCCAGACCGAAGGCGAGCAGATCGTGACGGATAAAATCGATCATGTCGGCAACGATCATCGGCAAGCCGCCGAGAAACAGTTCGGCCTGCTGCCGGTGTTCATCCATAATCGCCCGCACCCGGGCAATATCGAGCGCCTCCTGATCGGAGCGCGCGGCGCTGTAATCGGCAAACGCCTGTCGGGCCTGTTCCAGCTGGATGCTCTCGGCCGCCGTCAGTGATCGCTCCAGGCCGATTTCGCTCAAACTGTTCCGCGCTCGCAATAGCTGCAGATAGGTTTCATCCCGCTTGAAAATTACCTGCAGGGCGGTAGTTTTTCCGTCGGCACTGAGGATCAGATCGCTATAGAGGGGGCTGGTTAAGAATTCGGCGCGGGCCAGCGGCAGGTCGATGTCGGGGGTTTCGAGCGTGCGGACCCCGTTTTTCAGATCGCCCAGGCTCAGTCGCGGGCTGTTGATCAGCGGCACGTCCAGAATACTGACCACGCTTCCGACCCGCTCGATCTGCAGCAGGCTGTCACGCAGCTTACGCAGATCGGCCAAGGATTCGGGGGTGAACAGCTCCTGCTGCGGGGCATAGCTGACCACCAGAAAATCGTCGGAACCATATTTAGCGCTGATCGCGCGATAGTATTTCAGGTCCTGGTCATTTTCCAGCATCAGCGAATCGGCCGAAGCATCGAGCCGGAAATCCTTGGCAAAAATACCGACTGCCGCCACCAGCAACACAACCATCAACAGGCTGAAAACCGGCCGCCTGAGTACGCTCCGTTCATAGAGTTTCAGGATTGAGTCGTACATGGAAGTCCCTTTGCGCAGGATTGATAGTTACCGAGCGATGATTATAACGAGACCAGCTACCGATGGGAATAGGGTGATAAATATTCCAGCGGAGCAGAACCTTTTGTTGCCTTCAACCTGCCCGCTTGACCGTCCACAGTAAAAAGCCGCAACCCATCAGGATTGCGGCTCTAATTCTTTCAAAGTCAATAACGCACAGCGCTAAAACGGAATCTCGTCGTCAGGATTAAATGCCGGTTCGCTGAAATCACCGCCTTGCTGCTGTCCTCCCTGCTGCTGTCCTTGTTGCGGAGTTTGCTGCGGAGTTTGCTGCGGAGTTTGCTGCGGAGCCTGATTGTACCCCTGCCCGCCCCCTTGAGACTGGCCACCGCCCTGCTGCTGACCGCCGCCAGAGCCACCAGACTGCTGGCCGCCAGCGTAATTTCCGCCGCCGCCTTGACTATCGCGGCTGCCGAGCATCTGCATCTGGTCGGCAACTATTTCAGTAATATAGCGTTTATTCCCGTCACGATCATCGTAGGAGCGGGTCTGAATCCGCCCTTCGATGTAAACCTGCTTGCCCTTATGCAGATACTTGCCGCAGATTTCGGCCAACTGCCGCCAGGCAACAATATTGTGCCACTCTGTTTTCGTATTGCCGTCCTTGTCTTTGAATCGATCGGTTGTCGCCAGGGAAAAAGTTACCACGGCGGCACCGCTGGGAGTGTAGCGCAGCTCAGGATCTTTACCCAGATTTCCAACCAGAATGACCTTGTTTACCGACATGTATGCCTCCTGTATAAGATGCTAAATGCTAAAAGTGATGCTCTCGCAAAAACGTACTAGATGGCTAAGCAAAAATTTCGCCCCACAAGGCGTAGTGGGTTTTCAGGGGTGAAGGCCTACATATTGTAGGTCGAGGTCCTGAAAAAGCGCTGCAACGCAGTCGGGCGGACTTTTTGCGACGCCATCAAAAGTTGTTGTCACTCGCCAAAAGAAAGTGTCACTGAGCAAGGGACACATTGACTGCGCTTAGTAATTTACTCACAACGGCGCTTGCTAAATCGGCAGGTTTCTTATGATGTTTTAAAGCTGGTCATACTACACGTTTCGCAAAAAGACTGAAAGTCAATTTCCCCCAATGAGAAGTCACACCAATACATTCGATTTCCCGATAACTGGCAAACGGAAAGACGCCTGCAACATGAATTAATAGATGACAACCTTATCGGTCATGGTCAGAGCTCACTCTCATTTAGAGCTGTTGCATTTTTTGCAAATTACTTTTTTCGGTGAATCGACGGAGAAAACCTGACTTTAGAACCGAGACCGGTTGAAATGGTCATTCATTATTTCGGTTTATCAAATTCACAATCACCTTCACAATCGTCTCTTTCTCCTCCGGCTTGCTCTCGGCAATCAGCAGGGTCAGGGCAACCAGGGCATTGTCGGCCAGGCGTTTACTGCCGTCTTCGCGGTAGAGGATGCGGTTGACGTTGAGGAAGTAGATGAAGATAGCAGCAGCGATCCGTTTATTGCCATCGCTGAATGCGTGATTCTTGACGATGAAATAGAGCAAGTTGGCGGCTTTTTCTTCGGCACTTGGGTAGAGTTCTTTTCCGTCAAAGGTCTGGTATATGGTGCCGAGGGCGCTTTTAAAACCCTGATCCTTTTCGATGCCGAACAGGCCGTCGAAATCACCTTTCATTGATTGGACGATA